>NZ_JBKFEH010000001.1:0-224650 GCF_053572355.1 Duganella kummerowiae
GAACACCGCCTGGCGCCACCTCGTCATCCACAAACCAACGGCATGGTCGAGCGCTTCAATGGCCGTATCAACGAGCTACTTCAGCAAACCCGCTTCGACAGCCAGGCCGAGCTGGAGACGACGCTGAGAAATTACCTCCAGCTGTACAACCATCACATTCCCCAGCGCGCCATCGGTTCAAAAACACCGATTCAGGCGCTCAAACTATGGCAGCAACAGAAACCCGACCTATTTGTAAAACGGGTTTATGAACAGACGGGACTGGACACCTAGGTACATACTCCACCGGTTCGACCCGCTATGGAATAAGCAGCACCAAACTGGACTCCAAGAGAAATATATGGGCGACTATCTGCATCTAAATCACTTCCCGCCCACAGCGCGGATTCGTTCTTGGTCGGTCGCAGTTGACCAGCACGCAGACCAGCGTCGGCATTTTTTTACCGCTGTACCCAACGCCTTAGGATTTTCCGGTGTGTAACTGATCTTGTTGGCGATAGATGGCCGATTTTTCGACCATGCGCACGGCGTGCTTCATTATTTTGGAGGGAATATCGTGCAGATTTCGCGTTCATAGCTCTATTTTTTCAAAGATTACAGCCCTCCCAGATTTTCGGGCCGGTCCACCGCGGGTGGCATCCATTTCTTTGATCGAATTGCCCTGTCAATCATCTCCAGTGTAAGCGGGTAAAAAACATTGCTATCCGGTCCCCATTTCCGTAAAAACGGAAAGATCCAGTAAAACACTCTCTCGGCGCTTGATGTCCCCGGAAATTCAACGGGAAAGTATTGTTCGAATACAAAATGGCCGAGATTTATACCATACTTTTCTTTTAAAAGCCCAATGCACGCTTCAGCAACTTCGCCATATACGCCAAGGTCTTGGTATAAGCGTGTCTCTGGCGCGCATCGCATAATAACTTTCCGAGAAAAGCCACATGCGCTAAGATATTCATCAATTATGTCATTCATAGCCTCCTCAATCGCAAGAAAATGCATCGTAAATTTCGTATCCAGCAAACGCCGCGCCTAGATAAGGAAGTTTTCTTGCCGCGCTTGAAACTACATTTCGCATGCCGATTGAGTACATCCCACTACGCCAGGCAGCGTGATTAATTTTACTGAAGAAGGTTGCTTTCTTGGTCGTAATATTGACCGGGAAGTCGCAGGTTGTAAGTAAATTTATCCCGCCCTTCTAGCATTTCAGTGGGAGGAGAGGCACCAAATGGATCCGTCAGGTCCCAACACTAAAAACATCCGTGATAACGCGCGGCGTGCTCAGATGATCAGTGTATATATAGTATGGTTCATGGATAAGAGGATTGCCTGCCTTTCTCTTACTTAACATGACTGGTAAATTATCAGGTAAATAGTTTCTTGTATAATTTTTCCATCAGCATCATATTCACCAATTAACTGACCAAGCTCATTATAAATAAAGTAGGTTATTTCGCTAGGGGAATTGGTTGCAGAGCCAAACTTAACTACTTTCGACGCGCGTTGGCCCCATCCATTATGACTGTAAATGGTGCTGACAGTTCCAAATTGCCAGGACGCTATTAAGATCATGGTTTGGTATTAATTTATAAATATTTCAAGGCAAAATTTGTTATGCCGGATCGTCGCTCAGACCATCGGTGAGCAAGCGTGCAAAACCATGGTGGAGTACAACGCCATGGGTGCCTCAACTGAAACGCTGCAGCGTGCGCTGCCTTTGCTCCGTGACGCAGCCCAGGGACCAGGCGGTTTTTAATCCCGGAGCGACATCCGGACGTTACAAGGTCAGTAGTGGGGAATGTTCGAGATGTCGTTTGGATGCAGGATGGCCTGCATGTCGGCGTTGATCACCTTGTTTATAGGCTGGCACGTCGGCCTGAGCCACGTCAGGCACACCCCTCTGCCGATGTCCATGTTGAAGGAGGCTGTTGTGAACGCGGTCTTTTGGGCTGGCGTTGCCGGGCTGATGGAGCTACACCGTATAGGGCAGAAGCAGCTGGCGACGGGCATGGGCGGTATGCTCATGCCGTTCGGGATGCAGAAGCTGGCCGCGCAGGCGCTGTCGGAATTCACGGTAACTACGATAGCGGCACTATCGCTGGCGGCGATAGTGCTGGCCTTTGTATTCCGCCGCTACGTTATCAACGGGCGGAGTTAGGCGCTGCGGAAGTTCCGCAGGAAATCGAGGAAGATTTGCGCCGACACCTCGGCATCATCCGCAGTCATGGTCTCCAGCGGATTATGGCTGATCCCACCATTGCCGCAACGCGTGAACAGCATGGCCACATCCGTGATGCGGGCCAGGCACATGGCGTCATGCCCGGCGCCGGAAGGCAGTTGCAGCACCTCGACCCCGGCGCGCTCGGTGGCGGCGGCGAACTGCTGCACCAGCCACGGCGCACAGGGCGCGGCCGGGGCCTGCATCAGCTTCGTCACCTTGAGCTGGATCTGGCGCCGCGCGCAGATGGCTTCCGCTTCATTCAAAATATCGGCCACGGCGGCGTCGCGGGTGGCGTCGTCGGCGGCGCGGATGTCCAGCGAGAGCTTGCAGGCGCCCGGGATCACGTTCACCGAGCCGTCCGGCACCTGCAGCTGGCCGACGGTGCCGACCAGCGTGGCCGCCTGTTTGGCGCGCTGCTCCACGTACAGCACGATTTCAGCCGCGGCGGCGGCAGCGTCCTTGCGCATGTCCATGGGCGTGGTGCCGGCGTGGCTGGCCAGGCCGGTCAGTTCGACCTGGTAGCGGCAGCTGCCCGCGATCGAGGTCACCACGCCCACCGGCAGGCCGCGCTCCAGCAGCACCGGGCCTTGTTCGATGTGAACTTCGACAAAGCCCAGCAAATCATCCTTGTTGCGCGCCACCGAGGGAATGCGGCTGACGTCATGACCGGCCGCCGTCAGCGCCTCGCGCATGGTCACGCCGTCGGAGTCGGTTTTATCCAATAAATCCAGATCGAACTGGCCGATCACGGCGTTACTACCCAGGAAAGTGCTGGCATAGCGCACGCCTTCTTCTTCCGAAAAGCCGATCACCTCCAGGTTGAAGGGCAGCCGTTCGCTCCGTTCGTTGAGGTATTTGACCACGGCGATGGGCAGCAATATGCCTACACGGCCGTCGTATTTGCCACCGTTGCGCACCGTGTCGTAGTGCGAGCCGGTGAGCAAGGTCTTGGCGTGGGGCTGGTCAGATGCGTAGCGGCCGACCACGTTGCCCACCGGGTCTATTTCCACTTCCATGCCGGCTTCCTTCATCCACAGCGCCAGCTGATCGGCGGTCTTGCGGTGCGCGTCCGTCATGTAGGCGCAGGTGAGGTTGGCGGGATCGTCGCTCCAGCCGCCGAGCACCTCGGCCCGGTCCATGACCTGCGGGCCGAATTCAAGCCGGGTCTCCATCAGCGCGTTCAGGCGCATTTCGGCGATGCGGCCGATCTGGCGCAGGCATTCGGCCAGTTCGTCGTCGCGCTGCGAGCGCAGGCGGCGGCTGAAGTGGACGATGATTTCCTGCCGCGTCAGGCCTTTGCCGGTCGGGCCCTTGACTGCCAGGATGAAGGGGAAGCCGAACTTGGCGTTGTAGTCGGCGTTCAGCTGGTGCAGGGTGGCCAGTTCTTCGGGGCTGCAGTGGGTCAGGCCGGCCTGGGCTTGTTCGCCCGTGGATTCGGCGGTCAGCTGGCCCGCCAGCGCTGCCTTGCCGGCCAGCTCGGGGTGGGCGCGCACCAGGCTCAGTTGTTCTTCTTCGGTGGCGGCGCGCACCACCGCCTGCAAGGCCTGCTTCATGGCCGTGACGGTGGCGAAAGGACGCTGCGCGGCGGCGCGTTCCGGTATCCAGGGCGAATGTTCGTACAGGCCGTGCAGCAGCGCTGTGTATTCCTCGGCACTGACGGTGTTGAGCTGGTCCAGGGTGATGGTCATGTAGGTCCTTGCGAGCGTTGCGCGGCGCCTGGGCAGGCGCCGCCGATATGCGTTCGATAATATATTGTCAGGCCGGTATTTGTATATGTCCACCGCCATACCCCGGGTCAGCGCCGGGATATGGCTGGGGAGGGGAGGCGGGGCTTTCGGTTACAATTCGCCCCTTATGCATGTTTTCCTGACCTTGATACTGGGCGCGCTGTCCATGGTGGGCGCCCTGGCGGTGGACGCCTGTCTGCCATCGTTCCCCGCAATCGCCGAGACCTTCCAGGCCAGCCCGCTGGCCGTGCAGCAGGTATTGAGCCTGTTCCTGTTCCCGTTCGCGCTGATGATGCTGTTCTACGGGACGCTGTCGGACGCCGCCGGGCGCCGTCCCGTCGTCTTGTACTCGCTGGCGCTGTACACGGTGGCGTCGGTTGGCTGCGCCGTGGCGCCCACGCTGGGCGTGCTGCTTGCCTGCCGCGTGGCGCAGGGGCTGGCGGCAGGGGCGGGGCCGGTGATCTGCCGCGCCATCGTGCAGGACAGGTTTTCTGGCGCGGTGGCCCAGCGCCTGCTGTCGCACACCATGATGGTGTTCGGCCTGGCCCCTGCGGTCGCGCCCATCATCGGCGGCTGGCTGCAGGTGTCCCTGGGCTGGCGCTCGGTGTTCTACTTCCTGGCCGCCTTCGGCGCGCTGATGTGGGTGGTGGCCTGGCGCTGGCTGCCGGAAAGCCTGCCCGCCGCGCGCCGCCAGCCGCTGCACCTGGGCGTGATCGCCGCCAATTACTGGATGGTGCTGCGGCACCGCCGGTTCCTGCTCATTGCCGTGTCCATCGGGATGGCCTTCAGCGGCTTCGGGCTGTATATCGGTTCGGCGGCCTACTTCGTGATGAATATCCTGCACTTGCCGGAGACGGGGTTCGGCTGGCTGTTCCTGCCACTGATCAGCGCTTCGGTGCTGGGCTCCTGGCTGGCCGGGAAGCTGGCGCACCGCCACAGTCCGCGCACCCTGATCCGCTGGAGCCTGGGGCTGATGCTGGCCGCCGCCGTGCTGAACGTGGCGTACAACCATCTGTTCGTGGCCAGCGTGCCGTGGGCGCTGGTCCCGCTGTTCCTGTATTCGCTCGGACAGGCCGTGTCCATGGCGCCCATGCTGCTGATCGCCATGGAATACTTCCCCGATAACAGCGGCCTGGCGTCCTCGCTGCAGGGCTTTGTGCAGATGGCGCTGTTCTCGCTGGTATCCGGCCTGGCCGCGCCGCTGCTGTTCGACAGCGCCTTCAAGCTCGCGCTGGGCGTGCTGGCCGGCCTGGTGCTGGCCCTGATCTGTTGGATATGGGCCGATTCCGGCCATATTCACGCCCCCGCCGTGGCCGAGTCCAGATAAAATCCCGGCAACCCCGTCAACCTCGTCAACTCCAGGAGATCCCATGCGCCGTACCACCCTAGCCCTGCTGTTCGCGTTGGCCTGCGCGCAGGCTGCCGCCAGCGAATCGGCCAGCGGCAGCTTTACCGCGACCCAGAGTTGCGAGGCTTATAACTCGTTTGCCAAGCATTCCAATCCCGGCGACGTGAAAGTCACCGCCGGCACCAGCTACACGGTCCGCGAGATCAACAAGCCGGATTACGACTGGGTACGCATCGACGTGCCGGGCGCGGAGCCCAGGCTGCGCTGGGTGCAGAAGCAGTGCGGCAAGCCGGAATTGGGCGCCTCCGGCGCCGTGGCGGCGGACGAAAAGGGCAAGTCGTGCAGCGTCGCCAACCAGCAGGACAGCTATGTGCTGGCCGTGACCTGGCAGCCCGGCTTCTGCGAACACGCGCGCTACGACGGCAAGAAGCCCGAGTGCGAGGCCGTCAACAGCGGCAAGCTGCAGGTCAAGACCCTGAGTTTGCACGGCCTGTGGCCGAACAAAAAGGAGTGCGGCATCAGCTATGGCAACTGCAAGGGGCCGGACCTGAACCTGCGTCCCGAAACCGTCGAAAAGCTGGCGCCGTGGATGCCCAACTTCTTCTACGAACGCAGCTTCGGCAACTACGAATGGAAAAAGCATGGCACCTGCCAGGCGCTGCCCCAGGATGACTACTTCCTCAAGGCGGTGGACGCTGTGCGGGTAGTGAACGATTCGGAGGTGGGCAAGCTGGTGCTGTCCCATACCGGCAAGAGCATCAATGTGGACGAGTTCTTCAGCCGGGTGAAGGCGCGCTATGGCGACACCGTGGCCGGCAGCATCACCCTGGTGTGCACCCAGCGCAAATACCTGCAGGAGATACGCGTGTCGCTGCCGCTGAATTTTTCCACCAGCGGCGAATTGACGCAGCTGGTGGCTGGCGGCAGCGGCCAGGCATCGCCGCGCCAGCTGGGCTGCGCTGACGAGATCTACGTCGAAGCGCCCGGACCTCTATAACAACCCGGCATCAACCTACGTTTTTTGGAATTCTCATGGAAATCAAGGTCAATTTTCTCGACAAGCTGCGCCTGGAGGCCAAGTTTGACGACTTCACGGTGATTGCCGACCAGCCCATCCGCTACAAGGGCGACGGCTCGGCGCCCGGTCCGTTCGACTACTTCCTGGCCTCGTCGGCCCTGTGTGCGGCTTATTTCGTAAAGCTGTACTGCTCGACCCGGAATATCCCGACCGAGAATATCCGCCTGTCGCAAAACAATATCGTCGATCCGGAAAACCGCTACCAGCAGATCTTCAAGATCCAGGTCGAGCTGCCGGAGGATATCTCCGAAAAGGACCGCCAGGGCATCCTGCGTTCCATCGACCGCTGCACGGTGAAGAAGGTGGTGCAGGCCGGCCCTGAATTCATCATTGAAGAGGTGGAGAACCTGGACGCCGACGCCCAGGGCCTCTTGACCGTCAAGCCGGATACCGGCGCCAGCACCTACATCCCGGGCAAGGACCTGCCGCTGGAGCAGACCATCGCCAACATGTCGGCGCTGCTGGCGGGCCTGGGCATCAAGATCGAGATCGCCTCCTGGCGCAACATCGTGCCCAACGTGTGGTCGCTGCACATACGGGACGCGCACTCGCCCATGTGCTTCACCAACGGCAAGGGCGCGACCAAGGAAAGCGCGCTGGCGTCGGCACTGGGCGAGTACATCGAGCGTATCAGCAACAACCACTTTTATGCCGGCGCCTACTGGGGCGAGGACATCGCCAATGCGGAATTCGTGCATTATCCGAACGAGCGCTGGTTCAAGCCGGGCCGCAGGGATGCGCTGCCCAAGGAAATCCTGGACAAATACACGCTGGCGATCTATAACCCGGATGGCGAACTACGCGGATCGCACCTGATCGACACCAATTCGGGCAACGTGGAGCGCGGCATCTGCTCGCTGCCTTTCGTGCGCCAGTCCGATGGCGCGACAGTGTACTTCCCGTCCAACCTGATCGAGAACCTGTACGCCAGCAACGGCATGAGCGCCGGGAATACCCTGGCCGAGGCCCAGGTGCAGTGCCTGTCCGAGATCTTCGAGCGCGCCGTCAAGCGCGAGATCCTGGAAGGCGAGATCGCGTTGCCGGACGTGCCGCAGGAAGTGCTGGCCAAGTACCCCGGCATCGTGGCCGGCATCCAGGGGCTGGAGGAGCAGGGCTTCCCGGTGCTGGTCAAGGATGCCTCGCTGGGCGGCCGCTATCCGGTCATGTGCGTGACCCTGATGAACCCGCGCACGGGCGGCGTGTTCGCTTCGTTCGGCGCCCACCCCAGCCTGGAAGTGGCACTGGAACGCAGCCTGACGGAGCTGATGCAGGGCCGCAGCTTCGAAGGCTTGAACGACCTGCCGCGTCCGACCTTCGCCAGCGAAGCCGTGACCGAGCCTTACAACTTCGTCGAACACTTCATCGACTCCAGCGGCGTGGTGTCGTGGCGCTTCTTCAGCGCCAGGGCAGATGTCGAATTCGTGGAATGGGACTTTTCCGGCCATGGCGAGGATTCCAACGCCGAGGAGGCGGCGACCCTGCTGGGCATCCTGGCGGACCTGGGCAAGGAAGTGTATACCGCGGTGTACGACCAGCTGGGCGCCACCGCCTGCCGCATCCTGGTGCCGGGCTATTCGGAAGTCTATCCGGTCGAGGACCTGATCTGGGATAACACCAACAAGTCGCTGCTGTTCCGCGAGGATGTGCTGAACCTGCACCGCCTGGACGACGATGCGCTGGAAGCCCTGCTGGACCGCCTGGAAAACAATGAGCTGGACGAATACGGCGACATCGCCACGCTGATCGGCATCGAATTCGACGAAAATACCGAGTGGGGCCAGCTGACCGTGCTGGAGCTCAAGCTGCTGATCAACCTGGCCCTGGGACAGCTGGAGGATGCGCACGAACTGGTGGGCGCCTTCCTGCAGTACAACGACAACACGGTGGATCGCGGCCTGTTCTACCAGGCGATGAACGCGGTACTGGAAGTGGTGCTGGACGAGGAGATGGAGCTGGACGATTACGTCGCCAACTTCCGCCGCATGTTCGGCGACGCCCGCATGGACGCGGTACTGGGCTCGGTGGACGGCAGCGTGCGCTTCCACGGCCTCACGCCCACCAGCATGAAGCTGGAAGGCCTGGACCGCCACCAGCGCCTGCTGGACAGCTACCGCAAACTGCACGCGGCGCGCGCCAAGGGCGCTGGCCGCTAAGCGGAACTCGCCGTGGCGCTAGCCGCGCCGTCCTGTGGATATGGCGTGACGCGTGTTACGGGCCGGAGCAGGGCAGTGTTTGCTGTGAGCCGCGCAGCAAGGCGGGAATCTCGTCAGCCAGGCCTGGTTGCATTTGCATTTTGGCCAAGCATGACGCCAGGTACGGCCTATCACTGAGCAATTCTATCGCCCTGTTGTACGCGGTATCAATGCTGTGGCCGTAGGCCTGGCGCGCTTTCATCCAAGCGCCCTCCGGCACAACGCCCCAGTGCTTGATCAACATGGCCAGGTCGATCGCGTCGCGGCTGGCGACTGATACGTCGCCTATCCGGTCCGCGTTGGCCAGCAGCTTTTCCGCGTACATGTCTTCGCGCGACAGGGTGGGGATACCGAGAACTGGATCGACAGCGCCGGAGATGCCGATTCGTCCTTCGCTGACTATCTCTAATTTGATGGGCATCCCATCAATCCGGACAAAGGTTCGGATGCCGTAGCGGTCCGCACGCACGTCGCGCGCTAGTTCGACCGGCTTTGCGAGCAGTTCGCCGAGCGAGACATTGGTGATCGTATTGCGCAGGGCTCGATATCCTTCTATCGAGCCACATAAGAAATCAACGTCTGCGGACTCCCGGTATTCGCCCAGGGACAGAACAATGGCCGTTCCACCGCCGAAATAGCATTGCGATCGCCCGAGGAAATCCGCGTTGAGCGATGCTAGCAGGGCGGCAATGCGCTGGTGGTGGAGTCGCTTAAACATGCAAGATGCCATGGCCATATTGACGCGTCAGCCGTGCAAGCAAGGCGCGCTCGTGAGGAAGCATGGCCGGCTCGTCAACGAAACGCCAGTTTCGCTCGTAGAGGTCGAACGCCTCCGCCCCGGTGATCGCATCGTCGGGATGACGGTTCCATGCGATCAGCCGTAGTTGGGGGAAGTCCCTGATGACGAGGGAGTCGTCTGCGGCTTTCATGCATCGATTATGCATCTAAACTCAGGTTTCGCGCCAGTAGCGCGTCATCAGGGGACGCACGCTGAGGCCGTGGACCAGGATGGAGAGGACGATCACGGCCAGCGAGATTTGCGTCAGGTCGCGTGCCAGCGCCGAGGGCAGGCCGTGCTCGATGGCGTACATCAGGTAGTAGATCGAGCCTATGCCGCGCACCCCGAACCAGCCGGTCAGCGCCCGGTTGCGCCAACTGGTGCTGCTGCCTGCCAGACCGATGAAAACCGCCACCGGCCGCGCCACCAAGAACAGGAAGCCGGCCAGGACGAACGCTTTCCAGTCCCATGACTCCAGCAACAGCATTCCGCCCAGCAGCAGCACCAGCGTCAGCTCGGACAGCCGCTCCAGGTGTTCCTTGAAGACCAGGGCCTCGCCGCTGACGATCAGGGGCGGCCGCTGATCGTCGCTGGCGGCTGCCGCCTCCGACTTGGCCGGATCGGGATCGAGCAAACCCTCGCGGTCGCGCGGTGCGCCGGCCAGCATCAGTTCCGTCTGCCGCAGCGCCACCCCGGCGAAGAACACCGCCAGGAAGCCGAAGGCGTCCAGCATCACGGTAAGGCCATACACGACGGCGATCAGGCCCAGGCCGACCAGGTCGTCCAGCACCTCCTTGCGGTGCGGGCCGCCGCGCAGGCGCCAGCCCAAACGCGCCAGCGCCGAGCCGCAGGCCACGCCCATCAGGATGGCCACCGAAGTGGCCCACAGCACGTCCAGCACCACCCAGCGCCAGCCATAGTCGCCCAGGCCATGCAACCCGAGCAGGCCCAGGCCCAGCATCACGAAGGGGAAGGCGCTGCCGTCGTTCATGCCGGCTTCGCAGGTGAGGGTGAAACGCAGCTGGTCGTTGTCCCCGGGCGTGCGGACTTGCACGTCGGTGGCCAGCACCGGGTCGGTGGGGGCCAGTATCCCGCCCAGCAGCACGCCAGCGCCCAGCGGCATGCCGAACACGTAGTAGCAGAAGGCCGCCACCATGCCCACCGTCAGCGCCATCGAGAGCCAGGCCAGCCGTATCGGGGCGCTCCAGCGGCGCAGCGCGAACGGCACCGGCATCTTGACCCCGGCCGAGAACAGCGACACCAGCACCGCAATCTCGGTCAGTACTTCCAGCAGGGCGGACGACTTCATGGGATCGAAGTCCAGTATGTCCAGTACGGTCGGCCCCAGCACCAGGCCAACGCCCAGGTAAACAATGGTGGAGGTGAACGGCGATCGTGCGATGGCGCTGGCGGCCAGGCCGCGCGCCAGCATTAGCAGGCCGATGAGCGTGAACCAGTGGGCGGTCGTCATGGGGCGGGACGGAAGTGGGAAGGGCCGGAAAACGGAAGGGCGGACCCCGTGGCCGGCCCCAGGGTCACGCTCAGGCGCGCGGTTCGCCGTTGCGGTTGACGGTGATGGTACGGCCCGGCGGGCTGCTCATCTGCACGCGGTGCTCGACGCCGCGATAGTTGTAGGTCACGTCCCAGTATTCGGGCTTGCCGTTCTGGACGTTCTCGCAGCGGCGCACGTCGCGGTCGTAAGTGGTGCTGCCGCGATTGTTGTTGGCCACGTTGTTGCCAATGGCCGCGCCGGCGATGGCGCCGCCGGCCGTGGCGACGTCGCGCCCCGTGCCGCCGCCGACCTGATGGCCCAGGATGCCGCCGATCAGGGCGCCGGCTATCACGCCGCCAGCGTTATTGCCGCGCGACGGTTCCGTCACCTGCTGGCGCTCGACCCAGCAGCGCTGTTCCGGCGGGCCCACCACGGCGCGCACCGAGGTCACCGGCACTTCGGTCAGGCGCTCGGACGGGCGGCGGCGGTATTCATAGGTGGGCGCCGGCAGCGGCGGCGGCGCTTCGTTGACATAGCGCTCGCGCAGCTTGACCGGACGCACCGAGGAGATGCGGTCGTTCAGGCCCATGCCGCTCAGCGATTCATAGCTGCCACGGCGCAGCACCGTGCAGTGGCCGCGGAAGTTGGCGTCGTCGCACACTTCCCATTGACCCTTGTCGACCACCACCGAGGAGGAACGGTCGTTGAAACCGTTGCGCGAGAAGTCGCGCACCTGCTGGTTGGCCGTGAAAGCGCGGCCGCGCCAGCCGTCATGTTCATAGAAAGTGATCTGTGCCCAGGCTTGCGAGGCCAGCAGGGCGGCCGCCAGCGCGGCGCCCATCTTGTACTTGTGGTTCATGCGGATCTCCTTATGGTTGTATGCATGGTGTATCCAGAATGCAGCAACCGTTACGGGATCTCTGTACGCTTCCTTACATAATCACGGTTCGACCGAGTGCGTCTTCTTCAGGCAGCGCAGCACGAAGGTGGAGCGGCTGTGCTTGAGGCCAGGCAGCTTGTACAGCTTACGGCGCAGGAATTCCTCGTAACCGGCGGTACCTGCGACGGCTACCTTGATTAGGTAATCGTAGTCTCCGGTGAGCAGGTAGGCTTCCATCACTTCCGGCAGTTCGGCCAGGCCCTGGCCGAATTTTTCGAAGATGTCGTCGTCGTGGCGGTCCAGCGTCACTTCGATGATAACGGTGTCCGGCAAGCCCAGGGCCTGCTGGCTCAGCAGGGCCGTATAGCCCTCGATGACGCCGCTATCTTCCAGCGCGCGCACGCGGTTCCAGCACGGCGTGGTGGACAGGCCTACTTTCTCGGCCAGCTTGGTGTTGCTCAGGCGGCCGTCGCGCCGCAGCTCGCGCATGATGCGGCGGTCGATCTCGTCCAGGTTTTCCATGCTTTTCCCATATGGTGGACAAATTATCCTGATATCATACTGTATATGGGAGAATATTCTCGAATTGACGCAAAATGGGGCAAACTATGGAAGCCTATTTCCGCCTCCGCGTTCTATAGTTCTTCCATGGACAAAACCTTACGCTTCTGCATAGAACCCGACGACTCCATCGGCACCCTGGAAACCGTGCTTGCCATCGTGCGCCGCCTGGAGATCGATTTGCGCGCGCTGCGCACCACCAATCTGCCCTATGGCATGGAAGTGCAGATGCGCCTGCAGGCGCCGGACGAGGACAGGCTGACGCTGTGCCGCATGCGCCTGCATAACGCGGTGGGTGTGGGACAGATACGCGAGATGCCGGCGCTGGCGCCGCCGCAGCCGCAACAGCGGCAAGAGCAGCGCCCGCGCCAGCTGGCCATGGCCTGATCAGCCGTTCATGTAGCCGTACTTGAACAGGAACACGGCGGCGATGATCCAGACGATGGGCTTGACCTGGCGCGCTTGCCCGGTCGCCAGCTTCAGTCCGGCATAGGTGATGAAGCCGAAGGCGATGCCGTGCGCGATGGAATAGGTGAAGGGGATGATCAGCGCGGTGACGGCGGCCGGCACGCTTTCCGTGGTGTCCGACCAGTCGATATCGCCCAGGTCGCGCAGCATCAAGCAGGCCACGAACAGCAGCGCGGGCGCGGTGGCGTAGGCCGGCACCGCGCCGGCCAGCGGCGCGATGAACAGGCTGGCCAGGAACAGGGCGGCGATCACCACTGCCGTCAGGCCCGTGCGCCCGCCGGCTTGCACGCCGGATGCGCTTTCCACATAGGCCGTGGTGCTGGAAGTGCCCAGCATGGAGCCGGCCACGATGGCGCAGCTGTCGGCCATCAGCGCCTTGTTCAGGCGTTCCATCCTGCCCTCCACCAGGAGCCCGGCGCGGCTGGCCACACCCATCAGGGTGCCGGTGGCGTCGAACAGCTCCACCAGGAAGAATACCAGGACCACGTTCAGCAGGCCGACCGAGGCCGCGCCCTTCAAGTCCAGCTGCAGCAGGGTGGGGGACAGCGAGGGCGGCAGCGAGAACACGCCGTGGAAGCTGTTCCCGGCCACGAAAAAGCTCAGCACCGTCACCACCACGATGCCGATCAGGATGGCGCCCTTGACCTGCAGGCGGTCCAGGGCCACGATCAGCATGAATCCGAGGATGGCCAGCAAGGCTTGCGGCTTGTGGATGTCGCCCACTTTGACCAGGGTTTCCGGGCTGGCCACCACGATGCCGGCGCTCTTCAGCGCAATCAGGGCCAGGAACAGGCCCAGGCCTACCGTGATGGCGGTGCGCAGCGAGGGCGGTATACCCTTGACGATTTGCTCGCGCACGCCGAACAGCGTCACCAAGATGAACAAACAGCCGGAAATGCAGACCGCGCCCAGCGCAGATTGCCACGGTATGCCCATGCCCAGCACCACCGCGTAGGCGAAATAGGCGTTCAAGCCCATGCCGGGCGCCATCCCGATCGGGTAATTGGCGTACAGGCCCATGATCAGCGTGCCCAGCGCCGCCGCCAGGCAGGTGGCGGCAAACACGGCGTCCTTGGGCACGCCGGCGTCTCCCAGGATGGCGGGATTGACGAAGATGATGTACGCCATGGTCAGGAAGGTGGTGACACCGGCGACGACTTCGGTGCGCACATTGGTGCCGTGCGCTTGGAGTTTGAAGGTTTGTTCCAGGGATGGCATGCTGGCCCGCGAGGTCTGTTGCTGAGGGGGCGAAGAATAGCACGGTTGGTGGGGGCAGCCGTCTGCGGCGGACTGGTCCGCGTCAACTCCAGCGGGGAAGGGGCGCGCGCCCGGTCTATGCGTCCAGCCCGAAGACCTGCTTGAGGCGGCGCCGGGCCGCCGGCGTGATGCCGAGTGCGCGGCCATCGGGATCGCGCTCTGTCCAGCCTTGCCTCAGTGGCATACACGGCTGACTTTGTGTTAATCTCCTTGCATGAAAAAATATAAGATTTTACTCACAGGAGCGCTGGCGCTGGGCTTGATTTCCGGCGCGCGCGCGGCGCCCGGCGGCGCGGATACGGCGCTGGTCCAGCTGGTGCAGCGCCATGCCGAAGCGCAGCGCGACTACGACCAGGCGGCGTTGCGCGAGATCACAGCGGACAATTACGTCGAAGTGTCGCCTGCAGGCGAGGTCGATGAGCGCGCGAAGATGCTGTCGTTTTACGCGGCGGACAAGAAACGTCCCGCGCCCCAGCTGAAGGTGGACGATACCAGCGTCCGCGTGCTGGGCGACAGCGCGGTGGTGCTGGCCCGCCTCAACTACACAGTGGATGCCGGCGGCCAGCAGCGCAGCTTCGCCATGCGCGCCAGCTACGTCGCGCAGCTACGCGATGGCCAGTGGAAGCTCGTCGGCGCCCAGTATACGGCG
Source organism: Duganella kummerowiae (assembly GCF_053572355.1). Taxonomy (NCBI): domain Bacteria; kingdom Pseudomonadati; phylum Pseudomonadota; class Betaproteobacteria; order Burkholderiales; family Oxalobacteraceae; genus Duganella; species Duganella kummerowiae. Next base: position 14,649 of record NZ_JBKFEH010000001.1, read on the forward strand.
ATACGCCCGCCGAAATAGCGCCTTGCCTGCCAAGGCTCTGCCTTCTGAGTGCTTTTCAGCAATTATTCGATCCGTTAAGATGGGGCTGTTTGCAGCCAGGAGCCGCCCCATGAGCGAATTTGCCGAAGATATCTACACCGAACCGTCCGCCGACATCCATACCCTGGACAACCTGGGCCCGCTGGCGCCCATGGCCGGGACCTGGCAGGGCAGGCGTGGCCTGGACATCAAGCCCAAGGCCGACGGTCCGCGCAAGCAGGCCTATGTGGAGCGCATCGAGCTGCAGCCCATCGACCCCGTCACCAACGGGCCGCAGCTGTTTTATGGCTTGCGCTACCTGATCATCATCAACAAGCCAGACCAGATGAAAACCTACCACGAGCAGGTCGGCTACTGGCTGTGGGAACCGGCAAGCAAAACCGTGATACAGACCCTGGCCATCCCGCGCGGCCAGATCGCCATGGCCTCGGCCGTGGTGGAACCGGATGCCAGGACCTTCGAGCTGGTGGCGCGCCTGGACTCGGACACCTACGGCATCCGCTCCAATCCCTTCCTGGAGCACGCCTTTAAGACGGTGGAGTACCGCATCAAGGTCACCATCAACGACGACGGCACCTGGGGCTACGAGGAGGACACCGTGATGCTGATCAAGGGACAGTCCGAACCCTTCCACCATGTGGACCGCAATCTGCTGGTCAAGGTGGCCGACGCCCTGCCCAATCCCATGGCGCGCGGCGTGGCTGGCTAGCATATCCGGCATGTGTTAGACGGCGCACCGGCGCACACGCGAGTCGGGGCTAGCATGGTGCCTGGTCCAGCCATGCGAGGAGGTCGCCATGCCCAGAGGAGCCAGTCCCAAGCGCGAGCGCGAGTACAAGGAATTGGAGCACAAATTCAAGGAAGAAGGCCGCTACCAGGGCCGCGAGGAGGAGGTCGCCTCGCGCATCGTCAACAAGCAGCGCGCCGAGACCGGCGAGGCCGAGACCACCCACGGCCATGCCAACCAGCGCAGTACTTCACGCCGCAAGTCCAGCGCCAAAAAAACCTGATCCAGCCAGCACGATAGACGCGTTGCCGCCGGGCCGCTAGAATGCGGCACCCGTATTAACTTTGAGAATTATGCAACAACGCAATCTGCTGCAACGCGGCTGGGCGGCTGCCGCGCTGGCTTGCGGGCTGCTGGCCGCCAGCCTGGCCCAGGCCGGAAGCTGCCCCGCCCATTATGTCGATGGCCGCCTGCCTGAAATCCGCAATTCCAAGCTGAACAACGCGACCACCGAGCTGTGCTATGGGGTGTTCGGCGTCATGCATTCCGGCGTGACGCGTACGCCGCTGTGGTCGGCCGAGCACCTGACCGCCGCGAATGTCGAAGCGGCCGAGGATTTGTCGCGCGAGAATTCCTTCCACGCGGAGACCCGGCTGCCGGCAGCCTATCGCGCCGAGCTGTCCGACTACGCCCGCAGCGGCTACGACCGCGGCCACATGGCGCCCAATGGCGACATGCCGGACCGCCAGAGCCAGCACGAGAGTTTTACACTTGCCAACATGGTGCCCCAGGATGGCGAGAATAACCGCCACGTGTGGGCCGGCATCGAAGCCGTGGTGCGCAAGCTGGCCAGGAAGGAGGGCGACCTGTACGTGATCACCGGGCCGGCCTTCATCGGTTCCAGCCTGCAGAAGGTGGGCAAGGTGCTGGTGCCCACCCATTTGTACAAGCTGGTGTACAGCCCGCGCCAGCGTGCCGGCGCCGCCTTCTTCATCGAGAACAAGGCCGACGCCCAGTATGAGATCCTGAGCATCGCGGCGCTCGAGGCCAAGGTGGGCATCGACCTGCTCCCCACCCTGTCGGCCCAGCAAAAAACCGTGATGCTGAACCTGCCCAAGGCGCGCCAGCGCAAGGCAAAAAATTAAAGGAGCCATGTCATGAGCAAATTCCAGCCTTATGCCAACGAAGCCGATGTACTCAACATCGGCCGGCTTAGCGTGGAAAACCGCCTGGACCGGATTACCCTCAGCGGCGACCTCGACCTGACAGCCGACCAGCAGGGCCTGGTTCGGGCGCGTGAATTGCACGCGCTGCTCGAGGACATCGTGCACGCACTGGAAGGCAAGCAGCTGCCCGACCGGCTGGCTCCGCCTGCCGTACAATCGGTCAGCAACCCGTTCGAATAAGGCTGGCCACACGGGCAGCCTGTTGCATCCAGGCCGCGCCCGCAGGAAATTCCCGTTGCGCAGCATTTGCTTGCCATAGCGCATGTTACCATGCACCAACTGTGCAATTTCCTGCGGTAAGCCATGACCTTAGCAACTGGTAACAATTCCATCGATTCCCTGGTCTTCAGCAGTTGGGCCTCGAAGGCCGGCGCCCCCGTGTCGCTGACGTATAGTTTCATGACCAGGGTGCTGGCTGGCGGCGATGCCGCCGATTCTGTTGGCTTCGCTCCCATGTCAGCGGAACAGAAGGTGGCCGCCCGCGCCGCGCTGGCCAGCTGGTCGGCGATTGCCAACATCACCTTCACCGAGGTGGCCACGGGGGGCAACATCCAGTTTGGCACCAACGACCAGGGCAATGACAGTTCGGGCTATGCCTATCTTCCGGACGGCCGCACGCCGACAGGCTTATACCTGAACAACAAGGATGCCACCAACAGCATCCACACCACCGGAAGCTATGGCAATACTGTCCTGATACACGAAATCGGCCACACGCTGGGGCTCAAGCATCCGGGCGACTACAACGCGGCCGGGGACGCCGTCGACGGGCCCTTCCTGCCTGCCGCCACCGACAACATGGATTATTCCGTGATGTCCTATAACAATGGCCAGGGCACCAGCCAGCTGCGCCTGTACGACACCACCCCCATGATGTACGACATCCAGGCCATCCAATACCTGTATGGCGCCAACATGGCTTACCACACCGGCAACGATACCTATGCCTATAGCGCCGCCACGGCGCCGCTGTGCATCTGGGACGCGGGCGGCTCGGACACCCTGGATTTCTCAGCGTGCACCGCAGCCACTATCATCAACCTGAACGCGGGCACGTTCAGCTCGACGGCGCCCGGCTATAACAATGTCTCGATTGCCTTCAATGTCAGTATCGAAAAGGCCATCGCCGGCGCGGGCGGCTCTACCATCTACGGCAATAACGTCGGCAATGTAATCACGGGCGGGGCCGGCGCCGACCTGATCTACCAGGGGGCGGGCAACGATACCATCAACGGCGGGGGCGGCAACGACACCGTGGTGCTGGCCAAGGGGTTTGCCAGCTATACCTGGAACAAGTCCGGTTCCACCCTGGTCCTCAGCGGGGATGGTGTGGATGTGCTGAGCAACGTGGAGACGCTGCAGTTCAGCGACCGCAGCATTGCCGTATCGGCCCTGGGCAGCGTGATCACCGCCGCCCCCGCCGGCGGCACGCTGGAGGCAGGCACGGGCAGCGACCTGATCGTCGGCGGCGCTGGTTTCGATATCGTCAACTATGGCGGCGTGCGGGCCGGCTTCCAGGTGGCCGCCAGCGGCGCCGGCTATACGGTGACCGATACCTTGGGCGCGGGCGGCACGGATTACCTGAGCGGCGTGGAGCGCCTGCATTTTTCCGACGGCAGCGAAGTAGCCTTCGACACGGGCAGCGGCCAGATCGCAGGAGAAGCCTATCGCCTGTACCAGGCCGCCTTCAACCGGACCCCGGACTCGGGCGGCCTGGGTTATTGGATAGCCATGATGGACAAGGGAGTCAGCCTGCACGATGTGTCGGCCAGCTTCCTGGCCAGCAAGGAATTCGCGGACACCTATGGCAGCAACCTGAGCAACGCCCAGTTGGTGCTGCAGCTGTACACCAACGTGCTGCACCGGACGCCCGACCAGGGCGGCTACGACTGGTGGGTGCAAAGGCTGAACGATGGCGGCCAGCGCGCAGACGTGCTGGCGGCCATGTCAGAATCAGCCGAGAATGTGGCCAACGTGGTAGGCCAGATATCCAACGGCATCAATTACCTGCACTATGTTTGAAAGCCTGCAATGTACGTGACTTCCAGCGGCAATAATTCGATCGATGCGCTTGCGGAAACCAGCTGGGCCATGGCGCCTGGCACCGCCATTTCCCTCACTTACAGTTTTCTTTCCGCGGCCGCGCGCGGCGCCGACGCCAGCGGCTTCGCGCCCATGAGCGCCGCCCAGCAGGCGGCAACCCGGGCCGCCATGGCGCTGTGGTCGAGCGTGGCCAGCATCACCTTCACCGAGGTGGCCTCGGGCGGCGACATCCAGCTCGGCACCAACGACCAGGGCAGCGCCAGCGGCGGCTATGCCTACCTGCCCACCGGCTATGCCAGCACCTCGGTCTACCTGAATAACAAGGGCGCCTACAACAGCACTTATACGCCCGGCAGCTACGGCCCGGCCGTGATCCTGCATGAACTCGGGCATGCGCTGGGACTCAAGCATCCGGGCAATTACAACAGCACCGGCTCGGGCAGCGAAGTGGGGCCGTATCTGCCTGCCACCACCGACAATACCGACTACACCATCATGTCGTACAACGATGGCTTTGCCAAAAGCGTGTTCGGCTACGACACCACGCCGATGATGTACGACATCCTGGCCATGCAATACCTGTATGGCGCCAATATGGGCTACCACACGGGCAACGAGGTCTATAGTTTCAACGACAGGAGCGCGCCACAGTGCATCTGGGACGCGGGCGGCAGCGATACCCTGGATTTCTCGGCCTGCACCCAGCAGGTGACCATCAACCTGAACGCGGGCAGCTTCAGCTCCTCCAGGGCAGGCGTAAACAATGTGTCGATCGCCTTTGGCGTCACCATGGAGCGCGCCGTCACCGGCAGCGGCGGCGCCACCGTCTATGCCAACAACGCCGGCAATACCATCGATGGCGGCAGTGGCGCCGACGTGGTCTACCTGGGCGCCGGCAACGACACCGTCAATGGCGGCGGCGGCAACGACACGGTGGTGTTCGGGCGCGGCTACGCCGACTACAGCATCAGCTCGGAGAACGGGGTGCTGGTGGTGCGCGGCGACGGTACCGATACCCTCACCGGCGTCGAGGTGTTGCAGTTCAGCGATGCATACGTATCGGTGGCCAGCCTGGGCCGGGCAGTGGCCGGCACCCCGGGCAACGACGTGCTAACGGCGGGCAATGGCAATGAAACCTTCAGCGGCGGCGCCGGGCTGGACACCGTCAACTACGCTGGCGCGCGAGGCAATTACACGGTGTACCGCGACGGCATGTACACCAAGGTGACCGACAAGGCCGGCGCAGGCGGTGTCGACCAGCTGGTTGGCATAGAGCGCATCCATTTTGGCGACGGCAGCATGGTGGCGCTGGACACCGGCGACCACGCCACGGCGGGCGCCGCCTACCGCCTGTACCAGGCCGCCTTCAACCGTGCCCCGGACAGCGGCGGGCTGGGATACTGGATCCATGTGCTGGACCAGGGCGCCACGCTGCAGGCGGTGGCCGAGGGCTTCATGCAGAGCGCGGAATTCATGGCCGCCTACGGAAGCAACCTGAACAATACCCAGTTGGTGACCCAGTTTTATAACAACATCCTGCACCGGGCCCCGGAAGCGGAGGGGCTGGCCTACTGGGTGGGCGTGCTGGACCAGGGCGCATCACGCGCCGCGGTGCTGGCCGATATGTCGGAATCGGGCGAGAACCAGATCGCGCTGCTGGCCACCGTGTATAACGGCATCGCTTATACGCCGTATTTCTGATCAGGACTGGTCGCCCTCTGCAGAGGGCAGGCTGATGCGGTTGCGGCCCATGTGCTTGGCCCGGTACAGGGCCGAGTCGGCGGTCGCCACCAGCAGGCTGGGATCGGTGTCCGGCGCCGCCAGCGCGGTGGCCGCGCCGATGCTCACTGTCACCACCTGGCGTGTGCTGCCCTGGTTGGGCAGGTGCAGCTGCTCGACCCGGCAGCGGATGCGCTCGGCCACGATGGCGGCGCCGCGCAGCGACTGGTTGGGCAGGATCACGGCGAATTCCTCGCCGCCGTAGCGCGCCACCAGGTCGTTGGCGCGCATCTCGCTGGCCACCGCGCCCGCGATGCGCTGCAGGCAGCCGTCGCCGCCCAGGTGGCCGTAGGCGTCGTTGTACTGCTTGAAATTGTCCACGTCCACCATCAGCAGCGACAGCGGCTGCTGGTGGCGCAGGGCGCGCTGCCACTCGGCCTGCAGGGTGTCGTCGAAGCAGCGCCGGTTGGCCAGGCCGGTCAGGGCGTCGCGCGTGGCCAGCTGTTCCAGCGCGATCTGGGCGTTCTTTTCCTCGGTAATGTCGCGCAGGGTTTCCACTACCGCCACCAGCTTGCTGTCGCCGTCGTAGATCGGGCTGGCGTCGGCCGCCAGGTAGCGGCGCCGGCCCACACGCGGCATGTCGCACCAGTTCTCGGCGCTCAGGTTGTCGCCGCCATCCTTGCGCCGCGTGTAGCGCTGGTACAGCGAGTGCATGTCGCCCAGCCGGCCCTGTATCACCAGGTCGGCCAGGGTGGGGCGCCGTTCGCCGTAGAAGGGCTGCCAGTGGTCGCTGGTGCCCAGCATTTCATAGGCCGGCACCCCGGTCAGGCGTTCGCAGGCCTTGTTCCAGATGATGACCCGGCCGGACAGGTCCAGCACGAAGGTGGGCACCACCAGCAGTTCCATCAGTTTCAAGGCGAAGCCGTGCGGCTGGTCGGGCGTCGGATGTTCCATGAGATGGTGGATTTTTTGGCTAAGGGGCATGGCTCGTCCTGGTATGGTGCGGGTCTTTGCGCGGTCTCAAGCGGTAAGGGTATCGACAGGGCCGGCGGGCGCTGGCCGGGATCGCGGCGCCGGTTCGGCGGCATCGTTACGGTGAGGGCAGCTCATGGCAGTACTCCTGGTCCGGATTTACATGCCTACCGACAATAGCGTAGTTGCCATTAGGAAGCATTGCGAATTATCAAGTCCAAGGCCGCCCACGGCCTGTTGTCGCGGTCCGGCCGGTGCTGGCTTATAATAGAGGGTTGCCATCCTGCTTTTTGGAACGACTGTGACCTATAGCATCAAAGAGATTTTCTACACCCTGCAGGGCGAAGGCGCGCACGCGGGCCGTCCCGCCGTGTTCTGCCGCTTTGCCGGGTGCAACCTGTGGACGGGCCGCGAGAGCGACCGCACCAGCGCCGTGTGCCAGTTCTGCGACACCGATTTCGTCGGCACCGACGGCGAGGGCGGCGGCAAGTTCGCGACCCCGGAGGCGGTGGCGGCCGCCATCGCCGCGCTGTGGCCGGCCAGCTACGCGGCCAGCAAATACGTGGTGTTCACGGGCGGCGAGCCGCTGCTGCAGCTGGATGATGCGCTGATCGCGGCCATGCATGCGGCCGGCTTCGAGATCGCCATCGAGACCAATGGCACCATCCCGGTGCCGGCGGGCGTGGACTGGATCTGCGTCAGCCCCAAGATGGGCTCCACCCTGGTGGTCCACCGAGGCAATGAAATCAAGGTGGTGATACCGCAGGCCAACCAGGACCTTTCCGCCTACGAGGACCTGGACTTCGGCCATTTCTTTGTCCAGCCCATGGACGGCCCGCTGGCCGCCTACAACACCACGCTGGCCATCGAGACCTGCAAGCGCAATCCCAAGTGGAAGCTGAGCCTGCAAACCCATAAACTGCTGCAAATACCCTGAGAGAGCCACCGTGCTGACCATTACCCGCAAGCTGGAGTTCGACGCCGGCCACCGCATCCCCGACCACAAGAGCCAGTGCCGCAACCTGCACGGCCACCGCTACACCCTGGAAATCACCTTGACCGGCAACATCATTACGCAGGAGGGCAATTCGGACAACGGCATGATCATGGACTTTTCCGACATCAAGGCGCTGGCCAAGGAGCACCTGGTCGATGTCTGGGACCACGCCTTCCTGGTGTACGAGAAGGATGAGGCGGTGCGCGGCTTCCTGGCCAGCCTGCCCAACCACAAGACGGTGGTGATAGACCGCATCCCGACCGTGGAAAACCTGGCCCACGTGGCCTTCGGCATCCTCAAGGCGGCCTACAAGGACCGCTACGGCACCGGCCTGCACCTGCACAAGCTGGTGCTGCACGAAACCCCCAACTGCTGGGCCGAGATCACCGATGCCTGAACTGCCGCCCGCCGCTGAAGTCTATATGCGCGAGGCGCTGGCCCAGGCTGGCCTGGCGCGCGACCATGGCGAGGTGCCGGTGGGCGCGGTGGTGGTCAAGGATGGCGTGGTGATCGCGCGCGGCTACAACCAGCCCATAGGCCGCCACGACCCGACCGCGCATGCGGAAATCGTGGCCCTGCGCGCGGCTGCCGAGGCGCTGGGCAATTACCGCCTGCCGGGCTGCGAACTGTATGTGACGCTGGAGCCGTGCGCCATGTGCTCGGGCGCCATCATGCATGCGCGCTTGGCGCGCGTGGTGTATGGCGCGCCCGATCCCAAGACCGGCGCCTGCGGCTCGGTGGTCAACCTGTTCGACCAGGCCTTGCTGAACCATCACACGGCCACCGAGTCCGGCCTGCTGGGCGAGGAGTGCGGCGCCATGCTGAAGGACTTTTTCGCCGCGCGCCGGGCCGCCGCCGCGGCTGCGCGCAAGGCCGCCGCGCAAAACTGAGCGCGCGCTGCCGGCCTTGATCGCGTTTCCCCGTGACGGTAAGATGGCGCACCAGCTTGCGCGGCTGCCCGTGCTGCGCGCCGGCAGCCGCGCCAACCATTGATCGGAACACGTTTGAGCGACAAGAACATCGGCATCGCGATTGCCGCCCTGGGCGGCTATGCCCTGGATGAGACGGCCCTGCATGCCGGCATCGCCCGCCTGGAGCGTCAGGGCTGCACGGTGCACAACTACTACGAACCGGAACACAAGTTCCAGCGCTTCGCCGGCACCGATGCCGGCCGCCTGGCCCAGCTGAACGCGGCCGCTGCCGACCCGGACGTGCAGGTGGTGCTGGCGCTGCGCGGCGGCTACGGCATGACGCGCCTGCTGCCGCACATCGATTTCCGCGCCATGGCCGACAGCGGCAAGCTGTTCGTCGGCTACAGCGATTTCACGGCCTTCCACATGGGGTTGATGCAGGCCACCGGCCGCAGCAGTTTTGCCGGACCCATGGTCTGCGACGACTTCATCCGCCCCGAACCGGTGGAGTACACGCTCAGGCAGTTCTGGGATTGCCTGCGCGGCCCGGTGCACAGCGTGCGCGGCACGGCGGCCGGCAATCCGCTGGTCGATGTCAGCGGCAAGCTATGGGGCGGCAACCTGGCCATGCTGTGCAGCCTGCTGGGCACGCCGTACTTCGCGCCGCTGGCAGGCGGCATCGTGTTTTTGGAAGATATCAACGAGCATCCGTACCGGGTCGAGCGCATGCTGCTGCAGCTGTGGCAGGCCGGCGCCTTCGATGGCCAGCGCGCCCTGGTGCTGGGCGACTTTTCCGGCTACAAGCTGACCCCGGCCGACCGCGACTACGATTTTGCCGCCATGCTGGCCTATGTGCGCCAGGTGCTGCCGCTGCCGGTGCTGACCGGGCTGCCGTTCGGCCATATCCGCGAGCGCTGCACCCTGCCGTTTGGCGGCATGGCGCGCCTGGTGTCGGACCACGATGGCTTCGATCTGGCCATCAGCGACTATCCGACCTTGTGATCACTGCTCGCGCTTGACCTTGGGCGACTGGTTGGTGCCCTCGATTTCCATGAACATGGTGCCGAAGTAGTTGCGCACGATACGCACCTTGACGTCCTGGCGGTCGGGCAGGCTGGCGTCGCTGCCATCGACGATGCGCCACACCTGGCCGTTGGCCAGCTTGATACGCTGGTTGCCGGACCAGCCGCCGAAGGTGCCGGGGATGGTGCTTTCGATGAACCTGGCTTCGGCAGGCGCTTTTTCCACTTCTTTTTTCCTGGCTTCGGTCAGGCCGAAACGCTGTTCCGCAGTCATTGCGGGCGCCGCGGCGGCAGCAGGAGCCGCGGCGGCGGCTTGCGCTGCGGCCGCACGCGGGGCGGTGCCGGCCGGAATGGCGTCATAGCAGGCCACGCGGGCGCCGGTGTCGGCAATGGCGCGGCAGCGCAGCAGGGCGGCGTCATCGGCCGCCATGGCCGCGCCTGAAACTAAAGTCAACAGCAGCAGAGCTTTCATTGAAATCCTTGAGGGTGTACTGGGACAGGCTAGCCTGGACGGCGTAGCTTACCAGTTCCCCAATTCAATATTCAAGGGATCTGGTGATGGTGATGGTAAGTCCATGTTTTTAAAAGGATAACCCGTTCTCACCATGGATTGCTGTATAATTTTGCCTTTATGCCTCACCTAATCCGCAAAGTCCATTCCCTATGCTATCCACAGCAAACATCACGATGCAGTTCGGCGCCAAGCCGCTGTTTGAAAACATCTCCGTCAAGTTCGGCGAAGGCAACCGCTATGGCCTGATCGGCGCCAACGGCTGCGGCAAGTCCACCTTCATGAAGATCCTGGGCGGCGACCTGGAGCCGTCGGCCGGCAACGTGATGCTGGATGTGAACGAGCGCCTGGGCAAGCTGCGCCAGGACCAGTTCGCGTATGAGGACATGCGCGTGCTGGACGTGGTAATGATGGGCCACACCGAGATGTGGGCCGCCATGGCCGAGCGCGACGCCATCTACGCCAACCCGGACGCCACCGACGACGACTACATGAAAGCGGCCGAACTGGAAGGCAAGGTGGCCGAGTACGACGGCTACACGGCCGAGGCGCGCGCCGGCGAACTGCTGCTGGGCGTGGGCATCGCCATCGAGCTGCACCAGGGCCTCATGAGCGCGGTGGCGCCGGGCTGGAAGCTGCGCGTGCTGCTGGCCCAGGCCCTGTTCTCGAATCCCGACATCCTGCTGCTGGACGAACCGACCAACAACCTGGACATCAACACCATCCGCTGGCTGGAGGACGTGCTCAACGAGCGCAACTCCACCATGATCATCATCTCGCACGACCGCCACTTCCTGAACCAGGTCTGCACCCACGTGGCCGACATGGACTACGGCACCCTGAAGATCTATCCCGGCAACTACGACGACTACATGCTGGCCTCGACCCAGGCCCGCAACCAGCAGCTGGCCAACAATGCCAAGGCCAAGGAAAAGGTGGCCGAGCTGCAGGACTTCGTGCGGCGCTTTTCGGCCAACAAGTCCAAGGCCCGCCAGGCCACCTCGCGCCTCAAGCAGATCGACAAGATCAAGGTGGACGACATCAAGCCGTCCTCGCGCGCCTATCCCTTCGTGCGCTTCGAAGGCGAGAAGAAGCTGCACCGCCTGGCGGTGGAAGTGGACGGCATCAGCAAGAAATACGACCGCACCCTGTTCAACAACTTCAGCATCATGGTGGAAGCGGGCGAACGCATCGCCATCATTGGCGCCAACGGCGCCGGTAAAACCACGCTGCTGCGCTGCATAGGCGGCCAGGAAATCGCCGGACTGTCGGCCGACCACGGCGTGGTCAAGTGGGCCGAGAACGCCAACGTCGGCTACATGCCTCAGGACCCCACCGAGGAATTCGCGGCCGGCCAGACCCTGACCGACTGGATGGGACAGTGGACCAAGGAAGGCGACGACGACCAGGCCGTGCGCTCCATCCTGGGCCGCCTGCTGTTCGGCGGCGACGAGGTGAAGAAATCCGTCAAGGTGCTGTCCGGCGGCGAAAAGGGCCGCATGATGTACGGTAAGCTCATGCTGGGCCGCCACAACGTGCTGCTGCTGGACGAGCCGACCAACCACATGGACATGGAATCCATCGAGTCGCTCAACATCGCGCTGGACAAGTACGCCGGCACCCTGATCTTCGTGTCGCACGACCGCGAGTTCGTGTCCTCGCTGGCCAACCGCATCATCGAGATCAAGGAAAACGAAGTGATCGACTACCGCGGCAACTACGAAGAATACCTGAGCAGCCAGGGCATCGCCTGATACACACATGCAAACCGTCGAAATCAAATCCGTCGAGTACGAACATCCGCAAGACGGCGCCAGCTGCGTGGCCCATGCCTGGGCCCGCACGCCAGCCGCCCTGGACCAGGCCGAGCGTACGGCCCTGAAAGCGCGTATCAAGCAGCTGCTGAAAGAGAAGGGCGCCGTGCTGGTGTCGCACTACTACGTGGACGCCGACCTGCAGGACCTGGCCGAGGAAACCGGCGGCTGCGTCTCCGATTCGCTGGAAATGGCGCGCTTCGGGCGCGACCACGCGGCCCAGACGCTGATCGTGGCCGGGGTGCGCTTCATGGGCGAAACGGCCAAGATCCTGAGCCCGGAAAAGCGCATCATGATGCCGGACCTGGACGCCACCTGCTCGCTGGACCTGGGCTGCCCGGCCGACGAATTCAGCGCCTTTTGCGACGCCCATCCGGACCGCACCGTGGTGGTGTACGCCAACACCAGCGCCGCCGTCAAGGCGCGCGCCGACTGGATGGTGACGTCCTCCATCGGCCTGGAGATCGTCCAGCACCTGCACGCCCAGGGCAAGAAGATCCTGTGGGCGCCGGACAAGCACCTGGGTTCCTACATCCAGAAGCAGACCGGGGCCGACATGCTGCTGTGGCAGGGTTCCTGCCTGGTGCACGATGAATTCAAGGGCGTCGAGCTGGAGCTGCTGAAAGCCCAGTACCCGCAGGCCAAGGTGCTGGTGCACCCGGAGTCGCCCGCCAACGTGGTGGCGCTGGCCGACGTGGTGGGGTCCACCACCCAGATCATCAACGCCGCCGTGGAGTCGGATGCCGACACCTTCATCGTCGCCACCGACAACGGCATCCTGCACAAGATGCGCGCCGCGGCGCCGGGCAAGCGCTTCATCGAGGCGCCCACGGCCGGCAACAGCGCCACCTGCAAGAGCTGCGCGCACTGCCCGTGGATGGCCATGAACGGCCTGAAAAACCTGGCCGAGCTGCTGGAAACCATGGACAGCAACCACGCCAACGATATCCACGTCGATCCCGAGACCGGCAAGCAGGCCGTGACCTCGATCACGCGCATGCTCGATTTCGCCGCGGCCCGCAAGGCCAAGGTGCAGCCGGGCCCGGACCTGGCGCAGGAAGCCCAACTCTTTTCCGGTATCGGTCCCGCATGAGCACCCTGATCAATCCCCATGCGCCGTTCGACGATGCGCTCAAGGCCGCGTTCGAAGCCAACCTGCTGGCGGCGCTGCTGGAAGACGTCGGTAGCGGCGACCTGACCGGCCTGCTGGTGCCGGAAGGTGGCACAGCCCAGGCGCGCGTGATCGTGCGCGAACCCGCCGTGCTGTGCGGCGCGCCCTGGTTCGAGGGCGTCATGGACTGCCTGGACGCCGGCATTGCCATCGACTGGAAGTACGCGGAAGGCGACCTGATGGCTGCTGATAGCGTGGTGTGCACCATCGAGGGGCCGGCGCGCGCCCTGTTGACGGCCGAGCGCAGCGCGCTCAACTTCCTGCAACTGCTGTCCGGCGTGGCCACCGCCACGCGCCGCTACGTGGACGTGATCGCCGGCACCCGCGCCGCCATCCTGGACACCCGTAAGACCATGCCCGGCCTGCGCCAGGCGCAAAAGTATGCGGTGCGGGTGGGCGGTGGCCAGAACCAGCGCATGGCCCTGTACGACGGCATCCTGATCAAGGAAAACCATATCGCGGCGGCGGGCGGCATCACGGCCGCCGTGGCGGCCGCCAAGCGCCTGGACAAGAAAGTGTCCATCCAGGTCGAAGTGGAAAGCCTGGCCGAGCTGGAGGAGGCGCTGACCGCCGGCGCCGCTTCCATCCTGCTGGATAACTTCGACACGGACATGATGCGCGCCGCCGTGCAGCTCAACGCCGGCCGCGCCCTGCTGGAAGCGTCCGGCGGCATCAACTTCGGGACCGTGCGCGCCATTGCCGAGACCGGAGTGGACCGCATCTCGATCGGCAGCCTGACCAAGGACGTGCGCGCGACCGACTACTCGCTGCGCATCGTCGGCTGAGCGGCATGCAAGCGCGGTGAGCGAACGGTCCAGCCTGCACCTGCCATACCGGCGTCGCCTGCTGCTGGCGCTGGGCGCCTTGCTGCCCGCCGCCGGGCCATTGCCGGCCGCGCCGCGCGAGCGGCGCGTGGTGCGCGTGGTAGGCAGCCAGTTCGCCCGCATCTTCGAGCGCACGGCCGATGGCGCTTACACCGGTCTGGGCGTGGACGTAGCGCGGCAGGTGCTGGCCGAGATGGGCTGCGAGGCGCGCATCGATATCTATCCCTGGAAGCGGGCGCAAGCCATGGTGGCGCAGGGCCAGGCCGATCTGCTGGTCGGCCCCTACAAATCGGCCGAGCGGCTGGCCGTGATGGCCTTCACCGAGCACGCCTTCTACCAGGATCAGATCGTGTTCTACGGCCGGGTGCAGGGACCGCCGGCCTGGAATGGCGCCTTGGCGTCCTTGCAGGGCAAGCGTGTGGCGGTGATTAACGGCTGGGCCTATGGCGAGGTGTTCGAAGCGGTCCGGCCACGCATGCAGGTCAGCGTGACCAACACGGTGGAAAGCGGCCTGAATATGCTGGCACACAGCCACGTGGACCTGTTCGCGGCCAACCGCCGCAACGTGGCGCCGGTGCTGCTGGCCATGGGCCTGCGCGGCATGCTGGTGGAACTGGCGCCCGCCATCGATGTGCAGCGCGCTTATTTCGCTTTTCCCCAGCTGCCGGCCCATGACGAACTGCGGCGCGCCTTCGACCGCACCCTGGGCCAGCTGCTGGCGCGCGGCGAGCTGCATAAGCTCGCGCGCAGGTACGATCTCACCCTGCCCTGAGGTCCTTGCGCATGCGGGCCAGCGGCACTTGCACGCCGCCCGGCAGCGATACCTCGAACCGCTCCACGATCTCGAAGCCGCTGGCCAGGTAGAGCGGCACGCCAGGCAGGGTGCCGGCCAGTTCCAGCGCGCCGAAGCCGGCCTGCAGGGCCTGGGCCGTGCAGTGCTCGAGCAGCATGCGGCCCAGGCCGCGCCTGGCGGCGTCGGGCGCCACGAAGAAGGCGCGGATACGTCCCGGCTCGGTGGCCGGATCGAGCAGGGGATCGGAACCCTGCTTGTGCTTGTCGGCGCCAAACAGGGTGGCGCGCTTGCTCCAGCCGCCGCAGGCCGCCAGCTTGCCGTCCTGTTCGATCACATAATAGGTCTGGTCGGCCACCAGTTGGGTGTCGACCCCGAACACGTGGCGGGTCACGGCCTCGGCTTGTTCAGGCGTGTAGAAGCCCTGGCTCAATTCGATGCCGGAGCGGGCGATCAGGGCTTCCATGGCGGGGATGTCGTCCTCGCGCGCCAGGCGCAGGCTGGCCATGGACGCCATGCTGAACCAGGCCTGGGCAATGCGGCCATCACGCACCTGATAGATGGCCGCCATCTCCATGCGGGCCGCTCCCGGCGCGCCGCTGCTGGTGACGCTGCTGGTGACGATCTCGTGGTCGATCACGAGGTCGCCGGCGGCGATGCGGTTGAGCAGACGCGCCTGTGGGCGGCTGAGCGCGAAACGCTCGCGGAAGCGCGCCTCGATCTGCGGCCGTCCGGCCACCATCAGCGTGTCCGGATGCTGGAACAGCCGGGCGTCCTCGGCGTAAATGGCGGCCAGGGCTTGCGCATCGTTGGCGTTGTAGGCCGCGAACTGGGCCTCGACCACCTGCAGTGGCGTGTCCATCTCAGCGCCGCGCCGGGGTAAGGATGGTGGGCAAGGCCTTGGGCAGGGTCTCCGGATAGTCGCGGCTGTAATGCAGGCCGCGGCTTTCGCGGCGCAGCAGCGCGCTGTTGACGATCAGGGAGGCCACCTCGACCAGGTTGCGCAGCTCCAGCAGGTCGTGGGTGACGCGGAAGTTGCGGTAATACTCGTCGATCTCTTCCTTCAGCAGGGCGATGCGGTGCTGGGCGCGCTCCAGGCGCTTGGTGGTGCGCACGATGCCTACGTAGTTCCACATGAAGCGGCGCAGCTCGTCCCAGTTGTGGGCGATCACCACTTCCTCGTCGGCGTCGGTGACACGGCTTTCATCCCAGTCCGGCAGGTAGGGCACTTCGCCTTTTTCCTTGGATGCGATGTCCTGGGCGCAGGCGCGTCCCACCACCACGCACTCCAGTAGGGAGTTGCTGGCCAGGCGGTTGGCGCCGTGCAGG
Organism: Duganella kummerowiae; assembly: GCF_053572355.1. Taxonomy (NCBI): domain Bacteria; kingdom Pseudomonadati; phylum Pseudomonadota; class Betaproteobacteria; order Burkholderiales; family Oxalobacteraceae; genus Duganella; species Duganella kummerowiae. The sequence continues at coordinate 30,744 of NZ_JBKFEH010000001.1, forward strand.
CCGGTGCAGGCGGTTTCGCCCACGGCGTACAGGCCGGGCAGGTCGGTGCGCCCCATCAGGTCGGTGACCACGCCGCCGCAGGTGTAGTGGGCGGCGGGCACGATGGGGATCGGTTCCTTGGTGATGTCGATACCCAGCTCCAGGCAACGCGCGTAGATGGTGGGGAAGTGCTCGATCAGGAATTCACGCGGCTTGTGGCTGATGTCCAGGTGCACGTAATCGAGGCCGCGCTTCTTGATCTCGAAGTCGATGGCGCGCGCCACCACGTCGCGCGGGGCCAGCTCGGCGCGCTCGTCGTGGGCCAGCATGAAGCGGAAACCGGCGTGCGGACCGGCTTCCGGCGGCAGCTTGAGCAAGCCGCCCTCGCCGCGGATGGCTTCCGTGATCAGGAAGGACTTGGCATACGGGTGGTACAAACAGGTCGGGTGAAACTGGATGAACTCCATGTTCGAGACCCGGCAGCCGGCGCGCCAGGCCATGGCGATGCCGTCGCCGCTGGCGGTGTCGGGATTGGTGGTGTACAGGTAGACCTTGCCGGCGCCGCCGGTGGCCATCACGGTGTGCTCGGCGGCGAAGGTGTGCACCTGGCCGCTGCGCTCGTCCTGCACGTACAGGCCGTGGCAGCGGGGCTGCGAGCCCTTCTTGACCGGGTGCAGCTTGTCGGAGGTGATCAGGTCGATTGCGCAGTGGTGCTCGAACAGGGTGATGTTGGGATGGGCGCGCACCTTTTCTTCCAGCGTGACCTGGACCGCGTGGCCGGTGGCGTCGGCCGCGTGGATGATGCGGCGCTGGCTGTGGCCGCCTTCGCGGGTCAGGTGGAAGCCCAGTTCGGCGCTGGCGTCGCGGGTGAAGGGCACGCCCTGGTCGATCAGCCACTCGATGGCTTCGCGGCCGTGCTCGACGATGAAGCGGGTGGCGCCCTCATCGCACAGGCCGCCGCCGGCCACCAGGGTATCGTCTATGTGCTGCTCATGGCTGTCGCCGGAATCAAGCACGGCGGCAATGCCGCCCTGGGCCCAGTTGCTGGCGCCATCCTGCAGGGCGCGCTTGGAAATGATGGCCACGGTGCGGGTCTCGGCCAGGTGCAGGGCCACCGACAGGCCGGCCAGGCCGCTGCCTACGATTGCTACATCAAATTTCATGATTCTATGGTCAATATTTGCTGTGAACAGGCATGACTATAGACCATTTGTCACGCAGACGTCACATAAGCTCTTTTATCAGCGGCGGCCCGGACTGCGGGATGGCCTACTACCTTGCGCGGGCGCAAGACAAATTAATGCCGGGTTCGCCATCATGGAAGCTCCACCAACCATCGCCATCCGCCGGGGGAGCCATCGTGATACGCATCTTCCACCACTACGTCTCCAAGCTGGGCTTCGGCCTGCTGCTGCTGGAACTTTCGATCCTGCTGGCGGCCGGGATGCTGACGGCGCGCCATGGCGACCCGATGCTGGGCGCCGGCGCATTTGCCCTGGTGCTGGTGCTGTGCATGAGCGCACTGGGCATGTACCGTCCCGGCTCGCGCGCTGCGCTGCGCTACAGCTTGCTGCGCATCCTGCCGGCCTTCTTGCTGGGTTTTCTGCTGCTGTATGCGGCGCGCCAGGGCGGGGTGGGTGGCGCCGCCTTCGCGTTGGGCGCCTGCGGCGTGATGGCGACGCGGCTGTTGTTGTGTACCTCTGCCCGCAGCGGCGTCATGCGCCAGCGCCTGCTGCTGGTCGGCGACGGCGCCATTGCGCGCGAATGCCTGGAGCTGGCCACCGGCGGCCAGGGATTCCACCAGTTCCAGGTGGTGGGCTGCGTGCCGGTGGCCGGCGAGTCCTGCTGCGTGCCCCCCGTGCTGCTGCTGCCGGCCGGGTTGCCGATACGCGCGCTGGCGCGGCGCCTGGCGGCCGACGAGATCGTGGTGTCCGTCAGCGACCGGCGCAATGGCGCCTTCCCGCAGCGTCAGTTGCTCGAGTGCGCGCTGGACGGCATCCGCATCACCGACGTGGCGGCCTTTTTCGAGCGCGAGGCTTGCCAGATCCGCATCGATGCGCTGCAGCCCAGTTTCCTGATCTTCGGCGGCGGCTTCGACCAGAGCTGGCTGCGGGCGTCGGTCAAGCGCGCCTTCGACCTGGCCGCCAGCGCCGCCATCGGCCTGCTCACCCTGCCCGTGATGTTGGTGACGGCGCTCCTGGTGCGTGCCGGCGATGGCGGGCCGGTGTTCTACCAGCAGGAACGGGTCGGGAAGAACGGCTGCCTGTTCAAGGTGCTGAAGTTCCGCAGCATGCGCGTCGACGCCGAGCGCGGCGGCCAGCCCCAGTGGGCGGCGGCGGACGATCCGCGCGTCACGCGGGTCGGGCGCTGGATACGGCTGCTGCGCATCGATGAGCTGCCGCAAATGCTTAATGTGTTCAAGGGGGAGATGAGCTTTGTCGGTCCGCGCCCGGAGCGCGTCCATTTCGTCCGCCAGCTAGGCCATGAGGTGGACTACTACAACGTGCGTCACACCATCAAGCCGGGTATCACGGGGCTGGCCCAGGTCCGTTACCAGTACGGAGCATCGGTGGCGGACGCGGTACGCAAGCTCCAGTACGATTTGTATTATGTGAAGAACCACAGCCTGTTCCTGGACCTGCTGATACTGCTGGAAACCGTGCAGGTGGTGCTGCTGGGCAAGGGTAGCCGGTGATGGCAGCCGTCGCGGCCCTCAGCTACGGCGTGTGCGCGGCCACCTATGCGCTGGCGGCCGCTATGGCGGTCGCCCGCCGGCCGGGCCAGCGTCACCTAGCGGTGCTGGCTGGCGCCTGTTTGCTGACCGCCGCCTGGGCCCTGCAGGCGGCGCTGGCCGGCCGCGATGGCGCCGGCGCCTGGGCCAACGGGCTGGAACTGGGCCGTTCTGGCGCCTGGCTGTTGTTTCCGGCGTTGCTGCTGGGCGCACGGCGGCGCGTGGTACTGACCGGTGGCGTGCTGCTGGCCGTGCTGGCGCCGCTGCAGCTGGCGCCCGGTGCCTGGACCTGTACGCTGGCGCTGCGCCTGGCCCTGGCGGTGCTGGGCATGCTGCTGGTGGAGCAGCTGTACCGCGCTTCGCCGATGGGAGAGCGCTGGGGCATCAAGTTTGCCTGCCTCGGGCTGGGCGCCACGTTCGCCTACGACTTCTACCTGTACAGCGACGCCTTGCTGTTCCGGACCGTCAATCCGGACATCTGGAACGCGCGTGGCCTGGTCAGCGCGCTGTGCGCGCCTCTGCTGGCGCTGTCGCTGGCGCGCAAGCGGCAGTGGCGGCCGGCCCCGGCCTGGCGCCTGTCGCGCCAGTTGATGTTCCATTCGATGGCCTTGCTGGGCGCCGCGCTGTACCTGCTGGCGATGGCGGCCAGCGCCTGTTATTTGCGCTACGTGGGCGGGCTATGGGGGCCGCTGATGCAGCTGGCCTGCCTGTGCGGCGCCATCCTGGTGCTGGCCGGCACCCTGTTTTCAGGCGCGGCGCGGGCCTGGCTCAAGGTCTGGATCAGCAAGCATTTCTACCGCCACCACTTCGACTACCGCCAGGAGTGGCTGCGCATCACGGCGGCCCTGGCCGAGGATGATCCGCAACTGGCCGAGCGCACCGTGCAGGCATTGGCGGGACTGGTGGAAAGCCCTGCCGGGGTGCTGTGGCTGCGCCGCGACGGGGAGGAGTATGCTCCCGCCGCCAGATGGAACATGGCCGGGTTGGACGCGGCGGAACCAGCCGCCAGCGATTTTTGCCGCCTGCTGCGGGAGCGCCAGTGGGTGCTGGAGGCCGGACGGACCGCCATGCCGGACAGCGTGCGCGGCATCCCCGGACTGTGGCTGGTGGTGCCACTGCTGCTGCATGAGCAGCTGTTCGGCTTCGTCTGCCTGACGCGGGCGCGCACGGCGCTGGCGCTGGACTGGGAATTGATCGACGTGCTGAGGATCGCCGGCCGGCAGGCGGCCGCCTGCCTGGCCTACCAGGCCTCGGCCGGTCACCTTGCGCTGGCGCGCCAGTTCGAGTCCGTCAGCCGCATGTCGACATTTGTTGTGCATGACCTGAAAAACCTGGTGTCGCAGCTGTCGCTGCTTGTGGTTAACGCCCGGCGCCACTGCGACAATCCTGCCTTCCAGGCCGACATGCTGGAAACCCTGGACCATGCGGTGGAAAAAATGCGGCTGCTGCTGCAGCGCCTGGCACAGCCTCCGCAGGCAGGCGCCGCCGCGCCGCTGCGCCTGGACCAGCTGCTGGAGCGCATGGTGCGGGCGCGCGCCGGGCTGGCGCCGCGCCCACGGCTGGCCGGCGCCGTTCCCGGCCTGAGCGTGCTGGCCGACCGCGACAGTCTGGAGCGCGTACTGGGCCACCTGCTGCAGAACGCGGTGGAAGCCACGCCGCCGGATGGCAGCATCACACTGCGCCTGCTGCGCCAGGACGCCGCCGCCGTGGTCGAGCTGCGCGACAGCGGAGCCGGCATGAGCGCCGAATTCATCCGTGAGCGCCTGTTCCGTCCCTTCGACAGCACCAAGCCATCCGGCATGGGGGTAGGCGCCTTCGAAAGCCGCGAATACATACGCAGCGTCGGCGGCCGGCTGGAGGTGCACAGCCGGCCGGGCGGCGGCACCATGTTCCGTATCGTCCTGCCGCTGGCCAGTGTGGCGGCCGTGGCAGCATGAGGGATGCGGCCATGGGCAAACCCAAGCTGCTGGTGGTGGAAGACGATCCGGGCCTGCTGCGCCAGCTGCGCTGGAGCCTGGCCGACTACGAGGTGCTGCCGGCCGCCGACCGCGACAGCGCCCTGGCCCTGCTGCGCCGCCACCAGCCGCCAGTGGTGACCATGGACCTGGGCCTGCCGCCCGACCCCGACGGCGCCAGCGAGGGCCTGGCCCTGCTGCGCCAGATGCTGGCCCTGGCGCCGGACACCAAGGTGATCGTCCTGTCCGGCAGCCAGGAACGCGCCCACGCGCTGCAGGCCATCGCCATGGGCGCCTACGATTTCCACCAGAAGCCACCCGATCCGGACCTGCTGGCGCTGGTGCTGCAGCGTGCCCGCCTGCTGCACGCCATGCAGCAGGAGATCCGGCGCATGCAGCAGGTCCAGGCCGATACGCCGCTGGCCGGCATCATCAGCCGTGATCCGGGCATGCTCAAAGTGTGCCGCAGCGTGGAAAGGGTGGCGCCATCCTCGGCCACCGTGCTGCTGCTGGGTGACTCCGGCAGCGGCAAGGAATTGCTGGCGCGGGCACTGCACCGCATGAGCGGGCGCCAGGACAAGCGCTTTGTCGCCATTAATTGCGCCGCCATCCCCGAGGAATTGCTCGAGAGCGAACTGTTCGGCTATGAAAAAGGCGCCTACACGGGGGCCCAGCGGCAGACTGCGGGCAAGATCGAACTGGCCGAGGGCGGCACTTTCTTCCTCGATGAAATCGGCGACATGGCCCCGGCGCTGCAAGCCAAGCTGCTGCGCTTCCTGCAGGAGCGGGTGATCGAGCGGGTCGGCGGGCGCGAGGAAATCGCGGTGGATGTACGCATCGTGTGCGCCACCCACCGCAACCTGCAGGCCCTGGCCGAGGCCGGACGCTTCCGCGAGGACCTGTTTTACCGCCTGAGCGAGATCGTGCTCGCGATTCCCCGGCTGCGCGAGCGGGGCGGAGACTGCGCCTTGCTGGCCCACCACTTCCGCAACAAGTTCTGCGCCAGCGAGGGCCGGCCACTGCTGCACTTCACGCCGGAGGCCATGGCGGCCATCGAGACCCACGGCTGGCCGGGCAATGTGCGCGAACTGGAAAACTGCATCAAGCGTGCCGTCATCATGGCCGAAGGCAGCCGCATCACGCTGTCCGACCTTGGGCTGCCACTGGGCGGGCCACTGAATGAACCGCAGGAGGAACCACTCAGCCTGCGCCAGGCGCGCGAGGCGGCCGAGTACCGGGTGCTGGTGCGGGCGCTGGCCCGGGTGGACGGCAACATCGCCAGGGCCGCCGAACTGCTGGGCGTCAGCCGGCCCACCCTGTACGGCTTGATGAACCAGCACGGGCTGAAGTGATCACTGCGGCTGGCGCCACTGGCCGGCGGCGGCCAGCTGGTTCCTCAGCCCCGGCAGGGGAAAGCCCAGGGCATAGGCACGCAGGGCGCTTTCGCGGGCATGTGCGTAATCCTTGCGCTTCAGGTACAGCAGGCCAAGATTGTAGTGGCTGGTGGCGTTGTCCGGCTCCAGGCGCGCCGCCTCTGCCAGCTGTTCCAGCGCCGCGTCCTGGCTCTGCAGGGCCAGCAGGTAGCCGCCGTACAGCGCACGCACCCTGGCGTCCTGCGGCCTGAAGCGGATGGCGCGCTCGAAATAGCAGGCCACCGTGTAGCGGGCCCCGGCCGGCCTGGGCGTCTTGTCGCGCAGGCCCAGCCTGGCCATGGCGGACAGGGCGCGGTGGTGGTTGGGAAAGTGCTCCAGCGTATAGCCGATATCGCCGCCCAGGGTGTCGGTGGCGCCGCGCCGCAACTGCTCGACGGCCGGGGTAAAGTGGAATTGCTCCACCACCCGCAGGCCCTGGCGGTCGTCGGCATTGGTGTAGTCGCCGCCCTGGTCGTGGTGTGCCAGTTCGCCGCACTGGGCGTGCGCGGCGGCAGGCGCCAACAGCAGGGCAAGCGTGGTCAGGAGGCTGCGCATGGCGGCTCCTTGGTGAGTCGGTCGAACAAGGCCGCCAGGTCGCGGCTGCGGCCGGCGCGGCTGCGGCTGGCCAGCCAGCCCGGTTCGGCCAGCGCCGCCGCGCCGGCCTGGCAGCGGTGCAGGAACTCCTGCAGGGCGGCGGCGATAGCGGTCGCCGAGTGTAGCGGGGCGATGGCGCCGGCGCCGGCGGCGCGCAGCACGGCCGCCGTGTCGCCGTGCGGATCGGTCAGGGCCAGCAGGGGGCGGCGCGCGCGCAGGTATTCGTACAGCTTGGCCGGCACCTGCCGGTTGCAATTGGCGGCTTGCAGCAACAGCAGGCCGTCTGCCGTGAGCATTTCGGCCAGCGCCGCCTGGTGGGGCAGGGCCGGCGCCCATTCGACCAGGTGGCCGACGCCGTGGCGGCTGGCCAGGGCGCGCAGCTGGGGTTCGTGGCCGCAGGCGCGCAGCACCAGGCGGAAGCCGGGGGCCGGCCAGGCCCGCGCGCGCTCGATGCAGGCCATGGCCTCGAACAGGGCGGAAGGATCGCGCTCCGAGGGGTAGACCACGCCGCTGTGCAGCAGGCGGAATGGGCCCGGGGCCGGAGCCGCGGCGCCTAGCCTGATCGCAGCGCGGAAGGCTGCTTCGTCGTAGCCGTTCTCGATCAGGTGCAGCCGCTCGTGCGCCAGTTCGGGGTAGTCCGCTTGCCACCGGGCCAGCGCGCCGGGCGCCGTGCAGACCACGGCGGCGGCGCGCCGCGCAGCTTGCCGCTCTATCCAGCGGTGGATGCGATGCCGCAGCGGGTCGGTCGGATATCCGTCGTCCGTCAGCGGGTCGCGCTGGTCCGCGACCCAGGGCAGGCCGCTCAGCCGGTGCAAGGCCAGCGCCACCAGATGGGTGGTGGCGATCGGATAGCTGGACCAGATCAGCTGTGGCCGGTGGCGCCGTATCAGGGCCAGGCCGGCCGGCACGGCGCTCAGCCACCAGGACAGCCAGCGGTCGGGCTGGGCCAGCAGGCCGGGATAGCGGCCGCGGATGGCCAGGTGGCGGCCGGCGTCCAGGGCCGGGGTGCGGCAGACCAGGGCCGGTCCGGCATCGGGCGGGCCGCCGCGCTGCGGATAGGCCGAGGGCGACGGCGCCAGCACCAGGGGTTGCCAGCCTGATTGCGGCAGGTATTGGCTGAACGAGTGGGCACGCTGCACGCCGCTTCCCCCGTTCAAGGGCGGATAATGGAAGGCCACCATCAGCACCCGCTTTACCATGACGCCATCCAGTCCACGCACAGCCGCTCCACCTGCCCGCGCCAGGTGCGGCTGGAACAGGTGTGGTTGGCACGGGGAATGAGGTGCTGGCGCATTTGGGGCCGGGCCAGCAGATGGCGCCAGTCCGGGTCGGTGTCGGCCAGCGCCATGAATTCGCGGGCGCCCAAGTCGGCGCCGCTCAGCAAGATCAATACCTGGCCGGAGAAGCGGCCCAGGGCCTGGCGCAGGCGGTGCGGCAGGCTGTCCGGCCGGGCGGGCGCGCAGGCGCCGGCAGCCAGCTCCCCGAGCGAGCGCAGCGATGTTCCGGGCCGCAGCCGCCCCCCGGCCAGCTTGCGCCAGAAGCCGGGATCCAGCAGCCGCTGCCAGTAATAGTGGCGCAGCGTGGCGCGCGCCAGCCCGGATCCCGTATGCACCCAGGGATTGAGCAGCACCAGCCCGGCCACGCGGTGGTCGCCTGCCGCATACAGGGCGGCCGCCGTGGCGCCGTCGCACAAGCCCCACAGGACCACTTCGCGCAAGGCAGGGACGCGGGCGAAAAACGCATCCAGCGCGGCGTCCAGGTCGGGCCCGATGTGCTGGTATCCCTGCATGGCGCCGCCGCTGTCGCCCATGCCGCGATAGTCGAAGCGCAGCACCGGGATGCCGGCCTGGGCCAGCCGCCGCGCCAGCAGCACGAACTGGCGGTGGCTGCCGACCCGGTACTGCGGTCCGCCGGTAACCACCAGCACGCCGCGCGGGCCGGAGGTGGCGGGCAGGTGCAGGATGCCGGTCAGCAGGCTGTCCTGGCACCAGAAGGTGAGGGCGGCCGCTTCGGACTGCTGCGTCATGCCAGCTCCAGTTGCGCGGTGGCGGCCAGCAGGGCCTGGCATTCGGAGACTTCGCTGGTGGCCCAGAATGCCTGCGTTGGCAAAGCGCGCAACTGAACCGGCACTCCTTGTTCCGCCCACTGCGTGGCTAGGGCGGCCGAGGCCGGGGCAAGGCCGGATTGGCTGGGGTCCCGGCCGCCGCCGTTCCAGGCCGGGACTGCCCGCTCCAGCCAGTAAACCGGGCAGGGCGGCGCCCATTGGGCGGCGTCGGCGCATTCCAGCGCGGTGCGCAGGGCGGCTGCCAGCGTGTAGCCGCCGATTTCGATGTCTGCCTCCAACTCCTGCCGCGCGGGGGGCAGGTCGTCGGCAAGCAGCCGCGCGGCGCGCTCCATGCGCATGAACTGGTGCAGGTGTGCCTTGCCGTTGAGCACAGGCTGCCACCAAAGCAGGCCTTGCGGCCGCGGCCGGGCCAGCACGGAAAATTCCAGCGCCAGCAGGGCGCCCAGGCGCAGCCCCCACAGATAGCGCGGCGTCGCGCCGTGCCGGCCCAGCCAGTCCCAGGCCAGCGCCAGGTCGTCGCGCCAGCCCTCCCAGCGTGCGTCGCCGAAGTCGCCGCTGCTGTCGCCGCAGCCGTGCAGGTCGATCTGCAGCACGTCATGGCCGGCCTGGGCGAAGGCGCGCGACTGCAGCGCTGCCATGCGGCGGCTGCTGTTGAGCTCCTCGGCAAACGGGTGCACGTAGAGGATGGCGCCCTGGCGCACCGTCCCGGGTGCGGCCGGATGGTAAAGGCAATAGCGGCCGCCCTGGCGGGCCTGCAGGAAAAAGCACTGGACGGGTGGTGTGGGCGGCGGCTTCATTGGGGCAGCTTCCCTTGCACGAAGCCGGCCAGGGTGCCAACGGTGGCGAAATGGCGCGCGCTGATTTCGTCGTCGTGGATGGCGATGCCGAAGCGCTGTTCCAGCGCGGTGAGCAAGCCGGCCACCGCCATCGAATCCAGTTCCGGCAGGCTGCCCAGCAGTGGCGTGTCGGCCGGCAGGGGCATGCGGCCCAGGCCGAGGCTGTCGCGCAGCACTTCCTGGACGAGTTCTAGAGATGACATCATGGCTCCTGTGGCGGGTGGTGGGGAAGGGGGCTGGTGTCGAACACAAAGGTGGGGAAGCTGTGATCACCGCGCGACCAGTGGCAATAAGGCGCCAGCCCGGACAGCATCCATTGCCAGGGGCCGCAGCGGATGAACACGGCGCTGCCCAGGCGCCGCGCGCCGAGACGCACGTGGGCGCGCAGTGAAGTGGGGTTGTAGGCGGAGATGCGGCTGCAGGTCCAGCACACGGCCTGCTCCCGCAGGCGGGTCCTGGCCCCGTCCCACAGGCGCTGGAAGGCCGGTCCAAGGCGCTGCTCCGGACATACCCAGACATCGAAGTCCCATACCGCGAGCGGCGACGCCAGCCGGTAGCATGCCCTGACTTCGTCTTCCTGCCAGCTGTGGAAGGCGTACCAGAGAAAACCGACCAGTTGGCCACCTCGCCAGGCGCCCAGGCCTTGGGCGCCCTGGCGCCAGCGCGCCTCGATCACGTCCGGCGGCCGGGGCCAGCCCCCTGCCGGAGCCTGCGGGTCCAGTGGGCGGATGTCGATGCCGGCCCCACGCGCGCGGGCTGGCGCGGCATGCTTGAGCGGCTGGGCCAGGAACAGGTAACGCTGCACGCCGCAGCGCCCGCCGCTCAACCGGTCCAGCAGGCGGTGCAAGGCGTACAAGGCGGCGTTGCCGCAGCCCAGCAGGCGCACTGCGGAAAACACGGCATGCAGAGCATGTGGATGGAGCGTACTGCGCATGGGAGCCCCCGGCGGAAACGACGTGAAGACGATTAAACCCCCCGTCATGCCGTGCCTGTTTGCGCCAAATCAAGCAATGCTAACGCTTGAGCCAGCTCAATACCGGCGTCATGGTTAGGCGGAATCATGGCGGGAAACTTACTTTCCGGATCCGCGCCATGACCCAGTTCATCCAAGACTTCATTTACCAGTCGGCCCGGCGCACGCCCGAGGCCCAGGCCCTGGCCTACCAGGGCACGGCGCTCAGCTATGGCGGCCTGGCCTACGAGGTCGACAAGGCTGCCAGCGCCTGGCTGGGGCTGGGCCTGGGCGCGGGTGAGCGGCTGGCCGTCTACCTGGAAAAACGGCATGAAGGCGTGGTCGCCATGTTAGGCGCGGCGGCGGCCGGCGCCGTGTTCGTACCCATCAATCCGCTGCTCAAGCCGGAGCAGGTCGCGTACATCCTGCGCGACTGCAATGTGCGCATCCTGGTCACCTCGCGCGAGCGCTTCGGCCAACTGGCGGCGGTGCTGCCCGGCTGCCCCGACCTGCGCGCGGTGGTGCTGCTGGGCTCGGTGGTCGGCCTGCCGCCCATGTCCGGGCTGAAGCTGATGGCCTGGCACGACTGCCGGCAGGCGGCGGACGCCGCGCCGCACCGCCGCATCGATACCGACATGGCGGCCATCCTGTACACCTCCGGCAGCACCGGCCAGCCCAAGGGCGTGGTGCTGTCGCACCGCAACCTGGTGGCGGGCGCGCTCAGCGTGGCCGATTACCTCGGAAATTGCCCGGACGACCGCATCCTGTGCGTCTTGCCGCTCAGCTTTGACTACGGTCTGAGCCAGCTGACCACCGCTTTCCTGAGCGGGGCCTGCGCCGTGCTGATCAACCACCTGCTGCTGCGCGACATCATCGACGCCGTGGAGCGCGAGCGCATCACCGGCCTGGCCGCTGTGCCGCCGCTGTGGACCCAGCTGGCGCCGCTGACCTGGAGTCCGCATTGCACGCTGCGCTACATCACCAATTCGGGCGGCGCCATGCCGCGCCATGTGCTGGCGGCCCTGCGCAAGGCGCTTCCGCGCACCCAGGTCTACCTCATGTACGGGCTGACCGAGGCATTCCGCTCGACCTACCTGCCGCCGGATGAGGTCGACCGGCGGCCGGACTCCATCGGCAAGGCCATCCCCAACGCGGAGGTGCTGGTGCTGCATGCGGACGGCCGCCCCTGCGCTCCCAACGAACCGGGCGAGCTGGTGCACCGGGGCGCCCAGGTCGCGCTGGGCTACTGGAACGATGCGCGCCGCACGGCCGAGCGTTTCCGGCCCCTGCCGTCCCGGCCGGGCCTGCCGCTCCCGGAAATCGCCGTGTGGTCAGGCGACACCGTGCGCTGCGACGAGCAAGGCTATCTGTACTTCATCGGCCGCAGCGATGACATGATCAAGACCTCGGGCTACCGGGTCAGTCCGGCCGAGGTGGAGGACGTGGTGGCTGCCACCGGCCTGGTGGAGGAGGTGGCCGCCATCGGGGTGCCGCATCCGCGCCTGGGCCAGTCCATCGTGCTGGTGGCCACGGCCGCGCCCGGGCTGATGCTGGAGGCTGCCATGCTGGTGGACGCCTGCAAGTCGGCCCTGCCGGCCTACATGGTGCCGACTTCGGTGGACCTGCGCCGCCAGCCCCTGCCACGCAATCCGAACGGCAAGATAGACCGCAAGCTGTTGCTGGTCGAACTATCGCACCTGTATGCGGAGGCGCTGCAATGAGCCGGCCGGAGCACGCGCCGCTGCCGCCGTTCGAGATCGCCGCCGGCTGCCTGCAGGTGGGCGGGCTGTCCTTGCGGCGCCTGGCTGAACGGGTCGGGCGCACCCCGTTCTACGCCTACGAGCGGCGCCAGGTCGGCCAGCGCATCGCCGCCCTGCGCGCGGTCCTGCCGGCCGGGGTGGCGCTCAGCTATGCGATGAAGGCCAATCCCATGCCTGCCCTGGTGCACTTCGTGGCCGGCCAGGTGGACGGGATGGACGTGGCCTCCACGGCCGAGCTGGCCATCGCCCTGGATGCCGGCATGGCGCCGCAGCGCATCAGCTTTGCCGGTCCGGGCAAGACCGACGCCGAACTGCGCCGGGCGATTGCCGCCGGGGCCCTGCTGCACCTGGAGTCGGAGCAGGAAATGGAGCGGGCGGCGACGGGCGGCCAGGCGCTGGGACTGCGGCCGCAGGTGGCGGTGCGGGTCAATCCCGACTTTGAACTGCGCCACGCCGGCATGCGGATGGGCGGCGGCGCCCATCCCTTCGGGGTGGATGAGGCGCGCGTGCCCGCCATGCTGCACCGCCTGGCCGAGCTGGACCTGGATTTCCACGGCTTTCACATCTTTGCCGGTTCGCAGAACCTGTCGGTAGACGCCATCCGGGAGGCGCAGGCGGCCTGCGTGCAGCTGGGACTGCGGCTGGCGGTGCATGCGCCATCGCCGCTGCGCATGCTCAACATAGGCGGCGGCTACGGGGTGCCGTATTTCCCCGGCGAGCAGCGGCTGGACCCAGCGCTACTGGCCGCCGGGCTGCAACACGCCGTGCAGCAGTTGCGCAGCGAGCATGGCGATGCCCACCTGGTATTGGAACTGGGCCGCTACCTGGTCTCCGAAGCCGGCATTTACGTCTGCCGGGTACTGGAGCGCAAGCATTCGCGCGGCCGCAGCTATCTGGTCACCGACGGCGGCCTGCACCAGCACCTGGCGGCCTGCGGCCACTTCGGCCAGGTGTTGCGCAAGAACTATCCGGTGGCGATAGGCACCAATATGCTGGGACCGTCCGCCGGGCCGGTATCCGTCGTGGGACCGTTGTGCACGCCGTTGGACGTGCTGGCCGACCAGGTTGAGTTGCCCGAGGCCGGGCCCGGCGACCTGGTGGTGGTGTTCCAGTCGGGCGCCTATGGCCGCAGCGCCAGCCCGCTGGGCTTCCTCAGCCATCCTGAACCGCCCGAGGTGCTGGTATGAGCGGCCTGTGCGGGGTATTCGGCCATGGCGACGCGGAGGAGACGCGGCGCGCGCTGGCCTGCATGGGGCGGGTGCTGTCGCGCTTTGACGCCACGCCCTGGGACAGCCTGGTTGAGGACGGCGCCGGGGTGCTGGTGGTGGCCGCGCCAGCGTCGAGGGCGCGCGCGAACTGGCCGCCCGGCGCCTGGCGCGCCTGTGGCGCGAGCGCGGCGCAGGGGCCTGCGCCGCCGTGGGCGGCGCCTTTGCGCTGTGTATCCTGGACCTGGAGGCGGGACGGGCCCTGCTGGCCGCCGACCGCTGCGGCAGCCATCCGCTGGCCTACCTGTGCCAGCCGCAGGGCCTGCTGTTCGGGACCAGCCTGGCGGCGCTGGCGGCGCTGCCAGACGGTCCGCGTGAGCTGGACCGCCAGGCCCTCTACGATTACCTGCATTTCCACGTCATACCGGCGCCGCGCACGGTGTACCGCGGCGTGCGCCGCCTGCTGCCGGGGGAGTATCTGCTGTACCAGGGCGGACGGGCCCAGTGCGGCAGTTACTGGGAAGCAGGCTTCGAAGAGTCCGGCGCCGTGCCGTTCGAGGCGCTGCAGGAGCGCTTCCTGGCGGCTGTCGAGGACAGCGTTCAGGACGCCATAGCCGGCGGCGGGGCCGGCGCCTTCCTCAGCGGCGGCACCGACAGTTCCACCATCGCCGGACTGCTGGGCTTGCTGAGCGGCGAAGCGCCGCGCACCTATTCGATAGGATTCGATGTGCCCGGCTACGACGAACTGGACTATGCAAACCTGGTGGCCCGCCACTATCGCGCCGAACACCACGAACTGTACCTGACCCCGGACGATGTGCTGGCAGCCATCCCGCGCATCGCCAGTGCTTACGACCAGCCATTCGGCAATGCTTCTGCCGTGCCGGCCTATTATTGCGCACGCATGGCCCAGGCCGACGGCGTCACGCGGCTACTGGGCGGCGACGGCGGCGATGAGCTCTTTGGCGGCAACCAGCGCTACGCCACCCAGGCCCGTTTAGAACGCTACCAGCGCCTGCCGCCGGCGCTGCGGCAACTGCTGCTGGAACCGCTGCTGTTCGGCCTGGAGGGGCGGCTGGACACGGCGCCGCTGCGCAAGGCGCGCAGCTATGTGCGCCAGGCGCTGATGGACATGCCGGCCCGGCTGGACAGCTACAACCTGCTGCGGTCCTACGGTGCATCCCGGGTGCTGGCGCCGGAATTCCTGGAGCAGGTGGACAGCAGCGCCCCGCAGTCGCTGATGAGTGCTCTGTACTGGCAGGCGCCGGCGCTGAGTATCGTCAACCGCATGCAGGCCCTGGACTTGCGCCTGACCCTGGCCGACAACGACCTGGTCAAGGTCAGCAAGGCGTGCGAGCTGGCCGGGGTGGAAACCGCGTTTCCCCTTCTGGGCGACGCCGTGCTGGCGTTTTCCCTGCAGCTGGCGCCGCGCCACAAGCTGGATGGCACACGGTTGCGGCCATTTTTCAAGCAGGCCATGCGCGGCCGCCTGCCGGGCGCCGTGCTGCGCAAGCGCAAGCATGGCTTCGGCCTGCCGGTGGGACCCTGGCTGGTGTCGCATGCCGGCCTGCGGCGTCTCGCCGAAGACAGCCTGGGTAGCCTGAAGCAGCGCGGCATCGTGCGCGCCGGCTTCATCGACGAGCTGCTGGGCCGAAGACTGGCGGAACATCCGCCCTACCACGGCACCATGGTGTGGGTCTTGATGATGCTGGAACAATGGCTGCAGCAGCAAGGCCAGCCTGTCAGCATTGCCGGCAGCGGCTCAGCCGCGCAGCAGGTTGTGCATCAGTCCTAGGGCGTAGCGGCCACGGCCGGCCTGCCAGGGCGTGTAGCGCGGCAGCTCCAGCAACTGGCCGGGGCGGCCCACGCCCGCAGCTGTGGTGACGGCGGCGCGAAAGCCGGCCGCTTCCACCATGCGCACGTGGCGCGTGTCGTAGTCCTGCCCAGGCTTGCCGTTCGGGTAGGCAAACAGCGCGACTTCCTGATCCAGCAGCGATTCCAGCATGCGCTTGCCCATGACGATCTCGGCCCTGGCTTCGGCATCCGGCAGGCATGCCAGGATGGGGTGGCGCAGGGTATGGCCACCTATCTCCATGCCGCTGTCGCGCAGCTGGCACAGTTGCCCGGCAGACAGCATGAGATCGGTATGCGGCGGCGCCAGGCGCGCCGCTGCCTGCTCGCGTTCGCCGTACGGCAGGTATTTGAGGCGTTGCTGCAGGTGCACGATGGCAGCCGCTTTCTGTGCCGGGGTGGCGATGGGCCACCGGCCCGGGCCCAGGCCCAGGCCGCCGAGGTCCAGGCAGGCGCCGCGGCAGGCCCGCACGTGCTCGGTGATGCGGTCATTCCACATGACGCCGCCATCGAGATAGCCGCTGGCAATGAAAAAGCAGGCGCCCAGCCCGTGTTTGAGCAGGAGGGGCAGGGCGATCTCGGCATTGTCTGCATAACCATCGTCGAAGGTGATGCAGGCCGCCCGCGCCGGCAGCGAGCCGGCCGCCAGGCGGGCGCAGGCCTCGGCCAGCGGCATGACACGGAACAGACGCTTCACCACGCCCAGGTGGCGGTCAAAGGTGCCGGCATCGGGCACACCGGGCAGCAGCGGGTCGGGCGCCGCCAGCACCCGGTGGTAGATCAGGATGGAGAGCCGCTGTGTCATCACGGCCGTCGCTCCAGCAGCAAGCGGGTGGCGATGATGGCCGCCATCAGGTAATACGGTACGTCGAAATACAGCAGGCTGAGGAAGGCGCCGCCCACCGCGAAGCCGACCAGGCTGGCCTGCAGCATGGCGGCCAGGCTGGCGGCCCAGGCCAGTTCCTCGCTGTCACGGCTAAGGGCAGCGATGCGCGCCGCCGAGTGCCATGCGCACCAGCCCAGCAGCAGGTACAGGCCCAGGCCGACAAAGCCGTGTTCGCCCAGGGCCTGAAAATAAATGCTGTGGGCCGCGTGCACGTCGGCGGAATTGGGCGCGTACTGCAAGAAGGCGGCCGGTTCCGAGATCTCGAAGCCGCCGCCGAAGAAGCGGTCGCGCGCCAGGTTGTAAGCCATGTGCCAGGCATTGATACGGCCCATGGCCGAGCTGTCCTGCTGGTAGTCGCCTATGGTATCCATGCGCTGCTCCCAGCGCTGGGGCATGAAGGCCAGTAATACGCAGCCCAGCGCGGCCAGCATGGCGCCCCCCAGCAGCTTGCGCCCGCTGCGCAGCCACAGGAAGCAGCCCATGGACAGCAGGGCCAGCAGCGCGCCGCGAGAATAGGAACCCAGGGCCGCCAGCGCCGACAGCAGCATCATGGCGGCCAGGCCGCAGCGCAGCCAGCGCTGGCGGTGCTGGCGGTACAGGTGCAGCATCAGGGGGATGGTCATGACCAGGGCCAGGGCGATTTCATTGTTGCCGCCGATGAAAGTGCCCTGCGGCCCCCACACCCGGTCGGCGCCGCCGCCGCGCAGGGTGAACAGGCCGCCCTTGACGCCGTAATAGCCCAGCGACAGCACCAGCACCCAGATCAGCCGGTGCACATGGGCGCGGCGCCGTATCACCACCAGGGTGACCAGGCTCATCAGCATGATCTTCATGACCTTGGTCCACTGCTCATGGGCCGCCGCCGGGAACATGGCAAACAGGGTGGTGACATTCATCCACAGGATGAATAGCAGCAGCATAGCAGTGCAGGCGCACCAGGGCGGCAGCTTGGGCGCGCGCGCCACGGCCACGCTGAACAGGGTGGCCAGCGCGACCAGGTAGGCGTAGGGAAAGGTCTGGGCAAAGCCCCAGCCCTGGGTGTGTGGATTCATGACACTCAGCCAGACCCACATCAGGATGCCGGCCACCGGATCGCGCAGGATCAAGGGCAGGCTGGCAAACACGATCAAGGTGATGAGGATGTCGCGCACGGTGGGTTCCCGCTGGTTTGATGCCGCTCAAACATAGATTGCAGGCAGTCACTACACTGGATTTTTCTCACCAGATCATAGGACGGCGCGACCATGGCCTTGTTGACCGTACTCATGGCAAGCTACAACGGCGCGGCCACCCTGCCACATGTGCTGGACGCCTATTGCGCACTGCAGGCGCCGCCGGGCGGATGGCGCCTGCTGCTGGTGGATAACGGCAGCACCGACGACACGGCGGCCATCGCGGCCAGCTATGCGGACCGGCTGCCGTTGTCCTGCCTGGCCGTGCCCGGGCGGGGCAAGAACCTAGCCCTGAATGCCGGCATAGTCCACTTGCTGGCACAGGGCGTGGCTGCCGGCCTGCTGGTGTTCAGCGACGACGACGCCATTCCCGAGCCGGGTTGGCTGTGCGCTTACGCCCGCTGCGCTGCCGCCCAGCCTGGCTACGCCGTGTTTGGCGGCGCCATCCTCCCGGCCTGGCAGCAAGCGCCGCCCGCCTGGATAGGGCGCGTGGCGCCGCAGGGCCTGACCTATGGCCTGACTGCGTCCGACCTGGCCGAGGGCCCCGTGTTCCCCGGCCTGGTGTGGGGCGCCAACATGGCGCTGCGCATGGAAATCCTGGCCGCCGGCCACCGTTTCGACAGCTCCCTGGGGCCGAACGGCGCCGCCTACGCCATGGGCGGCGAGACCGAGTTCACACGTCGGCTGGACGCGCTGGGCTACCGCGCCTGGTTTTGCAGCGAGGCGCGCGTCGCCCACATCATACGGCCCTGGCAGTTGACCCGGGATTACGTGCTGGGGCGCGCCTGGCGCTTCGGCCGTGGCCAGTTCCGCCAGCAGCAGGCCGGCCGCTTTCCCGAGTGGCTGGGCGTGCCGCGCTGGATGCTGGCGCGCTACCTGCTCGAATGCCTGGCTTGCGTGGGTTCGGCCCTGGCCGGCGGCGGCGACCGGCTGCTGCGCCACCGCTGGGAGCTGGCCTACCTGCGCGGCTATTTTCACGAAGCCTGGGGGTCCGCATCGGACCGGGATGTGCTGATCACCAGCCACTCCGGCGAACTGGGCGGCATGGAACTGCGCATGGCGCAGGAGGCGCGCTTTCTGCAAGGCGTCGCCGGCCGCTGCGTGCTGGGAATGCGCACTTTTCCCGGCCTGCCGGCCTGGCGCGATCGATTGCGCGGCGAAGGCCTGCGGGTGGTGCGGCACGCGCCGCCCCTGGTGTTCGAGCGCTGGCGCTGGCGCCGGCTGCGCCTGTGGTATGCGCGCCTGGTCTGGCTGCCGCTGCAGTGGCGCCGCCGCCCCCGGCTGGTGCACGTGGCGCTGTGCTGGAACAACTATGGCATGTCCTGCCTGTGGGGCGCCAGCCGGCGCGGCGTGCCGGCCGTGCTCAGTGTGCACAACGCCTTTGCCGTCGAAGCGCCGCACCCCTGGTACCGGCCCTTGCTGCATGAAGCTTTCTCGGTCGTGCGCGGGGTGTACGCCGTGTCGCCCTCCGCCCTGGAACGCTTCCTGGCCGTCTACCAGCCTTATTTGCCGGCGGCGGCGCAGCTGGCCGTGATCCCCAATTGCGTCGACACCGGGCGCTACACGCCCAGCGCCGCCTTGCGCGCGGCCGCCCGCAGCCGCTGGCGGGTGCCGCAGGATGCGCTGCTGCTGGGATCGGTGGGCCGCTGGTCGGTACAGAAGCAGCCCGGGCAGCTACTGCGCCTGTTCGCGCTGCTGCGCGCCGAGTTTCCCGGGCTGTGCCTGATGCTGGCCGGCGCCGGCCCGCTGGAGCGGGAACTGCGCCGCCAGGCCCGCGCGCTGGGACTGGAGGCGGGGTTGGTGATGACCGGTTTCGTGGAGGACGTGGCGGCGCTGATGCCGGCCCTGGACCTGCACCTGCTGCTGAGCCGCAACGAAGGCTTCGGCATCGCCACCATCGAAGCCATGGCCTGCGGCGTGCCGGTCGCCGCCACCGACGTGGCCGGCAGCGCGGACATACTGCGCGGCAGCGCGGCCGGCATCCTGCTGCCGCCGCACGACCTGGTCGCCGCCGCGGCCATGGTGGCGACCCTGCTGCGCGATCCGGCGCGCCGTGCCGCCATGGGCGGGCAGGGCAGGCGCACCGCCGAGGAGCGCTACAGCACCGAGGCCGTGGGCCGCCAGGTGCGCGACTTTTATGCCCGCCTGCCGCCATGAGCGCGGCGCGCGCCCTGCGCCTGTCGCTGGGGTACTCGTTTGCCGAGAAGTACACGGGGCTGGTGCTGAACCTGGCCGGCGCCATGCTGTTGTCGCGCATGCTGACCCCGGACCAGATAGGCGTGTATTCCATCGCGGCCGTGCTGGCCGGGATGGCCCAGGTACTGCGCGACCTGGGCGTGGGCCAGTACCTGGTGCAGGCGCGAGTATTGGACCGCGCCACGCTGCGGGCAGCGCTGGGCGTCAGCCTGGCCGTGGCCTGGTTGCTGGCGGTGCTGCTGGCGGCGGCGGCGCCGCTGCTGGCGGCCTGCTACCACGAGCCGCGCCTGGCGCCGGCGCTGCAGCTGCTGGCCGCCAATTTCCTGATGATCCCCTTCAGCGCCGTCACCCTGGCCTGCCTGCGGCGCGCGCTGCGTTTCCACGCCGTCTACGCCGTCAACACCAGTTATGCGCTGGCGCAGCTGGGCTGCGGCGTGTTCCTGGCATGGCGCGGCTACGGCTATCTGAGCCTGCCCTGCGCGGCGCTGGCGGCCACCGTGGCCTCGACCCTGGTGTGCGCCTGTCTGCGGCCGGCCGAACTGTCCTGGCTGCCCGGCTGGCGCGGAGGGCGCCACATCCTGCGCTTCGGCGGCTATGCGGCGGCCGGGGCGCTGGTCGACGAGGCCGGTGTGGCCGCGCCCGACCTCATTGTCGGCAAACTGATAGGCGTGGCCGAGGCCGCGATGTTCGGCAAGGCCGTGGGCGTGCTCAACATGTTCAACCAGCTGGTCACCAGCGCCGTGGCGCCGGTGCTGCTGCCGCTGTTTGCGCTGCGGGCACGGCAGGGCAGCGGGCTGAGCGAAGCTTACCTGCACACGGCCGCCTGCATGACCGGCGTGGCCTGGCCATTTTTTGCCGTGGTGGCGGTGGCGGCGCCGGAACTGGTGCGCATGCTGTACGGCACCCAGTGGGACCGCGCCATTCCCTTGATACGCATCATGTGTTGCTCATCCGCCTTGTATAGCATGTTCAGCATGGCGCGCTATCTGCTGCTGGCCCAGGGCCAGGTGCGAGCGCAGGCGCGGCTGGACGCGCTGGCGGTGCTGTTCCGCGTCGCGGTCCTGCTGCTGGCGGCGCCGTGGGGCTTGGAGTGGGTGGCGGCGGCGGTGGTGGCGGGCGCCGTGTTCCGCAGCGCGCTGACCCTGTCCTGCCTGCGGCGGCTGGCGCAGCTGCGCTTCGGCGACTTGCTGGGCGCTTGCGTCTGCAGCGGCGTGGCCGGCCTGGCCTGCCTCGCGGCCGCCTTGCTGGCGCACACATGGCGCTGGCCACTGGCGGCAATGGCCGCCGCTGCCGCCCTGGCCTGGCTGGCGGCCTTGTTCGCTAGCGGCCATCTGCTGGCAGGCGAATGCCGCAAGGCCTGGACCCAACGTCATGGATAGGCGGCACACGATGGAGCAAGCCATGGAGCAATTCAACCAGCAAGCGATGAAGGTCGGCATCCTCAGCTATCCCATGCTGTTCCAGCGCGAGGGCGGCCTGCAGGTGCAAGTGCGGGAAACCATTGCCGCGCTGCGCTCGCTGCCGCACGGCGCGCGGGTGAACGCCAGCCTGGTCGATCCCTGCCGCGACCGCCTGGACGAATATGACCTGGTCCATATTTTTTCTGCCATCAACGGCAATCACCGCATTGCCGAGGCGGCGCACGAGCAGCAGGTGCCGGTGGCGCTGTCTCCCTTGCTGTCGCCGGGCTGGACCCGCGGCGAAGGCCTGCGGGCCCGGGTGGCCCAGCGCCTGGCCGGGCGCATCACGGGCTGGCAGGTGCAGACCAGCTACGCCCAGACCAAGCGCGCCCTGCAGCTGGCCGGCCTGGTGATCGCGCTGGGCGAGGCGGAGCGCAGCGCCATCATGTCCGCCTTCCAGGTCGCGCCGCAGCGCATTACGGTGCTGCCCAACGGCGTGAATGCGGCATTCTTCCAGGCGGATGGCGACCTGTTTCGCCGCCACACCGGGCTGGACGGGCCATTCGTCCTGTGTGCGGGCGCCATTTCGCCCTACAAGAACCAGCTGCGGCTGGCGGCCTCATTGCCGGACCTGCCGGTGGCGCTGATCGGCGCGGCCCAGCGCGAGCACCGCGACTACCTGGGCCAGCTGCTGGCCTTGCCGAATGTCCATTGGCTGGGGCCGCTGGAACACGACGACCCTCTGCTGGCCAGCGCCTATGCCGCAGCCTCGGTGCTGGCCCTGCCCAGCCAGGGCGAGGTGTTTCCGCTGTCCGTCATGGAAGCGCTGGCGGCCGGCACGCCGGCTGTCATGACCAGCAACTCGTCGCTGCGCCTGGCGGCCAGCGCCCATGCGCTCAAGCTGCTCCCCTGGGATGACGCGCCGGCCTGGCCGCGCGCCATCCGCGCCGTGGTGGCCGCACCGCCCGCGCCGGACAGCGTGCGCGCGCTGGTGCGGCCCCATGCATGGTCCGCTGTGGCCGCGCAGCTGGCGGCCTGCTATCACAGCCTGCTGGGCAAGGAGCTGCGGCATGCTGTTTAACTCCTTCGGCTTCCTGTTCCTGTATCTGCCGGTGGTGCTGGCTGTGTACTTTGGCCTGGCGCGGCGGCATCCTCCCTGGGGCACGGCCTGGCTGGCGGCCGCCTCGCTGTACTTCTACGGCGCCTGGGACTGGCGCTACCTGCCCCTGCTGTGCGCGTCCATCGTGCTCAATTACGCCTGCGGCCTGCGCATCGCGGCCGCGCACGGCGCTCCGGTGGGTCGGCGCTGGCTGCGGATCGGGCTGGCTGGCAACTTGCTGCTGCTGGCCTACTACAAGTACGCCAATTTCTTCCTCGACAGCGTTAACCGCCTGGCCGGCAGCCATTGGCAGGGCTGGTCCATCGTGTTGCCGGTGGGGATATCGTTCTTTACTTTTACCCAGGTCGCCTTCCTGGTCGATTGCCGGCGCGGCAGCGCGCACGAGTTCAATTTCTTGCGCTATGCATTGTTCGTCAGCTATTTCCCGCACCTGGTGGCCGGTCCTGTGCTGCACCACAAGGAAATGATGCCGCAGTTCGCGGCGCCGGAAAACAGCCGGCCGCGTGCCGACAACTTTGCCATTGGCAGCGCCATCTTCGTGCTCGGCCTGGCCAAGAAGGTGCTGGTGGCGGACCAGCTGGCCCCGCTGGCGGCGCCGGTATTCGCGCCGGGCGCCGGCCCGCAGCTGATCGAAGCCTGGGTCGGCATGCTGGCCTACAGTTTCCAGCTGTACTACGATTTTTCCGGCTATTCCGACATGGCGACCGGCCTGTCGCGGCTGTTCGGCGTGCGCCTGCCGCAAAACTTCAATTCTCCCTACCAGGCCGCCAATATCAGCGACTTCTGGCGCCGCTGGCACATGACCCTGTCGCGCTTCCTGCGCGATTACCTGTATGTGCCGCTGGGCGGCAGCCGGTACGGCGGCTGGCTGCGTTACCGCAACCTGATGCTGACCATGCTGCTGGGTGGCCTGTGGCATGGCGCTGCCTGGACCTTCGTGCTGTGGGGAGGGCTGCATGGCCTGTATCTCGCCATCCACCATGGCTGGCAGGCGCTGGCGGGCGGCTCGCGGCCGCGCTGGTGGGGCCGAGCACTGACCTTCCTGGCCGTGGCCCTGGCCTGGGTGCCGTTCCGCGCGCCCGACCTGGCCACGGCAGGCTCGGTGCTGGCCGGATTGGCTGGCCTGAACGGCATCAACCTGCCGCACGGCCTGGCCACCCACGCCCGGCACCTGGACTGGCTGCATGCGGATTTCAGCGGCATCCGCTGGATAGACGCTGGCGGCGCCGGCTTGCCGGTGCTGCTGCTGGCCATGCTGGCGGCCTTCCTGCTGCCCAATGTGCAGACCTGGTTCGCCAGCCACCGGCCTTGCCTGGACAGCACAGCGTTGGCGCCGCCCTGGGGCTGGGCGCCGGGCCGGGCCTGCGGACTGGCCTTTTCGCTCCTGTTGCTGGCCTGCCTGTTCGGCATGAACAAGGCCAGCGAATTCCTGTACTCACAATTCTAGCCATGCAACCATACGCTCCCAGGCAGTGGAAGAGTTTCCTCGTCATGTATTGCGGCTGCAGCCTTCTGGCTGCCGGCGCCGTGGCCGGGTTCAACTACGCCGTCGATCCCTATTTGATACATCAGTGGGACACGCCCCAGGTGCAGCGCCTGCGGCCCACACGCGAGAAGCTGGCCGCCTGGGGCAAGACCTATGCGCTGGCCAGGCTACGGCCCGCCGTGGTCTATGTGGGCAACTCGCGCACGGAACTGGGATTGCCGACCAGCACTCCGTACTTTGCCGGTCAGGAGGTGTTCAACGCGGCGCTGTCCGGCGCCTCGCTGGGCGACGCCCTGGCCATGGTGCGCCATGCCAGCGCGGTGTCCAAGGTCAAGCTGCTGGTGTGGGGCATGGACCCGCCCTCGTTTTCCATGGAGGCTGGCAATACCGATTTTGACCGTGAACTGGTGGCCGGCGGTCCGCTCTACCTGTACCGGCGTTTGTTCGTCAACCTGAAGCGGGCGTTGAGCCTGGACATGACGGCCGATTCGTTGCGCCTGCTGCGCGGCAGCTTTGGGCGGCGCTGCCATTCCAGCCTTGCGTTCAACGGCCTGCGCGACGAGGCCTGCATACACGACCGCATCGAAGGCTGGGGCGGCACCCGCGCCGCCGTGCAGCCGCGCACCCGCGAGTATATCCGCGGCGCGGGGCCGACACCGCAGGCGCAGGCGGCGCTGGAGGACCGCATCGCGGCCTTGTGCGCGGCCGGCACCGCCGTGCGCCTGTACATCAATCCCACCCACGCCATGATGATGGACGCCATGTACTGGGCCGGCAAGTGGGAGCCGCTGCTGGCCTGGCAGTCGCGCCTGGCGGACATGGCGGCGGGATACCGTGCCCGCGCCTGCGACGTGCGCGTCTACGACTTTTCCGGTTTTAATAGCGTGACCACGGAAGCCGTGCCGCAGGCGAGCGGCCGTAATCACATGGACTACTATTGGGAGACCTCGCATTACCGGGTCGGTGTGGGGCGCATGATACTGGGCCGCATGTTTGGCGCAGACGCTGAAGCCCCGGCCGGCTTTGGCAGCGAACTGCTGCCCTCAACCATGACCGCGCACCACAGCGCATTGCTGGCCGGACGCGAGCGCTACCATGCCGAGCATCCCGTGGAGACGGCCATGGCCCGCGCCATCGCCGCCGAGCAGCTGGCGCTCAGGCCGGCTGCGCGTCCGGCAGCACGGCGCTGAGCACGGCGCAGCCTTTCTCGCAGGGCAGCGTGCCCTGCCGCAGGACAGGGAATTCCAGCCGCCAGCGCGCCAGCATGGCTTGCTCATCGGCGCGCTCGGCGTCGTCCAGGAAGACCCAGCCGTCCGGCGCCAGTTTCGGCAGCAGCAGCGGGCCGGCCGGATAGCGCGCCATACGGCGCACCGCCTGTGGCGGACCATCCACCACCAGCATGTCGATGGGGCCGGACAGCGCCAGTCCGTCCAGGTCATACCAGGACCAGGCTTCGCCGTGCAGTAGGTGGGGCCGCAGCGGGGCGTGCAGCACTTCGGCCCAATCCGACAAGCCATGGCGGCGCAGCAGTTCGCGGGTGCGGTCCGCATAGCCGGCGTCGTGCTCCAGGCTGACCACCTTGCCGCTGCCGTTCTGCTGCATGCAGCGCGCCAGCACCAGGGTGGACACACCGCTGCTGCATTCGAGCACGCTACGCGGCTGCTGGTCGCGGGCATGGCGCGCCAGCGCCAGCAGCAGATCGGGCGAGGCCGCCCAGCCGCGCGTGGGCGGCAGGCTGGCCGGCAGGCGCAGCTCGGCGTACAGGCCCAGCAGCGCTTCCAGCTGGCGGAACAGGATGGCCGGCTCGGCGCTGGACCGGTCGCGCAACTGGTGCAGCAACAGGTGAGCCAGCCTGACCTTGTGCAGCACGTACAGGCCGGTCAGCAGGCTGGCGGCCGCCAGCAGCAGGGCAAGGATGGTCATGTGTGTTCCCTTGGTGCAACTTTGCTGGTCACATAGCGGTACTTGCCGGACGCCTCGGCGGCAATGGCGTCCACCTGTTCGATGGCGATCTCGGTCGCGGCGCCCAGCCGGGCCCGGAAGCCGGCCACGATGGCGTCCAGCAGCGCGGGTGCCAGGGGGCCGTCCGGCACCAGCTGCACCCGGGTCAGGGCCAGGCTTTCCTGGATGATCCTGAAGGCGCGCACCTGGGGCAGTTCGCGCAGGATGTAGATCAGCGCCAGGCCGTGCAGTACGGTGCCGTCCTGGGCCACCACGAAATCGGTGCTGCGGCCCTCGATGCGCTCCAGTACCGGCAACCCGCGCCCGCAGGGGCAGGGCTGTTCGGACAGGGCGCCGATGTCGCCGGTCAGGTAGCGGATGAAGGGGAAGCTGCCGCTGGCCAGATGGGTGACGACGATGTTGCCGCTCACTCCCGCCGGCACGGGCTGGCCCTGGCGATCGAGGATCTCCACCACGATGTCCTCGGCGCTCACATGCATGCCCCCGCTCGGGCACTCGTGCGCGATGAAGCCGGCGTCGCGACCGCCGTAGCCGTTGGCGACCGGTGCGCCGAACACCTCGCCCAGCAGCTGGCGTTGCGCCGGGTACAGTCGCTCGCCCGTGACGAACACCACGCGCAGGCCGAGACCGTCGAGCGCCAGGCCGCGCGCACGGGCATGGCCAGCCAGCAGGCACAAGGCCGACGGGTAGCCGAACAGCATGGCGGGCCGCCAGCGGCGGAGCTGGTCCAGGTAGCGGTCCATGTGGGCGGGCGACATGGCGAAGGCCGGCAGCAGGCGGGAATTGAGCAGGCGGTCGCGCCAGCGGCGCACGCGGTCCTGGGCCCCGAGCTCGATGGGCGAGCCCCACAGCGCCATTTCACGGTCGCCGATATCGACACCCCACCAGCGCGTGGCCCGCCATTTGGCGGCGACGTCGTGGCTGACGCGTTCCTTGCCGACATGGAATACCAGCGGCTCACCGCTGGAACCGCCGGTATGGCAGCGCTGCAAGGGCGGGGCGCCGTCCGCCATGAAGGCGGCCGAATCGGCCCGGATGTCCTCCTTGCGCAACAGCGGCCAGTCGGCAAGGGCGGCCCCGGCGCGCAAGCCCAGGCCACGGTAATACGGCACATGCCGTTGGGCGTGGCTCAGCAAGCGTTCCAGTTTCCCTGCCTGCAGCAGGCGCAAGGCGGCGCCGTCCAGCCACTGGCTGCGCTCCAGCGCGCGCCGCCGCTGCAGGGTGTCATGGCCTTTCAGCGCTTCGTGCAGGGGGAACAGGGCCTGGGCCGTGAGCCGGGTGCGCAGCGGACCATGGCCGGCGGCAGCCACTTGCCGGTACAAGCCGGCCAGCCGGGGCTCCACCAGCGGCCATGTGTAGCGGCGCGCCTTGTCCCGCCCGGCCTGCGCCAGCCGCTGTGCCAGCTCCGGGTCCTGCGCCAGCCGCGCCATGGCTAGTGCCATCGCTTCTGCATCGCCGGGACGGACCAGCAGGGCGTCGGCCCCGTGCCGCAGCAAGTCGGGCAGGCCGCCGGCGTCCGTGCTGACCACCGGCAGGCCGCGCGCCAACGCTTCCAGCACCGAGTTGGGCGTATTGTCGACCCGGCTGGGATTGAGCATCAGGGTCGCCTCGCGGTACAGGGAGTCCATGGCGCCGTGTCCGACCGGGCCGGTGTAGCGGATGTGGCCGGACAATCCCAGCGCCTGTGCCAGGTCGCGCAGCGCGGGCAGTTCCGGGCCGCCTCCGCACAGGATCAAGCGGGCGTCCGGCACCTGCCGGCGCAGCAGGGCCAGGGCGCGGATGGCGGTGGCGTTGTCGTACACCGCTTCCAGCTGGCGCGCCACGATCACCGTACAGGGCCGGCGGACCGTGAGCGCGCCGGCGTCCTGCGGCGGCAGCGCGACGACATTAGGGAGGATGCTGGCCGCGACGCCGTGGCGCGCCAGCAGGCCGGCCAGGAAGGGGCTGGCCACCGCCACCGCATGGCAGCGCCGCAAGGTCAGGCGCGCCAGGCCGCTATGGGCCAGGAAGGCGGCCGCGTCGCCGCCCCGGTAGTTCAGCAGCACACCGATGCCACGGATGCGCGCCAGCCAGACGGCGGGCGCGGCGTGCAAGTGCCAGGACCAGCCTGAATTGGCCATCACATGTATCAGGTCGGCCTGGCCGCAGGCGCGCCACAGCCGGACCAGGTAGGGCGCCAGGCGGCAGGCAGCGCGCAGGCCGCGCACCCCGGCCACGGATGGCGGCCACGGCGGCGCGTTGCTGCGCACCGGCAGCACTTCGGCGCCGGCCGCCGCCAGCAGCCGTGCCAGCTGCGCGGTCTGGTTGGCCATGCCGCCGGCCGGTGGCGCCAGCGGCCCGGCCAGTACCACCCGCAGTCCGGCCAGGCCGGTGCCGGGCGCCGGCTTCATGGCCGTCCCTCCAGAAGACGCCGATATACCCCGGCGTAGCAGGAGACGCTGGCACTCCAGCTGCGTTCGGTCTCGGCGTAGCTTTGCGCCGCCTGCCGCAGCGCCTCCCAGCGGCCCGGATCGCGCAGCAAGCCCAGCACGGCGCCAGCCAGCGCGTCGGCGCTCCCGGCCTGGAACAGGATGCCGGTATGGCCGTCCCGTACCAGCTCGCGGTGGCCGCCGACGTCCGAGGCCACCACCAGCCGGCCCTGGACCATGGCTTCCAGCGGTTTGAGCGGGGTCACCAGCTCGGTCAGGCGCATGGGCAGTCGCGGATATACCAGCACGTCCATCAAGCGATAGTAGTCGGCGGTCTCGTCCTGGCCGATGCGGCCGGCAAACTTGACCTTGTGCGCCAGGCCGAGCTCAGCCGCCAGGGCGCGCAGTTCGGCCTCCTGCGGCCCGCCGCCGACCAGCAGCAGTTGCAGGGAAGGCACAGCCGACAGCATGGCGGGCAGGGCGCGCAGCAGCAGGGCCAGGCCCTCGTAGGCGTAGAAGGACCCGATAAAGCCCAGCACCAGGCTGCCGCCCAGGCCCAGGCGTTGCGCCAGCATGCCGTTGCCGGAGCCGGCGAAGGTGGCGGCGACGGATGGGGCGCGTGCGGGCGAAAAGCGGGCCGGATCGACCGCGTTCGGCACTACCGTGACCTTGTCCGGCGGTACACCGCGCCGCAGCAGATCGGCGCGCAAGCCATCGCAAATGGTGATGACGGCGCCGGCCCGGCGCACCGCGTAGGTTTCCAGGGCGCGGGTCAGGCGATAGCGGGCGCCGCCCGCCGGACTGGTGCCGTGGCTGGCGGCGGCGTCTTCCCAGAAGGCGCGTACCTCGTAGGCCACCGGCAGGCCGAGCTCGGTCCCCACGCGCAGGGCGGCCAGGGCGTTCAGCGCTGGCGAGTGGGCGTGCAGGATCTGGACCCGTCCCAATTGCGCGACGTCGCGCAGGCGCGCGGCCAGGCTGTCGATGGCGGCCCACTGGCGCAACAGGGGAAGCCGCGCCCAGCGCCTCTGTGGCGGCGCAGTCCGGTAGAAATGCCAGCCCTCCACTTGCTGTTCCAGTCCGGCGCCATGCTGCTGGCCTTGCCTGTTGCCGGTGAGGTGCAGGGTATGCCAGCCCAGCTTGCGCTGGTGGCGCAGGATTTCCAGGGTGCGGAAGGCGTAGCCGCTGTGCAGCGGCGCCGAGTGGTCGAGTATGTGCAGGATACGCATGGCTCAGGCGGCCTGCTGGGCGGGCAGGCGCTGCTGTTGGCGCAGGAAGGCGTCGAACATCAGCAGCGACCACAGCGCTGGACCATGTTCGGCGCGCCCCTTCAGGTGCTGGTCGGCCAGGAGCTGTATCCTGCCGAGGTCGAACATGCCGCTGTCGCCCAGCACGGCGCTGTGTGGCAGCGACAGCAGGCGCGCACGCAGCGGGCCGCGCAGCCAGGCCGCCATCGGCACGGCGAAACCCTGCTTGGGCCGGTGCAGGATGTCTTCCGGCAGGTGCATGCGCAGCGCCTGCTTGAGCAGGTATTTGCCGCTGCCGCCGCGCAGTTTCAGGTGCGGTGGCAGCCCGGACACCCATTCCACCAGCTGGTGGTCGAGCAAGGGCACGCGCACCTCCAGGCCGTGCGCCATGCTGGCGCGGTCGACCTTGGTCAGGATATCGCCTGGCAAATAGGTTTTCAGGTCCAGGTACTGCACCAGCGACAGCGGATCGCCGCTGGGACAGTCGCCCGCATGGCGGCGCATCACCTCCACGGCGCGGTAGCCGTCCAGCGTGCGCCGGAACGAGGCGCTGTACAGGCGCAAGCGTGCGGCTTCCGGCAGCAGCGCGACGCTGTGGGCATAGGCTTCGGCCGCGTCGTGGGCCAGCGCCTGCAGCGTGGTGCGGGCGCGTAGTGGACGCGGCGCCCAGTCGGCCTTGGGATAGAGCCGCCCCAGTGTCCCGAACAGGGGGCGGCGCAGGCCGGCCGGCAGCAGGCGGCGCCAGCGCTCCTCGTACAGGTGCAGGCGGTAGCGCCGGTAGCCGGCAAACATCTCGTCGCCGCCATCGCCCGACAGGGCCACCACCACATGCTGGCGCGCCAGCTGGCACACGCGGTAGGTCGGCAGGGCGGAACTGTCGGCATAGGGTTCGTCATACAGGGTGGGGAGCACGTCCAGCAGGGCCAGGTCGTCGTGGTCCACGTTGAGGCTGCGGTGGCAGGTGCGGTAGCGGCGCGCCACCAGCTCGGCCCAGGCCGATTCGTCGTGGCTGCGCTCGGTGAAACCGATGGCGCAGGTATTGACCGGACCCTTGCCCTGCTGCGCCATCATGGCGACCACGGCGCTGGAATCGACGCCGCCGGAGAGAAAGGCGCCCAGCGGCACCTCGGACACCAGCCGGATGCGCACCGCCTCGCGCAGGCGGGCCACCAGTTCCTCGCCGGCCTGCTCCTCGTCACCGGCCGCCACCGGCGTGAACGGCACATCCCAGTAGCGCCGCGCGGGCGGCAGGGGCCTGCCCTTGCGCACCGTCAAGGTGTGGCCGGGCGGCAGTTTGCGGGCCTGGGTGTAGATGGTGCGTGGATCGGGAATGTAGCCGTAGGCGAAATACTCCTCGACCGCGCACGGGTCGAGCGCCTGGTCCAGGCGCGGGTGCGTGCACAGGGCCTTGAGCTCGGACGAGAAGATCAGCAGGCCATGCTCCAGCAGGGCGTAGTGCAGCGGCTTGACGCCCAGGCGGTCGCGTGCCAGGAACAGCACCTGCTGGCGGCGGTCCCACAAGGCGAAGGCGAACATGCCGCGGAAGTGCTCGACGCAGCGTTCGCCCCATTGCTCCCAGGCGTGCACGATCACCTCGGTGTCGCACTGGGTGCGGAACTGGTGCCCGAATTGCCTGAGTTCGCGCATCAGGGCCTGGTAGTTGTAGATCTCGCCGTTGTAGACCACCATCACCTGGCGGTCCTCGTTGTACAGCGGCTGCTGGCCGCCGGAACGGTCGATGATGGACAGGCGCCGGTGGCCAAGTGCGAGCCCGGGCTCCAGGTGGTGGCCGCCGTCATCCGGCCCCCGGTGGCGCTGGCTGGCCACCATGCGTTCCAGCAGGGCCGCGTCCATGTCGGGAGTACGGTACAGGTCGAACAGGCCGGCGATGGCGCACATGGGATGTCCTTTCTCTCAGTGTGGGCGGTGGAGCAGGCCGTCGTACACGGCCAGGTAGGCGCTGGTCATGGCCAGCAGGCTGTGCTGGTTAAGCACGCGGCGCCGGGCGCGGCGGCCGTGGCGCCGGGCCAGGCCGGGAATGCGGTAATAGTCGCCTATGGCGTCGGCCAGGCAGGCAGGCGTGCGCGGCGGCACCAGGGTGCCGGACCAGCCGGGTTCCACCAGGTCGCGGTTGCCGCCCACCCGGGTGGCCACCACCGGCAGGCCGGTGGCCATGGCTTCCAGTATGGTGTTGGAACTGCCCTCGGCCAGCGAGGGCAGCACGAACAGGTCCATGGCGCGCAGCAACTGCGGGATGTCGTCGCGCGCGCCTGGCAGCCAGGCCAGACCCGCGGCGCCTGCCTGGCGCAGACGTTCCAGGCAGGCGCCGCGGGCCGGGCCGTCGCCGACGATCATCAGGCGCAGGCGGGTGGCCGCGCGCGAAGGTTCCGAGTCCAGCAGCCGCAGGAAGGCTTCCACCAGCGCCGGGTAATCCTTGACCTCCACCATGCGGCCCACGCCGCCGACCACGAAAGCATCTTCGCACAGGAAGCCGGGCGGGCCGACGGCGGCGGACGGGCCCAGGCGCGGATGAAAGCGCACGCTGTCGACGCCGTTGGCAATGCGGGTAATGAGAGCCCGGCGCACGCCGATACTGGCGACCAGCCAGCTTTCCAGTTCCTGGCTGACCGCGATGAAGTGGCCAACCAGCGGCCTGAGCAGCTTGCGCAGCAGCAGATATTTCGGGCTGTCGCCATGCAGGTCGCCCATGTCGCGGCCATGTTCGCCATGGATGCGCAGGCGGATGCCGGCCAGCGCCGCCAGCAACTGGCCTTCCATGCCGGACAGGTTGCGCGTGTGGACCAGCTGTGGGCGCAGCCGCCGCAGGATGAGGAACAGGCGCAGGTAATGGCGCCAGTCCTTCCCCTCGCGCTTGTGCAGGCTGATGATGTCGACGCCTGACCGGGTAATGCGGGCGGCGAAGCCGGTGCTGTCCTTGACGCAGACGATGGCGTGGCGGTAGCGTTCCGGCGGCATGTGGTTGATCAGGTTGACCAGGCCGTTCTCCAGGCCGCCGATGCCAAGCTGGTGGATCAGGTGCAGCACCAGCGGCGGCGCGGCCGTGCCGGGGTCAAGGGGCCGCATGGCGCAACTCCTGATCGATGGCGGGCAACATGGCGTCCAGCAGTCCGGCCATGGCGGCCGCCGGCCTGCTCGCATCGTCGTCGTACGCGCTGTCCAGGGTGATGACGGCGGCAACGCCGGGGCCGCCCAGCAGGCGGGCGCGCGCCTGCAGCAGCCTGGCTTGCCACGGAATGGCGGTCTCGGCGCTCCCCAGGCGGCACCACTGCCACCGCAGCAGCTTGGCGGTGCCCGCTTGCAGCATGGTTTCGCGTACCTCCAAGCTGCGAATGCGGGTAGGCACCTGCCGCACCTGGCTGTACAGCGGGCTCCAGCCGCTGCCCTCGACAGCAGGCTGGGCCAGCAGTCGCGTCCTTTTGTCCAGCCGCGCAAACCAGTCCAGCTGCAGCAGGACGCGTGCACCGCGCCCGGTGTAGGCCTGCCTCAGCTGATGCGTCTGGCCGGACGCGGCTGCCATGCCGTCGCCGGGCTGCACGGCGGTCACGCGCCAGGGCAGAGGGGGCGTAGGCAGGGCCAGTCCGGTGCGCGCCAGCGCAAGGCCCTGGGCCGGTTCCGGCAAGGCTAGGGCCACCAGCGGCCAGCAGCCGCACACTGCCAGCGCGGCCAGCGCGCTGCCGGCGCCCGCATGTGCGGCGTTGGCGGGCGTCGGCAGCGCCGGGGCCGGAACCGTGGCCGGCCCCGGCATATCGCGGAACAAGGCGCCGCCCCAAAACAGCAGCAGCGACAACAGCCCAAAAAACAGCCAGCCGTACAGCAGATGGTCGACTCCGGCAGCCAGACGCAATCCGCTGGCATGGCCCAGTAGGATGACGGCCCAGGCCCGCACGCCATTGGCCAGGATGGGCAGCACCAGGCCCACGGCCATGAAGGCCAGCCGCTTGCGCAACGAACGGTAATTCAGGTAGGCGTACAAGCTGCTCAGCGTACAGGAGGCGATCAGGTAGCGCAGCCCGCTGCAGGCCTCGACCACCGACCAGCTTGATCCGGGCAGGAGTATGTAGTTATTGTCACGGAACACGGGTATCCCGCACAACTGCAAGGCCGCCACCGTGAAGCGTGCGGTAAACTCGATCAGGGGCGGCACCAGGAATTCGCCGCAGGGTACGGCCAGCAGCAGATACCCTAGCGGAAACGCGAGGGCGCGCGCCAGCGCCGGACCCTGCACGGCGGCAACGATAGCGGCTGCCATGGCGGTGGCGGCATACTGCTGCAGCACTTGCACACAGGCTGCCGCCGCCAGCAGCCACGCCAGGCCCAGCGCCGCCACCAGCGCCAGGCCGGGCGGCCAGGAACGGCGCGGGACGGCGGCCAGCACGGCGCGCTGGCGCCACACCAGCCAGGCGCTCAGGGGGGCGATCACGATACCGTGGGCGAAAGTGGGCGAGCGCAGCCAGATGTCGGCCATGGAGCGGAAGGTCGGCATATAGGCCAACAGCCACAGCAGCAGGCAGACGCCCAGCCAGGCCAATCCCGCATCAGGCAGGAGAGCAGGCGCCGGCAGGGGCGGCGGCCCCAGGCGCGCGCTGGCGCCGTTCACCGTACCGCCTCCAGCAGGGCGCGGCGTGCGGTGCGCACGTCCAGCATGGCGCCCAGGCGCTCCAGGTTACGCTCCCAGCGGTAGTCGCGCAGCACGCGCTGGCGCGCCGCGATGCCGATCTCGGCTGCGCCAGGGTGGCGCAGCACGTGGCCGATCTGGCGCACGAACTCGGCCTCGTCGCCCGCGCACAACACTTCATGGCCGGTCGAGGCCGCGATGCCCTCCAGCGCTTGCGGCGAGGCGACCACCGGGCGCTGCATGGCCATTGCTTCCAGCACCTTGTTCTGCACGCCGCGCGCGATGCGTAGCGGCGCCACCGCCACGGCGGCGTGCTGCAGGTAGGGACGGATGTCGGGCACGGCGCCGCTGACGTGCACCCCGTCCAGCCGGGCCAACTGGCGTACTGCGCCGACGGGGCGGGCGCCGACGATGTGGAATTGCAGCGCCGGAAAATCGTGGCGCAGCGCGGGCAGCACGTGGCCGGCGAACCACCGGACGGCGTCGATGTTGGGCCAGTAATCCATGGCCCCGGTGAAGACGGCGACCTGGGCCCTGTGGCCATAGGGGCTGGGCCGCTCCGGAAGGCACTGGTAATAGTCGCTGTCCACCCCGTTGCAGAAATGGCTGACGCTGTGGTGCGACTCGGGCGCCCGCAGGCGGAATAATTCGGCCTCGGCGCGCGACACCAGCAGCACCCGCTCGACGCTACGCGCCAGCTGGCGCTCGTAGGCCAGCAAATAACGGCTTTCGCGCCGGTACAGCATGGAAAGTGGCCACGGCTGGCAGGCTGCATAGGCGCACCACTTTTCCGAATCGACATCGACCAGGTCGATCACACGCCGCGGCAGGCTGTCCGGCAGGTACTGGGCCATGGCGCCGGAATATGCCAGTCCGGCCGCGATCGGATGTCGGGACACGGTGCGCTCCACCCAGCGCATCATGGCCCCATGGCGATAGTACGGCACGCTGAGCGGCTCGCCGTTCAGCAGGCCGCGCAGGCTGGCCAGCCGGGCCAGGCCGGGATGCAGGCGGACGAAGCAGGTACTGGCGCAGCCATCGGCCACCTGGGCCGTATGCTGGAGGTCGTTCCCGTCATCCACGAAGCAGCCCAGGTGCACATTGAAATGGCGCTGCAGGTAGCGCAGCATGTGGTAGGCGCGTATCTTGTCGCCTTTGTTGGGCGGATACGGCAGCCGGTGGGTGACAAAGAGCAGGTCGCGCATGGCTCAGCCTAGTTGGCGCACGAGATGGGGACCGAGGACGTTGGCCACCGGCAACGGCAGGCGCCGCCAGGCGCGCACCAGCAGCTGGAAGCGGGGACTGAGCGCATTGTTGTCGGGCAGGCGGCGGGCGCCGTGCAACTGGTACTCATAAGGCAGCAGCTGCGGCTCGAATCCCCAGTGGCGCTTGAATTCGTAGGCGCCGGTGCCAGCCTTGCTGCGGCCGAAGTCGAACAGGGTGCAGCCCTCCTCGCAGGCGCGCCGCATCACTTCCCAGTACATGTAGTCGTTGCCAGCCACGGCGCGCGCGCTGGCCAGGCCGCCGCCATAGTAGGGCAGGATCTCGTCGCGGAAGCGGAAGCTGAGCACGCTGGCGATGTCCTGCCGGCCATGCGTCACCGTGAGTATCCTGCAATCGGGACCGAACTCATCGAGCAGGAGGCGAAAATAGGATAGGGCGAACACGGGCGTTCCCAGCCGGTGCACGCTGGCCGCAAAACAGCGGTGCAGCCGCGCTGGTTCGGGATCGGTGTCGCTGCGCAAGCCGGCCGCCTGTCCCTTGCGCACCATGGCGCGCTGCTTGCGGGGGATGGCCAGCAGGTTGCGATCCGGCTCGGTCAGCAAGTCCTTGCGGAAAGTGTGGTACAGCGGCTGGCCCAGCCGGTCCGGGTGGCGCAGGCGGCGGTTGCGCAATTCCAGGTGGCCGACCCGCAGGCGTGCCGCCAGCGCCTGGGCAGCGCGGTCCAGTTCGATGGCCTCCGCCTCGCTGGCAGCCGCCACGCCACCGTACACGCAAAACGGCAGCGAGCACAGGCGGTGGCCAAAGAGCGGACTGTAGACCTGGGCCAGCGGCAGTACGCCCACGATGCTTCCCGCCGCCTCGGCATAGAGAAACCAGGTGCGGTGCCCGAATGCGCGTTCGATCACGCGCTGCCAGCCGGCACGGTGGAAGAAGGTGGCATCCGGACAGCTTTGCACGAAAGCATCCCAGCGGCCGTGGTCGCCCGAGGCGAGCACACGCACGGAAATCTCTGCGCTCATGCCTCCGCTCCCGGTGGCAGAAAAATCTGGTCCAGGCGGCCCCAGCTGAAATCGACCAGCAGGCAAGCCAGGCGCGCTTCGGTGCGGTGCAAATTGACGTAATGGCGGAAACGGGTTTTCATGGAGATGCCAGGCTGGCGGGGTTGCCCGGGGTCCAGTTCCCAGGGGTGAACATAGAATATGCCAGCCTGCCGTTCGTGCAGGTTGATCCTGCGCAATGCCCAGCGCGACAGGCGGTAGGGATAGAGGCGGAAGTAACCGCCGCCGCCGGCTGGATAATTGCGCCGCAGCAGGCGCACAGTGCTGATGGGCAGCTCCAGCATGCCTTGCGGTCCGCGCGGCCGCCAGGCGAAGCGGGGTGCGTCCGGCATGCCATAGTGGTCGTGCCGCACCGGATAGATACTCGAACTGTAGCGGTAGCCGGCTGCTTGCAGCTCGTCCAGGGCCCACAGGTTGGCCCCGGCGATGGAGAAACTGGGGGCGCGGTAGCCCAGCACCGCACTCCCGCCCACATCCTCCAGGATGGCCTTGCTGACCAGGATGTCCTGGCGGAATTCCGCCCGGTCCTGTTCACTGACGCGGCGGTGGGCGTGACCGTGGCTGGCCAGCTCGTGGCCCCCGGCCAGGATGGCCCGCACGAGTTGCGGGTGGCGCTGCGCGACCCAGCCCAGCATGAAGAAGGTGGCGTGCACCCCATGGCGCGCCAGCAGCGCCAGCATACGCTCCAGGTTGGCTTCGACCCGGGATGGCATGGCGGCCCAGTCCTCGCGCCGTATCGCGCCGGCGAAGGCCGAAACGTGGAAATAGTCTTCCACGTCTATGGTCAGCGCATTGCGCTGCGCCGTCATCATGGACGCTCCCCACCGCGCCGCAGCCAGTCCGACACCACGGTGGCGATGCGCCCGGCGGCCTGTCCATCCCACAGCGCCGGTGCGTGCCCGGTCTTGCCGCCGTAGCGCAGGATGTCCCGGCACAAGGCCAGTATCACGGCCGGGTCGCGCCCGGCCAGTGCGTTGCTGCCGTCGCTGACCGTGACCGGGCGCTCGGTGCTGTCGCGCAGCGTCAGGCAGGGCACGCCCAGGGCCGTGGTTTCCTCCTGCACTCCGCCGGAATCGGTCAGCACCACGCGCGCATGCTTCATCAGGCTCAGCATGGCGAGGTAATCCTGCGGTCCCATGCACGCCAACCCCGGCTGCTCCAGCAAGGGCTGTAGTGCGTGGCGCTGTATCATGGCGCGGGTACGTGGATGCAGGGGAAACAGCAGAGGCAACTCGGTGCTCAGCTTGCCCAGTGTCTCCAGCAGGCTGCGCAGGCGCAATGGATCGTCGACATTGGAAGGCCGGTGCAGCGTGACCAGCCCGTACGCGGCATCGGGCGCCAGGAAGCCGGCCAGGTTGGCCTGGCCCAGCACGGCCTGTACCGGCTGCACGGCCGGCAGTTGCTGCTTGAGCGTGTCTATCATGACGTTGCCGACAAAATGGATGCGGGCGGCGGCAATGCCCTCGCGCTGCAGGTTGGTGTTGCCGCTCGCTTCGCTGGTGAACAGCAGGTCGGACAGCTGGTCGGTCAGCACCCTGTTGATTTCCTCCGGCATGCGGCGGTCGAAACTGCGCAGGCCCGCTTCCACGTGCAGCACCGGGACATGGCGCTTGGCGGCCGTGAGCGCGCAGGCCAGGGTGGAGTTGACGTCGCCCACCACCAGCACGGCGGCCGGCGCGGTCTGCTCCAGCACCGGCTCGAAGCGGCGCAGGATCTCGGCGGTCTGCACCGCATGGCTGGCCGAGCCCACGTTGAGGCTGAAGTCGGGCCGCTCCAGGCCGAGAGTGGAA
Source organism: Duganella kummerowiae (assembly GCF_053572355.1). Taxonomy (NCBI): domain Bacteria; kingdom Pseudomonadati; phylum Pseudomonadota; class Betaproteobacteria; order Burkholderiales; family Oxalobacteraceae; genus Duganella; species Duganella kummerowiae. The sequence goes on from NZ_JBKFEH010000001.1 coordinate 68,666, forward strand.
AAGAAACGCCCGTTCAAGTCTTCGTCGTAGTGCTGGCCGGTATGCACCAGCAGGGTGTCGATGGTCCCCGGCGCCGCCTGTAGCGCGCGCAGGATGGGCGCCATCTTGACCAGGTTGGGCCGGGCGGCGACCACACAGACGATACGGTTGTTTATAGTACGCTGGGTACGCAGGGCAGGCATGGCAGGCTCCGGTCAGAATTGGGCGGTGACGGCGGCGCTGACGCCGTTCTCGCGGTAGTGGTCGCCGGTGTTGCTGCGGTGGCGGTTGTGGCGCAGGTCGAGGCTGGCGCGCAGGCCGGGCCGTAGCTGGTGGCTGAGTCCGGCCACGATCACGCTGTTGCGGTCCTCCCTGGCCGTGGTGAGCGACTGGACAAGGGCCCGGCTGGCTGCCAGGTTCAGTTCGCTGCGCGGCGACAGGCGCCAGTTCCAGCCCAGCTGGACCGCGCTCTGGCGGGTCCGGTCCTGCAGTTCCAGCGATTCCGGCCCGCTGAGGATGATGCTGTCCACGGCGCTGCTGGTTTGGGCCGTGCGCGCGGTGCCGGACCAGCCCAAGGTCACGGTGCTGCGGGCGCCGGCGTACAGGGCCGAGGCCTGGGCCTGCTTTTGCAGGAAATAGCGGTGGCTGAAATAATTGACGTTGCCGCTGGCGCCCAGCAACTGGGACAGGGCCAGGAACAGGCGCACGGCCTGGCCGCGCTGCACCGGATCGGGTATGCGGGGCTGCCACAGCTGGTACAAAAAGTCGCTGAGTCCACTGGGCGGCACGCTCAGGAACTGGGCCTGGCTGGTGCTGATGTCCTCGTGGTAGCCCAGCGCCAGGTATAGCCGGCGCAGCTGCCAGTGGGCGTCCAGGCTGCCTGTGTTGCCGAAATAGCGTCGTCCCAGGCTGGCGTCCACGCTGGTGTGGGACGAGGGCGCCCAGCGCATGCCAGCCGACCAGTAGCGGCCCTGCGGCTGCACTCCAGTGGCCTGGTAGTCGCTCTTTTCGTAGCCGCCGGACACGTGGACCGACAGCGATCGGCCCAGCGCGTGGCCGAGGCCCAGGCCGGCGTCGGTGCGCAGCACCGGCGCCATTGCGCTATCCTGGATGTCCTGGCGGCTGGCGCGCAGGCTCCAGTCCCAGCCGGCGCGCTCGCCAGTGATGCGCAGGCTGGCCTCGCGGGTGTGGGCGTCGAGCAGCTTGCCGCTGCTGACCTGGCTGTAGCCATAGCGCAGCTCGATACCGGCCAGGCCGCGCAGCTCGCGGTGGAGATAGGGGCTGACGCTGAGGCTGCGCACGGTGCGGCTGTTGCCGCCGGCCAGGGCCGTGTCGGCTTGCGGGCCGAAAGCCGACACGTACTGCTGGCTGATGCTGGCGCGTGCATCGAGGTATAGCAGGGTTGGCGCCAGCACGCCGTGGCCGCCGGCTTCCAGCTGCTGGCGCAGCTGGCTTGCGCGGCGGCTGTAATGCAGGGCCTGCAGCGCGTAGTCCAGACTCAGCCGGTAGGAGCGGCCGGCCGCGCTCACCAGCAGGGCCGGCGTCAGCTCCGTGATGACTTCGCCATGGGCCTGCGCCGACGCGGCCAGGTCGGCGTTGTCCGTGTAACTCTCGCGTAGCCGCACGCTGGGCGCTACGCTCCAGTCGGCGGCGCGCGTGGCGGCAGGCAGCAGCAGCGCCGCCAGCGCCATCCAGCGGCCGCCGGCCGGGCTGCTAATCGTAATAGCCATAGTATTCGCCGCCGGGGAAGGTACGGGTCTTGTTGTAAATCAGGTTGATGTGGGTGTTGTGCTCGATGTGGCGCAGCGCTTCGCGCACCGCGTGCTGGGTGGTGGTGCCGGCCTCCACCACCATGACGATCTGGCCCATCTGGGCCGCCAGCACGCCAGCCTCGGTGGTCATCAGCAGCGGCGGCGAATCGAAGATGACGATGCGGTCGGCATAGCGCTCGGCGATCTCGTCCAGGAGCCGGCTCATGCCGCCGCTGGCCAGCAGCTCGGTGGCGTTGCGGTGGGCCCGCCCGGATGGCAGCACGCTGAGCTGGGCGATATTGGTCTTGAGGATGACGTCGGCCAGGTCCAGCTCGCGCTGCAGCAGCACGTCCATCAGTCCCGGCAGTGGCGGCAAGCCCAGCACTTTCAAGACGGAGGGGCGCGCCACATCGGCGTCCACCAGCAGCACCGTGATATCCATTTCCATGGCGATGCTCATGGCCAGGTTGACGGCGCAATAGGTCTTGCCCTCGCCCGGCAGGGCGCTGGTGACGACGATCAGGTTGCCGTGCCGTAGTGGCGCCTCTCCTTTTGCGCCGCGCGCCAGGCGCAGCAACGGCCGCTTGATGATGCGGAAATCCTCGGCCACCGGGGTGCGGCCGGCATCCCTGGTGACCATGCCCAGCTGTGCCAGGCGGGCCAGGTCGATGTCGATCTGGCGCCGGCTGGCGGCGCCGTGCACCAGGGATTGCAGGGCCTGCTGTTCCATGTCGCGCTCCAGGTTAGCTAGTAAGAGAGCCAGGCGGCGGCCATCACTCCGCCATAGCCCAGGACCAGGCAGGACAGGGCGGCGCCGAACCAGTACTGTGCCCGCCGGCGCTTGCGGCGCTCGGCGTCGGTCCAGTTCATGGACACCGTGCCCAGCACCGGCAGGCCGGTCGCGCTGCGCAGGTCGGCCAGGGTGAGGAAGGTGGGACGGATTTGGCTGGCCACCAGGGCCGCCGCGGCGCCGGCCAGCAGCGCCCCGGCCAGCACCACGCTGTAGAGCAGGGCGCGGCGCGGCCCGGCCGGGGTGGCGGGCACGGCGGGCGGATCGATGATCTTAAACGTCATCATCTCGGTGGTCGAACTGAGGTCGCCCGACATACGGGCCGCCTCGCGCCGCGCGATCAGCTTTTCATAGTTGTCCTTGTTGACCTGGTAATCGCGGTTCAGTTGGGCCAGCTGCGATTCGACTTCCGGCACGGCGTTGCTCTGCGCCTGCAGGCGGGCGTGGCGGGCTCCGTATTCCCGCACCCGGGCGCGGATCGCGGCCACCTTGGCGTCGGCCTCGGTCGCGGCCACCTTGAGCTGTTGCAGCATGGGGCTGTAGTTCCTGCCGGGATCGCCAGCGGGCTGGCGCTTGGCGAGCTCTTCCCTGCGCTGCTCCAGCTGGGCCAGCAGGCGCCTGGCCGCGACGATGTCCGGATGCAGCTCCGTGTATTGCAGGCGCAGCGTATCCAGGCTTTTGTTCAAGGCCGTGATACGCGCCTCCAGCTCGGGATCGCCGCCGGCCGATGGCGCCAGGGCGGCGTCCAGCACCGGTTCGTCGCCGCTGATCTGGCCCTGGATGGCCTTGCGCGCCTGCTCCGCCTCCAGCAATTCCAGCTGCGCCGCGGCCAGGGCATCCGCCGACATCTGCAGCTGGGCGCCGTATTCCAGGCCCTGGCGCGGCAGCACGCCGTTGTGGCGCAGCTTGAAGTCCTTGACAGTGTTCTCGGCTGCGACCAGTTTTTCCTCGTAGGAATTGATCTGGTCCTCGATGAATTGCACGGCTTTCTGGCTGTCGCCCTTCTTGTCCTTGAAGCTGCCCTCGACAAAGATGGTCAGCAGCGATTGCACCACGTCGCGTGCCAGACGCGGGTTGCTGTGGTTGTAGGTGATGGTGTAGATGTCGTAGCTGCCGGTGCCGGCGATCTTGATCTTGCTCATCAGCTCGTCCAGCTGCTCCTGGCGTTCGCGCGCGCTGCGCGCCTTCAGGTCCAGGTCCACCATGCGCGTCACGCGCTCGACATTGGGGCGGCTGAGCAGGGTGCGGCTCATGATGGAGACCTGCTGTTCCACGTTGGGCAGGGTGGTCATGCCGGACATCAACGGCTTGAGTATGCTTTGGGTGTCGACAAACACGCGCGCCATGGCCTGGTAGTCGTCCGGCAGGCTGGCGACCTTGGCCCAGCCCGCCACTGCTACCAGCCAGGCCACGGCCAGCGCTTGCCAGCGGTACTTCCAGATGCCCTGCAAGCTGGCCAATAGCTGGCTGACGATGTCCTGCATGGAATACTCCCTGGATGGGCGTGAGGGAGTTCAAATTATAGGGCGGGTGATTTTGCCATTTTGCTGAACCTGCCTGCTGCTTGAGCCAGATCAAGCAAGCCCATGCTGCTTTTCTGAATCATGGAATCCGGTCCAGTAAAGGGGAGGCATCATGAAACGTATTTGCACGGCCGCGCTGGCGGCCATCCTGGCCGGCGGCTGCGCCCAGCGCCTGCCGCCGGCGGGCGAGGTGGCGGCGCCGCCGCAGGCCGACTACCGCATCGCGGCCGGCGATGTCATCAGCATCAATGTGTGGCGCAACGCCGATGTGTCGCTGAGCGTGCCGGTGCGGCCCGACGGCAGGATCAGCGCCCCGCTGGTGGAAGACTTGCAGGCGGCCGGCAAGACCCCGACCGCGCTGGCGCGCGACCTCGAGCTGGCCCTGGCGAAATACATACAGCAGCCGCTGGTGACCGTGATCGTGACCAGCTTTGTGGGCCAGTACGAACAGCAGATCCGCGTCATCGGCCAGGCCGCGCGGCCGCAGGCACTGTCTTACCGCCAGGGCATGTCGCTGATGGATGTGCTGATCGCCGTTGGCGGCGTCACCGACTTTGCGGCAGGAAACAAGGCCACCATCGTACGCACGGTGGACGGCGAACGCCGCGCGCTGCGCGTGCGCCTGCAGGACTTGCTGCGCGACGGCGACATCTCGGCCAACGTGGCGGTGCTGCCCGGCGATGTGCTGGTGATACCCGAAAGCTGGTTCTGACACAGATTCTTGCTATTCGCACGGAACTTTTATCTTGCACGGAAGGTCAGATGAGCATGAGCCCCGTTTGCGCCATACGGCTGGGGCCGTGGACCTGAAAGGATACTACCGTGCATACCGACGACGCCATCATTTCCTTCGAAGCGGCCCCAGCGCTGCGCGACCTCGTGCTGGGGGAGGGCGCGCCCGCCACCCTGGAACACGAAATCGACCGCCAGACCTTCTTCATCCGCATGGCCAATTCCGCAGGCCGACGCGAGGCGGCCAGCCTGCTGCTGCGCAAGATGTACAGCTGGCGCGGCTACGCGGTGGACGCGGCCGCGCCCCACCCCATGAACCGCATCACCCTGTTTGCGGAAACTGGCGGCAGCACGGTAGGCACCATGACCCTGTGCATGGACGGCCAGCAGGACGGCTTGCCGGCCGACGAAAATTTTCGCGACCGGCTGGACCAGCTGCGCGGGCAGGGACGCCGGCTGTGTGAACCGTCACGGCTGGCGATCGACAAAGGCGTGTCCAAGCGTGTGTTTGCCGCGCTCATCCATATTTCCTACATCTATGCGCACAACATCCACGGCTACACCGACTATGTGATCGAGGTCAATCCGCGCCACGTGATGTTCTACAAGCGCATGCTGGGCTTCCAGGACTTTGGCGGACAGCGCCAGTGCAGCCGGGTGGGGGCGCCGGCGGTCCTGCTGCGCCTGGAACTCGGCTACATGGGCCAGCAGATCCGCAAGTTTGGCGGCCTGATGGAGCAGCCGGCCGAGGAGCGCTCGTTCTACCCCTACTTTTTTGCTGACAATGACGAGCCCGGTATTACGTCGCGGCTGATGCAGGGCCGCAATTGAGACGCCGTCAGCAACAACAGAAACAGCAGGGTGATGCGCGGCACGTCGATCAGGCTGTCAAACATGCCCACGCACAGGAAGGCGGCCAGCCCTGCCTGCCAGGGTGCGGCATCGGCACGGCCCTGCAGCCCGGCCCAGGCCGTCCAGACCAGGAACAACAGGCCCAGCAGTCCGGGCAGGCCGGTCTCGAAGTACACGTTCAACGGCAGGTTCTTGATGTGCCAGGGCAGGTGGTGGTGGTCGCTGCTGAAGAACCAATGGTCCTGCACGCGGCTGAAATCGCCGTTGCGCAGCAGTTCGCGGCCACTGTCCCTTTCCACCAGGCTGACTTCGGCTATGGCGACTCGGGCCCGTTGGCCCTCGGCGGCCAGCTCCAGCCACACGGGCGCGCCGTGCGTCAGGGGACCGGTGGCAAATGCCAGCGACCTCTGGCTCCAGCCGGCCCCGGCCGGTAGCGACACCATGGGCAGGCGCTGGCAGTTCTGCGGATACAGCAGCTGTCGCTCACACAAGCCGGGGCGCAGGAAGGCTGGCGGGCCCTCGTTATGCAATTCCAGACGCAGCAGATAGCCGGTATAAGGCTGGGCCTCGACCCGCTGCAGCATGCGCAGCAATTCACCATAGCCGGCCTGGTAGTCGCCGCCCAGCAGCAGCAGACTCCGCCTGCCGCCGGGGCCGTCCTGGTACTGATAGGCGGCGGGCTGCTCGCGCAGCGGATTATTCCAGTAATAGAGCGCAGGGAAGCGGCCCATGCCCATGCCCAGCCAATTCCCATCCATCAGGGCCAGCACGGTGCGCCAATGGCGCAGCCGCTCCTGCAGATCGTGTCCGATGCTACCCATGCGCACGCCGGCGTAGTCGCTGGAAGCCACCGGCATCACGACGGCGCCGCACAGCAGGGCGATGCCCCAGGCCCGCGCGGCGGCGCCATGCAAGCTGCGCTTGTGGACAAGCAATAGGAGGAGCGCCAGCATCAGCGACAGCGCGAGCGCCAGGGCCCGGTAGCCGGCCGCACCGTGCGCCTGGTACAGCACCAGCAAGGCCAGCGCAAAGCAGCCGGCCTGAGCCGGTTGCGCGCGCCGCCGATGCCGCCAATGGCCATGAGGCCGCTGCGCTGCGGCCAGCTGCATCATGGCCGCGACCGCCAGCCCCGCATACAGGCCGCGCGAGAACGTCGCCAGTGCGGTGTAGAGCGCCATCATCATCAAGCCCAGCCAAACGGCGCAGGCCAGCATGCCCGGCGCTGCGGGCACGACTGGCATGGATGTCCCGTCTGATCCGCCTGGCGGGGCCGTTGCCACCTGCATGGCGGGGCTCCGGGGAGAGGCACCAGCCGGCCAGTGCCATGATACGGTCCGGTACCATGGCAGTGCCAGTAGCGGCAAGCTGAGCGCCAGATAGCCATCGAGTGCCGCGCCGCCCGTGTGCATGGCCGAGAAAGGAGCGCTGATACGGTAGTCGGCAGAGAAATTGGTCATGCCGGGAAACAGCATGCGTTCCGCGATGGCCGCGCAGCACACCAGGAACAAGCCGGCCAGCATGCCGGGCAGCAGCAGGCGCCGCACATCGCCATCCCGGGCCAGGGTGCGCCGCAGCAGCGGCAGCAGGATCAGCAGCCATAGCCAAGGCTTGCCGACCCGTAACGCATTCATGGGACTGAGGTAATTGTTGTAGCTGTTAATGCCGGGGTGCGGCCAGGGCAGCAGCACCCGCGCCGTGCCTCCCAGGCAGAGCGCTAAAAGCAAGCCCAGCGCCACGCGGTAGGCCGGCGGCAGCACCGCCGGCGCCGGCGCCAGCCCGGCAATGCGGGCGTAGCCGCAGGTGGCCGCCACCAACAGCAGCAAGTCCAGCTCCTCCAGGAAGAACCAGCCGGTCAGCGGCGCCAGGTCCAGCACTGGCAGCAAGGCCAGCAGCAGTGGCAGCCACAACCAAGGGCGCCACAGCACGGCCGCGCCGTATGCCGCGAGCACCAGCCATAAGCCGTGCTCGCGCCAGGGATACACGCACAAGGCAGCGGTCAGCACCGCGGCCCAGGCCAGGGCTGCCAGGCGCCAAGCCGCTACAGCCTGGCCAGCCATGCCTGCACTTCATCGTGATGGGCATAGTGCTTGGCCGTCAGAAGCGGCGCGAGCTGGCGGCGGGCGTCGGCCCGCTGGCCGTTCTTGGCCAGGCCGACGCCCAGGTGGAACTGGATGTCGGGCGCGGCCGGCGCCAGACCGGCCGCCTTTTGCAGCAGCGGCAGGGCGCGCGCCACCTTGCCTTGTTCCAGCAGCAGCCAGCCCAGGGTGTCCAGCACGGCCGGGTGGCCGCCCGCCAGCAGGCCGGCCCGCTCTGCCAGCGCCAGCGCGCGCGGGTCCTGCTTGCGGTGGTACAGCCAGGCCAGGTCGTTGAGGGCGGCGGCGTGCGAGGGATCGCGCGCCAGCACCAGCTCGTATTGGCGCACGCTCTCGTCCTCTCTGCCGTCCGCCAGCAGCTGGGCGGCGTAGCTGGCGCGGCTCTCCTGGTCGGCAGGATGGGCAGTCAGCCAGGCTTGCACCAGGCTGTCCCCCTCGCCGCGGCGGCCCGCCGCGCGCAAGCCACGCTGCAGCGGGAGCAGCGTGTCCGCGCTAGCGTGCAGGCCATGGGCCTTGCGGTACAGGGCCAGCGCGGCATCGTGCCGGCCCTGGGCCGCCAGCACGTCGGCCTCCAGCCGGTAGCCCAGCGCGCCGTCCGGCCGCAGCTGCTGGAACTTGCGCGCCGCCAGCAGGGCATCGCCGTGCTGGCGGCGCTGCACCAGCAGCTGTACCAGGGCCAGCTGGGCCTGCGGCAGCAACGGCTGCAGCAGCAGGGCTTTCTTCACCGCCTGCAGGGCGCCGGCGGGATCGCGCGCAGCCTGCCTGGCGCCGGCGATCCGCATCTGCAGTTCGGCTGTACGCGGCTGCAGCAGTTCCAGCTTGCGGTAGCTGTCCAGCGCCTCGCGCGGCTGGCCGGCCTGCAGCTGCAGGCCGGCCAGCAAGGCTAGCGCATCGGTGCTGGCGGGATCGGCCGCCTGCAGCTTGTGCGCCAGCAGCAGCGCTTTTTCGTGTTCGCCCACCCGCCCGTAGAAGTTCGCCAGCCGCATGGATGGCTCGGGCGCGTCAGGATTGTCGCGTGCGGCGCGCTCCAGCCAGTCACGGGCCGCCGCCGGCTGCCCCATGTTCAGCGCCAGCCGCGACAGGGCGGTCATCAAGGCGGTATTGTTCTTGTCCTTGGCCAGGGCAGCCTCCAGGCGCTGGCGGGACCGTTCCGGCTGGTGTTCGGCAAGATCCAGTTCGGTCAGGTTGTCGAGTGCCGGCAGGTAGCCCGGTGCGGCGGCCACGGCACGCTCGAAGGCCGCACGGGCTCCGGCCACGTCGCGCTTCATCAGCAGCACACCGCCCCGGAGGTTGTGCAAAAGCGGGTTGTCCGGCTGCTGTGCCTGCATGCGGGCGATGGCCGCCAGCGCCTGGTCATACTGGCCGCTGCGCATGCGCGTCAGGGCCAGCAGCACGCCGGCGCGGGTGGAACCAGCGTCCAGCGCGGCTGCCTGCTCCAGCTGCTCCACGGCGCGGCCGTCGTCACCCATGGCGATGCGGCTCATGCCCAGCGCCGCGTGGTACATGGCCTTGCCGGGCGCCAGCGTGCTGGCGGCCTGGAAATATTCGTTGGCTTGCTCGTAGTGCTTGAGCCGCATGTGGATTTCTCCGGCCAGCGCCATCATCTGCGCGTCTTCGCGGCCGGATGGCAGCAGAGGCCCCAGCACGGCCAGGGCCTGCGCCGCCTCACCCTGCTTGAGCAGGCCGCCGGCCAGCAGCTTGCTGGCATAGGGGTTGCCGGGATGGGCGTCCAGGAATAGCCGCAGGTGCTGCCCGGCCTCCTGCGGCGCGCCCAGCCCCTGCTGCACGGCGCCCATCAACAGGTGGGCAGGAAGATGCTCCGGGGCGGCGCGCAGCACCAGTTGCAGTTGCTCGCGCGCAGGCTTGAGCCTGCCTTCGCCAAAGTCCAGCAAGGCCTGGGTGTACAGCAGCAGCACGCTATTGGCCGAGATGCGGCGCGCCTCTGCCAGCACCTTGCGGGCCAGGGCAAATGCGCGCATCTCGATGTGCAGGTTGGCCAGGTCTATGCGCGCCAGCAACTGGGATGGCTTGAGCTTGAGCACCATGGCGTGGGCCGCCAGCGCTTCAGGGAAGCGGCCCTGCTGGCGCAGCAGGTCGGCCTGGAACCGCCAGGCTTCCGCAAAGGTATGGTCGGCGGTAATGGCTTGCCCGGCCAGCGCCAGGGCGCGCTCCACCTCCTGCCCGGCCAGCGCCAGCCTGGCCTGGCCCAGCAGGGCGCCGGGGTGGTGCGGCGCGGCGGCCAGCACGGCGTCGAAGACGGCGCGCGCCTGGCCGGGCCGGTTCAGTTGCAGCCAGGCCAGGCCGCGCAACACGTCCAGGCCGGGCTGCAGGCAGCAGCCCGCGACCGGCAGCTCGTCCAGCAGCTGCTGAGGGTGGCCCTGCATCAGCAGGGCGTAGCCCAATCCCTCCAGCAGGGCGCGCTGCTGCTGGCCTAGGGTGGCGGCGCGCCGGAACTCCTTTTCCGCCGACTGCAGATCGCCGCTGTCCACGTATATGGCGCCAAGCAACAGACGCGCATCGGCATGGCCCTGGCTGCGCTGCAGCAGGTTCTTGAGCTCGATGATGGCGGCCTGCGCCTCGCCCCTGGCGTAATATCCGCGCGCGGCGGCCAGCAGTTCGCTGTCGCCGCGCCACGGCTGGCAGGCGGCCAGCAGCGTGGCCAACAGCAGCGTGGCCAGCAGCGCGGTGCGGCGCATGGTCTGCTTGATTGGATCCGGCATGTCTGGCTCCCCTGGTGTCGGTACAGTAATCAGGGTAGGAAGAACAACCGCCGGCCTTGTTGAGGCGCCGCAAAGAAGGGCCGTTTGCGCTCCGTAGAATCGGCATCTCATCACGCCCACAAACGACGAGGTAGGATCATGGACACAGTAGCCGTGGTAGGACTGGGATATGTAGGCTTACCGCTGGCGGTGGCCTTCGGCAAGCGCCGCCCGACAATAGGATTGGACCAGTCTGAGCGCAAGGTGGCCAGCTACCGCCTGGGCGTCGATCCCTGCGGCGAGGTCCGTCCGGACGAGTTCGCCGCCGCGCGCCACTTGCGCGTGGGCAGCGATCCGGCCGCGCTGGCCGCCGCCGACTACATCGTGGTGGCGGTGCCGACTCCGGTGGACAGCGCCCACAATCCCGATTTCAGCGCCCTGGCTGGCGCCAGCGAGGCAGTCGGCCGCCACATGAAGGCGGGCGCGGTGGTCATCTACGAATCCACCGTGTATCCCGGCGCCACCGAGGAAATCTGCATTCCGCTGCTGGAGCGCTATTCAGGGCTGCGCTGGCGCCGCGATTTCCACGTCGGCTTCTCGCCCGAGCGCATCAATCCCGGCGACCGCGAGCACACCTTGCACACCGTTCGTAAGGTAGTGTCGGGCGACGACTGCGCCACCCTGGACAAGGTGGCCACGCTGTACGAGGAGGTGGTGCGGGCCGGTGTGCACCGTGCCTCCAGCATCAAGGTGGCGGAAGCGGCCAAGGTGATAGAAAACACCCAGCGCGACCTCAACATCGCGCTCATGAATGAGCTCTCGGTGATCTTCGACCGCTGCGGCATCGACACCCTGGAAGTGCTGGAGGCGGCCGGTACCAAGTGGAATTTCCTGCCGTTCCGGCCCGGCCTGGTGGGCGGCCATTGCATAGGGGTGGACCCCTATTATCTGACGCACAAGGCGGAAATGCTGGGCTACCATCCACAGGTGATCCTGGCCGGCCGCCGCATCAATGACGGCATGGCCAAGTTCGTGGCCGAGAAAACCGTCAAGCAAATGGTGCGGGCCGGCTTCAAGCTCAAGGGTTCCAGCGTCAACGTGCTCGGACTGACCTTCAAGGAGAACTGCCCCGACCTGCGCAATTCCAAGGTAGCCGACATGATACAGGAGCTGCAATCCTACGGCCTGCAGGTACATGTGCACGATCCGGTGGCCGATCCGGCCGACGCCCTGCACGAGTATGGCATCACGCTGCGCGCCTGGGATGAGCTACCGCGCGCGGAGGCCGTGGTCAGCGCCGTGGCGCACCGCGCGCTGGTGGTCCGCCCCTTGAGCGACTACCAGGACAAGGTGGTGCCGGGCGGCTGCTTTATCGACATCAAGTCGCAGTTCGACCAGCAGCAGCTGCGGGCCGGCGGGCTGTCGGTCTGGAGACTGTGATGCGGGCCGATTATGGCAACGGCACCCCGGCCGAATCGGCCTACCAGGCGGTGCGCGAGCGGCTGCTGCGCCAGCAGTACCGCTGGACCGTGACCGGCGTGGCCGGTTTCATCGGCTCGCACCTGCTCGAGTCCTTGCTGGAGCTGGGCCAGCAGGTTACCGGACTGGACAATTTCCTGACCGGCCAGCGCGACAACCTCGACCAGGTACGCGAGCGGGTAGGGGAGGCTGCCTGGCGCCGCTTCCGCCTGGTCGAGGGCGACATCCGCGACGGCGCCGCCTGCCGCGCCGCCTGCGAACAGGCCGACTACGTGCTGCACCAGGCGGCGCTGGGCTCGGTGGCGCGCTCCATCGAGGACCCCGTGCTCAGCACCGACATCAACATCACCGGCCACGTGGCGGTGCTGCAGGCCGCGCATGCGGCCGGGGTGCGGCGCGTGGTGTACGCCGCCTCCAGCGCCAGCTATGGCGACCATCCGGGCCTGCCCAAGCGCGAAGACCATACCGGCCAGCCACTGTCGCCCTACGCGCTGACCAAGTCGGTCAACGAATCGTATGCCGGCCTGTACGCGCGCTGCTACGGCCTGGAAAGCATGGGGCTGCGCTACTTCAATGTGTACGGGCCACGCCAGGACCCGCACGGCGCCTACGCCGCCGTGATTCCGCAATGGATTGCGGCCATGATGGAGCAGCGCAGCGTGTACATCCATGGCGACGGCGAGACCAGCCGCGACTTCTGCTATGTCGCGAATGTGGTGCAGGCCAACCTGCTGGCCGCCACCTGCACCCGGCCGGGGGCCGTCAACGAGGTCTACAACGTGGCCGTCAACGCCCGCACCAGCTTGAACGACCTGTGTCTGCAGCTGCATGCGCTGCTGCAGGAACGCTATCCGCACCTGCGCGATTTCCATCCCGTGTACGGTGACTTCCGCCCCGGCGACGTGCGCCATTCCCAGGCCGACATTTCCAAGGCCGCGACCCTGCTGGGCTACGCGCCCACCCACGACCTGGCGCGCGGGCTGCGCCACACGGTGCGCTGGCACATGGAGCGCCAGTTCCCCCGCGCTGCTGAATGAGCGGGTGGCGCGGCCTCAGCCGGCGCGGTCCCAGGGCGGAACGCCGTCGAACTCGGCGGCCAGGAAATCGATCATCACCCGCACCTTGGCGCTCAGGTGGCGACGGCTGGGATATATCGCCAGTACGTCCATCTCCGGCAGCTGGTAGCCGGGCAGCACGCGTACCAGGCGGCCGGCGCGCAAATCCGCCCCCACCAGGAAAGTCGGCTGCCAGATCAGGCCGGCGCCGCCCAGGGCAGCGCTGCGCGCCGTGTCGCCATTATTGGTCTGCATGGCGCAGTGCACTTTGACCATGTGCGGCTGGCCGGCCGGGTCCAGCAGCTGCCATTCGCTGGCCATGCTGGCGTAGCTGTAGCCTATGCAGCGGTGCGCGCGCAGGTCGTGCGGCTGCAGCGGCATGCCGTGGCTGGCGATATAGTCTGGCGAGGCGCACAGTACATTGTGCGAGGTGGCAAGCTTGCGCGCCACGTGCGACTGCGAGCCGGCGCGCGAGATGCGGATGGCCATGTCATAGCCTTCCTCGACGATGTCGACCACGCGGTCGGTCAGCGACACGTCCAGCTCGACTTCCGGATACAACCCCATGAAGCGTGGCCACAGCGATGCGAGATGCAGCACGCCAAAGCTGAGCGGAGCATTGATGCGCAGCAGACCACGCGGCTGCAAGGTCGCGGAGGACACGATGGCCTCGGCCTCGGCCACCTCGTCCAATATGCTTTTGGCACGTTCATACAATGCCTCGCCGCTGGCGGTCAGCGACATGCGGCGCGAACTGCGGTTCAGCAATCGGGTCTGCAGATGGGCTTCCAGGTCGCCGACGTAGCGGGTGACATTGGCGGGGGAGGTGGACAGGGCCTCGGCCGCGCGGGCAAATCCCTCGCGCCTGACTACCTCGACAAACACTTCCAGGGCGCGCAGCCGGTCCATGGACCATCCTCATTCACAAAATATGAATGTATTTTATAGAAAAGCGAGAGGGATGCCGGAACCGGCAATCAATGGAGGGCGAAATTGCTGTTGGCGGCTTCTTTGATCAACCTCACCGGGGCGATAGCTGCAGTGCTGTCCAGCGGCCTGGGGTCTCCATGCATGTTCACCAGGCCCAGGGCCGCCTGGGTATCGCCGGCGCGGGCGGCGCTTTCGAACAGGTGGCGTGCCTCGATCCGCTTGGCTGGCACGGCCAGGTAGCGCAGGGCCAGTTCGCGCTGCGCCACCGGGGAACCTTGTTCGGCCCATTCGCGCAGCCGGGCTTCAGCGGCGGTCTGGGTTTGCGGCCCCATGTGCAGGGCGGCGGCTTCAATCACTTCCGGCGTCGGGATCGCGTCTTCCTGGGCCTGGCAGGCAATCAGGGAGCCCACCGCGACCAGCACAGCGGACAGCAATACGCCAGACTTGTTGAATAATTCCATGTATACCTAACCCTTGCTTCACGTTACGGTGCGCTGCAGTATGTGCACTGCAGCATTATATCGGCTCTGGGAAAACTATCCAAGAAGAAATGATTTCCCCGAATAAATCTTGCGTTAAGCCCCTTTACTGGCCACACGAAAATGGCGGCGCACGCATCGCAGACGCCCCCGATTATGCAGTTGCCAAGAATATTAGCACGGTGACGTGGATCACACCGGACAGCGCTGCAGGGTGCGCTGTAAAAGTTGTAACCATTCGTTAGATGCAATGGAAGCGATACCAACCTGCCATGGATTGATGCGTTGCGGCATCAAGCCGCGTGCTGCCGCAACCAGTCATCTGCCTGGTCCAGCACCAGCCGGTATTCCTGTTCGAGGATGGCGTAGAAGGCGGGAATCTGGTCCGGTGCTGCCTCCGCCAGGGCCCGCTCCAGACGCAGTGAAGCCTGCACCAGGCGTTTGGCGCCCAGGCTGCCCACCGAGCCGCGCAGGCTGTGGAGGATGCGGCTGGCGTCGGTCAGGCGCTGTTCACGGATGGCGGCGCCGGCCTGTTCCAGCGGCTCCATGCCGGGCGCGGCGGCGTCGCGGACTATCTTCCCGACCACCGCGTACGCCTTGTCATCATTCCCCATGTATTTCAGTAGCGTATCGACAGAAAACACCTGATCCGCGTCGCCGGCTTGGGTGGGCTCGGACATGTATAGCTCCGTGGCAAGAGTAGAAAGATTCCATCATACTATCTCCGGCGCACGCGCTGCGCCAGTTTGCCTGGATGGCTATTGCTGGCTGGCGCCGAACTGCTGGGCCAGGGTCTGCAGGGGCGGGGCCGCCACCGCGTCGCGCACCCGTTCCGACGGCGGGGCCACGCGCACCGGCTGGCTGGTACCGTTGGCGGCGCGCAGCACGTTGCCGGTGGCTTCGGGCGCCGCGTCCCACACCGGGTTGTCCAGGCCTTCGAACACGCGCTTGAGCTGGTGGCCCCAGGTGTTGCGTATCATCTGGAAATACTGGTTGCGCTCGTCGATGGTGACGAAACGGGTCACGGCCAGGCTGCCGGCCTCGTACACCAGCATGTCCAGCGGCAAGCCAACGGAAATGTTCGAGCGCAAGGTGGAATCCATGGAAATCAGCGCGCACTTGGCTGCCTCATCCAAACTGCTGGCCGGACTGACCACGCGATCCAGGATGGGCTTGCCGTACTTGGCTTCGCCAATCTGGAAATAGGTGTTTTCGTTTTGCGATTCGATGAAATTGCCGGCCGAATAAATCTGGAACAGGCGGCAGCGTTCGCCCTTGATCTGGCCGCCGAACAGGATGCCGACGTTGAACTCGATGCCGAATTCGGATAGCGCCCTGGCGTCGCGCTCATGCACGGTGCGCACCGCCTCGCCCAGGATACGGGCTGCCTCGTACATATTGGGCGCGTCCCAGATGCTCCTGCCGTCCGCGCTCAGGTGCTCGGACACCAGCTGGCGTATCGACTGGGAAATCGACAAATTTCCCGCCGTCATCATCACCATGACGCGCTCACCCGGTATCTCGAACACACTCATCTTGCGGAAGGTACCGACCTGGTCCACGCCCGCATTGGTGCGCGAATCCGACAAGAAAACCAGCCCGGCGTCCAGGCGCATGCCTACACAATAAGTCATCTCTGCAATATCACGTAAAAGGTATATACGGTATTTTACACGCCGCGTATTTCGAGCCGGAAAGTTTCTTGGCCTGGGTCACTGCTGCAGCACTTGCACCTGCACCTCGACCGCCAACGCTTCGGTACCGCCGCCACGCCGCACACCCCGTATGGGCGCGGCGGCGTCGTAATCGCGACCCACGGCCAGGCGGCAATAGGCGTCCGTCATCAGGCGCGCGTGGGTCACGTCTATGCTGACCCAGCCGGTGTAGTCGTGGTCGTTGACCCAGGCGTCCACCCAGGCGTGGCTGGCGGCCAGGCCCGCGGCGCCCGGATCCATGTAGCCCGACACATAGCGGGCCGGAATGCCGTGCGCATGGCAGCAGGCCAGGAACAAGTGGGCGTGGTCCTGGCACACGCCCTGGCCCAGGGCCAGGGCTTCGCTGGCGGTGCTGCCGGCGTCGGTTGCACCGCTTTGATACCGGACCGCACCAAAGATGTGCTCGGCCAGGCGCATGAAGTCGCGGGTCTGCCCGCGCCCGTCCGGCAGGCAGGCCGCCGCCAGCTCCAGGATGGCGGGATTCGGCATGGTGGGCCGGGTCGGCACCGTGTAGATCAGCGGCGACAGGCCATGGTCGCGCGGTATGCGTCCCTCGGGCGGACAACTGGTCTGCACCACGCCGGCCGCCACGATCAGCAATTCGTCGTGCGGCGTGTTCAGGGTCAGCATGTGCGACAGGTTGTGGTAGGCGTCCGTATAGGCATGCACATGGCCGGGCATGGATAGCTGCCAGGATTGCACCTGCTGCTGCGGCTCGGTGCGCGGGGTCAGGTGCAGCTGCTGTATGGTGTAGGCCTGGGGTGAGCTGTAGCTGTATCGTGTTTCGTGGCGTATAGACAATTGCATATGGTTCCCCCCTCAAGCCGCCAGCGGCACCAGGAAATCACGGCTGACGCGGTTGCCCAGTTCGTAGATATCCTGCAGGAATTGGGTCAGCGTGTCGTGCAGGCCGGCCTCCAGGATGTCGGCGATGCGGGCGAACTTGAGCTCGGCATGCAGCTTGCCGGCGAAGCGCTCGGTATCGGCCGACAGGTCGTTGCGCACCTCGCGCAGGTTGACCACCACCTCGTCCATGCAGGCCAGCAGCGAACGCGGCATGTCGCCGCGCAGCATGAGCAGCTCGGCAATACGGGCCGGGGTGATCACGTCGCGGTACACCTTGCGGTAGATCTCGAAGCCGGACACGGAGCGCAGCAGCGCCGCCCAGTAGTAGTAATCGCGCTGGCTGTCCTCGCCGGCTCCCTTGGGATTGTGGAACTTCACGTCCAGGATGCGGGCCGTATTGTCGGCTCGTTCCAGGAAGGTGCCCAGGCGGATGAAGTGCAGGGCGTCGTCGCGCAGCATGGTGCCCAGGGTGACCCCGCGCGACAGGTGTGAGCGGTACTTGACCCATTCGAAGAAGCGGGCGGGATCGCTTTCCAGCAAATCCGTCTTCAGGTGGGCCAGCAGTTCCAGCCAGGTCTGGTTCTGGATTTCCCACACTTCCGTGGTCAGGGCGCCGCGCACGGCGCGGGCGTTCTCGCGCGCCGCCTTCAGGCAGGCCGCGATCGAGGACGGATTGTCGGGGTCGCGCACCATGAAATCGATCACGGCGGCCGCTTCCAGGCTGGCGTATTTCTGGTCGAACGCGCATTGCAGCTCGGAAATGCCGAGCATGGCGCGCCAGCCCTGGGCGGCGTCGGCGGCCGATTGCGGTAGCATGGACGTCTGCACGTTCACGTCCAGCATGCGGGCGGTGTTTTCGGCGCGCTCTGTGTAGCGCGCCATCCAGAACAGATGGTCGGCGGTATGGCTGAGCATGGTCTCTCCTTATTCTTCCAGTATCCAGGTATCCTTGGTGCCCCCGCCTTGCGAGGAATTGACCACCAGCGAGCCTTCCTGCAGGGCGACCCTGGTCAGGCCGCCCGGCACCATGGAAATGGTCTTGCCGGACAGCACGAAGGGCCGCAGGTCGATGTGGCGCGGCGCGATGCCGCTCTCGACATAGGTGGGGCAGGCCGACAGCGCCAGCGTCGGCTGGGCGATGTAGCCGTCCGGCTTGGCCAGCAGGCGCTGGCGGAAGTTCTCGATCTGCTGCCTGGTCGAGGCCGGCCCAACCAGCATGCCGTAGCCGCCCGCCCCGTGCACTTCCTTGACCACCAGCTCGGGCAGGTTGGCCAGGGTGTACTCCAGGTCTTCCTTCTTCCTGCACTGGTAGGTGGGCACGTTGTTCAGTATCGGCTCCTCCGATAAATAAAACTTGATCATGTCCGGCACGTAGGGGTAGATGGACTTGTCGTCCGCCACCCCGGTGCCGATGGCGTTGGCCAGGGTAACGTGGCCGGCGCGGTAGACCGACAGCAGGCCCGGCACGCCCAGCGCGGAATCCGGGCGGAACGCCAGCGGATCGAGGAAATCGTCGTCCAGGCGGCGGTAGATCACGTCCACCCGCTTGGGACCCTGGGTGGTGCGCATGTACACGGCATTGTTATTGACAAACAAGTCCTTGCCCTCGACCAGTTCCACGCCCATCTGCTGGGCCAGGAAGGCGTGCTCGAAATAGGCCGAGTTGTACATGCCGGGCGTCATCACCACCACGGTGGGATCGTTGACGCCCATGGGCGCCACCGAGCGCAGGTTGTCGAGCAGCAGGTCGGGATAGTGGTCGACCGGCGCCACCTTGTTGCGCGCAAACAGCTCGGGGAACAGCCGCATCATCATCTTGCGGTCTTCCAGCATGTAGGAGACGCCAGACGGCACCCGCAGGTTATCCTCCAGTACATAGAACTCGCCCTGGCCGGCGCGCACGATATCGACGCCAGCGATGTGGGCGTAGATGTCGGATGCCACGTTTATGCCCTGCATCTCGGGCCGGTACTGGGCATTCTTGTAGATTTGCTCGGCGGGGATGATGCCGGCCTTGATGATGTTCTGGTCGTGGTAGATATCGTGGATGAACATGTTCAGGGCCTGCACCCGCTGCGCCAGGCCTTTCTGCATGCTGCGCCATTCAGCCGCCGGAATGATGCGCGGGATGGTGTCGAACGGTATCAACCGTTCGGTGCCGGCGTCGTCGCCGTAGACGGCAAAGGTGATGCCGACCCGGCGGAAGGTCAGGTCGGCTTCGGCGCGCTTGCGCTCCATGGTGGCGGCGGGCTGTCGCTGCAGCCAGTGGCAAAACTCACGGTAGTGGTCGCGGATCTGGGCGCTGGTCTCGTGTCCCAGGCCATCAGCAGTCATTTCATTGAAGAACTTTGCCATGTTGTTTCCCGAGTTGATTACATTTACGGAATATCAAGAAACGTGCCAAGAAAAATGCACCACGACGGTGCGCCAGCATAAAGCCAACGCTTTGCACCCACGCCGAGTTAATACACTTGTGCAACAACCGGGAGCGGCTCATACTCGCTCCAGCGCGATAAACATTGTTTTTGCACATGGATTTCGACCGGCTGATACTAGACCAGACCCCAGGCGGCGTCGTGGTCACCACCCGCCAGGGCGTGGTGGTGCACTGGACCCGTGGCGCCGCACAGATTTTCGGATACCATGCCGGCGAGGCGGTGGGGCATGCGCTTGCCGCACTGATCGACTTGCCGGACGCCACCAGCCTGCATCCCAGCAGCCCGCACGAGCTCAACGACAAGGGGGTGCATGGCTACGAATGCCTGCGCCGGCGCAAGGATGGCTCGCTGGTCTATGTGGACGTGGCCAGCCGCGCCATCCTCGACGAGGCCGGCCAGATCGAATACATCCTGCTGCGCACCAGCGACATGACGGAGCGCAAGGCGCTGCGCGACGCCAAGCTGGTGGAAGCCAGGTATTTGGCATTGCTGGAATCGACCCCGGACGGCATCCTCATGACCAATGCCACCGGCCGCATCGTGCTGGCCAACAGCCAGGCAGAGCGGCTGTTCGGCTACCAGCACGGCGAGCTGCGCGGCCAACCGGTCGAAGTGCTGCTGCCGGAGCGCTTCCGCCACGCCCATGTGGGCCACCGCAGCACCTATTTCAAACAGCCGCGCAGCCGTACCATGGGAGCCGGGCTGGAACTGTACGGCTTGCGCAAGGACCAGGTCGAGTTCCCGGTCGAGATCAGCCTCAGCCCGCTGCAGACCGAGGAAGGCGCCATGGTGATGAGCGCCATCCGCGACATCACGGAACGGCGCAAGGCGGAGCAGAAATTCCGCGGCCTGCTGGAATCGGCGCCGGACGCCATTGTCATCGTCAACCGGCAGGGAGAGATCGTGCTGGTCAATACCCAGACCGAGTCGCTGTTCGGCTACCCGCGTCAGGAGTTGCTCGGCAAGAAGGTGGAAGTGCTGATACCGGAGCGCTACACCCACCAGCATCCAGCGTTCCGCGCCGGTTTCATCGGCCAGCCGCGGCCGCGTTCCATGGGCGCCGGGCTGGAACTGCATGGCTTGCGGCGCGACGGTAGCGAGTTCCCGGTCGAGATCAGCCTCAGTCCGCTGGAAGTGGAGGGCGAGGTGCTGGTCTCCAGCGCCATCCGCGACATCACGGAACGCAAGCGGGTGGACCGCGCCCTGCAAGAAAAAAGCGCCGAGCTGGAACGGGCCAACCAGGCCAAGGACCGGTTCCTGGCCAGTATGTCGCACGAGCTGCGCACCCCGCTCAACGCCATCCTCGGCTTTGCCCAGCTGCTGGACAACGACAGTCTGCCCATCACGCCGGCGCAGCGCAAGGAATTCACCGCCTGCATCCTGAGCGCCGGCCAGCACCTGCTAACCCTGATCAACGAGACCCTGGACCTGGCCAAGGTGGAATCGGGCGCCATTTCGCTGTCGATGGAGGCGGTGGCGCTGGGGCCGCTGATGGACGAGCTGCGCGCCATGATGGAGCCGCTGGGCCAGCCACGCAGCATCCGCCTGGTGTTCCCGCGCCAGGTGGGCTGGAGCGTCACGGCCGACCGCACCCGGCTGCGCCAGGTGGTGCTCAACCTGCTGTCTAACGCCATCAAGTACAACCGCGAGCACGGCACGGTGGCGGTGGAATGCACGCCGGTGGCTGCCGACCGGGTCCGCATCTCGGTGCAGGACACCGGGGTCGGCATGAGCGAGGCCCAGATGGCGCAGCTGTTCCAGCCCTTCAACCGCCTGGGGCAGGAGGGCGCCTCCCAGGAAGGCACCGGCATCGGCCTGGTGCTGACCAAGCGCCTGGTCGAATTGATGGGCGGCGCCATCGGATTCCAGAGCGCGGTGGGCATCGGCAGCCGGTTCTGGATCGAATTTTGCGGCGAACCGGACCCGGCGCCGGAGGAGCCGCCGCCGTCCGCCATCGGCGTGGCGGACGGGCCGCTGCTGCTGTACGTGGAAGACAATCCCGCCAACCTGCGCCTGGTCGAGCAAATCCTGCTGTTCCAGAACAAGCTGCGCATGATCTCCGCTGTGGATGGCGAGACCGGGGTCGCACTGGCGCGCGCGCACCGCCCGGCCGTGATCCTGATGGACATGAATTTGCCGGGCATCAGCGGGCTGGAGGCCATGCAGCGGCTGCGCCAGCATCCTGAAACGGCGCCCATCCCGGTGATCGCCCTGACCGCCAGCGCCATGCCGCACGAGGTGCAGCAAGGGCTGGCGGCCGGTTTCTTCCGCTACCTGACCAAACCGGTGGACGTGGCAGCACTGAACGAGGCGCTGGACAGCGCCCTGGCGGGGAGCTGAGCATGGCCGTGATCCTGATCGTCGACGACCACGTCCTGAACCGCCACTTCCTCAGCGCCTTGCTGGGATTCGGCCACCACCAGCTGCACCAGGCAGCGGACGGCGACGAGGGCCTGGAACAGGTGCGCCGCCACCGGCCCGACCTGATCGTCACCGACATCATGATGCCGCGCATGAATGGCTACGACTTCATCCGCGCCGTGCGCGACGGCGCCGCCGGCGAGTGGGCCCGCCAGCTGCCGGTGATCTTCTACACCTCGACCTATAGCACGCACGAGGCCAAGGCCATGGCGCGCGAGTGCGGGGTGCGCTGGGTGCTGCAGAAGCCGTCTCCGCCGCTGGCCATCCTGCGCGCCGTGCACCAGGCCCTGGCCCTGCCGCTGCCGTCGGCTACGCCTGCCGTACCCGCCGCACCCGGCAAGCTGGGCGCGCCGCTGCTGGGCGGCCTGGAGGAACGGCTCAACTCCTGCCTGCAGGATGCCGAGCGCAGCAGCCACCAATTGAGTGATCCGACGCGCCCCGGCCCGGACGCCGGCGCCGGCGAGCAACTGGCGTCCTCGCTGGAGGAACTGCAGTCGGTCAGCCTGCGCCTGACGGCCCTGATCGACATGGGCATGGAAATGACGCGGGCGCGCGACCCGGCCGCGCTGCTGGCCCAGGCCTGCAAGCTGGCGCGCCACCTGGGCGTCGCGCGCTACGCCGTGATCGGCATAGTCGATGACGGTGGCTGGCGCCTGCGCCACGTCACCACCCTGGGCATGGAAGCGGACCAGGAGCAGGAGCTGGCGTGCACCATCCCGGAAAGCGGCATATTGCGCCGCCTGCTGCGCGAACGCGCCACCGAACGCCTGCACGGCAGCGATTGCGCCCCTGCGAAGCTGGGGCTGCCGCCCGGCCATCCGGCCGTGCACAGCTTCCTGGGCGTGCCGGTCGGCAGTTCCGAGCGCAACTACGGCTGGATTTACCTCGCCAACAAGCTGGGGACGCGCGAATTCAGCGAAGTCGACGAGCGCACCGTGGCCACCGTCGCCACCCAGCTGGCCCTGGCCTATGAAAACCTGCTGCTGTACGAG
Source organism: Duganella kummerowiae (assembly GCF_053572355.1). Classification (NCBI taxonomy): domain Bacteria; kingdom Pseudomonadati; phylum Pseudomonadota; class Betaproteobacteria; order Burkholderiales; family Oxalobacteraceae; genus Duganella; species Duganella kummerowiae. The sequence continues at coordinate 91,440 of NZ_JBKFEH010000001.1, forward strand.
CGCATCCAGGACCACGTGCACCAGCTGCAGGGCGACCTGATCGAGCGCCAGCGCATCGCCGGCCAGCTGCGCGAGAGCGAGAGCCGGTTCCGGCAGATCGCCGAACACATCGATGAAGTGTTCTTCCTCACCGATGTCGTGTACGACAAGCTGCTCTACATCAGCCCTGCGTACGAGCAGGTATGGGGACAGACCTGCGCCTCCGTGGTCGATGATCCGCGCGCCTGGATGGCGTCCATCCATCCGGACGATGCGCCGCGGATCCGCGCGCTGGTGGCGCAGCGCGGGCTGGAGGGCTTTGAGTACCAGTACCGCATCGTGCGGCCGGACGGCCAGGTGCGCCATGTACGCAGCCGCGGCTTTCCCATCCGCGACGAGAACGGGGTGGTGTACCGCATGGCGGGATTGGCGGCCGACGTCACCGTGCAAGCCCGCATGCAGGAGCGCATCACCAGCCTGAGCCAGCTGTACGCCGTGCTGAGCGGGATCAATTCCGCCATCGTGCGTATCCACGACCGCGACGAATTGCTGCAGGAAGCCTGCCGGGTGGCGGTCAGCCAGGGCGCTTTCCACCTGGCCTGGGCCGGCGTGGTGGACGCCGACACCATGGAGGGCAGGGTGGTGGCCTGCCAGGGCGCACCGCAGGCCTATGTGGACCGCATCAGCTTCAGCGCCGATCCGGCCTCGCCGCAGGCCGGCCGCCCGGCCAGCCAGGCGGTGCGCGAGCAGCGCCAGGTGATCAGCGACGACATCGCCACCGACCCGGCCATGGCGCCACTGCGCGACGAGCTGCTCAGCCACGGCCTGCGCTCGCTGGCCGTGCTGCCGCTGGGGGTGGACCAGCGCAGCTGCGCCGTGATCGCGCTGTTTTCCACCGAGCGCGGCTTTTTCGCCCAGGAAGGGCGGCTGACCCTGCTGGACGAACTGGCCGGCGACTTGTCCTTCGGCCTGCAATACATTGCGCGCGAGGAAAGGCTGCATTACCTGGCCTACTATGATGTACTGACCGGCCTGCCCAACAGCATGCTGTTCCAGGACCGCCTGCAGCAGCTGATCCACACCACGCCGCGCGAGGCGTGCGCGGCCGTGATCTCGATCAACCTGGACCGCTTCGCCCAGGTCAACGACGTGTACGGCCGCCACGTGGGCGACGCCGTGCTCAAGCAGTTGGGCGCGGCCCTGCAGTCCGGGCTCCCAGCGCCCTGCAGCGCGGCCCGCATCGGCGGTGACAGCTTTGCCGTGGCGCTGGGTTCGCTGGCGGCCGGCGAGCGCACCGCGGCCTGGCTGGAAACCAGGCTCACCAGGCTGCTGGAGCAACCGCTGATGGTGGGGCGGCAGGAGATACGCCTGGCGGTCAGGCTGGGCATCGCCATCTACCCGGGCGACGGCGGCAACGCCGAGCAGCTGTTCAAGAACGCCGAGGTGGCGCTCAACCGGGCCCGCCGCAGCGGCGAGCGCTGCGTGTTCTATGCGCCGCAGATGAATGAATCGCTGAGCGCCAGCCTGGCGCTGGAGACGGCGCTGCGCCAGGCCCTGGAGTCGGGCCAGTTCAGCATGTACTACCAGCCCAAGGTGAGCCTGGAGTGCGGCAGGGTGGTGGGCGCCGAGGCCCTGATACGATGGCGCCATCCGGAACGGGGGCTGGTGCCACCGGCCGAATTCATCCCGCTGGCCGAGCAGACCGGACTCATCGTACCCATGGGCGAATGGATCATCGACAGCGTGTGCGCACAGCAAGCGGCCTGGCGCGCCGCCGGGCTGGAGACGGTGCCGGTGGCCATCAACCTGTCGGCCCTGCAGTTCCGCAAAGGCAGCCGGCTGCAGCAGACCATCAGCGCGGCACTGCACAAGCATGGCGTGGCGGCTGCCGAGATCACCTTTGAACTGACCGAATCGGCCGTGATGGAGGACCCGGAGCAGGCCGCCGCCCACCTGCGCGGCTTGAAGCAGCTGGGGGTCAAGCTGTCGCTGGATGATTTCGGCACCGGCCATTCCTCGCTGGCCTACCTGAAGCGCTTCCCCTTCGACCAGGTCAAGGTGGACCGCTCCTTCATCACGGACGTGACCAGCAGCGTGGAGGACGCGGCCCTGGTGGCCGCCATCATCGCGATGGGCCACAGCCTGGGGCTGGGGGTGGTGGCGGAGGGGGTGGAGACGGCCTCGCAGCTGGCCTTCCTGCGGCGGCTGCGCTGCGACGAGTTGCAGGGATATTATTTCAGCCCGCCCCTGCCGGCAGCCGGCTTAGGCGAGCTGCTGGCCAGCGGCAGGCGCATGGAAGCGCCCGTCGAGGCCGCGCCGGAACAGGCCGGGCTGCTGGTGCTGGACCAGGATCCGGCCCGGCTGGCGGCATTGCGACGCCAACTGGCCGACCAAGGCTATCAGGTGGCGATGGCGCCGCTACAGCCCGGCGTTTAATACTTGTCGTCCAGGCTGCCGCCGGAGTAATTACCGCTGGTGCTGCCGGTCGTGCCGGTGGTGCTGCCCGTAGTGCCGCCCATCGACTGCGAGCCGGACAGGCTGCCGCCTTGTGCGCCGAGGCTGCCGCTTTGCAGCGTGCCGCTGCCGGAACCCATCACGCTGCCGCTGGAGGTGACGGAGCCCGGCGCGCCCTGCTGGGTGCCGTAGAAGCTGTGGATCTGGGTGCCGAACTCGGTGCTGGCCATGTCGGGCCAGTTGTCCTTGTCGAAGCCAGGCGCGTTTTTCAGGTGGTCCTTGCTGACGTCCAGGATGAAGCGCTTGTTGACGGTGTCCAGTTGCAGGCTCTGCCATGGCACGGCAAACAGCTTGTCGCCCATGCCCAGCCAGCCGCCGAAGGACAGCACGGCATAGGCCACCGAGCCGCTGCGCATGTCGAGCATGATTTCCTTGATGTCGCCCAGGTCTTCCTCCTGGCGGTTGTAGACGTCCTCGCCGATCAGGGTGTCGGCGCCCATCAGGCGCGGGCCGGGGCCGCTGTTGTCGTCGTAGTCACGGTAGATGCCGAAGGTGTCGCGGTCTAAGTAGCTCATGATGGTCTCCTTGGTGGTGGAAGGCGGTATACACCACGCGCTGGCGTGATGGCGTGACACATCATGCTCGGGCCGGCGTGATCGCAGTATCGGCGCGCGTGCGGTTGGCTTGTAGGACAGGGATGAGTTACTGACGAACATAAGATTTACTGGCAGAATAGCAAGCGCATAGCGACTCACCAACAAGGGCACACATGGAAAACCACCAATATCTGCGCTGCGACGACGCCATGGCCGAGATCGTCGACCAGGGTATCAGCCTGGACCGCAAAACCGGCGCCGCCAACGCCTGGATCTTCATGAGCAGCGCCAAGGTGCCGCTGCCGGTGATCAAGCGGGTGCTGGCCAGCCCTGAGCAGCGCCGCCGCAAGCAGCCTAAAGTGTGATATCAGGAAAATGTTGCGACATCGCCACACGATGTAAATCCCCACCCGCCCCGGTCGCGGCATGCTTGTTACAAATGCCGCGCCGCGTTCCTCCCTGCTCCCTCTGGTAATTTATTCCCCGACGCAACTCGGATTAATTGTAGGAAAAATAACTGTCCGTGAATTATAACTTGCGGTAGCTGGCGCTATCGCTGGAATTTATTTTATCTTGACGGACTATACGTTCATCTGTAACTTGGCGGAACCGGCGAGTTAAACCAGATTAATACCATGCTGCCACATGCGCTAAGCATCATCGTCAATGAATTGGTCAGGCATATGGGCGAATACGGGCCGGTGGCGGTACCGTCGGTGGAACTGGGGAATATAGCGGAAGGATTTCGCTCCACCGTGGGCGGCCCCGGGGTGTCGCGCGACGTGCTGTGTCTGCAGGTAGTCAACATCAAGGAGGAAAAGGCGCTCAAGAACTTGCCGAATTACGTGCGGGATGATATCAACAAAAAAGCGCTGTTTGAAAATCCACCGGTATTCCTGAATTTTCAGATATTAATCGCCGCCACGCATGCCAGTTATGCGGGCGCATTATTGATGCTGTCACGCGCCATACGCTTTTTTCAAATGAATAATACGTTCACTGAAAGCAGCGTTAATCCTTTATCGATTACCACCAACGCGCCGATTAATCTGCTGGATCGCCTCGACAAATTCAAGCTGATATTCGACCTGTATTCACCGGCCATGGAGGAAGTCAACCACCTGTGGGGGACTCTTGGCGGCAAGCAATATCCGTTTGTGCTGTACACCATGCGCATGCTGGACCTGCAATTCCACATACCGCCGCGCGAGGCCAGCCTGGTCGTGGAGACCCGGGCGGATGTGCTCCCGAAACAACCCGTTTCCCTGTGAGAGGTGATTATGGCTTTGGCGTACAAGACACCCGGCGTCTACATCGAGGAAATACCCAGGTTCCCGCCCATCGTCTCGGCCGTGGAGACCGCCATCCCGGCCTTCGTCGGCTATGTCGAAAAAGTGGTGGATACCGCGCTCAAGGTGCCGCTGAGGATCTCCTCCCTGGTCGAGTACGAGGCCCATTTCGGCGGACCGCAGCCGGAAGCCGCCATCGTCGTGAACGCCGTCGAGATCAAGGACGCCAGCGGCGCCGTCACCGGGCAAAAGTTCAGCGCCACCCTGGACCTGACCAAGCGCTCCAAGTACCTGCTGTACTACGCGCTGCAAATGTTCTTCGCCAATGGCGGCGGCCCGTGCTGGATCGTGCCGGTTGGCCTGTACAAGAGCGCCTCGGTCGTCACCGAGACGGAGCTCTCCGCCGGCCTGGCCGCGCTGGAGAAGGTCGACGAGCCCACCCTGCTGGTATTCCCCGAGGCGCAAAGCCTGGGCATCGCCGACTTCAAGAAGGTCATGGATGGCGCCCTGGCCCAGTGCAACCTGCTCAAGGACCGCTTCGTCATCATGGACGTGCATGGCGACTCGGTGTCCGTCTACAGCCCCGATGCATCGATCGCCACCATTGCCAAGAATTTCCGCGACAGCGGGGTCGGCACCGCCAACCTCAAATACGGGGCCGCCTACGCCCCCAACCTGGAAACCATCCTGGACTACGTCATCGACGAGAGCAAGACCGAGGTCAATTACTTCAAGCCGGCCAGCGTGGCCGACAAGAAGATGCTGAGCTTGCTGACCACCGACAACAGCCTGGTCTACGAGAGCGCCAAGGCAGCTATCCGTGAATTGTCGCTGCTGCTGCCCCCCAGTTCCACCATGGCCGGCATCTACGCCGCCGTCGACGCCGAGCGCGGCGTGTGGAAGGCGCCCGCCAACGTCAGCGTGGTGGGGGTGATCAAGCCCACCATCGAGTTCACCAACAAGGACCAGGATGGCCTGAACGACGACGCCACGGCCGGCAAGTCCATCAACGCGATCCGCCCTTTCACCGGCAAGGGCACGCTGGTGTGGGGGGCGCGCACCCTGGCCGGCAACGATGCCGAATGGCGCTACATCAACGTGCGTCGCCTGTTCATCTTCATCGAGGAATCGTGCAGCAAGGCCAGCGCCAGCTTCGTGTTCGAACCCAATGACGCCAACACCTGGGTGCGGGTGCAAGCCATGATAGAGAACTTCCTCACCGTGCTGTGGCGCCAGGGCGCGCTACAGGGCGCCAAGCCGGAACACGCCTTCTATGTGTCCGCCGGGCTGGGCAAGACCATGACGCCGCAGGACATCCTGGAAGGCCGCCTGGTGGTCGAGGTGGGCATCGCGGCCGTGCGTCCGGCCGAATTCATCGTGCTGCGCTTCTCGCACAAGCTGGCGCAATCCTGAACCATCACCGACACGAGGTAGAGCATGGCACAAGACTATCCGATCCCGCGCTTCCACTTCCAGGTCGACTGGGGCGGGGCCAAGATCAGCTTCACCGAGGTCACCGGCCTGGTGATGGAGCGCGAAAAGATCGAATACCGCCACAGCGACAGCAAGGACTTCAACAAGATCGCCATGCCGGGCATGGTGAAGAACTCCAACATCACGCTCAAGCGCGGCAAGTTCGAGGGCGACTTCGATTACAACAAATGGCTGGACGACGTCGCCAACGAGCGCTCGGAAGGGCGGCGCGACGTCATCATCCGGCTGCTCAACGAGAAGCACCTGCCGGTGGCGGCATGGTCGGCCACGCGCTGCTTCCCGGTCAAGATCTCGGCGCCGGACCTGAAGTCGGACGCCAACGAGACCGCCATCGAGACCCTGGAGATCGCGCACGAGGGCCTGAAGCTGATGAAGGTCTGAGCGGGCCGCCATGAGCGACTACTACCCGCCGTGGAGCTTTTACTACCGGGTCGAATTCGGCGTCGGCAAGGACCGGAGCGACGTGCGCTTCCAGACCGTGTCCGGCCTGTCGGTCGAATACGACATGGAGGAGTTCAAGGAGGGCGGCGAGAACCGCTTTACCCATAAGCTCCCGGTGCGCACCAAGTACGCCGACCTGGTGCTCAAGCGCGGCATGGTCACCGATTCGGCCGTCATCGCCTGGTTCCTGGACGCCTTCCGCGAACGCAAGTTCGCGCCGACCGACGTCAACGTGATCCTGATGAACGAAAAGGGCGACCCGCTGCGCACCTGGAAGGTGGCGCAGGCCATCCCCAGGAAGTGGTCGGTGAGCGACTTCAACGCGGGCGAGAACGCCATCGTGGTCGAATCCATGGAACTGTCTTACCGTTATTTCACCATCCAGTAGCAGGAGCGCCACGCATGCCGATAGAGATACGCGAACTGCACATCAAGGTGGCCGTGAACGGCGCCCCGGGCCAGGACGGCCAGTCCCCCGCCACGCCAGCCGGCGAAGCGGCCCAGCAGGCCATCGTGGCCGAATGCGTGGAGCAGGTGCTGCGCATCCTGCAGAACCGGATGGAGCGCTGATGGCAACCCAGGGCAAGCTGGAGAAAATGCTGATCCTGGCCTTCGAGTCCTCGGCCGACGCCGAGACCGGCGGCAAGCTGGAGGCCAAGGCCAGCTACGAAGCCTTGATCAATCCGGAGACCTATACCCTGGAATACAAGGTCAAGACGGCCGAAGGGCAAGGGCAGGGCAGCAGCGGCGCCCAGCAGAAATTCGCCTACACCATGCCGGAGGAGCTGAGCTTCGAGTTCCTGTTCGACGCCACCGGCATCATCGACGGCAATCCGCAGCCGGACGGCGTGTTCGGCCAGGTCGACGCCTTCCGCAAGCTGCTCACCGAATACCGGCCCGATACGCACGAGCCGTTCCACCTCAAGCTCATCTGGGGCAACCTGGTGTTCAAGGGCCGCGCCGTCGAGCTGGGCATCACCTACAAGCTGTTCAACCCGGACGGCCAGCCGATACGCGCCGTGGCGCGCACCAAGTTCAAAGGGAGCATCGAGGAAAAGAAGCGCGTCGCCAAAGAGGACCGCCATTCGCCGGACCTGACCCATGTGCGCGTGGTGCGGGCCGGAGACCGTCTGCCGCTGTTGTGCCACGAGATCTACGGCGATCCGCGCCATTACCTGGACGTGGCGCGCGTCAACGGCCTCGATGACTTCCGGGCGCTGGCGCCGGGCCAACGCCTGCTGTTCCCGCCGCTGGCCAAGGCCCGTCCATGAACGACCGCGCGCACGCCCAGGCGGCCGGCCAGGCCGACGTCTGCACCTACGCGGTGCTGGTCGACGGCCAGGAACTGTCGGCCCAATTCCACGTGCTGGCGATCGAGGTGAACCGGGAGCTGAACCGCATCCCGTCGGCGCTGATCGAACTGCGCGACGGCGATCCCGCCAAGTCCACCTTCCCGGCCAGCGAGGCCGACAGCCTGGTGCCCGGAAGGCAAATCGAGATCCAGCTCGGCTACCGGGCCAGGAACGAGACCGTGTTCAAGGGTGTGGTGGTCAAGCACAGCATCCGCGTGCGCAAGCATGCCAGCCAGCTGCTGGTGGAATGCCGCGACGCCGCCGTCAGCATGAGCACCGAGCCGGCCACGCGCCATTACGTGGCCAAGGCCGACAGCGAGATCATGGAGCAGCTGCTGCGCGACCATGGCCTGCGGCACCAGGTGGAGTCCACCGGCGCGCCGCTGGAGGATCTGGTGCAGTACCAGGCCACGGACTGGGATTTCCTGCTGTGCCGCGCCGAGGCCAACGGCCAGGTGGTGCTGGCCGACGATGGCCAGGTGAGCGTGATGAAGCCGTCCACCAGCGGCGACGCCGCCCTCAGCCTGCAATTTGGCGACAGCCTGCTGGAGCTGGACGCTGAAGTGGACGCCCGCTGGCAAAGCAAGGCCGTGCACGCCGCCAGCTGGAGCGCCGCCGACCAGAAGCTGCTGGTGGCCGAGGCCAGGGAAGGGGAGGGCGGCTCCAGCGGCAACCTGGAGCCATCCGCCTTGGCCGACGTGGCGGCCGGCGATGCGCTGCTGCTGCGCCACGGCGGACTGCTGGGCCAGACCGAATTGCAGGCCTGGGCCGACGCCCGCTTGCAGCGCGAGCGCCTGGCCAAGGTGCGCGGGCGCGCCCGCTGCCAGGGACTGGCCGCCATCAAGCCGGGCGCCGTGCTGGCGCTGGACGGCCTGGGCCAGCGCTTCAACGGCAGCCTGCTGGTGTCCGGCGTGCGCCACTGCGTCAGCAACGGCAATTGGGAGACCGATGTGCAGTTCGGGCTCAGTCCGTTGCAGTTCGCGTCCGTGTTCGATTTACGCCCCATGCCGGCCGGCGGGCTGCTGCCGGCCGTGAGCGGGCTGCAGGTCGGCGTGGTGAGCGCGCTGGAGGGCGATCCGGCACACGAGGAGCGCATCGCCGTGCGGCTGCCGTTTGCCGACAATGCCAGTGAGGGCGTGTGGAGCCGCATCGCCTGCCTGGACGCGGGCAAGGAGCGCGGCACTTATTTCCGGCCCGAGATAGGCGACGAGGTGGTGGTCGGCTTCCTGGACAGCGATCCGCGCCACCCGGTGGTGCTGGGCATGTGCCACAGCAGCGCCAGGCCGGCGCCCGAGCCGCTGGCCGACAGGAACGACCTCAAGGGCTATGCCAGCCGGGCCAAGCTCAAGCTGCAGTTCGATGACGACAGGAAGATTGCCCTGATCGAGACCCCGGCCGGCAACCGCCTGGCCCTGTCCGAGGACGCCAAGGGCATCGTGATCGAAGACCAGAACGGCAACAAGATCGTGCTGGACGACAGCGGCGTGCGGATAGAAAGCAGCAAGGACCTGATTTTCAAGGCCGCCCAGGACATCAGGATGGAAGCCGTGAACATCGAATGCAAGGCCAGCATGAACATGAAGGCCGCCGCCGTCTCCAGCCTGGACCTGTCGGGCGCCAGCGCCAGTCTCAAAGGCAGCGCCACCACCGTCATCCAGGGCGGTATGGTGCTAATCAATTGAAAGGAGCAGCGCCATGCCGTTTGCAGCGCGCGTCAGCGACATGATACTCAGCCCGGCCACCTACGGCGCGCCGGCGCCCATCCTGCCGCCGGGGGCAGCCGCGGTGCTGATTGGCGGCCTGCCGGCCGCATGCATGGGCGACAGCTGCGGGGCGGACGCCATCATCCAGGGCTCGGCCACGGTGCTGATAGGCGGGCTGCCGGCGGCCCGCATGGGCGACGTCACAGCCGCCGCTGGCAGCGTGCTGGGGCCGGGCGTTCCCACCGTGATCATCGGAGGCTGACATGCAGCGCGCCTACCTGGGACGCGGCTGGTCCTTTCCACCCACCTTCACTCCGCAAGCCGGGGTGGCCATGCTGGAGGACGAGGCCGACATCGCCTCCAGCCTGGACATCCTGCTCACCACCGCCCCGGGCGAGCGCAGCATGCTGCCCCAGTATGGCTGCAACCTCGACGAACTGGTGTTCGAGAGCCTGGACACGCGCATGAAGACGCTGATGGCGGACAAGGTGGAAACCGCCATCCTGTACTTCGAGCCGCGCATCACCATCGAGAGCGTGGGCCTGGACGACAGCCGGCAGCTGGAAGGGATGATCCTGATCGAGGTGGTGTACCGGCTCAAGTCCACCAATTCGCGCTTCAATTTCGTCTTCCCGTTCTACAAGCTGGAAGGCACTGACATCAACCTCACCACCACGGTGAATCTCCTGCCCTGACAGGTGGCCTGATGCCGACCGACGACTGCAAGCACAATACCGATCCTTTCAAGCTGGTGCGCGAAGGCAGCAGCCAGCCGCAGCGCCGCCTGGCGGCGCTGGACCCCGGCTACGCCCCGGTGGACCAGCGCCTGCCCGCCCACCGCATGCTGTTCGCGCGCGCCTATGCCGCCTTCCTGCGCTACGTGGACCTGGACAACGCGGACGCCGGCAACTGGCAGGTCTTTTTCGCCAGCGATGTATCGGTGCAGCTGGCGCTGGCGTCGGTGCAGGATGTGGCGGGCTACCAGTCCGCCATCAAGGAAGACCTGGCTTACCTGGACCAGCTGCAGAACGCCGGCGACGAGGCCGGGCTGCGCCTGCGGCTGGGCCGCGTGTTTGCCAGCGTGGCCACCCTGGCGGCGCAGATCGAGCAGTTGCGCGCAGCCCTGCCGGACGGGCTGGCGCTCAAGGAGCAGCTGGCCAACCAGGTCCGCAGGCAGCTGGCGCCGGCCTACAAGCACCTGCTGCTGTACCAGCGCGAGGGCCGGCTGGCGTCCGCGCCCGGTCCCTGGCTCACCGACACGGCGCCGCAGCAGCCCGTCCTGGGCGCCGCGCTCACGCTGCAGGCGGCCACCCAGCTGCCGTACGGGCCGGAGTGGATCGCGGGCGATAGTGCGGCGAGCTGGGCCGACTATCTGGCCCGCCTGGAGAACCCCGCGCTGTATCCGGACAGCGGCATCTACGGCAGCGGCGCCACGGTGGCTGCCCGCGCCAACCACATCGCCACCCACACCCTGTTCAAGTCGGTGCTGGACCGATTCCTGAAAGCCTATGCGCGCCTGGCCGGCGCGGCAGGAGAGGCGCTGGAGGCCAGTTTCCAGCAGTCCGACGCCCATCTGCCACACTATGGCCTGTTCCTGGCCTTCCTGCGCCTGTTCGAACGGCTGCGCGAGCAAACCAATACGCTGACCGCGCGCCACCTGGACTTCTACTACCGCGACGTGCTGCGCCTGAAGGAAAGAGGCGCCGAGCCCTCGCATGTCTACCTGCTGGGCGAGCTGGCGCGCCAGGTTCCGGCCCACTTGATGCAGGCCGGCACCCTGGTCAAGGCCGGCAAGGATGGCCGGGGCAGGGAAGCATGCTTTGCCCTGCTGCGCGACACGGTGCTGAACCAGGGCCGGGTGGCTGCGCTGCACACCGTGTACCGCCACGACGGCGAGGCGGTGGGCGGTGTGCAGGGCGGCGGCCATGACGCCGGGCGGATCTACGCCTCGCCAGTATCGAATTCCGCCGACGGCCTGGGCGAGCCGCTGGAGACTGACGATCCGTCCTGGCATCCCTTCCACAACAAGCGCTACGCGGATGGCATGCTGGCCCAGATCCGGATGCCGCAGGCGGTGCTGGGCTTTGCCGTGGCCTCGCACTACCTGCTGCTGGCCGAGGGCCAGCGCAGCATAGACCTGGACTTCACGGTGCAGGGCGCGCTGCCGGCCGGCAGCTACGCCGACGATATGGTATGCCTGCTGAGCATCGCCGAGGGCTGGCTGGAAAAACCGGTCGCTGCCTTGGTCGGCGCTTCCGGCCAGCTGCATGTGCAGGTGCAGCTGGGCGGGGCCGATCCCGCCATCGTGGCCTGGGAGGCCAAGGTGCACGGCGGCCGCTACGGCGTGGCGCTGCCGGTGCTGCAGGTGCTGCTGAAACACCGCGCCGGCGCGGATTATCCTTACGCGAAACTGCAGGATGTAGTGATCGATAACTGCCAGCTGGCGGTGGCCGTGACCGGACTCAAATCGCTGGCGGTATCCAACGATTTCGGGCCGGTGGACACCTCCAAGCCCTTCCAGCCCTTTGGCGCCATGCCGGCCCAGAACAGCGCGCTGTTGATAGGTTCGCGCGAGCTGTTCCAGAAGACCCTGGCCAGCGCCAGCCTGCAGATAGGCTGGCAGGCCACGCCGGCGCCCTACACGGTGTCGCCCAGGATGGAAGTGGACGTGCTGTCGGCCGGCGCCTGGGCCGCCACCGGCATGGGCGCCGCCGTCAGCGCCACCAGCATCGCGCTGGGCGCCGGCCTGGCGCCGGCGGTACTCGACGTGCCCGACCTGGCGCCGTCACTACACTACAGCAACGCCGCCCGCCAGGGCTACCTGCGCCTGCGGCTGGACCAGGATTTCGGCCAGGGCAAGTACCAGGCCGACTTGCTCAAGTACCTGAAGGAGGGCGGAACCAATCCCGGCGCGCCGCCGCCGGCGCCCGTCATGGCCTCGCTCACAGTGAGCTACACGGCCCAGCAGACCATTGCGCTCAACAGCGCCAACGCCGCCGCCTTTGAAGCACGCCAGGCGCGCTACTACCATGTGGCGCCGTTCGGCGTGGCGGAACGGCATCCGCTGCTGGCCAGCGCGGCCAAGGTCAGCCTGATGCCGCAATTCGTGTTCCAGTCCGCCGATGCGGGGACGACCAGCGCGGCCGAGTTCTACATTGGCGTGGCCGGCCTGCAGCCGCCGCAGGAGCTCAGCCTGCTGTTCGAAGTACTACCCGGCACGGCCGACCCGCTGGCGCAGAAGCCCGTGCCGCATCTGCGCTGGAGCTATTTGCGCGCGAATGAGTGGGTGGACTTCGCCCCCAACGAGGTGGGCGACGGCAGTTCGGAACTGCTGGAATCGGGCATCGTCACCCTCAGCGTGCCGCGCGCGGCCAGCACCGGCAATACGCTGCTGGCGCCGGAATTGCGCTGGCTGCGCCTGGCCGTGGCCAGCAAGACCGACGCCGCCTGCCGATTGCTGCTGGTGGCCGCCCAGGCCATGGAAGCACGTTTCGAGGACCGGGACAATGACCCGGCGTACGCCGCCACGGCGCTGCCGGCCGGCGCCGCCACCAAGCTCGATGCGCCTGATGCGGCGCTCAAGCAGCTGCTCCAGCCTTTCCCCAGCTTTGGTGGCCGCGGGGCGGAGGCGCCGGCCGACTTCCATGTGCGCGCCAGCGAGCGGCTGCGCCACAAGGACCGCGCCATCGCGCTGTGGGATGTCGAACACCTGATACTGCAAGCCTTCCCGCAGATTTACCAGGCCAGGTGCCTGAACCATACCCAATACGAGCCGGACGACAGCGGCAGCGGCATCTACCGCGAGCTGGCGCCCGGCCATTACACGGTGGTGACCATCCCCAGCCTGCTGGCGCACCAGTTGCGCGACCCGCTGCGGCCCTACACCAGCCTGGACCTGCTGCAGCGCATCGAGGCCTGCCTGCGCCAGCGCGGCTCCTGCTTCGCGCGCCTGCACGTGCGCAATCCCCAGTTCGAGGAAGTGCGGGTCTCCTTCAAGCTCAGGCTGTACGAGGGCTACGATGAAGCGTATTACGTCAAGCAGCTGCAAGAGGAGCTGACGCGCTTCCTGTCGCCCTGGGCTTATCCCGGCGGCGGCGCGCCCAGCTTTGGCGGCAAGGTTGTCAAGTCGGTGCTGATCAACTTCGTGGAGGAACGGCCCTATGTCGATTACGTCACCGACTTCCAGTTGTTCCACGATATCGCCGGCGTGCAGGGGACGACGGACTTGAATGAGGTCAGCGGCTCGCTGGCGGTGTCCATCCTGGTGTCGGCGCGCGCGGCCCGGCACGCCATCACCGTGCTGCATCCCCAGGCCGGGGGCGGCGCGGCCGAAGCGTGCCCGTGCGAGGCGGCATGAGCAAGGCGCCTGTCACCATCCCCGCGCTGCCGGCGCTGTCGCCGGCTGCGGATTTCTACGCACTGCGGCGCGAGGGGATAAGTTATATCGAGCAAATGTCCAGCGCGCAGTGGACCGACTACAATGCGCACGATCCCGGCATCACCATCCTGGAACAGCTGTGCTATGTGCTGACCGACCTTGCCTACCGCAACAGCTGGGACATCAAGGATCTGCTGATGCCGCCGTCGCCATCGGCGGACCCTTCCCAGCCTTATCCCCAGCAGGCCTTCTTCCCGGCGAGCCAGATCCTCACCGTCAATCCGGTGACGCCGGACGACTACCGCCGGTTGCTGATCGGGCTGCCGGCGGTGCGCAACGCCTGGCTGTACTGCAAGCAGTGCGCCTGCGACGTGGTGTATTACGCCTGGTGCGAACTGGACCGGCAAATCTACAGCTATACGCCGCCCGCCGGTGGCGCCGCCGCCAGGGTGGAGGTGGAGGGCACGTACGAAGTGTTGCTGGAACTGGAGGAAGATCCGGAATCCGGCGACCTGAATGACGCCAAGGTCGAGCTGGAACATGGCTTGGCCGACAGCGGCGGCAAGCCGCGCAGCCTGGCGCTGGAACTGCGCTTCCCGGATTGGGCGCTGGCCTGGCCAGCGCAATGGGAGGCCTTCCTGCAGCAGGGCGCGCTGGTGTCGGTCAAGCTGCTGTCGTTCGGCGCACGCCGCGATTACGACGTCTTCAGCGATGGCACGCTGGACCAGGCCGGCAAGGACCGCTACCTGCGCGAGCACTGGAACCAGGTGTTTTACCTGGGACTGGAAATCGAATTGGCCGGGCTGGTCAAGATCGCCGTTAGCGGCATCGCCCTGCACCTGTTCGGCGACAATGCAACCCGGGCCGCCGCCACCGTAGCCATGCTGCGCGACCTGCTGCAGGATGCTGGTGCGGGCGGCGCGGTCGCGCGCTACCGCGCCAAGGTGCGCAAGGCAGATGCCGCCGTGGCCCAGGCCAGGTCGGCGCTGGCCGCCTGCCGCAACCTGGCCGAGGACTATTGCCGCATCGGCAACGTCAAGCTGGAGGATGTGGCGGTATGCGCCGATATCGAAGTGGCGCCGGATGCCGATATCGAACAGGTGCAGGCCCAGGCCTGGTTCCTGATCCAGCGCTACCTGGCCCCGCCGGTGCCGCATTACAGCCTGCAGGAGATGCTGGACAGCGGCCTGCCGGTCGAGGATATCTTCAATGGGCCGCTGCCGGAGGGAGGCTTCATCCGGCAGGACGAGCTGGCGGCGGCTGGATTGAAGACGGTGCTGCGCAGTTCCGACATCATCAACCTGCTGATGGATATCCCCGGCGTGGTCGCTGTAGCCAATTTGCTGCTGTCCCGGTATGACCAGGAAGGAGAACTGGTCAAGGGGGCGGCCGATCCTGTTCTGAACAACGGCATGCTGGTGTTCGACGCCAACAAGGGCAGCGCGTCCTGGCAGCTGTACCTGGGCGCGCGGCACCAGCCACGCCTGTATTTCCGCCGATCGCGCTTCCTGTTCATGAAAAACGGCTTGCCTTTCGTCGCGCGCGCGGACGAGGCGCTGGACGTGCTCACCCAGCTGCAGGGGCAGGCCGAGCGCGGCAAGACAGGCAATACGGCGCTGGATTTGCCGGTGCCGGCCGGGACTTACCGCAACCCGGGCAAATACCACCCGCTCCAATACGGGCTGCCGCAGACCTATGGAGTGGGACCGGCAGGCCTGTCCAGCAAGGCCAGTTCGCTGCGCAAGGCGCAGGCGCTCCAGCTGCAGGCCTACCTGATGGTGTACGAGCAGCTGCTGGCCAACGCCGCCGCGCAGATCGCGCACGCGGCCGACCTGTACTCGCTGGACCCCACGGTGGCGCGCACCTACTTCGCGGGCGAGTTGAATTCCGCCCTGCTGGCCGCTTATGGCGACGTGGTAAAGGGTCTGACCCCGGCCGCGCTGGAGGCGATGCTGGAGACGCCGGTCGAATTCCAGGAGCGCCGCAACCGCTTCCTCGACCATCTGCTGGCACGCTTTGGCGAGGGCTTTGGCGACTACGCGTTGCTGCTCGGTGACGAGCGCGGCGTGCGCACCGCCTCCGCCAGGCTGATCGCCGACAAGGCAGGCTTCCTGGCTGCCTATCCGCGCATCAGCCGCGACCGGGCGCGCGCATTCAATTACGCGCTGCACCCGAACGCGCCGGACAATGTGGCCGGCATCAAGGAGCGTGTGAGCCTGCTGCTCGGCTATCCGGCGCTGGCGTTCACCTGGGCAGCGTCCGCGCCCGCCAGCGTGGACGGCTACCAGCTGAAGGATAATCAGGGCAAGGCATGGCTGGAGGGAACATTCGCCACGCCGTTCACCGGCGCCGACGACGCCGCCGCCCGGCAGGCGGCCTACGGCGCCTTGATCGCACGGCTGACGCAGCCGCAGGCCTACCACTTGGTCAGCCAGGCGGGTGGCTACCGGGTCAAGGTGCGCGATGAGCACGAGCTGCCGCTGGGCGCCAGTCCGGAGCTGTTCACGACGCCGGAGGCGGCGCGCGCAGTGCTGGATGAGCTGCTGTCCTGGGCCGCCAACCGGCGCGCCATCGTGGTCGAGCATGTGCTGCTGCGGCCGAAGTTCCCCGGCGATGCGCTGATCGAGCCCTGCACGGACGGCGGCTGCACCAGCTGCGACGGCGCGGACCCGTATTCCTTCCGGCTCAGTGTTGTGATGCCGGGATGGACCGCGCCATACAATGACAACCTGCCGCTGCGCGGCTTTGCCGACCGCACCATACAGCAGGAGTTGCCTTCCCACCTGCTGGCCAAGGTGTGCTGGGTTGGCAATGATGGCTTCATCGTCAACCCGTGCGAGCCGGTGGTGGGGGAGGTGGCCAGGCTGCTGGAGACCGAGGGCCTGACGCCGGACGGCAAGCGCCCCGGCGGCGTGGCGGCTTGCGCCTGCTCCGAGGCTTTGTACGCCGGCTTCGCCTCGGTGTTCAACGCCTGGTATGAGGACAAGACGCTGCTGTACTGGCAGCCGGGCGCGCTGGAGTCGGCGCTGCAGGCCGTGTTCGGCAGCCAGCCGGACGCAGGCGACTTTTCCTGCACCACGGTGCTGGACGCGGCCTTGTTCGGCAAGGTCAGGCAGCTGATGCTGGCGCATTTCAAGGCCGTGGTGCTCAGCGGCTGGCAGTTCGAGCGCTTCGAGACCGCCTGGAGCGCATGGCTGGAAGCGAACGCCGTGCTGGATTGGACCACGGAGCGGGTGCAGGCGCGGGTGCAGGCCATCCTGGAACAGGGACTATCCAGTGCGGCCGGCAAGGATGCGCTGTGCGCGTGCGCGGCCGGTATCGTGCAGGCATGGGGCGCCGCCTTCGATGCATGGATGGCCGCCAATATCGCGGCGGACAAGGTTCCGGCCGACTTTACGCCATTCAGTCCGGCGCCGGTGCAGTTGTGCGCGGGGCTGTCGTTCAAGGCCGGCACGGCCGCGCAGGTCGAGGCTTTGTTGCGCGACCGTTATGCGGCGTATGTGGACGTGTCGTACCGCTTGCGTATCGTGCTGGCCTTGCTGGCCAAACTGCGCAATATCTACCCGGGTGCGACCTTGCACGATTGCGACGATGGCGGCGACCAGAACCCGGTGCGGCTGGGCAGTACGGCGCTGGGCCAGCAGCCGGTGCGACCCGTGCAGGCGGCGCCGGATATCGAAACCGAGGCCGATCCGCCCAGCCCTGCGCCCGCGCCGTCGCCCGGGCCAGTACCAGCGCCCGAGCCGGTGCCGTCACCCGAGCCGGTGCCGTCACCC
Organism: Duganella kummerowiae; assembly: GCF_053572355.1. Classification (NCBI taxonomy): domain Bacteria; kingdom Pseudomonadati; phylum Pseudomonadota; class Betaproteobacteria; order Burkholderiales; family Oxalobacteraceae; genus Duganella; species Duganella kummerowiae. The sequence goes on from NZ_JBKFEH010000001.1 coordinate 108,902, forward strand.
GAGCCGGTGCCGTCGCCCCAGCCTGGGCCATCGCCCGAACCTCCGCCGTTGCCGGAGTCCCCGCCCGAACCTGCGCCAGCACCGCCGCCTGAACCAGCTCCCGCTCCTGCAGGCACGGACAGCGACGCGCTGCCGCCGGCGCCGTCCCCTGCACTGATCGATACGCAGCCCGCCCCCAAGCGCACGCGGCGCACGAAAACACCCAGATAGCCGAATCGAGTACGCCATGCCCACTTCCGAACTACGGTGCCGAACATGAAGACTGTCCAAGATACCTATCCTGTTTTCGAGGCGAACCAGGTCCTGTCGAATGCGCACCTGAACCAGCTGTTCGACTACCTGGGCGAGCAGGAGAGGCTGACCCGCGCCAACCTGATCGGCACCGGCATCACCTGCGGCCTGGCGCTGCGCCTGGACGGCGGCACGCTGCAGCTGTCGCCCGGTTGCGGCATCACCACGGAAGGCTACCTTGCTGTGGAGTCCGATGCGGTGGCACTGACCGCCTACCGCGAATACACGCTGCCGCTGGACGTGGATTACCTCCTGTTGCGCGACAAATCCCAACCCGGCCGCCCCAGCTATCCGCTGTGGGAACTGTTCCCGGCCGGGGAACCGGACACCACGCCGATTGGCAGCCCGGCCGGCTTCCTGGACAACAAGGCCGTGCTGCTGTTCGTAGAACTGAAGAAGGAAGGTCTGCGCAACTGCAGCCCCAACGACTGCAACGACCGCGGCTCGCAGCTGGTGGCCACCGTGCGCCGCCTGCTGATTGGCGTGGCCGACCTGGCCAAGGTCATTGCCGAGGGCGCGGCGCAGGGCAGCGGCATGACCACGGCGGACCTGGAAGCCCTGGCGCTGAGCCGCCTCAACCTGCCCGACCTGCGCCTGCCGCGCTACGACGTCCCCAACACCTCGCCCACCACGTCGGAGCAGGTGCTGGCCGCCTACCGCAAGGTATTCGCGGACGCCCAGCTGGCCGCCAACGCCAAGGCAGCCTTCAGCGCCGCTTACGCGGCCTTCAAGCCGCTGCTGCAGGACCAGTATGCGAGCGACCCGTTTTCCGGCTTCAGCGGAAAATTCGGCTTCCTCGACAATAGCGATGGCGACAGCGCCCGGATCCTGTTCCTGCAATACTATTACGGCCTGTTCGACGACCTGCTGCGCGCCTATGACGAAATGCGCTGGAAGGGCATGGAACTGGTCTGCGCCTGCGTGCCGTCCGAACAGCTGTTCCCGCGTCACCTGATGCTGGGTGTGCCCAAGCCCATCGGCGTCTATCCCGCCCTGTATCGCAACAGCTATGCCCCGGCCTGCGCGGGGGAGGAACTGCGCGATGAATTCCTGGCCCTGTTCGCGCGCCTGGTCGGCATCGCGGACAGCTTCACCCACCAGCCGCCGCTGCCCGCCGCGAACATGCAGATCCGCATCACCCCCAGCACCGTAGGGCCGCAGGCGTTGGCCTGCAGGGCCATTCCCTACTATTACACCCAAGCCGGGGACACACCGCTGTACCAGCGCTGGAGTCCGGAACGTACGCGGCGCGGGCGCGCCAACCAGAACCTGGGCTACCGCAGCACGGAATACGCGCCCGCCGCGCCATCCTTCGTGACGGATGCGCTGCGCTACGACCTGGAGACCAACAACTTCCTGCGCATCGAAGGCCACCTGGGGAAACAGTACCAGCCGGTGCTGGCCACGCTGCTCAAGCTGCGCAACCAGTACCGGCTGCCGATAGAGGTAATTGCCCTGCGCACGGGCGCCTTCGACGAAAACGCTGCGCTCATCGGCAACGAGTCGGCGCACTGGTCCGACCTGGAAGCCCTGTACGACGTGCTGCGGGAGCAAATCCTGGCCAGCCTGACGGAAGGCATACGCTTCCTGTACGAGACCCCGGCCGACAGCGGCCAACCTGCCGGCACGCCCAGGCATCCGCTGCTGAAAACGCGCGCGCCGCAGTACAAGTACCAGGCTGGAACCATAGGCGCGTGGTATGAAAAATACCTGAACAATTACCTGGCGCGGCCGTATATCGACGTCGACCAGAACAACATCGACCTGGGCGCCATCCTGATGGTGTACTGCGGCCTGTTCACCGGCACCACCGGCCTGCAGGGCAAATACTATCCGCAGGTGGTGTCCATCTACTACATGACCAAGCTGTCGGAAACCCTGCCGGACAAGCTCGATGCGCTGGCGTACCCGGACTTTGAAAACAAGTGCCAGGACCTGCTGGCCCTGACCCGCAACTTCCGTGGCGACAGCCGCAGCAATGTGCCCGGGAGCCTGTCCGAGTTCATGCCGCAGGAAGACCTGGTCGACCACTTCGACCAGATCCTGTACGGCTGCAACCTGGAGGCAGTGCACGCGCTGGTCGAGGAATTCCAGCGCCGCCTGCGGCAGCTCAAGCAGCAGCAGGTGCTGGGCTATTTCCTGCAGCAGCATCCGGGCATACAGCACAAGGCGGGCGTGCCGCTGGGCGGCACCTTCATCCTGGTCTACCACCAGCAGGACGCTGCGGCGGCGCCGCAGGAGTTCCTGATCGGGGACCTGAGCCACCGCAGCCAGGGCAAGGAGAGCGTCAAGCGCGCGCTGCGCCGCCTGGGCGGCGACCTGCGCTACGCTGACGATCCGGACATGCTGGAGCTGATCTCCGTCCTGGGTGGGGACGAGCGCGGCAATACCGCCATCATGGCCAGCGCCGGGCCCGGCCCGATCGCCGCCGCGCTCAAAGGGGTGGACAACGGCGCCGTCATTGCCGACTTCTACCTGCCATACCGGGTCGGCGGCGACGGCCCCGCCATCGAATACGTGCTGCCGCTGCCGCCGCTGGGCCTGAGCATCACGCTGGGCTGCACCGACGCCACCGGCAGCGCACTGGCCACGCTCAAGCCGGAAGGCGGTACGGCGCCCATCAGCTACCGGCTGGACGGCCAGCCCTACAAGCTGCTGGCCGGGCCGGTGGCGCTGGCGGTGGGCGACCACACGCTGGCCATCCGCGACAGCGCCGGCGCCGAATCGGCGCCGCAGGACATCAACGTGCCGTCGCAACTGCGCCTGGGCGAGCCGGAATACCAGGAAGACCAGGCAAGCATGACCTGGCGCGCCAGCATACCCATCCTGGGCGGCGTGCTGCCTTATACGGCCAGCAGCGGCGGCGCCATCGACATCAACCGCTATCTGAGCGAGTCCGTCCCCAGCGGCGGCGCCGTCAAGGTCGAGATCAGCGACAGCGCCGGCTGCGCCACCGGCGGCGAATACAGACACGAGGTCGTACCGGTGTGCGACCTGCCGTGCGAAGGCGTGGCGCGGCGCTGCGGCTTCCGCTTCTGGATACCGGATGGGGACAGGGAAAGGCCGTTCAAGGAAACCAGTACCGAAGTCGCCAGCTTCAAGTTCGAGTTCAGGGATGGCAAGGTGGTCGACCTCGGTCGCGAAGTCCAGGCCATCCTGGCCGGCATCAAGCCCGATGACCTGAACGCCAGCTATGACAAGGTGGTGAACGCCGCCATCAACAACATCAACAAGCTGGTCGCCAAGGCGGTCGGCAGCGACGACTGGTTCATCCTGAAATACGATGTGAAGACCGTGGGCATGCCGGTCCTGTGGATAGAATACTTCAGCTGCCTGCACTTCGAGCTCAGGCTGGCCTTCCGCGGCGCGCAGGGCGAGAACCAGTTCTCCATCGACAGCAGCTATACCCCCGAAGGTACGGCGCTGTTCAGCGGCCGGGTCAGGATCCCGCCATTCAACTGCGCGACCATCTACAAATGCGATCCCAAGCGGCCGGTGGAGCAGGGCTGCAAGGGGCTGGACCTGAAGCTGGAGATCAGCGCAAAGTACGCCGGCAGCGATGTCATCACCCTGAGCGCCAACGCCATTGGGCCGGAACCGGTGCTGTACCTGTGGGAGGTGCAGGAGGCCGTGCCCATCGTGGCCGAGGGCAAGAGCACGCGTGTGACGGTGACCGTGCACCGGCCCGTCATCAAGAACATACGCCTGACGGCCTACACCGAGGAAGGCTGTGTTGCCGTCGCCACCTCGCAGATCAACGCGGGATAAGCCGCCATGCCGCAACCCGCGCCGCACAGCATCGTACGCCAGGTCCTGGAGGTGGACTTCCGGGGCAGCGAGGCGGCGGGCATGGCGCTGCAGCGGCGCATGGCGGAACTGCATGCGCGCCAGCTGCTGCCGGTGATCGAGCAGACCCTGGAACGCTGCGCGCCGCCGCACGGCGTGCTGCGCATCGACAGGCTGGAGCTCGACGCCGGCAGCGTGCCGCTATCGCAACTGGAGCAGGCGCTGCCTGCCTTGCTCAAGTGCTGCCTGGATGAGGCGCTCGCCGCGCACCTTTCCACGGCGGACGCGGGACGCGCGCAGGGCGCACAGGGCGGCGCCAGTTTTCTCAGCACGGCGCAGGCCACGGACGAGGTGCTGGCGTATTTCCTGAACTACGGCACGCTGCCGGCGGCCTGCCACCTGGCCAACGGAACGACGCTGGAAGGCATGCTGCTGTCGGCCTGGCGCGAGGCGCCGATATCTGGCGCAACTGGCGTGGCCGGCGCGGCCCAGGCGGCGCCGGGCGAGCGCGGCATCAGTGCTGTGCTGGCGCAGGCCCTGGCGTCGGCCGCCGCCCGCGAGCGCGCATCGCGCCAGTTCACGGCTCCCGCGCTGGCAGCGCTGCTGGCGCGCATGTCGCCCGCACTGGCGCATGCGCTGGAGGTCAGCCTGGAAATCCTGCGCTGTCGTGGCGCGGGCGGCCGTGAACCGCCAGCCAGGCGCCTGCTGTGCGACTGCGCGCTGGCCGAAGCCGTGCGCGCCACGGCAGGCGCCGAGCCGCGGCGCATCCGCGAGGCGCTGGCGGCCGGCGATACGGAATTGGCCGTGACCCTGGCGCTGCGGCCCGTTTTTGCGCCCGGCGACACGTCGCAGTCGCCGGGCGGGCAGGACGCCGCAGCGCCGGCCGCGGCGGGAGCGGCGAGCCAAAGCCCGCTGTCGGCGTCTTCCCCGGGCACCGGCGGCGACGGCCATCCGGCCCAGCACAGTGGCATCTACGTCGACAACGCCGGCCTGGTGCTGCTGCATCCCTTTATCAACCGCCTGTTCGACAAACTGGGCGTCAGCGACGGCCCCATGCTGCTGGACGCCGGCCGCGCGCTCGCGCTGCTGCACTACCTGGCCACCGGCCGCGCCTGCGCGCCGGAATATGCGCTGGCGCTGGCCAAGGTGCTGTGCAATGTGCCGCTGACGGCCGGCGTGGAAGCGGATATCGCCGCCAGTCCTGAAGAGCAACTGGAGGCCGACGCCCTGCTGCAGGCCGTGATCGGCCACTGGACGGCGCTGCGCGGCACTTCTCCCGATGGCTTGCGCGGGGCCTTCCTGCTGCGCCCCGGCAAGCTCGTCATGCGCGCAGGCGAATGGCTGCTGCAGGTCGAGCAGCAGACCGCCGACATCCTGCTGGGCCAGCTGCCATGGGGGTATTCCGCCGTGCGCCTGCCGTGGATGGATGGCATCCTGTGGGTGGAGTGGGCATGAAAGCCAGCGCTGACAAATCCAGCACCAGCACGTCCAGCACCGGCACCGCCAGCCATGTGCACCGGGCTGCCAACCAGCCATTCTTCGCCAAGGCGGCGGGCCCCATCCAGGCCAAGCTGAGCGTCAACCAGCCCGGCGACAAGTTCGAGCAGGAAGCCGACCGCATGGCCGACCGCGTGCTGCGCGCGCCCGCGCGCCAGCCGTTGCCGGGCGCTGCGCTGCCGGATGAACGTCCGCGCGATGGCGCCCAGGACCGCATCTCGCGCAAGGAAACCGGTGGCGCGCCCGTGCTGGACGAAGCCGGCCAGTCGGCCCTGAACAGCAGCATGGCAGGCGGCAAACCCCTGTCCAGCGAGGTGCGCGGGCAGATGGAGCCGCATTTCGGCGCCGACTTCAGCACCGTGCGCATCCACGACGACCAGCCGGCCGCCACCCTGAGCAAGCGCCTGAGCGCGCGCGCCTTCACCTACCAGAACCACGTGTTCTTTGGCGAGGGCCAGTACCAGCCCGGCACTGGTGAAGGCAAGCACCTGCTGGCGCACGAGCTCACGCACACGGTGCAGCAGGGCCACGCCATCCAGCGCAGCCCGGCCAGTGGTGCGGCAGCTGCGTCAACAACGGCGTCAGCCCATATCTCAGCCCATATCCCAGCCCATATCTCATCCCCGGCGCAGGTCAGCGCCAACGCCGCCACACCCTCCATACAGCGTTTGGGCGTGCAGGATGCACTGGATTACTTCGCCGACAAGGCCTATTACCTGCCGGGCTACCGGCTGCTGTGCATCGTGCTGGGCTTCAACCCGATCAACCGCCGCAGCGAGGCGCGTACCGCCGCCAACATCCTGCGCGGGCTGGTGGAGGTCATTCCCGGCGGCGCGCTGGTGGCGCGGGCGCTCGATGCGCACGGCATCTTCAACCGCGCCGGCGCCTGGGTGGAACAAAAGATGGCGGCCCTGGCCGACATCGGCGGCGAGCTGGCGGCCGCGCTGCACCGCTTCCTGGACACGCTGAGCTGGACCGATATTTTCGACCTGGGCGGCGTGTGGGACCGCGCCAAGGCCATCTTCACCGCACCCATCGCTCGCCTGATCTCGTTTGGCGCCGGCGTGGTCGCCGAACTGCTGAACATGGTGCGCGAGGTGGTGCTGATGCCGCTGGCGGCGCTGGCCGAGGGCACGGCCGGCTACGACCTGCTCAAGGCGGTGCTGGGGCAGGACCCCATTACCGGCGTGGCCGTAGCGCGCTCGCCGGAGGTGCTGATCGGCGGCTTCATGAAGCTGATCGGCCAGGAGGAAATCTGGAAGAACATCCAGAAGGGGAACGCCATCGCGCGGGCCTGGGCCTGGTTCCAGGGGGCGCTGGCGGGGCTGATGGGCTTCGTGCGCGCCATTCCGGGCCAGGTCGTCGATACGCTGCGCAGCATCACCTGGGAAGACGTGGTCAGCATCACCGGCCTGTTTGCCAAGGTGGGCCGCGCTTTCCTGAACATTGCGGGCCAGTTCTTCAGCTGGGCCGGGGGCCAGGTCATCACCCTGCTGGAGATTATCTTCACCGTGGTGGCGCCCGGCGCCATCCCGTACGTGAAGAAAGCGCAGGGGGCGTTCCGCAGCATCATCCAGAACCCGGTCGGCTTCGCCGGCAACCTGGTGGCAGCCGGCAAGATGGGCTTCCAGGGCTTCGCCGCCAATATCGGAACACACCTGAAAACCGCGCTGGTCAAGTGGATCACGGGGCCGTTGGCGGAGGCGGGCGTGTACATTCCCAGGAGCTTCGAGCTGCTGGAAATCGTCAAGCTGGTGCTGTCCGTGCTGGGCCTGACCTGGACCAACATCCGCGCCAAGCTGGTCAAGATCATCCCCGAGCCGGTGCTGGTGCTGCTGGAGAAAACCGCCAGCGTGCTGGTGACCCTGGTGCGCGATGGTCCGGCCGCCGCCTGGCAGGAGATCAAGGCGGAGCTTAATGAACTCAAGGACAGCATGATCGCCAAGGTGACGGAAATGGTCACCAGCGAGATCGTCAAGGCCGCCGTGGCCAAGCTGGTCACCATGATCAACCCGGCCGGGGCCGTGATACAGGCCATCATCGCCATCTACAACACGATCACCTTCTTCATCCAGAAGATCAACCAGATCGCCGCCGTGGTGGGCTCCTTCATCGACTCGATATCGGCCATCGCCTCGGGCCAGCTGGCGGGAGCGGCCAAGAAGGTGGAACAGACCATGGCCAGCACCCTGACCGTGGTGATCGCCTTCCTGGCCAAGTTCGCCGGCCTCGGTGGCATACCGGACAAGCTGGTCGGCATCGTGCGCAAGATACGGGCGCCGATCGACAAGGGCCTGGACAAGATCGTGGCCTGGCTGGGCAACCTGCTCAAGAAGCTGGGCGCGGCCGCCAAAAAGGCACTGATGTGGTGGAAGAAGAAGGTACCGGTCAGCTTCGGCCGCGAAAGCCATACCTTGACCTTCGACGGCGAAAAGCGCGCGGCCAGGCTGGTATTGAGGTCGGCGCCCAAGCTGCCCTCGGTCTTCCTGTCCGACGTCATCAAGGACAAGAGCGTCCCGGCCGCCAAGAACCCGCAGGCCAAGGTCACGGCCATGCAGGGCCGCGAAGGCAAGGTGGCCACGCTGCAGGCCACGCTGGCCGCATTCGACGACAACAAGGCCCCGGCCACCAGCAATGCCGCCGCCGACACGGCGTCCGCCAGCCTGGACACGGAATTGCAGGGCATTGCCACCGATATCAACACCGCCTTCGTTGATTGGGGCATTGCCGAGGATGTGGTGATCAAGGCGGGCGACATTGCGCTCTCGCGCGGCAGCTTCAGCGTGTCCGGCCTGCTGGCCATCGCGGCCGACCACCTTGCCCGCAATCCGGCCAATATCAAGGACCTCAAGGCCAGCGCCAGCAAGAATCCGCAGCTGACCGGGCAGATGGTGTCGCTCAACCACAGCATGCAGCAGCTGGCGCGGCGCCATGTGGTGTCCTCATCGGACATGATCAACCACTACGAAAGTTCGCTGGTGGGCAAGAAGGTATCGGAGGCCAAGATCCTGATAGAACAGCGTTCCTCCATCGCCGAAGGGCGCACCCCGGTGGACGCCCTGTCGCTGGACGGTATCAAGGCCGGCGCCAACAAGCGCTACAACAAATTCTTCAGCTATGCGCGCAACCTGTTCATCGGCGGCCAGGCCGCCAACCTGGCCTACAGCTTCCGCCTGGACCGCGACCATCCGGACATGGCGGGCGTGCCGTCCAAGATCAATGACCACATTGCCCACGTCAAGCGGGCCTGGGCTTTCGACAGCAGCTTCACGCCTAGCGGATGGCCATGAGCAGGGATAATCCTTCGGCCGCCGCCAACCTGCAGATCGCCATCGATTACCTGGCCGGGTATATTGCCGCGCGCCTGCGCAACGCGCCGCTGGCGGAACTGGAGCAGGCGGTGCAGGCCAACGCCTACCGCGAGGATGGCTCGCCGTTCGCCGAATTCCTGCGCCAGCATGAACCCAGCTTCGAGGAATACATGGTGCTGCTGCTGGCGCTGCTGCCGCACATCCATCCCACCTTGCTGAACGAGCTGGTGGCGCAGCATTTGCCCGAGGGCGGCGACTTTCCCTCCTTCGGCGGCGTGCGCGGCGGCAGCCGCGCCCTGCTGGCCACCGGAGAAACGGTGCAGTTCATCCTGGCCGGCCAGCACATGCCGCTGCGGCTGGAAATCCAGCGCATGCTGGGCAGCGACCACTGGTTCGCGCGCCGGCGCATCCTGTGGCTGGAACCGGTGCGGGAAGGGGAGAGCGCCATGAGCGGGCGCCTGATCATGGCGCCGGACGTGGTCGAGATGCTGACCGTGGGCGAGGTGAGCAAGCCGCGCTTCAGCAGCGAGTTCCCGGCCGAGCTCCTGGAGACCGGCGTCGAGTGGGACGAGCTGGTGCTGGATGCCGACACCCTGCGCCAGATCGGCGACATCGAGCGCTGGATCAGCCACAAGGACACCCTGCTCCAGCACTGGGGCATGGGCCGCAAGATGAAACCGGGCTACCGCGCCCTGTTCCACGGCCCGCCCGGCACCGGCAAGACCCTGACGGCGGCGCTGCTGGGCCGCCGCACGGGACTCGATGTGTTCCGCGTCGACCTGTCGCGCGTGGTGTCCAAGTTCATCGGCGAGACCGAGAAAAACCTCGCCAGCCTGTTCGACAAGGCCGAGAACAAGCAATGGATACTATTCTTCGACGAGGCCGACGCCCTGTTCGGCAAGCGTACCGACATCCGCGACGCCCACGACAAATACGCCAACCAGGAAGTGGCCTACCTGCTGCAGCGCATAGAAAGCTACAACGGCCTGGTGATACTGGCCACCAACCAGCGCGGCAACATCGACGACGCATTCGTGCGCCGCTTCCAGAGCATGATCCACTTTGCCATTCCAGGGGCGGCGGAGCGCGAGGCCCTCTGGCGCCGCACCATGCCGCCCCAGGTGATGCTGGCGCCAGACCTGGACTGGAGCGCCGTCGCGCTGCGCCACGAGCTGAGCGGGGCCGGCATCCTGAACGTCTGCCACCATTGCGCGCTGCAGCTGCTGGCGGCCGGCGCCACCACCCTGGATGCCGCCACGCTGGAGCGCGCCATCCTGCGCGAGTATGTAAAAGAGGGCCGCGTGGTATGACATTTCCCTTATAATTGCGGCATGCAGAGAATGACGATACAACGCACGCTGACGCTGTGGCTGGCCGCACTGGCCGTGCTGTTTGCCGCGCTTGCGCCGTCGGTCTCGCATGCGCTGGCGGCCCGCACCATCACCTGGTCCGAGATCTGTACCGCCGAAGGCGCCAAGCTGGTGGCCGACCCGCAAAAGCAGCCTGCCGATCCGCTGCAGCACCATGTCAAGCATTGCCCGTACTGCGCCACGCACGGCGGCAGCACCACCTTGCCGCCGCCGCTGCCGGTCAGCTTCGCCATCATAGTCGGACACGACCTCTATCCTCCGCTGTACTACCGCGCGCCCGCTACGCTGCACAGCTGGGCCGCCGCCCATCCGCGCGGACCTCCCCGCGTCGCCTGACCTTCCGTAGACCGGTGCGGCCGCACGCCGCCGCCGGCCGCTTCCCGATACCACACTCCCGCTGCCGCGCATGTGCGCGAGCAGCGCGCCGGCGTTGGCGCCGGCCATCGAGACATACCTGAGGACTCAGCATGACGCATTACCGACTCAAGCCCATCCTGGCCAGCCTGCTGGCCGTGTTCGCCCATCACGCCGCCGCCGAAGAGAGCGCCCCCATGGAGACCGTCACCATACAGGGCAGCCGCCCGACCTCGCTCCCGGCCCAGATCCCGACCACCATCGAAGGCGTGACCGGCGCCGACATCGCGCGCACCATCAATGCCACCGACGCGGAAGACGCGCTCAAATACCTGCCCAGCCTGCTGGTGCGCAAGCGCTACAACGGCGATTACAACCACGCCGTGCTGTCCACGCGCGCCTCGGGTACCGGCAACAGCGCCCGTTCCGCTGTCTATGCGGACGGCATCCTGCTGTCCAATTATCTCGGCAACGGCGCCACTTTCGCGCCGCGCTGGGGCATGGTCAGCCCGGAGGAAATCGAGCGTGTGGACGTGCTGTACGGGCCGTTCTCGGCGGCCTACGGCGGCAACTCGGCGGGCGCCGTGGTCGACTACGTGACGCGCATGCCGACCAGCTTCGAAGCGCACGCCAAGGTGGCGCTCACGCGCCAGCACTTCGCACTGTATAACACCGACGACAACTACAACGGCAGGCAGATGAGCTTCTCGCTGGGCGATCGCGTTGGACCATGGTCCTGGTTCCTGGACGTCAGCCGCAACGACAGCGAAGGCCAGCCGCTCACCTTCATCACCCGGGCGCCTGGCGCGGGCAGCGCCGGGACTGCGGGAACTGCAGTCAGCGGCGCCGTGCCCGGCCTGGACCGGGCCAACCAGGCCTGGCTGATACTGGGCGCCGGCACCCAGTACCACACCATCCAGGACCATGTGAAGGCCAAGCTGGCCTACGACGTCAGCCCCACCATCCGCGCCAGCTACACCCTGGGCTGGTGGGGCAACGATGCCGAAGGCCGGTCCGCCAGCTACCTGCGCGACGCAGCCGGGCAGCCGGTGTACAGCGGCGCCGTGAACGTCGCAGGCCGCAGCTACTCGCTGGCGCGCACGGACTTCAGCCAGTCCAACGAGGAATTGCGGCACACCATGCACGGACTGTCCATCAAGAGCCATGCCAGATCGGTATTCGACTGGGAGCTGGCGGCCAGCCTGTACGACTATGGCAAGGACATCCTGCGCGCGCCCACGGCCAGCGGCGGGCGCATCGTCAACCAGGGCGGCACCGGCTGGAACACCCTGGCCGCCAAGGGCATCTGGCGACCGGAAGGCCTGGGCGGCGCGCACATCGTGGAATTCGGTGTCCAGCGCGAAGCCTACAAATTGAACAGCGTGGAAAACGCCACCAGCAACTGGGTGGACGGCGCCCCCGGCGCGCGCAATTCCGCCTTCAGCGGCAGGACCGCCATCGACGCCCTGTATGCGCAGGATGCCTGGAGATTCAGCCCGCGCTGGAAGGCGGTGCTGGGCGCCCGCCTGGAATACTGGGCGGCGCGCGACGGCAAGACCTCCAACGCCACCACCACGGTGCCGCAAGGCGAGCGCAAGGAACACCATGTCTCGCCCAAGGCAGCCCTGTCCTACCTGGCCAGCGAGGACTGGACCCTGAAAGCCTCGCTGGGCCGCGCGGTGCGCATGCCGACCGTGTCCGAGCTGTACCAGGGCGGCATCAACAGCCTGGGACAGCTGATCAACAACGATCCCAATCTGAAGCCGGAGCAATCCTGGACCACGGAATGGACTGCGGAACGCCGCCTGGAACAGGGCCGCCTGCGCCTCACGGCCTTTGCCGAACACACCACGGACGCTCTGTACTCGCAAGTCAACACCCTGGCCGGTTCCACGGCCAGCACCATCCAGAACATAGACCGCATCCGCACCAGGGGCCTGGAGGCCGCGTACGAGAAATCCGACGTGCTGCTGCGCGGCCTGGACCTGAACGCCAGCGCCACCTGGACCGACTCGACCATCACGAAGAACGACAAGTTCGCGGCCAGCGTGGGCAAATGGCAGCCGCGCATTCCGCAATGGCGGGCCACCGGTGTGGCGATCTGGCGCGCCACCGACAAGCTGGCCTGGACCCTGGCCGCGCGCTACAGCGGCAAGCAGTATTCGACGCTGGACAACAGCGATCCGAATGGCTTTGCCTACATGGGCGCCAGCAAATACTTCACGGCCGACACCCGCCTGACCTATCGCTTCAACCCGCAGTGGAGCGGGGCACTGGGCATCGACAACCTGAACAACTACACCTACTGGAACTTCCACCCCTACACCCAGCGCACCCTGGTGGCGGAGTTGAAGTTTGACTTGTAGGTGTTGGCGTTCCCAGGGGGCTGGCTACCTGCGGCCCCCTTCGGAAAATTGCCAATAGTCGATATTGAACAAGGGCTCCCTTCCTTTCCCCTTGAAGACGAAGAACACGTCCTTGACTCCTGGTACGCTTTTCACCTCGGTCTGGCGTAGCTGCCAGGTGTTCCAATCCCCGGTGCGAGGTACCGTCAAGGTGCCGATGAGCTCTCCATCGACGGCGCCCAGGCGGATTTCCATTTGCCCGCCCTGGCCCCCGCTGGCCACGGCTGCGGAAAACCCCGTGGCGCCTTTCGCGCCGAAATCGACGCCGGCAACCTTGATATAGCTGCGGTCCAGAATATTGGTGACGTACACACTGCCATCCGCCGCTTGTGCGGTGGTGACGCCCGGGGCCCAGTCGAACGGCCGGTCCCAGGGGTGGGGGAGTCGCGAGGTCCACGCGATCGTTTCAGCCTCCACACGTTTGTAGGGGTCAAGATGTTCAAGCTGCTGTACACCCTCCGCATTCCACCAGGACAGGGTGGAGATGGTGCCATCCCGTTCATAGCCGAAGCTGGCGACCGTTACCGACCGGCGCTCCCGGTGTATGGGGGTCTGGGCGAAATTCAGTTGGTAGTTGAAGCCAAAAAGATAGGAATGTCCCTTGTAGTCGACGATGCCTGGATGATTTCCGCTCGATGCGGGGGTGGGATGCATGATCATGCCCTTGTAATTCCAGGGCCCGGTGGGGGAGTCGCTCATGGCATAGCCGATGCCCTCCGGGCAGCAAGTCGAGGCGTACGCCATGTAATAGCGGCCGCTGCGCTTGTAAAACCAGGGCCCTTCCTGGTAATTGGCCGGTTTGCCGGTGGCCTTGGTCACACTGCCGGAATAGGAAATCATGTCCCGGTTCAGCTTCACATACCAGAGCTCGGGGTTGCCCCAGTACAGGTAGGCCTGCCCGTCGTCGTCGATGGCCACCGTCGGATCGATATAGCCCACCGCCTTGTCGATCAGGGGATGGCCGAGTGCATCGCGGAAGGGGCCTGCCGGATGATCGGCCACTGCCACGGCAATCACATTCTTGGGCCAGCCGGCCACGCTGACCGGAACATACAGGTAGAACTTGCCGTCCCGTTCCACCACCTGGGGCGCCCACGCGTCGTTGGTTTGTACCGCCCATGGAAAGGTCGACAGCGACGCCACCACGCCGTGGTCGCGCCAGTTGACCATGTCCGTGGTGGAATACAGCATCCAGTTGAGCATCTTGAAGCCCTGCGCGTCCTCTTCGTCATGGCTGGTGTACAGGTACAGCACCCCATCGTGCACCATGGGGGCAGGGTCCGCGGTAAACCTGGTCTGGATGATCGGGTTGCCTGCCTCGGCCCGCAGTGCCAGGCAGGCCAGGGCTATCATCGCACCGAACAGTATCCTCGTCTTCATTGAGCCTCCCTTATTGCGCGAGATTTTTTGTGGCGGGCAATCTTGGGCTTTCCGGCGGCCCCAGGTAGCTGGGCTTGAGTCCGCCCGCGTCCAGCACCAGCCGCTGCAGCACCAGCCCCGGGTCCAGTGTCCAGAATTTGACGACGTGGCTAACGGGCGCGTCCACACGGTGCGTGGTGACGAAGGACGCCACACCGTCAGACACGATGCGGCGCCAATGTCCCTCGCTCTGGTCGGCGTGCACATTGACTTCCTGGGGCGGGCCGTCGTCGATGGAAATGGCGTAGCGCAATCCCTGGCCCGGCTGGAATTTCTGCGTGGGGCCCAGCACGGCGCTCACCTTGAGTTCGCCGGCGGTAAACAACTGGACGTCATACTCCAGCCGCATGCCGTCCGCCACGGCCAGCGCAGGCGCGGCCGATGGCATGGGGGTCACTCCCGACAGCGTGCGGCCGTAGCCCGGTATCGTCAGCCACTGGCGTCCCGGCGCCGCCACCGCGCGGCTATAGTGCTCAGCCTCGATGGCCACCACGCCGCCGGTTTCCACATGCCCCGTCCCGGCCGCCGGCCGCGCATGGACCGGCACCTTGATGGTCACGGCCGCCTTGTCGGGGCCGCGCACCACCAGTTCCGCCTGCGTCACTCCCACCGGCGCCGCATCCCAATCGACATCCACAACGATGCGTTGCTCCTTGCTCACCCGTCCGGCCGCATGACTGAGCTTGATCCATGGATGGCTGGCCGTGATGGTGTAATCGAAGGCGGGGCCGCCGCGGCTGAACACATCGAGGTAATGGGGCGCGCGCTGGTAGCGGTCAAATGGCGGCAGGACCAGCTGATGGACAGGGAACACTGGCCAGGCCGTGGCGTCTCCCTCCACCGCCACCCCCATCAGGTCGGAGGGATGGATGCCGTTGGGCGCCGCCAATTGCCCGGCGCCGGGCACGCGCAATTCGGCCACGGCCGGCATCACGTCGCGGTAAGGCTGGTCCCAATTGGTGTAGCCGAAGCGCGTCTGCGACATCATGTGGTTCCACTTGCCGCCTGCCGTATCCTGCTGGTAGCGCCGCGTCAGGTCCGCATCGGCCTGGAACAGGCGGCGCACCCGGGCCGCCATGTCGTTGGTGGCAACCCGCCCCTGGCGCGCATACAGCTGGTTCCATCCCGCCGATACATACATGTCCAGCGCATTGGCCGAGGCCAGCACGGGATATTCGACCAGCTGGAACCAGGCGTCGCGCATGGCGCGCGGCAGCATCTTGCCGACCTGTGCGGCCTCGGCTGCCAGCGCCTGGTAATCCGCCACGGCCCGTTCCGCCTCGCGATAGTGCAGCAGGCTGTAGGTATCGGGCGCCAGCTGTTCGGGACGGCGGCGCGCATTGTAGCGGGTGTACTTGTCCACGATGGCGGCAATGCGCTCGGCATGGGTGGCGCCAAACTCGCGCGCAGCCCAGCGCCGCAGGTAGCCGGGCAGCTCCGCGGCCGGCCACGCCGCCGGGTTCCAGGCGTAGGCGAGGAAAAATTCGGTCGGCACTTCCATCGGCTTCAGGTCGCCCACGTTGACGACCCAAAGGCGGTTCGCCGCGTAGGAATTGGCCAGGTTCATCTGCTCCCACACCTTGGGGATCTGCGTCACGTTCAGCCATTTGTAGGAGCGCGGAACGCCCACGTAGTCGAAGTGGTAGTACACGCCGGCGCCACCGCTACGCTTGCGCTCCTCCGGCGTCGGCAGGCGGCGGATGTTGCCCCAGTTGTCGTCGCACCAGAGCAGCAGCATGTCGTCCGGCACCCGCATGCCCTTCTCGTAGTATTCCTGCACCTCCTTGTACAGCGCCCACAGCTGCGGCACGGTTTCTGGCGGCCGGCCCCACTCCTTGCGGATCAACTCACGCTGGTCATGCACGATACGCTCCAGCAGCCCCACGTTGGCCTGCTCGGACATGGGCTCATCTCCGTCGCCCCGCATCGCCATCGTGACCACGCTCTCATAGCCTCGGGTATTGCGCAGGCCGCCGGCCCAGAACTCGCGCAGTGTGTCGCCGTTCTTCTGGTAGTCCCATGCTCCCTTGCCGTAGCGGCGCCATTCCTGCTGTGCACGCATCATGGGTTCGTGGTGCGAGGTTCCCATCACGATACCCATGGTGTCGGCCAGCTTGCCATTGGCCTTGTCATCGTCGTAGAAAGACGAATACCACATGGCCGGCCACAGGTAGTTGGCGCGCAGGCGCAGCATCAGTTCGAACAGTTTTTCGTAGAATTGACTATTAAAGCCGCCAAAACGCTGCTTGGCCCAGTTGGTCAGGGCAGGGGCCTCGTCGTTCAGGAAGATGCCGCGGTACTGTACCGCCGGCTTTTCCTGCACGCGGGTGCCCAGCGGCACGGTGAGCGTACGGTGGCGCTGCACCGGCACATCGGCCCACCAATACCATGGCGACACCCCGATTTGCTCTGACAGCGTATAGATGCCGTAAATCGCGCCCCGCTTGTCGCTACCCGCGATCACCAGCGCCCGCTTGACTCCCGGCATGGGATCGGCGACCGCCTGGATCACGAACCCTTCCCATGCACCCGCCAGCGAAGATGTGTCCAGCTTGCCTTCGGCTGCCAGCCTGTCTATCACCTCATGCTTGCCCAGTGTGCCGGCAATGATCAGGTCTGGCGCCGACGCGGTGCCGGAGGACAGCCATGCGGGCGTCATGCCGCTGACCTTGCCTATATCGTTTTGCAGGTCGCGGGCGGCGCGCAATACGCCGGGATAGTCGGTCGGCGACACCAGCAGCGGCGCAACCCGCCCCGGCGCCGCCACCACGACGCCGTCGCGGCCCTCCGTGTTGACGAACTGCGCGGTCCCGATGGCCCGGGCCAGCGGCGCCGCGAACGCGATCGCCATAGTCACCAGAAAAAAGGAAAACAGGCGGGTCCGGGCGGACCAGATCCTTACTGACATGTGTGCTCCTTGTTATAAACCGCAATTAACGTATGGCGGGGGAATCGCACCGGTCCCGGCAGGCCGTCATTGGACGCCTGGATTCCTGGGGCGAGGGGGCGGACCGAAGTAGCTGTCCGGCAGCGGACTGTCGTAGACCGTCAGCTTCTGCAAGACGATGGTCGGGTCCACCATGTAGATCTTCAGCACCTGTTTTCCAGGCTTGTCCAGCGTGACCTGAAAACGCATGACGCGGGCGTTGTTGCCTGTGTTGCGACTATGGTATTTGCCGAGAAAGCTTTCCTCGGACCCGCGCTGGCCGCCGGGGAAGACCCTGGCAATCTGTGGCGCCTGATCGCCGACGGCGAGGGCGATCGCCAGCTCGCGTCCGGGGTAGTTGTCCAGCGTGGGCCCGGTCAGGAGGTCGACAGTCCAGGTGCCGGCATGGGCGAAATAGACGGGATACTCAAGGCGCGCGGCATCGGCCGCCCGGTGGACGGTGGCGGCGGTCACGGGGAAGATGGTCATTCCCCCGCTGGCGCGTCCATAGTCGGGTATGGCTTCCCAGCGCGCGCCGACGCCGGGCAGGTTGCGCACCGCGTCCGTGGCCTCGAAGGCGATGGCGCCAGCCAGGCCGCCGAAAGCGCCGGCGGCCGCCTCGGCCTGCTCCGCGCTGGCGCGGGTGGCCCAGGCATCGACCATCCATTGCTGCCCACCGCCCTCGACCTTGATGCGCGCCAGTTGCGCCGGCCCGGCCGGCACCCGGGACCAGTCGACTTCCACCCACACACGTTCGTCCTTGCCGCCATCCGGCAGCGGCTCCCTGGCCAGCCTGATCCAGGGCTGGTCGGCGCTGACCACGTAGCGGGGCGGCTGGTCATCCCTGGAAAACACCTCGATATAGGAGCGCTGCTTGTTGATCGAATCAAATGCGGGCAGCCGGGCCTGGCCGCCCGCGGGCCAGGCCTGTGCCGAGCCGTCGACGGCAATCCCGATAGCGCCTGCTGCGCCCGGCGCGACACGGGTGGTGGAAGGCAGCAGATTCACCGGCGGCGAGCGCCAGTCCTGGTAGCCTATGTGGGTCTGGTCCATCATGTGCCGCCACTTGCCGCCGGCCAGCTGCTGGTTGTAGTAATCGGATAATTCCTGGTCGCGCCGGAACAGCGCGAGTACCCGTTCAGCCTCGGCATTGGCGGCATAACGGCCCTGGTCCGCATACAGCTTGTTGCGCCCGGCGGCCTGGTACAGATCGATGAAGTTGGACAGGGCCAGGATGGGATGCAGCACCAGCTGGTAATAGGCGTCCTGCTGCTCAGGCGGGATCTGCGCCTTGAGCGCCCGGGCCCGGCGGCTCAGGTCATGCCAGGCTTCCGACACCCGCTCCGCTTCGCGATAATGGACCAGGCTGAAGGTATCCGGACGCACCAGCTCCGGCTTGCGCCATGCGCTGTACTTGGCATAGCGCGATACCAGATCGGCAATCTCGGCTGCGTGCTCCGGACCGAACTCGCGCGCCGCCCAGCGCCCGGTCCAGGCGCCGATGTCCTGCCTGCCGATGGCGTCGGGCGCCCAGGCCATGCGCAGGAAGAATTCAATCGGAATTTCCAGGGGCTTGAGGTCGCCCACATTGGCGATCCAGATCTGATCGGCGCCGTAGGCATGGGCCAGGTTCATCTGTTCCCAGATCTTGGGCAGGGGATTACTGTTCAGCCATTTGTACGAGAACGGTCCGCCGTTCATGTCCATATGAAAATAGATGCCCGCGCCGCCGCTGCGCCGGCGTTCGGCCGGCGTCGGCAGGCGCCGCAGGTTGCCGACATTGTCGTCGGTGAACAGCAGGGTGACGTTATCGGGCACCGTCAAGCCGGCGTCGTAGTATTTCTGGACTTCCGTGAAGAGCGCCCACAGCTGGGGAACCTGGTGCTGGTCGATACCCATCTCATCGGTGATGATGCGCTGCTGGTCGCCGATGATTTTTTCTATCAGCCGCTTGTTGGCGTCGAGTCCGCCCGCATCAGGCATGGCCACGTCGCCGTCGCCGCGCATACCCATGGTCATGATGCTTTCGTAAGCCTTGTTACGGCGCACGCCGTCCGCGAAGAAGCGCTTCAAGCCTGCTTCATTGGTCAGATAATTCCATTCGCCATTGCCGTACTGCGGGCGGTGATACAGCCATTCGCGATGGGAACGTATCATCGGCTCGTGGTGGCTGGTTCCCATCACGATGCCGTAGGCGTCCGCCAGCCTGGGATTGTCGGGATCATCCTCGTTGAAGGCGCTGCTCCACATCGCCGGCCACAGGTAATTGGCGCGCAGCCGTAAGAGCAACTCAAACATGTGGGTGTACATCCTGGCATTGAGTCCGCCGAATTTGGCGCGCGCCCAGCCAGCCAGGGCCGGCTCCTCATCATTGATGAAAATGCCGCGATACTTCACGGCCGGCGGCCCCTGGGTGTAAACACCTGCCTGGGCGAACAGGACCGGGCTACGTTTGGGCGGAACGTCGGCCCACCAGTACCAGGGGGACACGCCGATTTGTTCGGAAATCTCGTAGATGCCGTAGATGGCGCCCCGCTTGTCGCTGCCGGCGATCACCAGGGCGCGCTCGATGCCGGGCAAGGGCTGTTCGACAGTGGCGATGACAAATGCCTCCCAGCGTCCACGAACCTGGTCGACGTTCAGCTTGCCGGATTTGACCAGCTGATCGATAGGCCGGCTCTTGCCGATGGTGCCGATGATGATCGCGGTCCTGGTGCCGCCGGCAGGCGTACTGTTCAGTACTACCGGCTTGTTGCCGCTGACCACGCCTATGTCGTTGGACAGGTCACGCGCGGCACGCAACACTCCCCAATGATCGTCAGCATCAAGCAACAGCGGTGTTGCATTACCGGGTGCGGCGATCATCACGCCCCGGCTATCCGACACTCCGGTGACCAAGGGTTGCCGCAGTCCGAGGCTGGGTTGAGCGCCAGCAGGCGGGATGCCGCACGCCAGCAACGCGCCTGCAAACAGGCCGGGAAACAGGCCAGGAAACAGGCCAGGAAACAGGCCGGGAAACAGGCCGGGAAACAGCCGCGGCAGCCGTGCCGTCCAGGCCCGCAGCATGCTCATGCCTGCCAGCCAACGCGTGACTAGCTGCCGCTCGAGTGGTCGATTCATCTTGTCTCCGTCTCTAGTTCATCTGAGCAGACTGCGCTGCTTTTTGCGGCCAGTCTAAAGTTCGGGAATTCGCAAGTCAACATTTAATAATTTTTTTGTTATGCGCAATCATGCGTACCGCTCCAAGGAGCACAAGAATACTTTTTTTGAATCGCCCGATCCAAAGACAGCATTGGCCAATAGCCGGCGGGACTAGTAAATTTCAGCTGTCCAGCGAGCCGGAACTTGCCGTCGCGACGCTCCCTTCTCCAGCAATCTTGGTGGCGCTAACATGCAGGAATTCAAAAAATGTTAGCGCCAATCTTTTTTTGCAGAGGACGCCGAGGCGTGGTCCGGCAGGCGGTGCCGGCCAATAACCGACATCCGGCGTGGATACAACCACAGGCGCAAGCCCACAAAAGAACAGGAGACACGATGAATCAATTCCCGCATGGCGCAGCAACGCGCCGGATGGCCGCTGGCCGTGACGTATTTGCGCTGAGCGTGCTGGCAGCAATGATTTCCAATGCGTATGCGCAAACAAATCCGGCGCCCGCACAGCAGCCGGCAGCGCAGCCGGCAACCACCGCCCAGGCTCCCGCCAGCGACACGCCGTTGACCACCGTCACCGTATCGGGATATCGCAGTTCGCTATCGATGTCGGCGATGGAGAAGCGCGACAACATAGGCTTGAGTGATTCGGTGTTCGCGGAGGACATGGGCAAATTTCCCGATCCGAATATCGCGGATGCATTGGCCCGGGTGCCGGGCGTCACGATTTCGCGCAGCGAGCTCGACGGGGAAGGCACCAGTATCTCCATCCGTGGCATGGGTGCGGCCTTTACCCGCGTGACCTTGAATGGCGCGCCCATGTCGTCGGCGTCCGGTGGTGGCTATGGCAGTACGCCCAGCGCCAACCGTGAAGTCGATCTCGATTTCCTCCCATCGGAGTTGTTCAGGCGCGCGACGGTGTACAAGAGTGCGGTGGCAAGCATGCTGGAGGGAGGCATCGCTGGCAACGTCGACATGCGCAGCGTACGCCCCTTCGACAAGAGCGGCTTTCGCTCGGCGTTTACGGTCAGCGGCAATTATCGCGACCTGGACGGCAAGTTTGGCAATACGGGATCTGGGCTGGTCAGCAACACCTGGAACACCGGCATAGGCAAGATAGGCGTGCTCGGTGGTTTTGCCTTTGGTAACACCAAATTCTTCACGGAGAAGTTCGAAGCGGTGGACATGCGGAATTTCCAGCTGCTGTCGAATCAAAGCTCGGCTGCGGACAACCCCAACAGCACGGCGGGCGGCTCGATGTCCACGCCCACGGTGGTGCCGGCCGGACTGCCGCTCGATCAGTTGCCGGACTACGCCAGGGCGGTGCTGGTGCCTGGAGCGACCATCGACAAGGCCATGCTGCTGGCGCTCAATCCCGGGGCCACCATCCAGCAAATCGACAACGGGCTGATGGGGCGCCTGGGCCGCCACATGCTGCTGTACGGCGACCGCCAGCGCAAGGGCGAGGTACTGAGCCTGCAATGGCAACCCAACCAGGATTGGAACGTCTACCTGGACAGCATCTTTGCCCAGAAAGGCAGCACCTTCGTGCAAGAGAGCATGAACGCCGGCACCCGTCCAGCGACGCCTATCCCGATCGGCCTGACCTTCGACCGCAGCGACTGCAGCGCCGGCTGCACGATTACCAGCGGTATCTTCGCCAATACTTTCTGGGGCATGGAATTCCGGCCGCAAAAGGAAAACACGCATTTCCGCAGTTTCAATCCGGGCTTTGAGTTCCGCCCCAGCGACAAGCTGACCATAGACGGTAATCTCAACTACACGTCCAGTTCCTTCTATCGCCTCGCGCCCAGCATACTGCTGGCAACGCAGTCGGCGCCCTCGGTCATCAAGTACGACAACACCACGGCCGGGGAAACGCCTCTGTACACCAGCAACACCAACCTGAACGATCCCAATGCAGGGTGGGGCTGGTATCAATCGTCAAATGGGGGCGCTTCCGCCTTGCGCACCAACCTCTATGAACGCACCAACACCACCAAGGGGGCGCGCCTGAATCTCACCTGGGGGGATGAGGACTTCACCGTCAAGGGCGGCGCAGTGCGTGATGATATTTCTAGGCGTTATTTCAACTGGGACCAGCAACCCAACAATGCCTGGCAAAACATCGCTTGCGGCAACAACATGAATGACAGCTTCTTTGCGCCGAATACCACCATCCAGGGCAGCTGCGACGGCCGCGTCGCTCCGGGGCCGGTATCCGCCACCGCCTATCCCGGCTATGGCACCGGGGTGACGGCCGGCGCCAGCACTCCGCTGGCCTACCTGGGTTCGGTCGTACCGAACAGCAAGGTGGCCAGCTATCTGTCGCCGGGCAGCCACGGCTTTGTCGTTTTGAATTGGCCGCAATTTGCACAGGACACGAATTACCAGACCATCCTGGACAACCTGCGTAACAACATCACTTCCAGCAACGCGTCCTCCATCGGCGGTTATTTGCGCGAGGTGGTGGATTCCGCCTACGCGGAGGTCACCGGACGTACCCAGTTCTTCGGCCGCACCTTGCGCTATGACGGCGGCCTGCGCTACGCCCGCACGGTACAGACCATAGGCACCTCGGTTTACCAGGAAGACCCGCGCAACGCCACGCTGAGCCAGGGCGGCTTGTACCCGGGCACCCTCGGTTGGGTGTACGAGACCAAGAAGTACAGCAATGTCCTGCCATCCGGTGCACTGGCATATAACCTGCGGAAGGATGTGATATTGCGCGTGGCCGCCTCGAAATCGATGACGCGCGCCAATCCGAACGATCTGAAACAAACCCGGTTGTACCTCGGTGACCAGGCCCTGGCAACGGCATCGGTGACGAATCCGAACCTGAAGCCCTTCCGGGCCAACAATCTCGACCTGGGACTGGAGTGGTACTACGCTAAAGAGGCTTACTTTGCCGCCGGCGTATTCGCCAAGGATTTGCTCGACCGTCCACTGACCAAGACCAACATCTACACGCTGACGCAGCTGCAACAAAAATATAGCGATCTGCCGTTCACCTTGTCGCAGCAGCAGCAGCTGGTGGTGGACAACGATGGCGGCCCGGACAAGCACTTGATTGCGGTGAGCGAACCGGTGAACATTACGTCCAAGCTCAAGGTGCGCGGTATCGAGCTGTCGTGGCAGCAGCCGCTGGATATGTTGCCGGTCAAGGGCTTCGGCTTCGCCGCCAACTTTACCTACACCCGCCAGAAGGATGAGACGCCGGGCGGCCCGCCGGTGGCCAACGTCCCGCCCCGCACCAACAACTTGAGCGTGTATTACGAGCGCAATGGCGTCAATGTGCGTGTCTCGCGCCAATACCAGGCATCCATGGTCATCAATGCCTCCACCGGGATCATACCGCCAGCATCGACCGGCCAAACCGCCTATGCCTACAGTACGGCGCGCCAGCAGGTTGACTTGTCCGTGGGCGCGAACTTGAAAAAGTTACTGGATTTGAGCAACGATATCAGCCTGACCCTCAGCGTGTGGAACCTGAACAATGCAGTCAGCCAGTCCTATGTTCAGTATCCAAACGCGGTGTACGCCCAGAACAAGCCCGGCCGCAGTTTTACCTTGTCGGCACGGGCCACGTTCTGAGGGCGGGGCCGGGTCGTGCGCGGGGCCTCGGCCCTGCACAGGGCACGCTCAATCCAGTTGAAACGTGGGAATCACCTCCCGCAGGAAGAGGCGCAGCACGGGATTGAGGTTGTCGCGGCGGTAGGTGCAGACAGTCTGCACCGGCTCGGTCATCATGCGGCGGACCACCAATCCCTCCGGCATGTAGCGGGCGGCGCTCTCGGCGATCAGCGCCGCGCCCATGCCGATGCGCACCAATCCCAGCATGGTGTGAACCTGGCCTATGTGCTGCACGACGTCGGGTGCCACGCCGGCCCTGGAAAAACGCTCGTTCAGCATGAGATAAAAGGGCCGGGCTTCATCCGGCGAGTACATGATGAACGGTCTGCCGTGCAGGCAATCGAGTGTGCGTTCTGGGGGCCACGCTTGGGATTGCGTCTCCGGGATCACCAGTACCAGGGACTCGGTTGCAATCGGCACGGTGTCAAGTTCGCTATTGATGGCATGCGGCCGCATCAGCCCCACGTCCAGCGTGACGCCGAGGCCGGCTGCAACCAGGGCCAGCATCGCATGCACCTGTCCGACGTGCTCAACCACACGCGGCATGACACCTGCCTGGGCAAAGCGCTCGTTGAGCATCTGGTAGAACGGGCGCGCCTCGTACGGGGAATACATGATGAACGCTTTGTCATGCAGATCAGTAAGAGCAGGCACGGCCGGCCAAGCAGCGGCCTCGGCCTCGGGCGTGGCCAACATCAATGCCTCGGTCGCGAGGACCGCGCTGTGGAGCTCGGCGTGGAGTGGAAGCGGGCGCATCAGGCCAAGGTCGATGTCCCCGGCATTGATCGCATCCAGCTGCGCCGTGCTGATCATCTCGACCAGCTTCAAGGACAGGCCGGGCATCAACTGCCGCAGTTGGCGCACGATCCTGGGCAGCAGCGAATATGCCGTGCCTGCCGTAAATCCAATGACCAGGTTGCCATGCTCGCCTTTCCCGGCCTGGCGTACCATGAGGGTGGCATCCTCCGCGGCACGCAGGATGCATACTGCCTTTTTCAGGAACACTACCGCGGACCTGGTGAGGCGAACGCCACGGCTGCTGCGTTCCAGCAGTAGCGCACCCACTTGATGTTCCAGCAAGTGAATCTGGCGGCTCAATGGCGGCTGGGTCATGCCCAGCCGCTCCGCCGCACGGCCGAAATGCGCCTCTTCAGCAATGGTGACGAAACACCTTAACTGGCTGAGTTCAAACAAGACGAACTCCTCATGCTGGGAAAGGGCGGCCTTGCTGCGGCGCGGCCAGCGGCCAGGACCTCCTTCAGACGTACCGGTTGACCAGGTTCTCCAGGTACTCCTGGCGGCCGGACACCGGCGCCACATCCTGGTTGTGCCCCAGCACATGCTCGGCCAGGCCGTCCAGGTCCAGCTGGCCGCCCAGGATATCGGCGCCCAGCTTGCCGTTCCAGCCGGCGTAGCGCTCCTGCACGGCCTGCGCCAGGCGGCCGTCCACGATCATCTTCTCGGCCGCCAGCAGGCTGCGCGCCAGCACGTCCATGCCGCCCACGTGGCCATGCAGCAGGTCGGCAGGGTCGATGGACTGGCGCCGCACCTTGGCGTCGAAGTTGCAGCCGCCGGTGGTGAAACCGCCTGCCGCCATCACGTGGTACAGGGCGATGGCGGTCTCCGGCACGTTGTTGGGGAACTGGTCGGTATCCCAGCCCAGCTGCGGATCGCCGCGGTTGATATCCAGGCTGCCGAAGATGCCGCAGGTGACGGCGGTCGCGATCTCGTGCTCGAAGGTGTGGCCGGACAGGGTGGCGTGGTTGGCCTCGATGTTGACCTTGACTTCCTTCTCCAGGCCATAGCGCTGCAGGAAGCCGTACACGGTGGCGGTGTCGAAGTCGTACTGGTGCTTGCTCGGCTCGCGCGGCTTGGGCTCGACCAGGATGGCGCCCTTGAAGCCGATCTTGTGCTTGTGCTCCACCGCCAGCGACAGGAAGCGGCCCAGCTGGTCCAGCTCGCGGGTCAGATCGGTGTTGAGCAGGGTTTCATAGCCTTCGCGTCCGCCCCACAGCACGTAGTTTTCGCCGCCCAGTTCGCGGGTGGCGTTCATTGCATCACGCACCTGCAGGGCGGCCAGCGCGAAAATCTCGGGATTCGGATTGGTGGCGGCGCCGGACATGTAGCGGCGGTGGCTGAACAGGTTGGCCGTGCCCCACAGCAGGCGCATCCCGGTGCGCTCCTGGTGTCCGGCCAGGCGTTCGACCATGTGCAGGAAGTTTTCCCGGCTCTCGCGCGGGGTGGCCCCTTCCGGCGCCACGTCGCGGTCGTGGAAGCAGTAGAACGGAGCGCCCAGGCGACGCAGGAACTCGAAGGCCTCGGCCGCCTTGTGCTCGGCCAGGGCCAGCGGCGCGCCGCCTTCGAACCAGGGCCGCTGGAAGGTCTGGCCGCCGAAGGGATCCAGCCCGGTCCAGCAGAAGTTATGCCAGTAGCAGGCCGCCACGCGCAGCTGGTCTTCCATGCGCCGCCCCAGCACGATGCGGTCGCGGTCGTAATAGCGGAAGGCCAGCGGATTGTCGCTGTCCTCGCCTTCGTAGCGCACCGGTGCGATGCCGTCGAATATGCTCTTGAATTCAGGTTGTTGCATGTTTGTTTTCCTTGGCTTGGTGTGATTGAGGGGGATAGTGGGACTCTGATAGCGGGACTCAGCCTGGCTGATGGCGGAACAGGGGTTTGAGCTGCTGGTACAAGGCGCGGTAGCGCGCATGGCGCTGGCTCAGCAGGGGGTGGCTGGCGGCCTGCGGCTGGTAGCAGGCCAGCACCGGCGGGCACACGCACAGGGCGGCCTCGTCAGCGCCCACGGCCAGCGCGCCCAGGCGGGCCGCACCGAGCGCCCCGCCGGCGCTGCCATCCTGGTGGGTGAGTATGTCCACCTGCAGCGCATCGGCCAGCAACTGGGCCCAGTAGGCGCTGCGGGCGCCGCCGCCCACCAGCGACAGTTCGGCCACTTCGGCGCCGGCCGCGCGCAGGGCCTGCAGGCCGTCGGCCAGGCCGTAAGTCACGCCTTCCAGCACGGCGTAGCCCAGCGCGCCGCGCCCGCTGTCATGCGTCAGGCCGAACAGCACGCCCTGGGCATGGGGATCGTTGTGCGGCGTGCGTTCGCCGGACAGGTAAGGCAGGAACAGCGGGGCCCGCTCGCGTTCCTGCGGCGAGAGCGCCTCGGCTTCGGCCAGCAGGGCGGCCACACTGTCGGCGCCGGTGGCCTGGGCCGCCCACGACAGGCAGCTGGCCGCCGACAGCATCACCGACATCTGGTGCCAGCGGCCGGGCAGGGCGTGGCAGAAGGCGTGCACCGCCGATGCCGGGTTGGCGCGCAAGCGGTCGGTGACGACGAACAGCACGCCCGAGGTGCCCAGTGAGATGAAGCCCTGGCCGGCGCGCACCGCGCCTATGCCGACCGCGCTGGCCGCGTTGTCGCCGCCGCCGCCGGCCACCACCACATCGCGCGGCAGGCCCCAGGCATCGGCCACCTCGTGCTTGAGCACGCCGGACGGCGCGCTGCCTTCGACCAGGCGCGGCATGTGGGCGCGCGACAGGCCGCTGGCCTGCAGCAGGGCGTCCGACCAGTCGCGCGCCGCCACGTCCAGCCACAGGGTGCCGGCGGCGTCCGACATCTCGGACACCTGCTCGCCGGTCATCAGGAAGCGCAGGTAATCCTTGGGCAGCAGCACGCTGGCCACCTGCTGGAAAATCTCCGGCTCATGCCTGGCGACCCACAGCAGCTTGGGCGCCGTGAAGCCGGGCATGGCCAGGTTGGCGGCGATTTCCGGCAGGCGCGGCTCGCGCCGCAGCAGTTCGGCGCATTCCGCTTCGCTGCGGCCGTCGTTCCACAGGATGGCTGGGCGCAGCACGCGGCCCGCGCTGTCCAGCAGCGTGGCGCCGTGCATCTGGCCGGACAGGCCGATGGCCCGCACCGCGCCCAGCGCCGCGCGATGGCGGGCGCGCAGTTCGCCCATGGCCTGGTTGGCGGCCGCCCACCAATGCGCCGGGTCCTGCTCCGACCATTGCGGCCGGGGGCGCGAGATGGCCAGCGGCGCGCCGGCCGTCGCCAGCACCTGGCCCTCGTCATTCATCAACAGCACCTTGACTTCCGAGGTGCCCAGGTCAATACCGATATACATGCTTGCTCCGTGTGGGGAATGGCCGCGCTTGCCGGCTCAGTGCGCGGTAACGCGGAAATAATCGACATCCAGGCTGGAGGCGCGCTCGCCGTCCTGCTCCGAAATGCTGAACAATCCGACCTGGGCCCCGACCCAGCGGCCCTTGCTGACCGTGAACGGGCCGGGCGCCTCCGTATAGCTGACGCCGTCCGTGCTGTACGCGAAGCGCACCACGGCCCCGGCGGACACCCGCAGCCGCAGGTAAAGCGAGGAGGGCGCCGAGGACTGCAGCACGAAGGTGCTCTCGGTGCAGTGCGGCTTGGCTGGCGTGCAGGTGGTGTACACCAGCTGCTGCGCGCCCCCGCGCTTGCGCAGTCCCAGCCAGGCGTACTGCATGCCGTTGGCGATCAGGCCGGCGCGGTCGCCATCCTGGGCGCCATGGAGTTCGATCTTGGTGTTGACGACGAATTCGGGCGCGGGGAACTTCTGCGCCAGGATGGAGGGCGCGGCCCGCACATAGGCCGCGGCCTCCGGCGCGGGCTGGGTGTGCAGGCGCAGCGCGCCAGGGCGCTCGCTGAGGGAGTACCAGCCGGGCTGGCTGTTGGCGTTCCACTGCCACTGCAGGCCGAGTTCCGGGCCGTCGAATTCGTCGGAGGTGGGCGGCGCCTGGATGGCGGCGCCGGCCACCGGCTTTTTGTAGCTCAGCACCGGCTGACCCACGCCCGGCACGGCGCTGTCCTCTCCGATCACGGGCCAGCCGTCAGCCCAGCGCATGGGCTGCAGGTGGACCACGCGGCCGTACGCCCCCTTGTCCTGGAAATGCAGGAACCAGTCCTTGCCATCCTGGGCCCGCACCCAGGCGCCCTGGTGCGGGCCGTTGATGGGGGTCTTGCCCTGGTCCATGACGGTGCGCACCTCGTAGGGGCCATCTATCCTGCGCGAGCGGAACACGGCCTGCCAGCCTTCCTCCACGCCGCCGGCTGGCGCGAACACGTAGTACCAGCCATCGTGCTGGTAGAACTTGGGGCCTTCCAGGGTGCGGTAGTTGGGGATATTGTTACCGTCGATGATGACTTCGCCTGCATCATCGAGCAGCCGGCTGGCGTCCGGCGCCATGCGGCGCAGGGTCAGCACATTGTTGATGCCGGCCCGGCTCTTGGCCCAGGCGTGCAGCAGATAGGCTTTGCCGTCGTGGTCCCACAGCGGGGTGGGGTCGATGATGCCTTTGCCGGGCAGGAGCAGGCGGGGTTCGCTCCATGGCCCGCTGAAGCGCTCGGCGGTGGTGACGTAGATGCCCAGGTCTGGGTCGGGGTAGAAGATCCAGAATTTGCCGTCGTGGTGGCGCAAACAGGGCGCCCATACGCCATCGCCCAGGCGCGGGACGGCGTAGCGCTCGGCCGGGACCAGAGCGGGCAGGGCGTGGCCGACCAGCTGCCAGTTCACCAGGTCTTTCGATTGCAGCAGGGGCAGCCCGGGTGCGCTGTTGAAACTGGAGGAGGTCATGTAATAGGTGTCGCCGACCCGGATCGCGTCCGGGTCCGAATAGTCCGCGTGCAGCACCGGGTTCTTGTAGCTGCCGTTGCCCAGGTCGGCCAACCAGGCCGGGTCCGGGGGCAGGTCGGTAGCGGTGGGAGCGCTTTGGCAGGCGGCCAGCAGGGCCAGCGCCAGGACGCCCCCGCAACTACGGGGTAAGCTTTTCTTCATTGCTCAATGCATGGATGGGAGAGATTAAAACAAGAGTAGCAGAGCGAAATTACCGCCATCAATCAATGCTTGCGGTCTGCTAAGAATCGCTACGTGGGTTGGTGGATTTCACACTGGGTAAGCAAGCGAACGCCGCAGATTCGTGCAGCTGATATTTACGTTTGAGGCGTGACATTTAATCGACAATACCAATTATATTGTCGATTTTAGTACTGTATGAAATACTGTATAATAGCCGCATGTCAAAATTCATGCCGATAGACTTGCAACCGCTGCCGGGCAGCCGGGGCGACGCCCTGGGTTTGCGCCAGCAGCCCGACTGGCGCGACATACCGGACGATGCGCTGACCGATGCGCGCACCGACAGCGAGATCGCCAGGGAATACATCAGCCACGGTGAACTGGGGCCCGGCTCCATGGCCAACACGCAAAAAGAGCTGTTCCGCTTCCTGACCTGGTGCCGGGAGGAAGCAGGGAAGAGCCTGCGCCAGCTGGGTGTGGCCGATCTCAACGCCTACAAGGAATTCCTCAAGTCGCCGCCGCAGGATTGGATCTCCAAAACCAAATGGCCGCGCAGCGATGCACGCTACCGGCCGTTCAGCGGGCCGCTGTCGGACGCCAGCCGGCGTCAGGCCATGATTGCCGTCAAGGGATTGTTCGCGTACGCCGAGCAGACCGGCTATCTGAGGCGCGATGCCGGCGCGCTGGTGCGCAACATCCGCACGCCCACGGCCAGCCGCATCACACGCTATCTGACGCAGGACGCCATCGGCCTGGCCTTGCGCACGGTGGACAGCCGGCCGGCTCCCACCCAAGCGTCCATGCGCCGGCGTGCGCGCGACCGCTTCCTGCTGGTGGCTTACGCACATACCGGCGCCCGCCTGAACGAGATCGTGAGCGCCAGCATGGGCGCGATTTATGGCGATGGTAACGGCCGCTGTTGGCTGGACGTGCTAGGCAAAGGCAACAAGCCGCGCCGCTTACCGGTTCCGCCCGAGATGCTGGCCGCATTCCGCGCCTATCGCAGCGCCTATGGCTTGCTGCCGCACACTACGCGCAGCGACGACACGCCGTTGGTGCTGTCCAGCCGCGGCCCGGGCTTGGTGCGCATCACGGACGAAGCGGCGTCCGACGCCGTCAAGGCGATATTCGCGGCCGCTGCCGACGCCGCCGCGGCCCTGGGCGATATCGACATGGCGGCCACCTTGCGCCAGGCTTCCGCACACTGGCTGCGGCACAGCATGCTGACCAACCACGCCAACAACGGCGTCCAGCTCAAGACGCTGCAAGAGACGGCCGGGCACGCCAATATCGCCACCACGGCGGCCTACCTGCACAAGACCGACAATGAACGGCATGACGAAATCATGGCCTCCGTTACTGGGAAAAACATTCTTTCACCGTGAATGCCTGTCTGCCTGGCTAGTGCGGACGGGCACGCTGTAGCGGAACCCGGGGTGGTGCGCTGCTGGAGCACCATGATGCATGCAGATCCTTTATTTGACATAATACGTATTATGCGAATTTGAACCGCAGTGTTTGTTTGCGCACAAATATAGATTTTCCTTAACGCAACATTGCATTATCATGGAAGCACCTCGCCGTAGGCGCAACATTCACCACGACCAAGATGACGAATGCAGCAAGTGAACTGACCCGGGCCCGGATAGGCCAACTCTTTCCTCTCGTTGCAGAACGCTACCGGCTGCTCGGCCAAGGGCCCATCGGGCAGCCCAGCGGTTTTGGCGCTGTCTGGCGCGCGCGTGATAATTGGCTAGGCCGTGAAGTGGCGATAAAGTTCAGCGACCATGATATGTCGGATGAATTGCAGCTCTGCCGCGACATCGAAGGCCAGACCGTCCGGGTCTTTGATTATTTCCGTTCGGATGAAGGCTGGAATGCGTACGCTATGGAACTGCTTGAAATGCCCTGGGTCTCCATCAGCCATTTCATCGACGCGCACAAATTCAAGCGCGGCGACATCCAGCATTATCTTGACTGTTTCGAGATCGCGCGTAGCCTGCTGTCCGGATTGGCGCAAATCCATGGGCGTCCGTACAGCCGAACCGGGCGCTATGTTCATGCCGATATCAAACCAGATAACCTGTTTATTCTCCTCGCGCCAAAAAGGCGGCACGGCACAGTGTTCCGCATGTCACCGCCAGAAAGCCTGGTAAAAATTCTCGACATGGGTATCAGTACTGAACACGGCAATATTCTGTCGGCCTACACTCCCGCCTATAGCTCAGGCAAAATGGTGGCGCGCCCCGGTGTAGACCTGTATGCGGTCGCGGTCAGTTTCATTCAATTGCTGACGGGCGTACTTCCTGACCGCTCGACCATGGGGCACAAAGCACGTATCCGCAATTGCATCGAAGAGATGTCATCCGGCTCTATCTATATCGATGCCTTGGCGACCGAATTTGCAAGCAATTGCGCCACCGCGTGCTCCCGACCTGGTGAGACGGTACGCATCCACAGGCGCTACCTGGATGACAAGATTTTTAACGTTCAGGGCACTGACTTTATCGCCCTGCGAGCCATCACAAAAAAATCTCCAGGCGGCGCGAAGAAAGACGAACTTGCAGAGCTTCTTTTTGATACGTTTGCACCATCGCAGGGATGGCAAAACCGGACGGAACAACGGCTGGATCTGCTGAAGGATCTGGTTGCTGGCCTCTACCGGAAAGGCATGCTGGTCCTGCGCGGCCAGCGCTACTCCCCCGCGTAGACGCCCTCCCCGCACCAATAATTGGCTTGATCATGGCAATTCCTGGCGCGGGCGCGGCTCAGTCGAGATCAGCGGCCGCGTGCCGCTCGTGCACCTGTTCCTTGGCGTCGCCGAAGGTGCGGTTGACTTTGCGCCCGCGTATCACCGCAGGACGTGCCGCGATCTCATCGGCCCAGCGGCGCACGTTCTGATATTCGTGCACGGCCAGGAATCGACCCGCGCCGTATAACTGTCCCAATACCAGTCCGCCATACCAGGGCCATATCGCCATGTCGGCAATGGAATATTCGTCGCCGGCCACGTAGCGATGCTGCGCCAACTGCCTGTCCAATACATCCAGCTGGCGTTTGGTTTCCATGGCATAGCGGTCGATCGGATATTGGAGTTTCTCCGGTGCGTAAGCATAAAAATGGCCGAATCCACCGCCCACGAATGGCGTGGCGCCCATTTGCCAGAATAGCCAATTCAGCGTTTCAGTGCGCTTCGCAATATCCTTGGGTAAAAACGCGCCGAATTTCTCGGCCAGATAGACCAGGATGGAGCCGGACTCAAACACGCGCACTGGTTTTTCGGCGCTATGGTCCACCAGCGCCGGTATCTTCGAATTTGGATTGATATCGACAAAGCCGCTGGAAAATTGCGCGCCCTCGCTGATCTTGATCAGCCAAGCGTCATATTCCGCGCCCGCATGGCCCAGCGCCAGCAACTCCTCCAGCATGATCGTGACTTTCACTCCGTTCGGCGTGCCCAGCGAATAAAGCTGCAGCGGGTGTTTGCCCAGCGGCAGTTCCAGCATGTGCGTGGCGCCCGCCACGGGGCGGTTAATGCTGGCGAAAATGCCGCCGGAGGCCACTGGCGGAGTCCACACTTCCGGCGGAACGTATTGGATTTGTTCAGTCATGAAATTCTCCTAAAGAGAGGCCGATGATATCCCACCGCGCCGCAGCGTGCAGGCTGGTCTCGCCAGCGCCCTGGGTCAGGGCTTTTCCCGCGCTGACGGCGGCAGGTTCAGGGCCTCAAGATAGCTTCGCACCTGGGCAGCGACGCCCTCTTGCACCTGCGCCCTCGCCTCCGCCTTGTCCAGCGCCAGCTCTAGTTCGCGGATGCGCTGCTGGGCGGCCAGTCCGGCCGCCTCGGCCTCCGCCAGGCGCTCCGTCAGCAATGCCAGTTCAGCCATCCTGGACACCAGCTGTCGTTCGGCATCGGCCGCGTGCTGCTGTCGCATGCGCAGCTGCTCCAGCTTTTCCTCCTGCTGGCGGCGCAAGCTCAGCTGTTCATAGAGGGCCTGCTTGGCGTGCGCAGTTTCCGACGCCAGGCGCGCGCATTCCTGGTTCAGCTTGCCGGCTTCCACCTCCCTGGCGGCCAGGGCCTGCTGCTGCTTGCGGCGCAGCTCATCGTTCTCCGCCAGCCGTTCGCGCAAATCGGCCACCTGCTGTTCGGCAGTGTGTCGCGCGATGGTGGCGCTCTGTAGCGCCTTTTTGCTCGCCTCATGCGCCGCCCGTTCGCTTGCCAGCGCCGATTGCAGCTCTCCCATGCGCGCCTCGGCGGCAGATAGCCTGGCTTGCGCCTCGGCCATCCTGGTCTCGCAAACAGCCTCAGCCTCGGCGGCACGGGTATCAGCTTCTTCCATCAATCGGGCTGACAGGCGCGCCACCAGGTCTTGCAGGGCGTCGCCAATGGCGACGCTCCGGTCCGCCTGGCTGCCGGACTCCGTCTCCAGCTCCTTGAGATAACGGTGTATGGTACTTTTAGAACCCGTATTGCCCAATTCCGCCCGCACGGCGTCCACTGACGGGTATTGCTGCCGCGCCAGCAAGCTATCGCGCGCGCGTTGCACTTCTTGTTTTTCCAGTCCTGTTCTGGCCATTACACCACCCCAATTAATTACGTAATACGTATTATGTAATACACGCATACACACGCGCAAGCAAAAATGGGGGCCGAGAAATATAATGTGCGGCTATCGCACTAAAGGTTCACCGAATTAGCCAATCTTCCTTCCTGCCGGCGCCTCCAGCTCCGTGCCTCCCATGTAACATTCTTGTTAAATAACTATTCTTGCAAACTGGAACATCCGACAAAAGTCGGTTTGCACTCAATCAAAATCACATTACAATCAGCCATAGACAGACGGCAATCAGCACAAGCGTGCTTACAATCAATTACACTTAGAACATGTCACTAACCATTATCAGTAAAACTACGCTTGAATTTAGCCCCCCTGAACAGGCAAACTGTTAAATATTTCCGCTATACAAGAGAGGTCTTATGCAAATCCAGCGTGTTCCTTCGCTGTTACAGGGCGTTGCCGAAGTACGCAACTGGGTGGTCCATGAAATACCATCCGCGGCCTCCACGGTGGGATACGATTTGTTCCTGAAAATCGGTAGCGATTTCTTCTCCGGCCGTCCACTGGGACTGGCGACGCTGACAAGCGAACTCCCCTACCTGGCGGAAGACGTCCGTGAGCACCTCTCATCCATGATCCGGGCCGGATTGATGGTCCAGCAGGACGGCGCATTGCTGCCGACCGACCGGTTTGTCGAACTGCTCAAGCAATATCAATCCAAATGTGAAAGTGTTTTCATTCTGCGCAAGGATTTGCGTGAGCGGCAGTTACTGGTCCAGGTTGACGATCCGCGCCTGCAGCAGCTGGTCACGGAAATGTACGACCACTTCCACGACCTCGGCTGGGTCTACCTGCACAATTTCGGTGGCGTATGCTTTTTGATGGCTTCCCTGGTGCGGCGCGTGGCCCAGGCCAAGGGCTTCCAGGCGCGGGTGGAATCCTGCCATGTCAGGGTCTCGGCCGAAGGCCGCCTTTTCAGCCTGGGCGGGCCCGGTCACGCCAAGCCTGGGCAAATCGAAGGCCATGCCGTCTGCATCATCGAGGACAAGGTGCTGGTCGATTTTGGCCTGGGCAACCTGCGGCGCGGCTACCGGCGCGATTTCTACTGGGGCATCGCCTGTCCCTACGACGTGCAGCAGCACGCGATCGGCCAACTGGAACTTCCCCTGGGCGAAAACGTGGTCTGGCTGACCGATTGGCAGACCCCGGATGGGCCGGCCGAGCTGGCCAACTATGAAAAATTGGTCGAGCAGTTGTTGTACCAATACCTGGACCGCTACAGCTGACCAGGCCGTGGTCCTGGCGGCGCTTGCCGCCCCATGCACGCTGACTGCGTAGTCAGCATGTTTCCGGCTTGACATGTCAAACGCCCCGCGATAGTCTAGGCAAAGTTTCCACACGGAAATCATTAATCGAGTAGTTTGCATCCGAGAGCATGGCGTCGCTCTTGGATGGAAAGCTTTCCCGCCTAAAACTCACACCAGGGGTAGATATGAACGACAAGCCATACCGGCGCCGCCGGGCGGCCGCAGGCCTTCCCGCTTTGCTGGCCATGATGCTGTCCGCCTGCGGCGGCAGCGTGGAAAACGGCAGCACGCCTGCCAACCGGGTCCTGATGGGGGCTGCCAGCGCCGCTGGCGACGCCAACGAAGCCGCCTTGACGCCGGTGGCCGCCAGCGCCACCGGAGCGGAACGGGGCGACCTGTCCGCCGCCGCCGCCATCGACCACAACGACGCCACCCGCTGGAGCAGCGGCTTTTCCGACGACCAGTCGCTGACCCTGGACTACGGCAAGACCGTCGCCATCAACCGCGTCCGCATCGACTGGGAAAATGCACACGCCAGCCAGTACCAGTTGCAAGTGTCGGACGACGGCAGCCGCTGGACCACCATCAAGACGGTGGACAGCAGCCAGGGCGGCAGCGAGGACTGGAGCGGACTGGCCGGCCAGGGCCGCTACCTGCGCATGCAGGGCGTCAAGCGCTCCAGCCAGTATGGTTATTCCATCTTCGAGATCCAGGCCTTTTCCGGCACGCCGGTGACCACGCCCCCGGAACCCACGCCCGAACCGCTGCCAGTGGACCTGAGCAAGCCCGGGGTTGCCATCAAGCCCGCCGCCGCCACCTCCTCGGCCGTCGAGAACGCCGCCATGAGCGCCGCCATGGCCATCGATGGCAAGTCCACGACCCGCTGGGGCAGCGCCCATGAGGACGGCGCCTGGATACAGTTCGACTTTGGCGCCAGGACGCCGGTCGGCTACCTGAAACTGGTATGGGAAAACGCCTATGGCAAGGAATATGCGCTGCAGGTGTCGGATGACGGCAAGAACTGGAGCCAGGTCCGCTACGTCAGCAACGGCCACGGCGGCACGGAGGAATTCTTCAACCTGAACATCAACGCCCGCTACCTGCGCCTGCAGGGCGTGGCGCGCGCCACGCAGTATGGCTATTCGCTGTTCGAGGCGGAATTCAAGTCGCCGGGCAGCGACAACACCCTGGCCGCCGCGCCCACCTCGGCGCCCAGGTTCCCGGCCAGCGGCGCCGGCTGGACACCCCTGCCCTCGGCTGCCGAGCCGCTGGAAACCCTGCAATTCACGCTGCCCAACGGCGCCCTGGTGACGCGCTTCGGCGCACGCGGCCTGGCCCGCCACGGGCGCGAACGGGGCGAGGACTGGAACGAGATCGGCTACGGCCCCAACGAGACCGTCGATCCGGCCACCGGCCTGGCCGTGGACAAGGGGCCGGGCAACTACCTCACCTTCGTGCCGCAATACTTCAAGAACCGCACCTGGGGCTTCGAGATCATCGACAACAGCAATGTGCCGGGCGTGACCCGGCCCACGCTGATCGTCAACCAGTACAACCCGGTCGACTTCCTGCCCGGCGGCGTGGCCTTCTTCCGCGGCTACGACCGTCCCGGCGTGACCGGCTACGGCTGGATGGCGCCCGGCGAGCTGGTGGACCGCAGCATCAATATCTGCAAGCCGGTGGCCTATCCCGCCAACGGCAAACTGGCCAGCGCCACCGGTATCAACGGCGCCTGCACCCTGCAGATCAAGGAGTATCCTGGGCACGCAGGCCTGGACGCCAACGGCTTCCCCAACGGCACCGACGTCAAGGCGCGGCCACTGGTGGCGGGCGACATCATCGAAGTGTCGCCCTCGTTCTTCTCCACCACCGAGGCCATGCAGGCCAAAGGCGACAATGGCGGCATCCGCTACTATTCCTACGAGTGGGTGTACGTGGTGGGCAAGGGGCTGCGGCCCTGGTATGGCGTGCAGCCGCGACTCAATTCCGTGCCGCTGCCGGCCGAGACGCTGTCCGGCGGCGATGGCTCGGTGTCGTACAACTACTCGGACAACGCCCTGTTCATGTTCCAGCAACCGCAGAACAACGTCGGCATGCAGAACATGCAGCGCTTCGTCGAGGGGCGGCGCCTGGTGCACACCAACTTCACTACCGGCGACCACAACGAGCCCGGCAACGACCGCTATGCGGCGGCCGTGGGCCTGCAGGGGCCGCGCTTCAACCAGTCGGCCTGCATCGCCTGCCACGTCAACAATGGCCGCAGCCCGGCGCCTGCCGCCGTCAACCAGCGCCTGGACAGCATGTCGGTGCGCGTCGCCGCCGTCAACGCCGCCAGCCAGCAGCTGCCGCACCCGCTATATGGCGGCGCGGTGCAGATGAACGCCATCTCGCCTTCCGGCGCGCCGCAGAACTGGGGCACCGGCGTGCGCGTGGGCGGCTTCAGCACCAGCAGCGCCAAGCTGGGCGACGGCACCGTGGTCGAGCTGCGCAAGCCCACCCTGGCCTTCGAGGGGGCGGCGCCGGACCTGGCCTCGCTGCGCGCGGCCCAGCCCATGATAGGCACCGGCCTGCTGGAGGCGGTGCCGGAAGCCGACATCCTGGCGCGCGCCAACGCCACACCGGACGTGGATGGCGTCAAGGGCGTGGCCAATTTCGTGTTCGATCCGGAGAGCGGCGCGGTGCGCCTGGGCCGCTTCGGCTGGAAGGCGTCCAAGGCCAGCCTGCGCCACCAGGCTGCTGCCGCCCTGCTGCAGGACATGGCGGTGACTTCGCCGGTATACCGCAACCGCAGCTGCAACACCGACCCGGCCGGCTGCGCCAGCGCCACGGCCCAGAAGGGCATCAGCGAGGACGACCTGCAAGCCATTGCGCGCTACCTGGCGCTGGTGGCGGTGCCGGCCCAGCGCAGCCTGCCCAGCGGTTTCCCCAAGGGCGTGGCGCCGCTGGACGAGCATAGGGTGGACGCTGTGCAGGTGGCTGCCGGCGCCAGGCTGTTCCAGGGCATGCGCTGCACGGCCTGCCATACGGCGGAGATGAAAACCGGCTCCGGCCACCTGTTCGCCGAGCTGCGCAACCAGACCATCCACCCTTACACCGACCTGCTGCTGCACGACATGGGCGCCGGCCTGGCGGACGGACTGGTGGAGGGCCAGGCCAAGGGCAATATGTGGCGCACCGCGCCGCTGTGGGGCCTGGGCTACACCGACAAGGTGATGGGCGACAGCGGCAAGGCAGGCTACCTGCACGACGGCCGCGCCCGCAACCTGACCGAGGCCATCATGTGGCATGCGGGCGAGGCCGACAAGTCGCGCCAGCGCTTCGAAAAGCTGTCCGGCAGCGAGCGCGACGCCTTATTGGCTTTCCTGCGTTCGCTCTAGCCTGATATCGCCTTAATTGCGTATCACCATCCCCAGCAGGAAGCGTTTGCCGCCGTAGGCCATGCTGCTATAGGCCGGTACGTCGGCAAACGCGCCATAGGGACCGCTGGAGGCGCTGTTGGTGTAGTTGTTCAGGTTGCGGCCTTCGATGAACAGCTCGATGCCGTTCCTGAATTTGTAGCCGATGCGCGCATCGACGTAGCGGTAGGCGTCGATGAACACCGGCAGACCGGGCTGGTAGGGAAGATTGATGTTGCCCACATACTGGTTCACCGGCAGGTTGTAGCCCGAGCTGGAAAACGCGGCAAAGGTCGAGGTGCTGGCCTGTACGGCGGCCCGCATGTTCAGCGCGCCGTCGTCGTACCACAGCGACAGGTTCCAGGAATGCCGCGCCTGGCCGCGCACCGGCAGTTCGTCGCCCGTCATCTGCTCGAACACGCGCGAACCGTTGGGCTGGGAGCGCAGCCTGGTGTAGCTGGCGCTGGCGCCGGTGTGGCGCAGCAGCCAGGGCAGCCTGCTGAACGCGGTCTTGCCGCTCAATTCCATCCCGCTGCTGGTGTACGGGTCGCCATTCACATACATGCGGTAGCTGTACTGCAGCTCCGACAGCGGACGGCCGGTGGCGGGATCGCGCAGCCCGGTGCCCTCGAACGGACGCATATTGCTGACGTTCTGCGGCACCACTTCGCCGACAATGCCCTTGTAGTGGAACCAGGTGGCCGACAGCATGGAATCGCGGTTGGCATACCATTCCAGCGAAAAATTCTGGTTGATATTGGTGCGCGGCTTGAGCGAGGGATTGCCCACGATGCCGTTGCAGGCCTGGTCCGGCATGGCTGGATCGTCCGGGCGGTACTCGCCCTGCCCCGGCGTCAGGTTGGCGTTGTAGGTGCAGGTCACGCCGGATGAAATCATGCTGGCGATAGCGGGCCGGGCGATGGATTTGGCGCGGTTGTAGCGGAACACCAGCTCATTGGGCGCCAGCCAGGCGGCCAGGTTCAGGACCGGCATCAGGTCGGTGCTGCTGCCCTTGAATTCGGTGTTGCGGGTCAGGCTGGTGGTGCTGTTGCCGCTGATGGCGGCAAAGGTCAGCAAGCCCTGCCCGGCGGCCCGGGTGTGCACATAGCGCCAGCCGAAGTTGCCGTTGATGTCCATGCCCAGTGGCAGCGCAAAATCGGTGGAGACGTAGCCGGCCGTGACCTGCTCGGTGGCCTTGTCGTTGGGCTGCGCGTAGACCCGTCCATCGCTGCCCACGCATTCCTTCAGGCAGACGGTATCGACGCCGTCCAGACCCGCGCCGGCAAAAAAGCGCTGCAGGTCGAGGTAGTTCCAGCCGGTGACGGCGCCGCCGCCCAGCGAGGAGCCGTTGAACAGGGGATTGGTCTGGCGCACCATGGCGCTGCCCAGCAGGTCCACATATTGCTGGCGCGTGACGACGATGTTCTCGTCATGGGGGAAGCGCGGGTTGATGGTGTTGACCACGCCGTAGGCGCAGGGCACCACGGTGGCCGGGGTATTCTCACAGGCCTGCAGGGTGCTGCGCATGTTCGCCGTGGGCACCGTGACGGCCTCGCGGCCGGGCGCCGCGCTCTGGTATTCATAGCCGCCGCCGTACCAGGTGCTGTTCACATAGGCGCGCCGGCTGGCGCCCCACTTCACGCGCTTGAGCAAAGGCAGCATGTCGCCCAGGCCGTAGCTGAAATCGGCCTTGAACAGGTCCTCGCCGGTCTCGGTGGCGCGCAGGTTCTCGGTGCGCAGCACGGAAGGGACGCTCACCAGGCGGCCGGTGGCGGGATCCACGTTCATGCCCAGCAGCCTGGACGGGTCGCCCAGCAGGGTGCCGCCCTCGCCGTCCAATGGCTGGTAATGCCAGATGCCCTGGCCGCCGAGCGTGGCCCGCACCCGGCCGGAACGGGTGGCCGCGCCGCCGCGCACGCCATAGCGCAGGAAGTCGCCGCGCGTTCTACCATACAGCACATCGACATGCAGGGCGCCGGAGCGCCAGCGCCCGCCGAACTGGCTGCTACGGGCGCGGCTCTCCATGGTGGAGAGCGTGACGTCGTTGCCCATGTCGCCGCCGGAGGTGACGAAATCCGTGACATGGTGGGCGCTGTCCACGCTCACGCTGCCGGGCACGATGGTCGAGGCGATGCCATCGGCCATGGCGCCGCCCGGCGCGTTGACGGACGCGCCCATGCCCGGCCACAGGTAGTAGCCGCTGGCCGCGCCCAGCGCCGTCACGCTGCGCACGGATGGCGACAGCGGCGTGCCGGGGGTATCGCTGAACATGGCCGCATCGGCGGCGATGGCCGGCTGCGCCAGGCCGAGGCGGTTATCCTGGTCTTCCACCCGCCGGCTGCCGGCGCCGAACTTGGCGTACACGCTCAGGCTGCGGTTGACCTTGAAGTCCAGCCGCAGGTCGGCGTTGCTGCGCGCATCGTCCTGGCTGCGTATCCAGTAGCGCGACAGCCCGGGCACATAGTCGGCCCATTGCCTGAGGCAGGACAGGCGCTCGTTGATGCGGCTCAGCTGGGCGTCGCGCTGCTGGCTGGCGCCCAGGCCGGGCAGCTGGGCCGCCGTGTACGCCGGGAAGGCGGCGTAGCAATCGGTCTTGCTGCGCGCCTGGTAGGAGCGCTCGGCGATTTCCAGCGGCGACAGGGACCGGAACAGCGGGCTGGCGGCGCTGCCGCCTATCACCCGCACCGGCTCGCGCGCCAGCAGCGCGCCGGCCGCGTTGCGCACGGTGGACTCGCGCAGCGCGGCCGGATTCAGGGCAAAGGTCTTGTCGGGCGAGTTGTCGAAGTCGATATCGCGCGTGTAGCCGGACACGTTCTGGCGGTGCGACTCATTGTAATAGTGCACCCGCGACAGGTTTGCCACCAGGCCCAGCCTGCCATCGGCCAGCTGGTCGGCGAAGATCAGGTTGAGGTTGGGCGACCAGCTGCGGTTGACGGTGTTGTACTGGCTGGCGCTGCGCAGGACGATGGTGCGCTTGCTGAAATCGAGGCCGGTGCGGGTCTTGATGATGATGGCCCCGCCCAGCGAGCCTTCGGTCATGTCGGCGGTGGCGCCCTTGACCACGTCCACGCTGGCGATCAGGTCGGACGGCAACTCGCGCAGCTCGACGCCGCGCCCGCCGCCGCCGCCCACCAGGTCGGTGCCGCCCGGCGAGCTGACCGCCATGCCATCGATTTCCACCCGGGTCAATTCCGGCCCGTTGCCGCGCACCGAGACGGTTTCGCCCTCGCCAAAGTCATTGCGGCTCATGGTGACACCGGCGATGCGGGAGATTGCCTCGGCCACGTTGCGGTCCGGGAAAGTGCCGACGTCGTCGGCCACGATGGAATCGCGCGCCGTGGCCGCATATTTCTTGCGCTCGATGGAGGTCTGCTCGGCCAGGCGCGCGCCCACGATCACCACGCGCCAGGGATCGGGGTCCAGTACCGCGCCCTCGGCGGCGGCCTCGGCCCGGGCTTGCGCTTCAGTGTGCTGCGGCGCGGCTACGGCGGGCGGCGCGGCAGCGGCGGGCGCCATCATGATGAACACGGCGCCATTGCTGTTGATACGGCTGCTCAGCGGGGTGCCGGCCAGCAGGCGGCGCAGCGCCTCCTCCACGCCCAGCGCCCCCTGGACCTGGTTGGTGCGCACCTGCCCCAGGCTGTCCGACGAGGCCAGCACGTTGACGCCCGCCTGGCGCGCGAAATCGGCGATGGCGGCGGCAGCCGGCCCGGCCGGGATATCAAACGTCCTGGCAGCCTCCTGGGCCCGGGCGCCCAGGGCCAGCAGCAGCGCCGCCAAGGCGGCGGCATGGCGCATGCGCAACCCGGGCGCCATCTCAGCCGGCCGGCTGCCGGCCGCGCGCGGCTCCGATCACGATGCGGTCGGCGCTGATTTGCAGGGGCACGCCCAGGTAGGCGCTGACATCGTGCGCGAAATCCTCGGGCGCGGCCACCGGATATTGGCCGACGAATTTGCGCTCCAGCAGGGCCGGATCGGCAATCACGATCTTTTTCACGCTGTAGCGGTTGAAGTCGGCCACGGCGTCGCGCAGGGTCTGGTCGACGAACACCAGCTTGCCCTCGCGCCAGGCCAGCTTGCGCGCCACTTCCCTGGGCTGGCGGCTGACCGATACCGCCTCGGCGGCGCCGGACAGGTAGGCGCTCTCGCCGGCCGAGATGCGCCGGTGTTCGCCGCCGCGTACCGACCACACCTCCACCGTGCCCTCGGTGACCAGCACCTCGGCGCCGCGCGACAATCGCCGCACCGAGAACGCGGTGCCCACCGCGCGCGCCCGCACGTCGCCCGCCTCCACGATGAAGGGCCGGGCCTTGTTCCTTGCCACCTCGAACCAGGCTTCGCCCTGGTCCAGCACCACGGCGCGGGTATCGTCCGTGTACTTGAGCTCCATCCGGCTGCCGCTGTTGATACTGGCGATGGACTGGTCCGGCAGGGGCACCTTGCGCAGCTCGCCCTGCACGGTGCGAAATTCGGCATGCCCGGGCGTGGCGGTCAGCATGGGCAGGGCCAGCCCCAGTGCCGCGATGCCGGCCGCCAGTCCGCCCAGGGACGCCCAGGCGCGCCGCGACAGGCGGCGCGCTGGCGCCACCTGGCCGGGCTGCGGCGCCACCGGCGTGACTTCCACTAACGGCGCCGGCTGCGCCGCGACTGCCGCTACCGGCATGGTTTGCCGTGCCCCGCGTGCTGGCGCACCTTCGGGACGCAGTGCGGCAGGCTGGCCGGCGCCCAGGCGCCGCAAGCCGTGCTGGATCGCGGTGGCGCGCAGGTAGGCGCCCTGGTGGCGGATGTCGGCCTGGCGCCAGGCGTCGAGATCGCGCTGCTCCTGTGCGCTCAGTTCACGGCCCAGGCTGCGCAGCACCCATGCGGTGGCTGATTCGTCAATCGTTGGCATGCTTCTTCACACCTATCCTGGCGGCGCGCGCGGGCGCGGCGCCATATTCTTCGAACCCGCCCTCGGCGGCGATCATTTCCGACAGCAGCCTGGAACCGCGCATGGTCTCGTATTCCACCGCGCTCTCGGGGATATTCAGGCTGGCCACCGTTTCATGCTGCGACATGCCATACACGCGGCGCGCCTGGAACACGGCCTTGCAGCGCTCCGGCAACCGCTCGATCAGCGACGACAGCCAGCGCAAGTCCTCGCGCACCAGCGCGATGCGCTCCGGGCTGGGCGCGGCATCCTCGACGTGCAGCTCCTCCAGGTTGGCCATGGCCTCGATGCTGACGATGGCGTCGCGCCGCATGCGGTCGGTGACCACGTTCTTGGCGGTGCGCACCAGGAAGGCATGCGGTTCCTGGATATGGCCGACGCCATCGAGTTGCAGCACCTTGTAATACACCTCCTGCACCACGTCGTCCACCTCGGCCGCGCTGGCGCAGACGCGCTTGAGCATCAGGCGCAGCCTGGCCTCGAACGGCAGGAAATGGGTGGTGACCCAGTCGACGACTTCAGGTTTCATTGCTTGAGTATAACGGCAGAACAACGCCCGCCGAGACCGGCTGCAGCCGGCAAACCGGTCAATTTCTTGATTACTTCCCGGTTTCTTCAGGAA
Source organism: Duganella kummerowiae (assembly GCF_053572355.1). Classification (NCBI taxonomy): domain Bacteria; kingdom Pseudomonadati; phylum Pseudomonadota; class Betaproteobacteria; order Burkholderiales; family Oxalobacteraceae; genus Duganella; species Duganella kummerowiae. The sequence goes on from NZ_JBKFEH010000001.1 coordinate 153,682, forward strand.
ATTGAAGACTCCGGACGTCATACGGGCGACAGGACACCATAGTTCTGCAAATCAACCATTGGAGAGAGAGATGAGACCTATCGCGTATCCCGCCTGCGCCACTTGAGCTGAGCCGCCCTTCCCGTAGCGCCCACTGACCGCCGGATCCCGCCTGGACGCCGGTGCGGGCCGCTGCTTGCCCGTTTTTCTTGCTCACATAATTATTCCAACCCAGGACGAGACTTATGCAACCGTATTCCAAAAACGCACTCCGCACCAAACACATGACCCAGGCCGTGGCCATGGCCCTGGCTTCCCTGGTGGCCGGCGGCGCCCACGCCCAGCAGGCCGCCGTGCAGACCGCCCACAACGCCGACGCCAGGGAGGCAGCCCAGGAAGAAGTGGCCAAGGTGCTGGTGGTGGGCGCGCGCGCCTCGCAGCAATCAGCCATCACCAAGAAGAAGAATGCCGACACGGCCCAGGACTCCATCATTGCCGAGGACGTGGGCGCCTTCCCCGACCGTAACGTGGCGGACGCCATCTCGCGCGTGGCCGGCGTGGCGGTGGACCGCGGCGTGTTCGGCGAAGGCATCAGCGTGTCCATCCGCGGCAACGGCCCGGAACTGACCCGCGTGGAACTGGACGGCCAGGGCGTGCAGCAGGCCGGCGGCACCGACATGCTGGGCGGGATCACGGCCGGCGCCGACGGCGCCGGCGGGCGCGGCGTGGAAATGCGCCAGTTGTCGTCCGACCTGATCAAGAGCGTGGACGTGGTCAAGGGCTCGACCGCCGACATGGTGGAAGGCTCGCTGGGCGGCTCGGTGCGCATCCAGACCCGCAATGGCCTGGACTTCAAGAAGGATTACCTGTCGATACGCGCCGCCGGCGCCATGAATTCGCTCAATGAAAAGGTCAATCCCAACCTGAACCTGGTGGGCGTGAAGAAGTTGATGGACGGCCGCCTGGGCGTGCTGGTCAACCTGTCGTCCAGCAAGGTCAAGCAGGAGGCGCACGCCATCAACCAGGGCGGCGCCAACGGCTATGTCGGCCAGTACCGTCCGATGGAGTTCGACAACTCGCCGGAAAAGACCTTCTCCTTCCAGCCCAGCACCGTCAAGGATGACGTGCTGTCGCGCACCCCTAATTTCACCTATCCGTTGATCGCCGGGGGCAACTGGGTCAGCGGCACCCCCGAGGAAATCGTCAACAAGTCGGCCGCCGCCCAGACCAAGCAGGACTGCTACGCCGCCTTCCCGCTGCTGACCACGGCCCAGGCCAACCTGATCAACGCCGCCAATAGCGGGCGCACCAACGCCATCAACGCCCGCCAGCAGGAATTGCTGACCTGCCTGGGCCAGTGGAATGACTGGGTGCCCAGCAATACCCGCTACAACGTCAACCGCTGGAACGACACCCGCCACAGCGGCGACATCCGGCTGGACTACAAGGTCAACAACGACCTGACCGTGTACGCCAAATTCAGCCGCAGCAAGGGCACGGTCACCTCCTACACCTCCAACATGGGCTATGGCGGCGTGGCCGTCAACCCGGCCTCCGTCACGGGCGCCAACAACTTCGTCGGTGCGCCGTTTGTTGACACCATCTCCGCTACCCAGCTGGCCAATGGCGCCTGGGGCACGCGCGCCGTGGCCCCTGGTTCCGGCTACTACCTGTACCCGGGCCTGAGCTACCGCAGCACCGGCGCTGTGAATGGCATGGTGTCCAACGTCAACCCGGCCACCGTGGTGGTGGACAAGAACCATCACGTCACCAGCTACCAGTTCTCGGACGGCTACTACGGCGTGGACAGCACCCTGCTCGATATCGGCACCAAGTCCAGCTACACCCAGGCCGGCGGCACCTACAAGAAGGGCATCGTGCGCGCCGAATTCCTGCTGGGCGACGCCAAGTCCGATTTCTACCGCTCGGAGCGCCGCGTCAACATGGGCGGCTACGTGGGTCCGGTGACGGCCAATTTGCTGCCCAACGGCATCTGGAACTTCACCAACAATAACAACGCGGACATGAGCAACCCGGCCAGCTGGTACCGCCTCAGCACCCAGCCGGCCGTGACCGCCAACGGCATCGGCACCCCGTTCGTGCCGCCGACCCCGGCCTACACCGCCAACCAGCTGCCGCTGGTCAGCGCCGCCACCCAGCTGCCGTTCCAGAACGCCCGCATCAACGAGTCCTACGAGAAAACCGCCAAGCTGGACCTGGCCATCACCACCAGCGAGTACAGCGATTACATCACCCGCGTCAAGGTCGGCTACAACCGGCGCAAGAGCGGCTACGACGCCTGGGGCACGGGCGGCTACACGGTGCAGGAACCGGTCGGCACCTATGGCGCGGCCAACTACATCCCCGGCATCTACGTCCCCAACAGCAACCTGCGCACCACCTTCCAGGTGTGCCAGGACACGCCCGGCTCGCTGGGCGCCGGCGGCCGTCCCTGCAAATACGGCTACACCCCCAACTACGACCCGCGCAGCAACCTGGCCGGCACCGTGGTGCTGACTCCGGACCAATACGCCGACATCTTCAAGCAAGCCTACACCCAGCAGCCCACCGCCGAATTCTATGCCGGCGACCCGAAACGCCCGGGCAGCCTGACCGAGGGCTGGACCGAGTTCGACATCGCCAAGCTGTACAGCCTGCTGGGCGTGCCCAACTACAACCTGAACTGCATCAAGACCTGCCAGGGCAGCGATGGCAAGACCTACAAGCAGCCGCTCAATGCCGTGGTGGAAACCGTGGACGGCGGCTACCTGATGGCCGACTTCAAGCTGGACCAGCTGCCCTTCACCAACAAGGCCCTGCCCTTCGGCATCGAATTCGACGGCAACTTCGGCTACCGCATGGTCAAGACCAAGGTGCGCGGCACCGGCCAGCTGACCTTCGTGTCGATCAAGAAGAACGCCAACTTCAATCCGCTGGACCCGCTCAACGCCAACGGCGTGGATACCCGCACCTATCGCCAGGACACCACCATCAACGCCAGCGTGACCGACTACCTGCCGGCCCTGAACCTGAACACCTGGCTGGTGGCCGACAAGCTGGTGCTGCGCTACAACCACGCCAAGACCATCGCCCGTCCGCCCGCAGGCCGCCTGATCCCCAGCGGCACCTGCACCTATGACGAGCGCTTCCTGGACCAGGTGGACGCCGACGGCAGCCAGCGCGACCAGCTGTGCAGCGGCGTCATGGGCAATCCCGAGCTGAAACCGCAAACCAACAAGAACCAGAACCTGTCGCTGGAATGGTATGTCAACAAGGACACCATGCTGGCCGGCGCCATCTACAAGCAGAAAGGCATCATCGGCGCACCGACCCTGACCGAGACCATCAACGGCGCCCGCATCTTTGAAGGCTCCGGCGTGACGGACCCGCAGACCGGCCAGAACCTGTCCGATCTGCAGTTCAACTACCGCCGCTACACCAACCAGCTGCCCAATGTGCGCAAGGGCTTCGAGCTGTCCAGCAAGACCGCCTTCACCTTCCTGCCCTGGTATTTCCGCAACCTGGGCCTGGACGCCAACTACACCCGCAACAAGTCGGACCTGGTGGGCACCGTGGTGCGCGACCTGATCACCGGCCAGGTGATGCCGGTCGCTGGCGAACCCAAGTATTCCTGGAACAGTTCGCTGTGGTATGACGATGGCGCGTTCAGCGCCCGGGTGGCGCTGCAGGTGGTGGCGGAGAAATTCATCTGCATCTCCGGTTGCAACTCGCAGCACGCCAACTACCCGACCGACGGCTCCACCCGCGTGGTGGCCCCGGCCTACGCGCCCGGCGCGCCCATCTTCCAGTTGGGCACCCGCTACGTGGACGCCAAGCTGGCCTACAAGTTCAAGAACGGCCTGGAAATCTTCATCGAGGGCCGCAACCTGGGCAAGACCCACACCGGCACCACCTCGGGACCGATTGCCAACTTCGCGGACGGTACCAAAAACGTCTACACCGACAACTATGCTGGCGCCACCTACATGGCTGGCATCAACTTCAAGTTCGAATAAGGCTGCGCCCCATAAGGCAAGGAAGCCGAGGGTGGCGACACCTTCGGCTTTTTTTTGCACTCGAAATTGCCAATAGATCATTTCTATTGCAGCAATTGAACTTTTATTGAAGAATTTCAGATATCTTTTCGGTAATTTATGTTAAGCTTCGCCTAAGTAATCAGTAAATGCGAGCAACCCAGGCGCTGTTGTTTGTATTTTGACAAACATTGTTTAGGAAAAATTCTAATGAAAATGAACAAAATTGCAGCAGTAGTGCTGGCAACCTTGTCGCTGGCCTCGGCGTCCGCCATGGCGGCCACCAAGGTGGTGGACCTGAGCAGCATCGCCTCCACCAAGACCGATTTCAGCGGCGTGCTGAGCTTCTCCGGCTTCGACTCCGCCCTGGGTACCCTGACCGGCGTGACCGTGAACCTGTACTCCGACGTCAGCGGTACCGTACGCCTGACCAACTACAACACCTACAGCGTGACCACCACCCCCGCCGTGGACGCCGCGCTGTCGCTGAGCCTGCTGAACGCCGGCAGCTACACCAGCCTGGCCACCGGGGGCCTGTACTCGGGTAACGTGACGCTGACCGCAGCCGGCACCAGCGGCGCCAAGGTCACCACTCCGGGTTCGCTGACCCTGCACGGCACCGAAACCGTCACCACCGGCCTGGATTCGTTCCTGAGCTCCTCGCCCCTGAGCGCCTACGTCAAGGTGAACGCCGTATCGAGCGTGGCTGGCGCCGAGAACGTGCTGTCGACCTTCCGCACCAGCGGTACCGCCTACGGCACCGTCACCTACACCTATACTGCAGCTCCGGTACCTGAACCGGAAACCTACGGCATGCTGCTGGCCGGCCTGGGCCTGATGGGTGTGGTTGCACGCCGCAAGCGCGCTTCCCGCCAAGCCTGATACAGCCGAACAGATACCAGAATACGGAGCTATTGAATGAACAAAATGATCAAAGCAGCAGTCGCCGGCGCCCTGCTGGCTGTCGGTTTCGCCGCCAACGCGGCCAGCGTGACCGTCACCTCGGATACCGTCAATGACATCACCCACCTGCCCAGCGGCAGCAGCATCAGCCTGGCCGGTTTCAATACCAGCCTGGGCACCCTGACCTCGGCGCAATTTACCTTCTACAGCACCATCAGCGGCACCCTGGCCGCCGAGAATGCGGCCAACTATGCGGTCGATACCGTGGTCGGCGCTGGCGGCAAGCTGTCGCTGGTCGGCAGCGGCCTGTCGCTGACCGCCAGCACCGTGTATTCGGAGACCCTGCACCTGGGCGCCGTGGACTACGACATCGACAATGACGATCCTGACTTCGCCGGCACCGGCGGCAAGACCGTGACCTTCGTGAACAAGAGCTCCAGCGCGACCTCGCCGCTGTACACCGGCAGCTCGCTGTCCGCCTTCACCGCCGGCGCACCGCTGAACTTCTCGTTCACCGGCCTGGCCCTGTCCACCGGGGACGGCAATGCCGACTACCTGGCTTCGTCCATCGTCAACGCCAAGGTATCGGTGACCTACACCTACACCGCCGCCCCGGTGCCGGAACCGGAAACCTACGGCATGCTGCTGGCCGGTCTGGGCCTGGTGGGCGCCATCGCACGCCGCAAGGCCAAGAAGTCCGCCTGATACGACAGGTGGCCAGACCAGAACGGGAGCCTTGGCTCCCGTTTTTTTTTTGCCCTGGCGTGGCGTCCGCCGTTCGATCAGGGCACGCGTGTAATGCGCAGCGCCATGTAGGGACGTACCGGCAGCTTGATGGCGCGGCCGTCCTTGTCGGCGTAGGTGTAATCGTCCTTCTTTTTTACTTCGAACACGCCGTCCACCGGGGTGATGGTCATGTTCCAGGTATCGATCACCTCGGCCTTGAAGCGCATGCCATCCTTCAAACCGGTCTTGAACAGCACAAAGGGCCAGCTGGCCGGCTGCTGCTTGCCAAAATAGCCCAGGTAGTACTCGCCATGCTTGCCGGCGAAAGGATGGTCCTGCCATTTGTCGATGGGCTCCAGCCCTTCCCTTGGACTCTCGGACAGGACCTTGCGGAAAAATGCCAGCCGTGCCGGGCTCTGGCCGCGCAGCGTGCCGCCCTTGGCCAGCCACACCAGCCCTTGCGGGTCCTGGTAAGTCTCGCCGTGGCCCACATAGGTGCCGGCAATGGCGCCTTCCCAGAAGCGCAGCACCATGTCCTCCGGCTTGAGCTGGCCCCAGCGGCGCGTGAAGTCGCCCTCATACTTGACCTCATCGTACACCACCGGCTTGTTGTAGACATCGCGCAGCAGCACGGCGCGCTCGAAGTCCTCGGCGATGGCCCCGCTCTGCACGCTGACGTGCGTCACCCACGGCTTGGTATGGTTGTACAGCGCCAGGCCATTGTGGATGGAACGCAGGTGCTGGTAGGGATCGGCCGCCTGCACGGTCTGGAAATAGCTGTCCCATTCCGCCGTGGTTTTCTCCTTGAGGAAGTCGAACTCGTTGGCCATGGACCACCACACGTTGCGGTAGGCGGCCAGGCGCGCCACCACGTAGCGCAGGTAGCGCTGGTTGACGTCGTCCGGCAGTCGGTCGTAGCCCCAATAGCCCTTGTCATAGGGATGGAACAGGATCAGGTCGGCCTCTATGCCCAGCTCGCGCAGCTGCGCCACGCGCTGCTCCAGGTGGCGGAAGAAGTCTGGATTGAAACGGGACAGGTCCCAGCCCTTGGGCGGCTGGCCCGGGAAGGGATAGCGCGGCGGCTCGCCCTGGTCGTCGTGGTTGGGGAAGACCGCCATGCGCAGCTTGTTGAACGGCGACTTGGCCAGCGTGTCCAGCGTCTGCCGCTCCAGCGCCTCGTTCTGGTGTATCCAGGCATAGCTGGTGGTGCCGACCTGCCAGAACGGCGTGCCGTCCGCATAGCCGAAGTGCCAGGTGTTGCGCACGCCGACCGGGCCATGGTTGCCCGGCCTGGCCGCCACCACTTCCAGGCTGCCGCGCTTGCCGTCCAGTTCCGCGCGGTTGCTGTGGGTCTGGTACTCCCAGGCGCCCACGGTGTCCGGCATGAAGCGCACCTTGTAGTGGCCGTCGCCATCGTAAAAGCCCGGCACTTCCAGCGTGCGCTGCCCCTGCCTGAAGGTGGCCGACAGTTGCACCTCCATGAATGGGTTGCCGCCCGATGGCCCGGCCAGATCGATGTCCGTGCTACCCCAGCGCTCGACTAGGGCCGGCGCCGCCTCGGCCAGGCCGCACAGCGCCGCCAGCACCAGCAGCAATCGGCCGTTCACAAGCTGTACTCCTTGCCGGCGATACGCACCTTGCTCAGCTTGAGCCCTTCCACGTTATGGGTGAACCAGGGCTGCTCGGCGTTGCGCGGCGTGCCGAAGTCGGAATCGCTGATGCTGATGTTGGACACCGGCAGGATGGGCACGCCCTTGGGCCCATTGTAGCTGCCGGCCACCGGGCCCAGTATCACCATGGCCTGATAGCAGGAATACTCGCCGCCCGCCGTCTTCACATTGCTGACGCGGACGTTCGAGATGTGCACGTCCGACACCGCCGGCGGACGGGTGCGCACGCTGTCGTCGTTGGGCGCGTAATCGCAATCGATGGTGATGACGGCGCCGCCGCTGGTGGACACCACCTTCCCCGCCAGCTCGGAGTTCGGCAGCATCTTGTACGAGCGCCCGTTGGTCTGCACGCCGTTCGGCAAGGTCACGTCGCGCACATAGAAGTGGCGCAGGAAGCCGCCTCGATTCATATTGCTCTTCATGCGGATGGCCGTGCCCAGCGGATTGGTGGCCCAAAAGGCGTTGCGGAACTCGATGCGCTGCGCGTACACGTGCTCTATCCCGGCCGCCATCTCGCTGCCCAGGGTGACGCCGCCGTGGCCGCAGTTCATGATGCAGTTCTGGATCACGATATTGCGCGTGGGCCCATATTGCGTGTCCAGGTTCTTGCCGGACTTGATGGCAATGCAATCGTCGCCGGTGTTGAACAGACAGCCGTCCACCAGCACGTTGTCGCAGGATTCAGGGTCGAAGCCGTCCGAATTCGGTCCCATGCTGTCCATGCGCACCTTGGAGAACTTGATGTTGCGCGAGTTGACCGGGTGGTGTATCCAGAACGGCGTGTTGACCACCTGGTAGCCTTCCATCAGCACATCGGTACAGTCGATGAATTCCACCATGGAGGGACGCAGGTAGTGGCCCAGGCCGAACACGCGCCGCTCCACCGGCACCCCGGCTTCCGACAGGATGGGCAGGAACTTGTCGTCGGCGCGCCAGTTGGCGTGCATCTGCGCCGCGTTGGGCACCAGGGCCTCTCTGTTGTTCGGATTGGGGACTCCCTGGTGCATGGTGCCCGGCAGCGCGCCGGCCGGGTTCATGCCCCACCAGCCATTGCCGCTGCCATCCTCAAAGGGCACGCCGGCCTGGCCGTCGATGATGCTGGTCCAGTCCTCGCCCGTGAAGGCGATGTTCTTCTGGCCGCGCGCGTACACCAGGGGGGAGAAATTCAGGCAGTCGTTGCCTTGCCAGCGCGACAGCGACAGCTTGCCATTGGCGCCGCAATCGTATTCACCGTCGCGCGCGTAATCCTTGGGGTTGGCGCTGAAGTAGACCCGCGCTCCGGCCGCCAGGTGCACGTGCACGTTGGACAGCAGCACGATGGGGCCTTTGACATACCAGTTCCCGGCCGGGATCAGCACGCGCCCGCCGCCATTCTTGCTGGCGGCCTGGATGGCGGCGCGGATGGCCGGATAGCTGTCCGGCGACTGCGGCGCCGGCGTCTGCAGTTCGCCCTTGCGCTTGAGCTCGACCAGCCCGGCCATCGTCACCAGCGTGCAGGGCCGGGCGCCGAACGCCTTGATGTCGTAATCCTTGTTCGGAAATACCAGCGGTGTGGCGAAGCTGTTGATGATCTGCTGCGCCCGAGCCCACGGGTCGGACTGCGCGCTGGCGGCCAGCGGGAGCCCGGCGGCGGCCAGGGCGCCCGCGCTGGCGGCGCCCTTCAACAGGGTGCGGCGTTGCATGGAAGGAGTGCGTACAGGTTGGTTCATGGCGTCATTTTGCGATGTTGGATGGAGATGGGTTCCAGCCCTGGCCGTTGCCGTAGCGGGCAAACACGGCGGCGCGGCTGGAGTATGGCGCCGCTTGTTCGGCATCGATCAGGCGTCCGCCCCGGCGGGCCGACAGGTCCAGCGGCTGCCCTTGCAGGCCGGTGGAATTGAATTCGAACCAGCCGCTGCCGCCGCGCGGCTGGCCGTTCCAGCCGGAGGGCGCAATATGGCTGTCCATGCGGCTGTTGACATACACCACCTTGTCCCACAAGGTGGCCACGCCGGGCCGCGCCAGGTGGATGGAGCCGGGCAGCACATCGTTGCCGGCCGGGCCGGGGCCGTGTGTGAAGCGGTTATTGAGGAATACGAAGCCGGGGTCGTCGGCGCCCGCGGTGCGGGCCTGCACTACATAGCCGCCCCGCCCCTGCCCGGAACTGCCCAGCGAGCGTATCTCGCATTCCTCGAACAGGGCGGCATGGTTGACGCCCCAGATGAAGTCCACCGTGCCGGCCACCAGGCTGCGGTAAAACCAGGCGTAGCCCTTGACCTGCACCGTATCCTGCTCGCTGATCAAGCTGGAGCCTGTGACGGCCAGCCGGCCCTCGCTGGAGAACAGCAGCGCCTCGGCCTGGCCGCCGATGGCCCTGCCGTTCCAAGTGGTGTTGGTGATGGTCAGGCTGTCCAGGTGCAGCAGGTCGGCGTCCTCGATCAGGAACACGGAGCGGCCGCCGGTGGCGCCGGGCGCCAGCGCGGCCTGGCCGCCGCCGCTGCCGGGGTTCAGGCCGTCGTTGTTTTCGGCAGCGATATGGACGCCGTCGCGGCTCTCGCCACGGATGGTGAGATTGTCCTTGCCGCGCAGGTAGAGCAGCTCGTCGTAGCTGCCGTTGGCCACAACGATGGTGGCCGGCTGCTGCCGTGGCATCGTGCGCATGACGTGGTCCAGCGCGCCCTGCACGGTGCGGAAGTCGGCCGGACCGTCGTCGTCCACGCGCACGCTGCGGCCCGAGGGAGCATGGGCGCGGGTGCGGAAGCGCCAGCCGGCTGCCTTGCCCAGGCCGCCGAAGGGCTTGCCATCGAGGCGGGCGCCGTCCAGCAGCTGGGCGTCCACGGTGACGTAGTATTCCGTATCGTATTCCAGGCGTGCGCCGTGCGGGCGCACCAGCAGCTGGCTGCCTTCCAGCTTGAGCGGCTGCCAGCGCACCACGCGCTGCACGCCATCGGGCGCGGCGCCGATGGCGTTGACCTGCTGGCCCGGGTGCAGTTCGTCGACCAGCACGTCGTCCCTGGCGCGGTAGATGCGCACGCTGCCGGCCGCGCCCAGCTGCGGCGCGCTGTCGAAGCGCAGGCGCAGCACGCTGTCCGGCGGCACGTCCTGCGCCTGTACGCCTGGTTCGGTCCGGCCGTCCAGCGCGTAAAGCTGGTTGGAGGACACGAACGGCGGCGCCACCTCGGCGGCAATGGTGACGCCTACGTTATTGTCTTCCTGGCTGGTCAAGGTCACCGAGGCCTGGCCCGGTCCGCGCGGCGTCAGCACCAGCGTGTCGCCATCCACCGCCACCGTGGCAATGGCCGGGTTGGACGAGCTGGCGCTGAAGGATTTGCTGAACAAGCCGTCGCGGCTGGCCAGCCGCACCGGGTAGCGCTGCGCGCCGCCGCCCGCCTGCAGGCTGAGACGCAAGCCCTGGTGCGCCAAGCCCATGCTGGCCGGCGCCACCGACAGCGGGCCGATGCGCATATCGTCGAATTCAAAATCGCCGCCCTCGGCGCGCACACCGATGCGCGCCGGCGGCAGCGGCGGCTCGTCCGAGCCTATGGTGCGCTGGCCGTTGACATACAGGGTCAAGGCATTGCCATTGCGGTCCAGGCGCAGCGCGATCCAGCTGCCGGCGGGACGCAGCTCCTGGCCGACCCGCTTGGACAGGCGCAGCTTGCCGTCCTCCATGCGCGCCAGCACCACCTCAAGGCGGTTGCTGCCGGGGCGCAGTTCGAGGCCGAAGCCCAGCCAGTTGGCGTCATCGGCGTAGGCCGCGATCAAGTAGCCCTTGCTGGCGCCCTCGGTGGCCAGCCGCGCGGGCCGCAAGCGGGCTTCGATGAAATGGGCATCCCGGGTGGCGGCGCGAGTTTCAGCTTCCGGCACCAGATACAGCGCACCGTCCGGCGTGGGACGCAGCACGCGGTTGGCGGCGCCGGCCTGCGCTTGCACAGCCGGCGCCGCGCCGGTCCAGCTGCCAGCGCCGGCTTCGGCGTCGCGGCACCAGCTGGCGCCACCCGGACAGGCGGCGCTGGCGCCGGACATGCCGAACACCAGGATAAAACAGACCTGCAGGCTTGAACGCATGGCGATGCAGTCAATGATGAAGAAAGACGAAAAAAAGCCGCAGACCCTGAATGAGCGGTCTGCGGCGCGGGAGCATCATGCCATCAGAACTTGTATTCCACCGAAGCGCGGTACACGCGGCCCATCATGTCGGCCATGCTGGTGATGTAGCCGTTGTAGATGCTGTTGGCGGTCAGCGGCGGCCATTCCTGGGTGATGTTGTTAACGCCCACCGAGATGGTGGTGTTCTTGATGCCCAGGTAGCGCACGTTCAGGTTGTACTGGCTGTACGAATCGACCTTGGTCAGGGTCGAACCGGTACGCGGCGTCAGGTCGGTCAGGCCGGTGTTGAAGCGCTGCGACAGGGTGGCGCGCCAGTCCCCGTAGCTGTAGGTCAGCGCGGCGGTATGCTTCCAGCGCGGGTTAATCTGCGGCATACCGGCCAGGCCGGCGTTGGGACCGGCGCTGCCGTAGCGGCCATCGTTGGTGATGACGCCGACGTTCTGCAGCCACGGGCCATCCTTCTCGCTCTGGAACTCGTATTTGTGGTACCAGGTGCCGTCCAGCTTGAAGTCGAAGGTGCCGGCCTTGGTTTTCGGGAAGCGGTAGGTCAGCGCCACGTCCGCGCCGCGGATGCGGGTCTGGCCGCGGTTGGCCTGGCTGGCCACGATGTGGTCGATGGTGCCGTCGGCGTTACGCACGAAGAAGGACGCGTACTTGGCCGGATTCTGCTGCACCTCGGCGATGGTCACGGCGCCCAGCACGTCGCGTATCATCAGGCCCCAGTAGTCGACCGTCAGTGCCAGGTCCTTGACCGGCTCTAGGCCGAAGCCCAGCGAGAAGCCGCGCGATTTTTCCGGCTTCAGGAAGGAATTGTTGGGCGACTTGGTCCAGTAGTTGGTGGTGACGTTGCAGACCTGGTCGTAGGTGTAGCCTGGCTTGGGCGTGCCGGTGCCGGCCACGGTGGGCTGCGAGCTCGGGCACAGGACCGGATCGTCCATGACCTGGGTGCGCACCTCCGGGGTCGGGTTCTGGATGTCCATGATGGACGGGGCGCGGAAGCCGGTCGACACGGAGCTGCGCAGTATCAGCGACTGGATCGGCTGCCAGCGCGCGGCCAGCTTGGGATTGACGGTGGTCTGTTTCAGGTCGCTGTAGTGGTCGGCGCGCACGGCGCCGTTCAGCAGGAACTTGTCGGTCAGCGGCGCATCGAGTTCGAACATCAGGGACTGGATCTTGCGCGACAGGTCCTTGGCCACGCCGCTCGGGGTCTCGCCCACCAGGTCGGTCTGCACCACGTTGCCGGACGCGTCGATGTTGTAGCTGCCGTCCGCTTTCTTCAGCACGTAGTCCAGCGGCGCGGCGCCGACACGGGCCGAATCGCGGCGCAGTTCGCCGGACACGGCCAGGGTCAGGTCGCCGCCGCCCAGCGGCCAGATGGCTTTCGAGAAGGTGGCGTCCACGCTTTCGTTGAAGGCCTTGTTCAGGCGGTAGGTGTAGTCCAGGGCCTGGGCCGATTTCAGGTAGGCCAGGCCGGCCGCGTCCTGCAGGCCGAACGGGTTCAGGATGCCCTGGTCGAAGCCCTGCTGGATTTTCGAGTACAGCACATAGCCTTCGCCGGCGCGGGTGTCGCGCTCGGAACGGCCGTAGTTCAGCCCCGCGCGGTAATCCCAGCCCAGCACCGTGCCTTCCGCCGACAGCACGATGCGGTCGTTGGTCTGCTCGTCGTTGCGGTAGGCCGGGCCCAGTTCGGCCGGACCCCACTGGAAGTAGATGGTGCGGTTGTTCATGTTCAGGGTGCTCACCGTACCGGGGGTCTTGGTGGCGTCGATGTACATGGTCGGCGAGTTGGCGCCGGTATTGCTGCCCACCACCTGCACCGCCGGGGTGATGCCCTTGCCCGGATAGAAGCGGCTGGTGGCCGGCAGCGAGTAGGTGGTGAACGGGTTGGTGGTGCCCGGCACCTGCATGCCGCGGAATTTCTGCACCGTGAATTCCGAGTGCAGCAGGTCCAGGTCGATCTTGTGGCCGCCGGCGATGTTCCAGCTGGCGCGGCCGGCCATGGTGGTGATCTTGCTGCCATCGGTCACGGCGGTCCAGAGCAGCGGGTTGCGGAAGCAGCCCGGCGCGTAGGTCGGCGGGGTGTTGGCGCTGGCGTTGCCCAGGGTGGGCAAGGCGTACGGCGCCAGGCAGCCGCTCGCATACATCGGGTTGTAGTTGGAGTTGGCGGTGCGGGCGAAGCCGAAGTTGGCGATCGGCGACGGGTTGCGCGCATCCGGCGTCAAGCCCAGGCCCAGGCCGCGCAGCACGGCGGGATCGTGCTGGTCGGGACGGTCACCCTGGAACAGCGCGGTTTTTTCCTGGTGGTCGATGGCGAAATAGGCGTTGAAGCCGTCCGCGTTCAGGTTGCCGAAGCCGGCGATGGCGCCTATGCTCTTGGTCTGGCCGCCGCCGCTCAGGTCCGGCGAGGCGTATTCGACCTTGACGGAAGCGCCACGGTAGCCGCGCTTGGTCAGGTAGTTCTGCACGCCGCCGATGGCGTCCGCGCCGTAGATGGAAGCGGCGCCGCCGTTCAGGGTTTCGACCCGGTCCAGCGCCATGCGCGGGATCACGTTGACGGACACGTACTGGTCCTGCAGCGGTTCATTGGCCAAGCGGCGGCCATTGAGCAGGGTCAGGGTACGCATCGGACCCAGGCCGCGCAAATTGGTCACCGGACCGGCGGCGCCGGAGTTGGTGCCCAGCGACAGCGACTGCGGCTGTTCCAGCACGAAGTCTTTCAGTTCCATGTTGCCCCGGGCTTCCAGCTCGGTGGCCTTGACCGTGGTCAGCGGAGTGGCGCCCTCGTCGGCCACACGGCGTATCAGCGAGCCGGTGACTACGACGGATTGGACTGCTTCGGCGGCTGGCGCTGCTTGTCCCTGGGCTTGGGCCTCGGCGGCCATTTGCAGTACGGCACCGGCGACAGCAGTCGCCAGCACCGCACGCTGTACACGTGCGTGGTGCTTGGGTTTCATACATCTCCTCCTGAAGGGTTTCGACCGAATTGGTTCGATCACTTTTGTATTTGGTATAACCAGATACTAAACTGGCCAGACCACTTTGAACAACAAAAAAAGATGCCGTGAAAACAGAAATCCGCTGCAAAAGCCTGTTTTACAAGGGTTTATGCGGTTCTTGCAGTGTTGCTTTTTTGCTGATTGCATGTCACAAGCTACGCACACCTTGTGTTGGAAGCGTCTCCACAGGCGCCGTCGCAGGTGACGCAAGGGCTTGATTTCGCTATAATTTCCGCCTCTTTTGAAGGAAGTCCGCCATGTCACTGCAAGCCAACCAGCTCGAATTGCTGTCGCCCGCCAAAACCGCCGAGATCGGGCGCGAAGCCATCCTGCACGGGGCCGACGCGGTTTACATCGGCGGCCCGGCCTTCGGCGCACGCCACAATGCCAGCAATCCCATCGAGGACATCTCGGCCCTGGTTCAGTTCGCGCACCGCTACCGCTCGCGCATCTTCGTCACCCTCAACACCATCCTGCACGACGCCGAGCTGGAAGCGGCGCGCAAGCAGATCTGGCAGCTGTACGAGGCCGGCGTGGACGCCCTCATCGTGCAGGACATGGGCCTGCTGGAAATGGACCTGCCGCCCATCCAGCTGCATGCCAGCACCCAGTGCGACATCCGCACCGTGGAAAAGGCGCGCTTCCTGGGCGACGTCGGCTTCTCCCAGCTGGTGCTGGCGCGCGAGCTGACCATAGAGCAGATCGGGAAGATCCACGCCGAGGTCGACACCCCGCTCGAGTACTTCGTGCACGGCGCCCTGTGCGTGGCCTATTCCGGCCAGTGCTACATCTCGCACGCCGACACCGGCCGCAGCGCCAACCGCGGCGACTGCTCGCAAGCCTGCCGCCTGCCCTACACCCTGTCCGACAGCAAAGGCCGCGTGGTGGCCTACGAAAAGCACCTGCTGTCGATGAAGGACAATGACCAGAGCCGCAATCTGGAAGCACTGATCGACGCCGGCATCCGCTCCTTCAAGATCGAGGGCCGCTACAAGGACATGGGCTATGTGAAGAACATCACGGCCCACTACCGTTTGCTGCTTGACGAGATCCTGGAGCGGCGCACGGAATACACGCGCGCGGCCAGCGGCCACACCCGCGTGCTGTTCACGCCGGACGTGGACAAGACCTTCCACCGCGGCCACACCGACTACTTCGCCAACGGCCGCCAGGATGAAATCGGCGCCTTCGATTCGCCCAAGTACGTGGGCGTGGAGCTGGGTTCGGTCAGCAAGATCGGGCTGGACTACTTCGACATGGTGGCCAACGCCCCGCTGGCCAATGGCGACGGCTTGAACTACATGAACAAGCGCACCGTGGTCGGCGTGCAGGCCAACACCGTGCAGAAGCTGGGCGCCGGCGAGGAAGGCGAATTCTGGCGCGTGCATCCGAACGAGAATATCCGCGACCTGCCCGGCCTGAAGGTGGGCGCCACCATCATGCGCAACCGCGACCACCAGTGGGAAGCGGCGCTGAACAAGAAGTCGTCCGAGCGCAAGGTGGCGCTGCAGCTGACGTTGGGCGAGCATGCCGGCGGCCTGCGCCTGTCGCTGCGCGACGAAGACGGCATCACCAGCGTGACCGAGGCCGCCATCGCGCTGCAGCCGGCCCAGCAGGCCGAGCAGGCGGAAGCCTCGCTGCGCGCCGCCGTGGCCAAGCTGGGCAACACCATGTTCGAGGCTGACGGCGTCGAGCTGGAATTATCGCAGCCCTGGTTCGTGCCCTCCTCCGCCATCAACGCGCTGCGCCGCGACGCCATCGAAGCGCACGAGGCGGCCCGCCTGGCGGCCTGGGACCGCCCGCAGCGCAAACCGGCTGCCGAACCTCCGGCGCAGTATCCGGACACGCAGCTGAGCTACCTGGCCAACGTCTACAACGACAAGGCGCGCGCCTTCTACACCAAGCATGGGGTGCAGCTGATCGCGGCCGCCTACGAGGCGCACGAGGAGCCGGGCGAGGTGCCGCTGATGATCACCAAGCACTGCCTGCGCTTCTCCTTCAACCTGTGCCCCAAGCAGGCCAAGGGTGTGCAGGGCGTGCAGGGCCAGGTGCGGGCCGAACCCATGACCCTGGTGACGGGCGACGAGACCTATACCCTGCGCTTCGACTGCAAGCCATGCGAGATGCACGTGGTGGGCGCCATGAAGCCCGGCATCCTGAAGTCGCTGCCGCCTTCCAACATCCCCTACAGCCCGCTGGTATTCCACAAGCAGCGCCCGCGCGCCTGATTCCACGCAAAAAAAGGGGAGCCCGGAACACCGGACTCCCCACAAGGGCCCGCTTGGGCCCGTCTGGTACAGGGCGCCCCCCGGCGCCCCTCATGCATCAGAAGGACGTGCGCAGCGACATGGTATAGCTGCGTCCCGGATCGTTCTGGTCGAAGATCGCGTTGGTGAACTGGGTGTAGGTCTGGGTCTTGGCGCGGTTCAGGTTCCAGATGCTCAGCGTCAGGTCCGTGTTGTAGCGGAAGCCGAACAGCTTTTGCAGGTTCATGCCGGCCGTCGCGTCCAGCTGCGAGCGCGAAGTCGAGTAGGCATACACTCCGTTGGCCAGGCCGGTGCTGGTATTGCTGATCACGCTGGCCGTGTACTGGTGCGACAGACGCAGGTTGAGGCCGTTGCGCTCGTAGTAGATGGTCAGGTTGTTGGTACGCGGCGGCACCCCCGCCACCGGCGGCGAACCGCTGGCCTCGTCGGTCTGCTTGGTGTAGGTGAAGTTGCCCGTGAAGCCAAAGCCCTTGACCGGCAGCATGTCCAGCGGCTGCTGCCAGGTGAATTCCAGGCCGCGCACCTTGAGCTTGGTATCTATCATGTAGGGCTCGGTGATGATCACGTGCTTCTGGTCGCGTCCGCCGGCCGCGTCCACCGCCGCCTGCTGGGCAGCGGTCAGGCCCACCGTGCCGTAGATCTGGTCCAGCTGGGCCAGGGTGTAGTCGACCAGGCGTTGGCCGGGACGGCTGACGATGTCCTTGGCGAAGCCGGACAGGGCCACGTAGCCTTCGCGGTTGAAATACCACTCCAGGCCCAGGTCCAGGCTGTTGGCCTTGAACGGTTTCAGGTTGGGATTGGACAGGTTGCCCTGGTTCACACCCTGGTCGCCGATCGACAGCTGGGTCTGGTGCAGGTCGGCCGGGTTGGCGCGGGTCATGGACTTGGAACCGGATACGCGGGCAATCAAGTCCTTGGTCACGTTATAGGACAGGTTGAACGAGGGAAGCACGTTGGAATACTTGGTGGTCTCGTAGGCCCAGTCCTGCTGGTTCAGGTAGCGCCCGCCATTGCCCAGGTTCTGGGCCGCATTGCGCGGGTCCGCCACGCTCAGCGGCGCGCCTATGGTTTGTTTGGTTTCCGCATAGCGCACCCCGGCGTTATAGCGCAGGGTATGGTCGAGCACGGAAAGGCGGCCGTTGGTCTCGACGTAGAAACCGGTCACTTTCTCGCGCAGGTAGCCGCCGTTGGTGGTGGGCGCGTCGCGGATGCGGTCGCGGAAGTATTGGTAGTTGGTATCCTTGGCGAACTTGTCCCAGTCCACGGTGATGAAGCCATGGCCGCTGGAATGGACGTACTTGGCCAGGTCGGCATTGGTGACGGCCGAGCCCAGGTACACCAGCTGCGCGGTCTGGCCGGCGGTGGAGCCGGTGCCGTAGCCCGGGTACAGCGTGCTGTCCAGCCCTACCCCGGGGGTGGAGCGGCCGTCGCAGGTGCCCTGCAGCGCCGTGTTCGGCGTATAGAAGGGGTAGCTGACGTTGTTGCCGCAGGTGTAGTTCAACCACGCGTCGGGGTTGTTGTAATCGACGTAGCGGCGCTCGATATCGTCGAACGACCCGCCCACCTTGATGGCGAATTTTTCGTCACCCCAGTTCAGGTTCAGGCGCGTGCCCTTGGTGGTGTTCTTGCGCTCGTACAGGTCCATGCGCAGGCCGGACAAGCCCTGCCCGGCCTGGTACCAGCCGAAGGCGCTGGGGTCGTTGATGTTGACGTTACTGGTCATCACCGGGATCTGGCCCGGCACGGTGTTGCTGTACTTGATCACCGTGGACGCCGATTGGGTCGCCACCAGCACGGTGGGCATGTCGCGGTAGAACGAGCTGGAGGTGTAATTCACATGGCCGTCCACCGTCAGCTTGTCGCTGGCCCGGTATTCAAAGCCGGGATTGATGCTGCGGAAGTGGGTATTTTCCTTCATGGGCCGGAACTCCAGGCCCCAGAAAGTGTTGGCCAGGGTGGCGCCCGTAATGGTGCAATAAGCCGAGCAATCGCTGCGGTCGAAAGTCATGCCGATCGGGATGGGCGTGTTGGCGCGCATGCCGGCCGCCATGTCTTCCTGCAGCATCTGGTTGCCCTTCTGGGCAAACAGCAGGTCCAGGTAAACGTCCCACTTGTCGCCCGGCTGCCATTGCAGGCTGACCACCTCGCCGCGGCGCTTGCGTTCGCCGTCATACACGAGGTAGCGCGGCAGGCGGCCCATCAGGCCGTTGTCGATCTGCTGGATGGTGGCGCCCGGGTTCAGGCCCAGCAGCATATTGCGGTCGATGGCCGCGCCCGGCACCAGCAGTTTTTGTGCATAGTCAGGCAGTTGGCTGAGCGGAATGCCGGTGGGTACGGTGGTCGGGCTGTTGAAGTAGTCGCCGGCCAGCGCCGCCGGGTCGGAAGCGTTGCGCTGGTTGGCGTTCAGGCGGAAGGTGCGCATGTCCACGGTCTGGAACACGTCGGTATGGTATTTGGTATTGCCCCAGGCGAAGCCAAACAGGGCGCCGACCTTGCCGAAACGGGTGTCCCAGGTGTTGCTGACCAGGCCGGAACCGGTATTGCCCCATTTGCCATCCTTGTCACGGTAATTGCCGCTGGCGGTAAAGGCCGAGCGGAAGCCGCTCTTGTCGAACGGACGCACGCTGCGCATGTTCACGGTGCCGGCCACGCCGCCTTCCATGATGTCGGCCTGCTGGCTCTTGTAGACGGTGGCGCTGCGGAACAGTTCGGACGGCAGGAAGTCCATGTCCACTTCGCGGTTGGCGCTGATGTTGCCGCCCCAACTGCCGGCCGAGGCCGAGGCCATGGGCGCGCCATTGAGCAGCACGCGGGTGAAGGCGGCGCCCATGCCGCGTATGGAGATATTCATGCCCTCGCCGTCGATGGCGGCGCGGGTCACTTGCACGCCAGGGACGCGAGACAGGGCGTCGGCAATGTTCGGATCGGGGAATTTACCCATGTCCTCGGAGAACACGGTATCGGTCAGGCCGTTGTTGTCGCGCTTTTCGTTGGCGGACAGGGCCAGCGAGCTGCGGTAGCCGCTCACCACCACGGTATTTTTCTCATCCTTGGCCGGGGCCGCGGTCTGAGCCTGGGCCTGGGTATCAGTTTGCGCGTAAGCGCTGGAAATCAATCCGGCCAGTACCGTCAGGGCGAATACCTCGCGCGCGGTGCCATGGCGGCCCTGTCCATATTTGCAATTGTTGTTCAATCCTATCTCCATAATTTTTATGATTTATGTGCTGCCGCGAACCGCCAAGTCTGTATTGAGCTCTCCTTTTTACCAAAATGTTTGCGCAACCATTTCTTTGGAAAAAAAATCTGTGCTGAACGAAATGTACGCACAGACCAAACCAATTCCATGATGAATATTTCAAGCCTGAAATGGCTGCCGGGATAGAACTGAATGCCCAAGCGCCAAATGGTAGTGATAAATGTAAATGTTATGCGCTACCATTTCAAGTCCCAAACACGATATCGCCTGCTATGTCGCGCCGAAACAACTATTCGGCGCTGCAGGCCAGCCTCACTTGTTCGCGCAGCCAGCGGTGGGCGGGGTCGTGATGCTGGCGCGCATGCCAGCTCATGCACACCGCAGCCGTCGGCGTCGCCATGGGCAGGGTAAAGGCGCGGACCCGGTGGTGCGGCGCGCCCCACCGGGCAAAAGGCTCGGGCATGGCAGTGAGAAAATCCGAACTGGCGGCCATCACCATGGCGGCCTGGAAGCCGGGCGCCACCAGCACGATACGGCGTTGCAGGCCCAGTTCGGCCAGGGCCGCGTCTATGGGCCGCGCGGCCAGGCAGCGCGGCGAGGCCGAGACATGCGGCCATGCGGCGTAGCGCGCCGCACTGATCTCGCCGCCCTCCTCCAGCAGCGCATGCCCTTCCCTGGCCACACCCACGAAGCCGGCGTCGAACAGTGGCTCGGCATGGATGCCGGGTTCGTCCGACGCGAGTATGCCCAGGTCCAGGTCCACACCGCCGCGGTGCAGGACGTCGGCGCGCTTGTCCTGGCGCGGCACGAAGCGCAGCAAGACGCCGGGCGCCAGCGCGGAGATCTGCTGCGCAAGGCGTGTGGCCCAGACGCCGGCAAAGCCATCGTTGGCGCGCAGGGTGTAGATGCGCTGCAGCGTGTGCAAGTCCAGTTGGTCCGGTGTGAACACCTGGCGCACGCCCTCCAGCGCGGACTGCAGGCGGGCCTGGAGCGCAAGCGCGCGCGGGGTCGGCGCCAGGCCGCGTCCGGCAGCGACAAACAATGGATCGCCCACTGCCGCGCGCAGCCGCGCCAGGCGCCGGCTCATGGCCGGGGCGCTGATGTGCAGGCGGCGCGCTGCGCCGGCCACGCTGCCTTCGCTGAGCAGGGCGTCCAGGTCGAGCAGGAGATTGAAGTCCGGCGGGGTCATGATGGCTGCATCCGGTGCAATGATTGAGTGCAAGAATATCACTTTACGCACGGGTGCCGGCAGCGCGAGGATGGTGGCTGTGAACCACTCGGGCTGCAATCATGCGATTTTCCCTCTACCCACTGTTGGCGGTCCTGATCTGGACCGGCAATACCCTGGTGACCAAGGCCGCCACGGCACACATCGAGCCGGCCGCCATCACCCTCTACCGCTGGCTGCTGGCCGGATTGATCATCACGCCGATGGTGGCGCCCGGGCTGTGGCGGCGGCGCGCGCTGGTAGGTTGCGCACTACCCAAGCTGGCGCTGCTGGGCTGCCTGGGCATGGGCATGTACCAGGGACTGGCATATGAGGCGGCGCGCAGCACCTCGGCCGTCAACATGGGCGTGATCGTGGCGCTGATGCCCTTGATGTCCCTGCTGCTGTCGTCGATGCTGGCCGGCGAGGCCGTGAGCGCCGTCCGGGGCTGCGGCGTCCTGCTGTCCCTGGCCGGGCTGTTGATACTGTGCAGTGCGGGACAGCCGCAGCGGCTGCTGCACGGCGACGTGCACGCGGGCGATCTGCTGATGCTGGCGGCGGTGGCGTCGAACGCGCTGTACGGCGTGCTGCTCAAGCGCTGGCCGACAGGGCTGTCCACCTGGGAGCAGCTGTCGGTGCAGGTGTGGTGCGGCGTACTGCTGATACTGCCGTTCTGGTGGCTGGCGCCCTCCTCGCCGCTGACGGCCGCCAATGCGCCGTTGGTGCTGTATGCCGGGATACCGGCCTCGATAGGCGCGCCGTTCTGCTGGATGACCGGGGTCCGGCAACTCGGGCCGGCGCGCGCCAGCATGTATTTGAACCTGCTGCCGCTACTGGTGGCCGGCTGCGCGGCGCTGCTGCTGGGCGAGCAGCTGCGCGGCTATCATGCCGTGGGCGGGGCGCTGGCGTTGCTGGGAGTGTGGCTGGGGCAGCATGTGGCGCCGGCCTCGCGCCCGCGCAATGGTTGAGGCAAGTCCAACGCCAGTCCGGCATGGGGTCGCGCCTGTGCGGCAACGACGCCTTAGTTATAGCCAGCGCTCGAAACCGGCCGGATCGACGCCGTTGGGGATGTACCATTTCTTCTGGCCCGGATCCCAGCGCGCGCCCAAGCGCTTGGCTTCCTCCTTTTCCGCGTACGGTACCTTGAGGAAGGTGCCCTTGGCGCCACCTCCCGGCCTGGCGCCGCCGGCCTTGGCAGGCGGCGCACTGGGCGGCAACGCGGCGGGGGCCGCCACCTCCACCTGGCTGCCGTCGGGGCGGACTTCGACCCAGCGCACGCCGCTGGCATCGGTGATCTTGCATTTGTAGGGCGGGTCGAACGGAGGCGTGTCGGTCATGGTGCTGGCGGTGGTTGGGTGCAGCCGCATTATACGGCGTTCGTCGGCCGCCACGGCAGTTGGCGCCCGCGTTACGGCCATTGGTCGGGACACCGCTTGCCCGCACGCCGCAATCTGCCTAACATGGCCCCACCTACATCGCCGGAGCCATCATGAAACACACCTTGCTTGCCTGCTGCGCCGCCCTGCTCTTGCCCGCCACCGCCCTGGCCGACGGCGCCGGCGCCGATCTCACCGCCACCATCACGGCGCTCGACACCAGGCTGTTCGACGCCTACAACCGCTGCGACCTGGACGCCTTCAAGGACCTGTTCGTGCCGGACGTTGAGTTCTATCACGATAACGGCGGCCTGATGACGGGCCGCGACGCGGTGGTCGAATCGACCCGCAAATACATCTGCGGCAAGGTCACGCGCAAGCTGGTGCCGGGCACGCTGCACATCTACCCGGTCAAGGACTACGGAGGCATCGAGGAAGGCGAACATGTGTTCTGCCAGACCGGCAGCGGCAAATGCGAAGGTGTCGCCAAGTTCCTGATGGTATGGCAGCACAAGGAAGGACAGTGGCGCATGACGCGCATCGTCAGCTACGGCCACCGTGAATTGACGGCGGCGGAACAGGCGCGCCTGCGCTAGTCCCGCCGACGCGGTTGAATGAACTCAGGCCGGCGCGCCAGCCCTGGCGGCCGCCTCCAGCTGCGCCACCTTCACCTTGAGCGCGCGCTCCTCGGCCCAGCGCACGGTTTCGTCGCGCACGATGGCGACGATGGCGTTGACCTTGCCGTCGGCGCCATACGTCATGGCCACGGTGAAGGCAATCGACAGCGTCTTGCCCTCCTTGTGCAGGGCCGGCACGCGCAGCACGTCATTGCCGTAGCGCGTTTCGCCGGTGGCCATGGATTTGTTGTAGCCATCCCAGTGGCGCTGGCGCTGCCGTTCCGGAATGATGAGGTCCAGCGACTGGCCCAGCGCATCCTCCTTGGTGAAACCGAAGATGCGCTCGGCCGCGCCATTCCACAGGATGATGGCGCCGGCCGCGTCGCACACCACCACGCCGTCGCCCAGCGCTTCCAGCACCGCCTGGTAATCGAGAGTTACTGACATATCACCTCCTACAAAATACAAATGTCCGGGATTCGCATCCCGGACATTAACAGGACTAGCAGCTTGCGGCGATCACACGGCCTTGGCTTCGTGCAGGGCGGCGATTTCCTTGCTGCTGTAGCCCAGGGTTTCCAGCACCTCGTTGGTGTGCTCGCCCAGCAGCGGCGAACCGGTGATTTCCACCTTGAGGTCGGAGAACTTGATCGGGCTGCCCACGGTCAGGTACTTGCCGCGCGCCTTGTGGTCCACCTCGGTGATGGTGCCGCTGGCGCGCAGCGAAGGATCGTTGGCGATTTCCTTCATGCTCAGCACCGGCGAGCACGGGATGTCGTACTTGCGCAGGATGTCCACCGCCTCGAACTTGGTCTTGTCCTTCAGCCAGTCCTCGATGATGGCGAAGATGTCGAAGATCTTGTCCTGGCGCGCGCGGGCCGTGTTGTAGGCCGGATCGTCGATCCACTCCTCGCGGCCCAGGGCCTTGCAGATCGGCGCCCAGGCGTGGCCCTGGATGGTGAAGTAGATGTAGGCATTGGGATCGGTCTCCCAGCCCTTGCACTTCAGGACCCAGCCCGGCTGGCCGCCGCCGCCGGCGTTGCCGCCGCGCGGCACCACGTCGGTGAACTCGCCGTGCGGATACTGCGGATACTCTTCCAGGTAGCCGACGCGGTCCAGGCGCTGCTGGTCGCGCAGCTTGACCCGGCACAGGTTGATCACCGAATCCTGCATGGACACGGCCACCTTCTGGCCCTTGCCGCCGTTGCGGTTGCGGGCGTGCAGCGCGGTCAGGATGCCGATCGCCAGGTGCATGCCGGTGTTGCTGTCGCCCAGGGCGGCGGCGCTGACGGTCGGCGGGCCGTCCCAGAAACCGGTGGTGGAAGCCGCGCCGCCGGCGCATTGCGCCACGTTCTCGTACACTTTCAGGTCTTCGTAGTGGTGGCCGTCCGAGAAGCCCTTGACCGAGGCGACGATCATGCCGGGATTCAGTTCGCGGATGTGCTCCCAGGTGAAGCCCATCCGGTCCAGGGCGCCGGGGCCGAAGTTCTCGACCAGCACGTCGGACTGCTTGATCAAGCGGGTCAGCACTTCCTTGCCCTCCGGGGTCTTGGTATCCAGCGTCAGCGACTTCTTGTTCGAGTTCAGCATGGTGAAGTACAGCGCATCCACGCCTTCGATGTCGCGCAGCTGCGAGCGGGTCACGTCGCCGGCGCCGGGACGTTCCACCTTGATCACGTCAGCGCCATACCAGGCCAGCAGCTGGGTGCAGGCGGGACCGGCTTGCACGTGGGTGAAGTCGATGATTTTGATGCCTTCCAATGGTTTGGTCATTTCTATGTCTCCTGTTGGTATGTCGGATTAGTTCTTGCCCGCGTTCGATTGCGGGTTCAGGTTGGTCAGGCGGCCGGATTCGGTGCCTGCCGTTTCATCGATGACGGCATTGATCAGCGTGGGTTTGCCGGAGGCGATGGACTCTGCCAGCGCCTTGCCCAGTTCTTCCGGCGTGGTGACGTGGTAACCGATGCCGCCAAAGGCTTCGATCATCTTGTCGTAGCGGGCATTCTTGACGAACACGGTGGGCGCCACGTCCTTGCCGCCGGTCGGATTGACGTCGGTGCCGCGGTAGACGCCGTTGTTGTTGAAGATGACGGTGGTCACCGGCAGCTCGTAGCGGCAGATAGTTTCCAGCTCCATGCCGCTGAAGCCGAAGGCGCTGTCGCCCTCGATGGCCACCACCGGCTTGCCGCTCACCACGGCGGCGCCAATGGCGTAGCCCATGCCTATGCCCATGATGCCCCAGGTGCCGGAGTCGAAGCGCTTGCGCGGCTCGTACATGTCGATGATGGAGCGCGCGAAGTCCAGCGTGTTGGCGCCCTCGTTGACCACATTGACGTCGGGACGGGTTTTCAGCACGTCGCGGATGGCGCGCAGCGCGCTGTGGAAGTTCATCGGCGACGGATTCTGGTTCAGCAGGGCCGCCATCTTGGTCAGGTTCTTGTCCTTGCGCTCGGCGATGGTGCCGGTCCAGGCGGCGTCAGGTTTCTGGAAGCCGGATTTTTCCAGGCCGGCCAGGAGCGCGGCCACGCAGGAGCCGATGTCGCCGATCAGCGGCGCTTCGATCGCCACGTTGGAATCAATCTCGGTGGGCGCGATGTCGAGCTGGATGAATTTCTTCGGTGCGCTGCCCCAGGTCTTGCCCTTGCCGTGCGCCAGCAGCCAGTTCAGGCGGGCGCCCACCAGCATCACCACGTCGGCTTCCTGCAGCACGTAGGAGCGGGCCGCGGAGGCCGACTGGGCGTGGGTGTCGGGCAGCAGGCCCTTGGCCATGGACATGGGCAGGTAGGGAATGCCGGTTTTCTCGATCAGGGCCTTGATGTCCTCGTCGGCCTGGGCGTAGGCGGCGCCCTTGCCCAGCAGGATCAGCGGCTTCTTGGCGCTTTTCAGCACGTCCAGCGCGCGCTGCACGGAGTCGGGCGCGGGGATCTGGCGCGGCACTGGATCGACCACTTTCACCAGCGAGCGGCGGCCATGTTCGGCATCCAGGGTCTGGGCCAGCAGCTGGGCCGGCAGGTCCAGGTAAACGCCGCCCGGACGGCCGGACACGGCGGCGCGGATGGCGCGCGCCACGCCGATGCCGATGTCCTCGGCCTTGTTGATGCGGTAGGACGCCTTGGCATAGGGCTTGGCGGCGTTCAACTGGTCCATCTCTTCGTAGTCGCCCTGCTGCAGGTCGACGATCTCGCGCTCGCTGGAGCCGGAGATCAGTATCATGGGGAAGCAGTTGGTGGTGGCGTTGGCCAGGGCGGTCAGGCCATTCAGGAAGCCGGGCGCCGAGACGGTCAGGCAGATGCCCGGCTTCTGGGTCATGTAGCCAGCGATGGCGGCCGCATTGCCTGCGTGCTGCTCATGACGAAAACCGATGAAGCGCATGCCCTCGGCCTGTGCCAGGCGGGCCAGGTCGGTGATGGGGATGCCGACCAGACCGAAGATCGTGTCGATATCGTTGTGCTTCAACGCGTCGATAACGAGGTGGAAACCGTCGGTCAGTTCCGGTGACTGCGTAGTGTTGGTCATGATGAGTGTCTCTTATATTGGTTTAATAAAAGTGAAACCTGAATCCGTGAAACCTGAATCCGCGCACATCAGTGCGTACTACATTGAAGCTGGTAGGATGGATGTTAGCGAGGCAGCACCATTTCTCTCATTGACCCCGGTCAAGATTCATCGGAAGATATCCCCCCTGACAAAATAAGTAACGAGACAACCTAGTTATGACACTGCTGGCCAATCATCCCGAGCGCAACATCATCCGCGTTCAGCTCAAACAAAATTTGGTCCTCAAGGAGATGCGCGACAGCGAGATGGCGGCTTTGGAGCCTTACCTCACCATCGTCAATTGCCAGAAAGGCGATTTGCTGCTGAACCAGGGCGTGCACGAGATGGAGCAGTACTTCATCCTGGACGGCATCCTCAAGCGCGTGGTGACCAACCAGGAAGCCAAGGAAATGATTTTGCGCTTCGCCGCCGAACGCGATATAGAGACCAGCTACGCGGCCTGGCGCCTGAAAACGCCGACGCCGTACAGCATCGTGTGCGTGACCAAGGCGCGCGTGGCCAAGCTGGCCCTGCCCCAATGGGCGGCCTTCCTGGAAAGCCATAGCCAGATCAAGCAAGTGTTCGAATATGAAGTCATGCGCCTGATGAGCGAGATCATGGGCCACACCATCACCCTGCATCTGCTGGACGCGCCGGGCCGGGTGCACCGCTTCATCCGCAAACACCCCGAACTGTTCGATCGGCTGCCGAAAAAGGAGCTGGCCTCGTACCTGAATTTGTCGCCGGAAACCCTGAGCCGCTTGAAAAACCAGGGCAAAATCTGACAGTTAAAATTGACCTAGGTCAAGAATCCTGAAATTAGAAATATGGGGAAAAGCGGTGTTCCCCATAGACATTATTTGTGCGGTGAATAACCGATATGGCAAACGCGAATTGGTAGCACCGGAGGGTGCTGCCTATACTCGAATCCATAGACAGCTGCCACACAAATTTCTTTTAACTTTCAGGAGCTTAGCCATGACCACGATCACCAACCAAACCACCCGCGCCACCAAGACCGCCCCGGTCGAGCCGTTCAGCCTGATGGGCATCATTTCCTTCATCTTCGCCCTGGAGCTGCGCGAAAAGCTGGATGCCGACACCGGCGGCGACAAGTCGGACGCCGCTTACCACTACGGCCTGTAATTCGCTGTATGCAGGCGGGCCGGCACTGCGGTGGCAGTGCCGGCCCTTTTCATTTGCCTTTCCCTTACGCTTGTGGCGTGCAGTTCAGGCTACCCTTCAGGCCACCTTCAGCAGCCGCACCTGGCTGCTTTGATCGGCCATGGTGCGGGTCAGCAGCTTGACCAGGGCGTACACGCTGTCGATGCGCGGGGTGGGCGTGTCGGTAAAGCGTCCCAGCTCCACCACCGAGCCCACCAGCGCGTCGATTTCCGAGTCGCGTCCGGCTTCGACGTCGAGCAGCATGGACGTCTTGTGCTTGCCCACCTTCTCGGCGCCGGCGATGCGCTTGTCCAGCGTCACCCGGAACTCGATGCCCAGCTTGTTGGCCACGGCCTGGGCTTCGCGCATCATCCCCGCCGCCAGCTCCCGGGTCTGCGGGAACTGGCAGATATCGACCAGCGTGGCGTGGGTCAGCGCGCTGATCGGGTTGAAGCTGAGGTTGCCCCACAGCTTGAGCCAGATCTCGGCGCGGATATTGTCCAGCACCGGGGCCTTGAGGCCAGCCTTGGTAAAGACGGCCGAAATGGCTTGCACCCGCTCGCTGGTGGAACCATCGAGCTCGCCCAGCGGGAAGCGTTCGCCCTCGATATGGCGGATCACGCCGGGCGCTTCCAGTTCCGCCGCCGGGTAAACCACGCAGCCTATCACGCGTTCCGGCGGGATCAGCTTGACCAGCTCCCCGGTCGGGTCCACGCTGTCCAGGCCGCGCCCTTCCAGGCTGCCGCCATGGCGGTGGAAATACCAGTACGGGATACCGTTCTGCATCGTGACCACGCTGGTATGCGGTCCGAACAGGGCCGGCAGCTGCTGGGCCACGGAATCGACCTGGTGCGCCTTCAACGCCAGGATCACCAGGTCTTGCGGACCGGCTTCCTGGTAGTTGTCGGTGGCCGCCACGTTGGTGGCCACGTGTTCGGCGCCCTCATGGTCGATCAGCTTGATGCCATTCTGGCGGATGGCGCGCAGGTTAGCGCCCCGTACCATGAAGGTGACATCCTCCCCCGCCAGCGCCAGCTTGGCGCCGACATACCCTCCTATTGCTCCTGCTCCTATCACTGCTATCTTCATCGCAACACCCCATTGGCTTAGTCAAACCGGTTGGTG
This sequence comes from Duganella kummerowiae, assembly GCF_053572355.1. Classification (NCBI taxonomy): domain Bacteria; kingdom Pseudomonadati; phylum Pseudomonadota; class Betaproteobacteria; order Burkholderiales; family Oxalobacteraceae; genus Duganella; species Duganella kummerowiae. Next base: position 182,568 of record NZ_JBKFEH010000001.1, read on the forward strand.
AGCTTTCCGATGCCATCAATTTCCACTTCGATGGTGCTGCCACGCCGCATCGAGCCTACGCCGACGGACGTACCGCACAGGAGTATGTCGCCGGGGTAGAGCGTCATGTCCTGCGAGATCAGGCTGACCAGCCTGGGAACGGAAAAGACCATGTCATTGATCGGGTAATCCTGGCGCACCTCGTTGTTGAGGATGGTGCGCACCACCAGCATGGCCGGGTCCAGGCCGGTCGCAATGACCGGGCCGAACGGGCAGAAGGTGTCGAAGCCCTTGGCGCGCACCCACTGCGGGAAGGTGGGGTCGCGCTTGATGATGTCGTTGACGGTGACGTCGTTGGCGCAGGTGTAGCCGAACACGTGGTCCATGGCGTCTTCCTCGGACACGGCGGCGCAGGTGCGGCCGATCACAATGCCCAGTTCGCCTTCGAACGCCACTTTCGGGTCACCCTTGGGCTGGCGTATGGTGCCGCCCGGGGCCAGGAAGGAATTCGGGGTTTTCATCAGGTACAGCGGTTCCGGCGGCGGTTCCAGGCCCAGTTTCTTGCCCAGGGCGTGGAAGTTGTTCCACATGGCCAGCACCTTGCCCGGCACCACCGGGGTCAGCAGCGTCACTTCGGACAGCTGCATGCTGATGTTGGTGGGTTCGGGGTCGTCAAACATGTCGCCCTTGTAGACCCGTATCTTGTCGCCCTCGATAGTGCCGAAGCGAATCATGTCGAGGTGCTGGAAACGCAGCCAACGTCGTATCATTTTATTCTCTCGTGGGAAGGGGTGCGCCGGGGCCGCTGGCCACCGGCGCGGATCAGACCAGGCGCTTAGTTCGCCATGCGGGCGGCCGTTGCGGCTGCGCCCAGTTCCTGCGTGTCATGCGCCGGGGCGGGAGCCACGGCATTGTCCATGAAGCGTTTGCGCATGGGTTTCAGCACGAACCAGGCCATGATGGCGGCCGCTGCGTTCAGGCCGAAGCCGACGAAGAACACGGCTTCCCAGCTGCCGGTGGCGGTGGTGATGATGCTGGAAATCGGCACGAAGATGGATGCCGTGCCCTTGGCCGTGTACAGCAGGCCGGCGTTGCCTGCGGCATTCTTGGTGCCGAAGGTATCGGCCGCCGTGGCCGGGAACAGGCTGTAGATCTCGCCCCAGGCAAAGAACACCAGGCCGGTCAGGATCACGAACATGATCGGGTCGCGGCCCCAGTAGTACAGCGCCAGGATGCCGACCGATTCGAGGGCGAAGGCGATGAACATGGTCTGTTCGCGGCCGATCTGGTCCGACACCCAGCCAAAGAAGGGACGGGTCAGGCCGTTCAGCACGCGGTCGATGGCCAGGGCGAAGGTCAGGGCCGGCAGCACCATGCCCATCACGTTGAAGTGCACGCCGTCGATCTTGAAGTCCTTGGCGATCGGGCCCATTTGCGCGGTGGCCATCAGGCCGCCGGCGGCCACCAGCACGAACATCAGGTACATGACCCAGAACACCGGCTTGCGCACGATTTGCGACGGACCGTAGTCGACCCGGGCCTGCTGCACCTTGGCCGCGTTGGCGGATTTGGCCGGCGGGGTGACCATCAGCAGCGCCAGCAGCATGACGATGGCGCCCTGGCCGATACCGAAGTACAGGAAGGTGGCTTCATAGCCGCTTTTCTCGATCATCATGGAGATCGGGATGATGGTGGCCGCCGACCCCGCGCCGAAGCCGGCCGCCGTCAGGCCCGCCGCCAGGCCGCGCCGGTCGGGGAACCATTTCAGGGCCGAACCCACGCAGGTGCCGTACACGGCGCCGGCGCCGATGCCGCTGATGGCCGCCGCGATGTACAGCATGGTGAGGGAGTCGGCAAAGGAGTTCATGACCCAGCCGAGGGCGCACAGCAGGCCGCCGAACAGCACAACCGGCTTGGGACCGAATTTATCGACGGCCCAGCCTTCGATGGGGACCAGCCAGGTTTCGGTCAGCACAAAGATGGTGAAGGCGACCTGGATCGCCGCCTTGGTCCAGCCGTGCTTGTCCGCGATGGGGTTGACGAACAAGGTCCAGCCGTACTGCAGGTTGGCGATCATGGCCATGCAGATGATGCCCATGACCAGTTGCAGCCAGCGATTAGCTTTTGGGCGGGCTGCCGTTGCTAGTGAGTCCTCATGCTTCATTTTGGTATCTCCATAGTATTTTTTATGTTGCGCGTTTTCTCGGCGCTCCACTTCGCATGGTTGACGTCATGCTAACTGGAATGCACTGGAAACAAAACAATTTCGGCTCACGACTTATGCTGCACAGCCAGAACTCCGAAGGGGCGGCGTGTACTCTTTTGAAATACTCCGACGATCTGATTGTGGAAGAAGCGATTTCCGACTTCCTTGACCCCGGTTAAGAATTCCAATCTGGTTTTGCTTAAACGATGCCTTATACCCCGACCTGGGTCTGACGCAATTCGGCCCAGTTGATGTAGGCCTTGGGGTTGCAGCCTTCGGCCGTCATGTTGTCGTAGCAGCGCGCCTTGGCGGCATGGATGGCATCCACCAGGAAGTCCACGTCATAGGCCTTGAGCAGGTGCGGCTGGTGCGCCTGCAGGTACTGCTTCAGGCAAGCGCGTTCGCCTTCGTTGCACTGCACAGTCTGGTAAGTGCGGGTGTCCCAATAAAAGGACAGTCCGAGTTCCTGGAAGGCGGCGTTGTAGGCGTTGCGGTGCACGTCGGCGTCGTCGGCGAGGTGGTGGAACATGGCGTTCTCCTTGGTTGGCTGATGGTCATACAAACCATGTTAAGGATAAAAAACTATTAGCGACACTTAAAGTTTTTATGCATAATGATTCAGGATCATTTATGTACCCATCACCACCATGAAAAACGCCACCTTGCGCCAGTTGAAAGTATTCGAAGCCGTTGCCCGCCACCTGAGCTACTCGCGCGCCGCGCAGGAGCTGCACCTGACGCAGCCGGCCGTCTCCACCCAGATCCGCACCCTGGAAAGCCATGTAGGGCTGGAACTGTTCGAACAGCTGGGCAAGAAGGTTTACCTGACGCCGGGGGGCGCCGAGTTGCTGTACCACAGCCGCGCCATCATCCGCCAGTTCCAGGACGCCGAGGCCGGCCTGACGCAGTTCCGCGGCATCTCGGGCGGCAAACTGAATGTGGCCGTGATCAGCGCCGGCGATTACTTCTTCCCCCGGCTGCTGGTGGAATTCGCGCGCCGCCATCCCGGCGTCAAGCTCAACCTTACGGTGCACAACCGTAGCGAGCTGTTGGGCCAGCTGGAAAACAACCTGACGGACCTGGCCGTGATGGTGCGCCCGCCGGCCGAAATCGAAGGCGAGCATGCGGCCTTCGCGCCCCACCCCTACGTGATCGTGGCGGCGCCGGACCACCCGCTGGCAGGCCGGCGCGGCATACCGCTGGACGAGATCGTGCGCGAGCCGTTTGTCTCGCGCGAACGCGGCTCGGACACCTGGAACTCGATGGAAGACGGCTTTCGCGAGCACCTCAAGAACCTGAACATCGCCATGGAGATCCGCAGCACGGAAACCATCAAGCAGGCGGTGATTGCCGGCATGGGCGTGGCCTTCCTGTCGGCCCACACCATCAGCCTGGAATTGAAGACCGGCAGCCTGGTGGTGCTGGACGTGCAAGGCTTCCCCGTGATGCTGAACTGGTACATCGTACAGCGCAAGAACAAGCGCCTGCCGCCCGTGGCGCTGGCCTTCAAGAAATTCCTGCTGGCCGACGGCGCCGCCCTCATCGACCAGTACCTGACAAGCGTCTATCCCGGTGGTGTCAGATCTGCCATTGGTACATGAGCCTGCCTGCGCGAAGCTACCCCGCTGGTGTCTACCCCGCTGGTGTCAGATCTGCCATTGGTACATGAGCCTGCCTGCGCGAAGCGGCCTCATGTACTATTGGCAGATCTGACACCAGGGGTGACACCAGGGGTGGACACCAGGGGTGGACACCAAAGGGGCAGCGCGCAGGAGCCCACAAGGACTCACGCCATCAAGGCGCGCAGGTGGGCCTGGGCGCCGCCGGCCAGGCCTTGCATGCTGTAGCCGCCTTCGAGGATGGAGACCACCCTGCCCTGCGCACTGTCGGCGGCAATGGCGGCCAACTCTTGCGTGATCCAGTGGAAGTCGTCATCGAGCAGGTTCAGCCCGGCCAGCGGATCGTCGGCATGGGCGTCGAAGCCGGCCGAGATGATCAGCAGCTGCGGCGCCCACGCGCGCAGCGCCGGCAGCATCTCGGCTGCGATGCGGCTGCGGAAGGTGGCCGAATCGCAGCCCGGCGGCAGCGGCACGTTGACGATGTTGTTGTAGTTGCCGTGCTCGCTGCGCAGCCCCGTGCCCGGATACAGCGGCGACTGGTGGCTGGACGCATAGAACAGCTGCGGCACCGCCTCGAACGCGGCCTGGGTGCCATTGCCGTGATGGACGTCGAAATCCACCACCGCCACCCGCTCCAGCCCATGCTTGTCCGCGGCGTAGGCCGCCGCGATGGCCGCCTGGTTGAAGATGCAGAAACCCATGGCGCGGTCCGGCTCCGCATGGTGGCCGCAGGGGCGCGTGGCGCAGAACACGTTCGCCGCCTCGCCCGCCATCACGTCGTCGACCGCCGCGCAGGCCGCGCCCACGCAGCGCATCACGGCGTTCCACGAGCCGGGCGACATCAGCGTGTCGCCGCCATCGAGCGCCACCAGGCCGGAGGATGGCGCGGCGCGTGCAATCGCCTCCACGAACAGCGGATCGTGCACCAGCTCGACCTGGCTGCGCGTGCCCATGGGCGCCTGGGCCCATTCCAGCGCCGCGAATTCCGGCGCCTTGAGCGCTTCCAGCACGGCCGCCAGCCGGCGCGGCGATTCGGGGTGGCCGCTGCCCGGCTGGTGGTCGTAGCAATCCTCGTGGGTATAGACGCGTGTGGTCATGCGCACTCCTTTCATCTCGACAGGGCCGGCGCCATCCACGGCCGCAGCCAGCCCAGGCTGTCCAGCGTGGCCGCCACCGGCTCGTAGTTGCAGCCCACCCAGCCGTCATAACCGAGGCGGTCCAGCAGCTCCAGCAGGTAGCGGTAATTGATCTCGCCGCTGCCCGGTTCGCTGCAGCCCGGGCTGTCTGCCAGCTGCACGTGGCGCAGCCAGGGCAAGGCGGCCGTGATGGTGGCGGCCAGTTCGCCTTCCATGCGCTGCATCTGATAGATATCGTATTGCAGGAACAGGTTGTCCGAACCGGTGTCGCGTATCAGGTCCAGGGCCTGGCGCGTGCCGGTCAGGAAGAAGCCCGGAGTATCGGCCGTGTTGTGCGGCGCCACCAGCAGCGCGATGCCGTGCGGCTTGAGCCGCGCGGCGGCCGTGCGCAGATTGCCCACCAGGGTGGCGCGCGCCTGCTCGGGCGGCACCCCAGGGGGCAGCCGGCCCGCCATGCAGCACAGTTGCCTGACACCGAGCGCCCGCGCATACTGGATGGCCTCATCCACGCCGTAGCGGAACTCGCTCACCCGGTCCGGATGGCAGGCGATGCCGCGCTCGCCCCCCACCCAGTCGCCGGCCGGCAGGCAGAACTGCACCAGGCGCAGCCCCTGGCTGCACAGCTGGTGCGCGATCTGCTCCACCGGCCACGAATAGGGGAACAGGAATTCGACGGCGTCGAAGCCGGCGTTGGCCGCCGCCTCGAAGCGGTCGAGGAAAGGCTGTTCCCGGAACAGCGTGCCCAGGTTGGCCGCGAACCTAGGCATGGCTGGGCTCCCCGCAGGAGCGCCGCATCAGATCACCCGTTCGGCGCGCAGCGCAGCGATCTGCTCGGCGCCGTAGCCTATCTCGCGCAGCACTTCGTCGGTGTGTTCGCCCAGCAGCGGCGAACGGGTCACCTCGGTCACGCTGTCGGACAGCTTGATCGGATTGCCCACCGTGAGGTATTTGCCGCGTTCGGGATGGTCGACCTCGACAATGGTGCCGCTGGCACGCAGCGACGGCTCTTCGGCTATCTCCTTCATCGACAGGATGGGGCCGCAGGGAATATCGTATTTGTTGAGGATGTCCATCACCTCGAACTTGGTGCGGGTGCGGGTCCACTCCTCCACCGTGGCGAAGATTTCCATCAGGCGCGGCAGGCGCGCGCGCGGGGTGGCGTAGTCGGCGTGCTCCACCCATTCCTCCTTGCCGATCACCTTGCAGATGGAGCCCCACACGGCGGCCTGGGCGATGAAGTAGATGTAGGCATTGGGATCTTTTTCCCAGCCCTTGCACTTGAGTATCCAGCCCGGCTGGCCGCCGCCGGAGGCATTGCCGGCGCGCGGCACCGAGTCGCCGAAGTCGCCGTTGGGGTATTGCGGGTATTCCTCCATCACGCCGTTGCGCTCCAGGCGCTGCTGGTCGCGCAGCTTGACCCGGCACAGGTTGAGCACGGCGTCCTGCATGGCGGTGTCGACCTTTTGCCCGCGCCCGGTCTGGTTGCGCTGGTACAGGGCGGTGACGATGCCCAGCGCCAGGTGCAGGCCGCTGCCGCTGTCGCCGATCTGGGCCCCGGTCACCATGGGAGGGCCATCCTGGAAACCGGTGGTGGCGGCCGAGCCGCCAGCGCACTGGGCCACGTTTTCATACACCTTGCAATGCTGGTAGGGTCCCGGGCCGAAGCCCTTGACCGAGGCGACGATCATGCGCGGATTGAGCTCCTGGATGCGGGCCCAGCTGAAACCCATGCGGTCCAGCGCGCCGGGGGCGAAGTTCTCCACCAGCACGTCGCAATCCTTGATCAGGGTTTCCAGCACTTCCTTGCCCAGGGGCTTCTTGGTGTCCAGGGTGATGGACCGCTTGTTATGGTTCAGCATGGTGAAATACAGGCTGTCCACGCCGGGGATGTCGCGCAGCTGGCCGCGGGTGGCGTCGCCTTCGCCCGACTTCTCAACCTTGATGACGTCGGCGCCGAACCAGGCCAGCAGCTGGGTGCAGGTCGGTCCTGACTGGACGTGCGTGAAGTCGAGGATGCGAACCCCCTCCAAAGCTTTGCTCATGATAGGTAGTCTCCAGATTGTTTTAAGCTCGGCGCCCTGTTGGGACGCCACCTTGTGTGTTGCGATACCGGTGCCAGGCGCGCCGCTCGTCGGCGCAGCTCTCTCTTGCCCCCATCATAGCCAGCGGCTTCCGGAATGCTCATTGACCCCGGTCAAGATTCACTGGATGACAAGTTGGCATGGATTTCAGCCAAATTGACTTTGGTCAAGGGAAATTGTGCTCCGCTTGGCTAGGATCGGCAACCATGCGTCCAAAATAATGAGGAGACCATGCGCGCCATCGAAATCACCCAGTTTGGCGGACCGGACGTGCTGCAGCTGTGCGAACGTCCCCGCCCCTCCCTGTCGCCGACCCAGGTCCTGATCAAGGTGCACGCGGCCGGCATCAACCGCCCCGATTTGCTGCAGCGCGCCGGCCAATACCCGGTGCCGCCCGGCGCCTCCGACCTGCCCGGGCTGGAAGTGGCCGGCGAGATCGTGGCCGGAAATGTCGGCGAATCCGGCTTCCACATCGGCGACCAGGTGTGCGCCCTGGTCCAGGGCGGCGGCTACGCCCAGTACTGCCCGGCCGAAGTGTCGCTATGCCTGCCCATCCCCAGGGGACTGAGCACGCTGGAGGCGGCCACCCTGCCGGAAACCTTCTTCACCGTGTGGAGCAATGTGTTCGACCGCGCCCACCTGGCCCAGGGCGAAAGCCTGCTGGTGCAGGGCGGCTCGTCCGGCATCGGCGTGACGGCCATACAGCTGGCGGCGGCGCTGGGCCACCGCGTGTTCGCCACCGCCGGCAGCGACGAGAAATGCCGCGCCTGCGTGGAACTGGGCGCCGAGCGCGCCATCAACTACAAGACCGAGGATTTCGTCGAGGTGGTCAAGGACGCCACCCATGGCAAGGGAATGGACGTGATCCTGGACATGGTGGGCGGCGACTACGTGCCGCGCGAGATCAGCTGCCTGGCCGACGACGGCCGGCTGGTGTTCATCGCCCTGCTGGGCGGCGGCAAGTCGCAAATCAGCCTAGGCCAGATCCTGCTGCGGCGCCTGACCGTGACCGGCTCCACCCTGCGTCCGCGCCCCGTGGCGTTCAAGGCCGCCATCGCGCGCCAGCTGCGGGAAAAAGTATGGCCGCTGATCGAGGAAGGCCTCATCAAGCCGGTGATCTACCGTAGCTATGCGCTGGAACAGGCGGCCGAGGCGCATGCGCTGATGGAGACCAGCGCCCACGTGGGCAAGGTGGTGCTGAAGGTGGCATAGTATTACCCGATGGGGCCCAGCTGTCGGACTGGTATCCCTCCCTCGCACAGGTCCTTCATTCCCTTGCTGGCCGTAACGGGAGCCTGGCTGCAGTGGCCGGCCATCGCGCTGATGATTGCCGCCTCGGCCGGCAGCCCGGTGACGTCCCTAGCCTAAAGTCCCAAGGTGTCCTTGAGCGGGTCCACGCGCATAGGCGACCCCGCTGGGCCTTGCACGGACGCCCACAGGCCTCCTGGCGCCGGCTGCTTCCCGCTGGATGCGGCCAGGACTTCCTGGCGCCTGCTTTCCAGGCGGTCCAGCAATTGCCGCGCGTCGTCGTCCCATCCCTGGCGCTGGTAATAGGCAGCGATGCGGCGGGCCAGATCGTAGGGGTTATAGAATTCCAGGCCCACGCCTAAGCCGCAGAACGGCGCGCTACCGTCGTACGGCAGCCTGGCCAGCAATTCGGCCAGGAGATGCCTGGCCTGCTCATGTCGTCCCAGCCCTATCAGCGCGGCGGCGCGGTAGGCCGCCATTTCCGGCTCTTCCTCCCGATCCGGTACGCGCACCGCATCCAGATAGTCCAGCGCCAGAGGATAATCGTGCATGCTGAGCGCCAGTTTGGCGGCCTCCGCCTGGAGCAGGCGCTGCTGGTCGGCCCGGTCACGGGTGACCGTTGACAATAGCTCGAAGGCGATGGCGTAAAACCGCTTTGCATCCTCCAGGTCGCCAGTGGAATACGCTATCTTGCCCAGGAAGATGTAACTGAAGAGGCGGTCGCTGTGCTCGCGTTCCGTCCGGGGCGGGGGCGCGGCGGCCAAGCCTTCGGCCAGGGGCAGCCAGCACTTGGGTTGCGTCTGCTCGATGCAGCTCGGCTCAGCGGCAGACGCCGGCCCGGCCTGCAGCAAGCCGCAGACGGACAGCAGCAGGACCAGTACGATATGCTTGTTCATGGAGACCTCACTGCGCCGCCCGGCGGACCAGGACTTGGCCCTTGGCGGCACCGGCGCGCGCACCGTGCCCCACCTCGAAAGGCTCAACCCAGCTTGCCATAACGCTCCTGCAGCAGCAGCTTGTAGGAAGCGGGCTGGGATTTTTCCAGCTTATCGAGCGCCTCGTTGGCCGCCTCCAGCCGGGATTTTTGCTGCTTATCCTTGATAGCCTTGATCTCGTCCATCACTGCGGCCAGGCGCTTGACGCAGTCTTCCGGCGCTTGTTCTTTCCTGGCCAACGCCAGCACGATTTCGTTCAGAACACCCAGCTGGCGGCCATAGCTGGCCACTTCCGACACCACTTTTTCCTCCACCGCCGCGTCGCCGGCAAAATTGAAGGTGTAGGCGGGGGAAAACCAGGGGTTGGTGAAGCTCTGGCTCACGTCTCCTGAAAACGGCCAGTTGGGGAATATACCGGTAGGCATGGATAACTCCACAGGACAGGGGTTAGGCGGCGGCGAGATGCCGGCTTATTGTGGCATACATCTGTTCGATATCGATCGGCTTGCCGATAAAATCATCCATGCCGGCCGCGCGGCATTCTTCCTGCTCGGTCGGCATCACGCCGGCGCTCATGGCGATAATGGGCAGGCGCAGGCCCAGCTCCTGGCGTATCAAACGCGTGGCCGCGTAGCCGTCCATGACCGGCATCTGCACATCCATCAGCACGACGTCGTAGTCGCTGCCCGCCGCCCGCAGGCGGTCCACGGCGGCCTGGCCATTGTCGGCCACGTCCACCTGCATGCCGGCGTGCTCCAGGATGCCGCGCGCCACATTCTGGTTGATTGGATTGTCCTCGACCAGCAGCAAGCGGCCTTTCAGTGCCTGCGGCGCCGCGGGCTGGACAGGCGCTCCGCCCTCGGGCGGTGTGCGCCTGGCCATGCTGTCCTGCACCGCGTCAAACAGCCTGGACGCCGTCACCGGCTTGATGAGGAACATATCCTCGGCCCAGGCGCTTCCCTTCTGCATCAGCTCCCCGCGCGCGTGGGCGCTCATCATGCCCAGCACCAGCAGCTTGTCCTGGGCCGTGCACAAGGCGCCGGCGGTGGCGTGGCCATCCATGCCCGGCAGCTGCCAGTCCAGCAGCACGATGTCGTAGGGCTGGCCGTCGGCCCGGGCGGCGTGCAGCGCCTGCTGCGCCCCCTGCTCCGTGCCGACAGCGTCGGCCTTCCAGCCCCAGGCGCGTATCGTCATGCCCAAATAATCGCGGCTGGTCTGGTTATCGTCCACCACCAGCACCCGCAGCGTATCCCCGGTACGCATGGGCTGCGGCAGCCATTTCATCGGCAGCGTGAAGCGGAATGCACTGCCCTGCCCTGGCGTGCTGCTCACCGTGATGGCGCCTCCCATCAGTTCGATATAGCCCTTGGAGATCACCAGCCCCAGGCCGGTGCCGCCGTAGCGGCGGGTAGTGGATGCGTCGGCCTGGGTGAAAGGCGAGAACAGGCGCGCCAGTTGCTCCTCGCTCATGCCGATCCCGGAGTCGCGCACCTCGAACACCAGGGTGGCGGTATCGCCCTCGCGCCGTTCGCAGCCGATCAGCACCGAGACCTCACCGCGCTCGGTGAATTTGATGGCGTTGCCGGTCAGGTTGACCAGGATTTGCTGCAGGCGCTGGGCGTCGCCTTCCAGGCGGTGCGGCACATAGGGTTCCACGCCTATGCACAATTCCAGCTCCTTGTCGCCCGCGTTCACGCCCATGATGGAGGCCAGGCCGTGCAGCACCTGGTCCAGGGCGAACGGCGCGGCGCGCACCTCGGCCTTCCCGGCCGCCATCTTGGAGTAATCGAGGATGTCATTCAAGATGGCCAGCAGCGACTGGCCGGAGCTGCGCAGCATGTCCAGGTAGCGCTGCTGTTCGCCCGACAGCCCCGATGTACCCAGCAGGTGCGCCATGCCCAGCACGGCGTTCATGGGCGTGCGCAGTTCGTGGCTCATGTTGGCGACGAAGATATCCTTGGCGGCGTTGGCCTGGCGCAGCGCCAGGGCGCTGGCCTCTGCCTTGTCACGCGCCCTGGCCAGCTGGGTGTTGGCAGATTGCAATTGCAGGGTGCGGTCCTCGATCAGGCTTTCCAGGTGGTCGCGGTGGTTGCGCAATTCGCCCTCCACGCGCAGCAGCGTGAGTACCGCCTCGCGCTCTTCCTCGAAGGTCGGCTCGGCCGCTACCGAGGCCACGCTGCGCTCCGTGCCCAGCGCCACTGCGGCTGCCGACAGCGCGCCCACCGAGCGGCCGATGCGGCGCGCCAGATACCAGGCCATGGTGAAGCCCAGCGCGAACAGCATGCCCACGAACATGCTGATCCACTGGATGGAGGACAGCACGGCCGTCAGCACGGTGCTGCGCGGCACGCCGATCACCACCGCCCAGTTGGAAGCGGGCGAACGGCTGAACATGGAATACACCGGTATGCCCTCCAGTGTGGTCGCCTCGATCACGTCCTCCTGCCTGAGCGGCAAACGCTCCAGCAGCGAGGGCGAGGCAGGATGGCCTACATACTTTTGCGCATCGTGGGTGCGCGACACGATGATGCCCTTGCTGTCCAGGATGGCGACACGGCGGTTTTCCGGCAGCCCCTGCTCGCGCAGCACCTGGCCCAGCCGCTCGGGCAGGAAGGCCACCGACAGGCAATACACCACTTTCCCGTCGCGCAGCACCGGCACGTGCACGGCCACCAGCGGGCGCTTGAGCGCGCCGCCGATGAACACGTCGGAGATCACGGGGCGGCCGGTATCGAACACGCGCCGGATACGCTCATGGCTGCCCGGATCGTTGATGGTGGGGCCGAACGGCCGCAAGGTGTTCAGGATCTGCACGGATTCAGCGGTGCTGAGCACGAAGTTCGATCCCGGAAACCCGGGGCTGATGGCGTTTTGCGCCTCGCGGTAGAAGGCGGCGTAATCCTCACGGTCCAGGCTGGGCGATTGCGCCAGCGCGGTGGCCACCGTGATGCCGGTTTGCAGGTCGCGCTCGACCGCGTGCAGCAGGGCGCGCGCGGTGATCAGGGAGGCAGCCTGGATCTGGGTCCGCTCGCGGTCATAGAAGTGCCAGGTCAGCAGTCCGACCGCCAGCAGCGCCGGCAGCGCACAGGCCAGTACCAGCGCGTACAAACGGCGCCGTATCGAGGGGAGCGAACGCTGGGCGTGTACGTCCAAGACTGTCTTTCAGGGCATGGTAGTCCGGACATTCTACTCTGCAAGATATCTCCCGGCCACCGGCCGCCCATGCTAGATTATCCGCTTGACATTAACGCAGGGAACAGCCATGGACGCCGGACAGATCGTGCAGCAGCTGGAGCAACTCGGACAGGCGGCTTACAAGCAGACCTTGATGAAGCACGGTGTGCTGGATCCCGTCTACGGGGTCAAGATAGAAGCGCTTAAGGACTTCCAAAAAGCAATCAAGAAGGACTATCAAATGGCGTTGGACTTGTACGACACCGGCATCTACGACGCCATGTACCTGGCCGGCCTGATCGCCGACGACCAAGCCATGAGCAAGGACGACTTGCGCCATTGGGCGGCCAGCGCCAGGTCTGCACCGATCAGCCTGTACACGGTGCCGTGGGTGGCGGCCCAGGGACTGCATGGCCGCGAGTTGGCGCTCGAGTGGATAGAGTCGGACCGGCCCGGCATCGCCATGGCCGGCTGGGCCACGCTCAGCGGGCTGGTGGCGCTGACCGACGATGCCGGCCTGGACCTGGCCGAACTGCGGGCCTTGATGCAGCGCGTGCGCGGCGCCATCGCCACCCAGCCGGCGGCGCTCGCCTCGGCCATGAGCGGCTTCGTGGCTGCGGTAGGCGGCTATGTGCCGCCGCTGACCCAGGCCGCGCTGGATATCAGCACAGGCATCCAGCAGCTGGCATCCGTGCCCGCCACGCTGGAGAAAATGCAGAAGCGCGGCGCGATAGGCAAGAAGCGCAAGACGGTGAAATGCTGAGTTCCATCAGTGACCCGAGCTGGCGGGCTGGCAACCGGGCGGCGCAGAGGCCAAAACCGGTGTGGCCGGCGTGGTGGACAACCAGTCCGTCACGTTCTCCACCAGCGCCCGCGCCCACATCGGCTGATCATGTCCAGATGGATAACTGGCCAGCGTTGCAACGCCGCCGCGCTGTACGATGGCCGCAGCCACGCATCCGGCATTGAACAGGAAGCCGCGTTCCAGCAGCCCGGCAGTGAAATAAAAGCGTGCCGCAGGCTTGCCTTCCGGATTAAGCGCAGGACGCAGGCCAGGCGACATGGCAAACGCCACACCAAACAGCTCGGCGTGGCGCAGCGCCATGGAGGCGGTCCACACACCGCCATTCGAGGCTCCGCCTATGGCCCGCAGACGCGTCTCGGGCGGGGCGCCGTAGCGGGCCTCCACCGCCGGTATCACCGTCTGCACCCAGAAGCGCTCGTGCGCCAGGAAAGCGTCGGACTCGCCGCCGGGCGGGGCCAGATAAGCGGCCTTGCGGCTCTCGTTGGCCTCGGCGTCCGCAGCGGCATAATCGACACCCACCACGATCACAGGCGGAACCTTGCCTTGCGCGATCAGATCGGTCAGCAGCGAACCGGCGCTGGTGTAGCCGCCATCAGCCAGGTACACGATGGGATAGCGCTTTCCTTGCTTGTAGCCGGGCGGCAGCCAGGCCCGCGCCTCGATCTTCGAACCGTCAAAGCGGATCGGCTCCGGCGCGACGGCGCTCTCCGGCAGGATAGCAGGCGCACCCGGCGCCGCCGCCTCCAGCAGGACCGGCCGCTGCATCTTGCCCTCCGCTTTGACGCTGAAGACCAGCCGCAGCCTGGTCTGCTGCGCCTGCGGGAACTGGATCACCAGTTGACGTACATCCTCTGCGACCAGCGGCATCGGCTTCACCAGTCCGGTAATCTGCCCGCTGATGCGCACCTCGTCCGCCTTGCCTACCCATGAAATCACCATGCGGTCGCCATCGAAGCTGGCGGCGCCCCCGGCCGTGGGCAGTTTGGCGCGCTCCGGCGGCGCTGTCGTCAGCAGGCAGGGATCCGGGTCGTCCGGCCCGGTACAGGCATTAAAGACGCTGGGATGGGCTTGCGCGGCCACGCAGGCCAGGGACAGCGTGATGGTTGCGGCGATGGTACGGTGCATGCAAGCTCCAGTGATGACGGACCTGCACATGGTACATCGCCGCTATTGATGCAACATCATCAACCATCTGAGTATTTCAGGCAGCCATGGGCATCAGCCGCACCCGGTGCGCCGCCACGGCGGACAGCACGATATCCTTCAAGCCCTCGCCCTGCCCCTGCGCCAGGTGGTGCAGCAGCTGGTGGCGCATGCGCGGGGCCCAGAAGCGCTGGATGTGGTTGGCGATCTCGGTCTGCGCCTCGTCCTTGTCCGGGTAGGACTCGAAGAAGCTGCCGATCTGGTTGGCCATGATGACCAGGTGCTCGGTGTTCATGCTGGTAGTCTCCTTGTTTGAATGATCCCTGTATCGCCTACACCGTGCCGGCCGCCAGGTGGCCCAGCTGCTCCTCGTTGAAGCGCTCGTATTCCTGCTGCCACTCGGACGACTTGGGCTGCATCACCGGCATCACCTGCACCGCCGTCACCTTGTACTCGGGGCAGTTGGTGGCCCAGTCCGAGTTCTCGGTGGTGATCACGTTGGCGCCCGATTCCGGGAAGTGGAAGGTGGTGTACACCACGCCCGGCTGCATGCGGTCCGACACCACGGCGCGCAGCACGGTCTCCCCGGCCCGGCTCTGGATGCCGACCCACTGGCCGTCGGCGATGCCGCGCTCCTCGGCATCGTGCGGGTGGATTTCCAGCCTGTCCTCCTCGTGCCAGCGCGAGTTTTCGGTGCGGCGCGTCTGGGCGCCGACGTTGTACTGCGACAGGATGCGGCCGGTGGTCAGTATCAGCGGGTACTTGCGCGTCACCTTCTCGTCGGTCGGTATGTATTTGGTAATGAAGAACTTGCCCTTGCCGCGCACGAAACGGTCGATGTGCATGGTCGGCGTGCCTTCCGGCGCCTCGTCGTTGCACGGCCACTGTATGCTGCCCAGCTTATCCAGCTTGGCGTAGCTGACGCCGGTGAAGGTAGGCGTCAGGCTGGCGATTTCGTCCATGATCTGCGACGGATGGGTGTAGTTCATCGGGTAGCCCAGGCGCCTGGACAGCTCCACCGTCACTTCCCAGTCGGCATAGCCGGCCTTGGGCGGCATCACCTTGCGCACGCGCGAGATGCGGCGCTCGGCGTTGGTGAAGGTGCCATCTTTTTCCAGGAAGGAGGAACCGGGCAGCAGCACGTGGGCGTACTTGGCGGTCTCGTTCAGGAAGATGTCCTGCACCACGATGCACTCCATGGCGGCCAGCGCGGAGGTCACGTGCTGGGTGTTGGGGTCGGACTGCACGATGTCCTCGCCCTGGCAATACAGGCCCATGAAGGAACCGTGCAGCGCGGCGTCGAACATGTTGGGTATGCGCAGCCCAGGTTCGGCCTGCAGTTCCACGCCCCAGGCAGCTTCGAACTGTTGGCGGATGGTGGTGTCGGACACGTGGCGGTAGCCCGGCAGCTCGTGCGGGAAGGAGCCGATGTCGCAGGAACCCTGCACATTGTTCTGGCCGCGCAGCGGATTCACGCCCACGCCTTCGCGGCCAACGTTGCCGGTGGCCATGGCCAGGTTGGCGATGCCCATCACGGTGGTGGAGCCCTGGGCATGCTCGGTCACGCCCAGGCCGTAGTAGATGGCCGCATTGCCGCCGGTGGCGTACAGGCGCGCCGCTTCGCGTACCAATTGGGCCGGCACGCCGGTCACTTCTTCCATGAATTCCGGCGAGTTCTCCGGCAGCGCCACGAAATCGCGCCACTGCTGGAAGGCGCGGTCCTCGCAGCGCTCGGCAATGAAGGCCTCGGCCAGCAAGCCTTCGGTGACGATCACGTGCGCCAGCGAGGTGACCATGGCGACGTTGGTGCCGGGGCGCAGCTGCAAATGGTAGTCGGCGCGGATGTGGGCCGACTTCACCAGGTCGATGCGGCGCGGATCGATCACGATCAGCTTGGCGCCTTGGCGGATGCGGTGCTTCATGCGCGAGGCAAACACCGGGTGGCCATCGGTCGGGTTGGCGCCGATCACCAGGATGACGTCCGATTTTTCCACCGACTTGAAAGTCTGGGTGCCGGCCGATTCGCCCAGGGTCTGTTTCAGGCCGTAGCCGGTGGGCGAATGGCACACGCGGGCGCAAGTGTCCACGTTGTTGTTGCCGAAGGCGGCGCGCACCAGCTTCTGCACCAGGTAGCCCTCCTCGTTGGTGCAACGCGAGGACACGATGCCGCCGATGGAATCGCGGCCATGCTTGGCCTGTATGCGCTTGAATTCGGAAGCCGCATAGTCCAGCGCCTCGTCCCAGCTCACTTCCTTCCACGGGTCGGTGATCTTGGAACGTATCATGGGTTTCAGGATGCGGTCCTTGTGGGTGGCGTAGCCCCAGGCAAAGCGGCCCTTGACGCAAGCGTGGCCTTCGTTGGCCTTGCCTTCCTTGGCCGGCACCATGCGCACGATCTCGCTGCCCTTCATTTCCGCGTTCAGCGAGCAACCGACGCCGCAATAGGCGCAAGTGGTGTTGATGGTGTGTTCGGCCTGGCCCAGCCAGATCACGGATTTCTCGGTCAGGGTGGCGGTCGGGCAGGCTTCCACGCAGGCGCCGCAGGACACGCACTCCGATTCCATGAAGGGTTCATCCTGGCCGGCCGAGACGCGCGCCTCGAAGCCGCGTCCCGAGATGGTCAGCGCGAAGGTGCCCTGGGTTTCCTCGCAGGCCCGCACGCAGCGGTTGCACACGATGCACTTGGACGAGTCGAAGGTGAAATAGGGATTCGATTCATCCTTCTTCAGCTTGAGGTGGTTGTCGCCATCGTAGCCGTAGCGCACTTCGCGCAGGCCGGTGACGCCGGCCATGTCCTGCAGCTCGCAATTGCCGTTGGCCGGGCAGGTCAGGCAGTCCAGCGGGTGATCGGAGATATACAGCTCCATCACGCCCTTGCGCACGTCCTGCAGCTTGGCGGTCTGGGTGCGCACCACCATGCCGTTTTCGGCCGGCGTGGTGCACGACGCGGGATAGCCGCGCCGTCCTTCGATCTCCACCAGGCACAGGCGGCAGGAGCCGAATGGCTCCAGGCTGTCGGTGGCGCACAGCTTGGGGATGTTGATGCCGTTTTCCGCAGCGGCGCGCATCACCGACGTGCCTTCCGGGACGGTGACTTCATAGCCGTCTATGGTCAGGGTGACAAAGCTGGTGGCGACGCTGGGCGGCGTGCCGAAATCGCGGGTGATGATGGTTTCTATCATGGCGAAGCTCCTTCAGGCGGCGCGCTGGTCGTCAGCGACCTGGCCGAAATCTTGGGGGAAGTGGTTCAGTGCCGACAGCACCGGATACGGGGTCATGCCACCCATGGCGCACAGCGAGCCATTGAGCATGGTGTCGCACAGGTCGCGCAGCAGGATCACCTGCTTGGGGCGGTCCTGGCCGGCGCGTATCTTGTCGATCACCTCCACCCCACGGGTGGAGCCGATGCGGCACGGCGTGCACTTGCCGCACGATTCGGCCACGCAGAATTCCATGGCGTAGCGCGCCAGCTTGGACATGTCGGCCGTGTCGTCGTGCACCACGATGCCGCCGTGGCCCAGCACCGCCCACAGCGCGGCGAAGGCTTCGTAGTCCAGCGGAGTATCCCACTGCGATTCCGGCAGATAGGCGCCCAGCGGGCCGCCCACCTGTACCGCCTTGATCGGGCGGCCGCTGTAACTGCCACCGCCATAGTCGTACAGGACTTCGCGCAGGGTTACGCCAAAGGCCAGCTCGATCAGGCCGCCGTGCTTGATGTTGCCGGCCAGCTGGAAGGGCAGCGTGCCGCGCGAACGGCCCATGCCGTAGTTTTGATAGTAAGCCGCCCCCTTGTCCAGGATGATGGGCACGGAGGCCAGCGACAGCACGTTGTTGATCACCGTGGGCTTGCCGAACAGGCCCACCAGGGCCGGCAGCGGCGGCTTGGCGCGCACCACGCCGCGCTTGCCCTCGATACTCTCCAGCAGCGAGGTCTCCTCGCCGCAGATGTAGGCGCCGGCGCCCTTGCGCACTTCCAGTTCGAAGGCGCGGCCGGAGCCCAGCACATCGGAACCGAGGTAGCCGGCGGCGCGCGCGCTGGCAATGGCGGAGTTCAGGTTATCGATGGAGTGCGGATACTCGCTGCGGCAATAGATGTAGCCATGGGTGGCGCCCACCGCCAGCCCTGCGATGGTCATGCCCTCGATCAGCATGAAGGGGTCGCCCTCCATCACCATGCGGTCGGCAAAGGTGCCGGAGTCGCCCTCGTCGGCGTTGCAGACGATATATTTCTGCTGGCCGGCGGCCTTGGCCACGGTATTCCACTTGATCCCGGTCGGGAAGGCGGCGCCGCCCCGCCCGCGCAGGCCAGAGGCCGTCACGGCGGCGACGATGGCGGATGGCTCCATGGCCACCGCGTTGCGCAGGCCGCGATAGCCGCCGTGGGCTTCGTAGTCGGAGAGCGAGAGCGGATCGGTGATGCCGGCGCGGGCGAAGGTCAGGCGCTGCTGCCTGGCCAGGTAGGGAATACGCTCCACGGGGCCGAGGGCCAGCGCGTGGCCGTCCTGGCCCAGGTGGAAGCCGGCGTCGAACAGGGCCGACACATCGTCGGCGTCGACCGGGCCATAGCCGACACGGCCCACGGCAGCCTCCACTTCCACCAGCGGCTCCAGCCAGAACAGGCCACGGCTGCTGTTGCGCACCAGTTCGATGCTGATCTGGCGGCGCGCGGCCTCCAGCGCGATGGCGGCGGCGACGGCGTCCGCGCCCAGGGCCAATGCGGTCGAATCGCGCGGTACGAAGATGCGGATGCTCATACGGACTCCTTGGCTTTGGCGATCAGCTTGTCGAAACGGGCGGCGGTGACGCGGGCGTGCACGTCGTCGTCCACCATGATGGCGGGCGAGGTGGCGCACTGGCCCAGGCAGTAGACAGGCTCCAGGCCGAAGGCGCCGTCGGCGCTGTGGCCGTGCAGGCCGCAGCCCAGGGCGCGTTCGGCGTGCTCCAGCAGCGCGTCGCCGCCCATGCTCTGGCAGGCTTCGGCGCGGCAGATCTGGATCACGTGGCGGGCCGGCGCCTTGGTGCGGAAGTAGTGGTAGAAGGTGATCACGCCGTGAACCTCGGCGCGCGACAGGTTGAAGGCCTCGGCAATGATGCTCACCGAGTCGGGCGGAATGTAGCCCAGGGTGTCCTGGATGGCGTGCAGCATGGGCAGCAGCTGGTCCTGGCTGGTGCTGCCTGCGGCAAGCAGGGCCCGGACCTGTTCCTGCAAGGCTGCCGGGTCGGTGGCGCGCTGGTTCATCTGTGTCTCCTTTATCACTGCAGTTATGTTCCCTAAAACATAATCAGCAGCTAGAATTTGTCATGTGCAGCTAGGCTAGCACCATGAAAATAGCAAATCAATATGAAAGATTTTGCATATGCTGAAAGTCGAGATACGCCCTGACTGGGTCCTGCGCCATGCCGACGGCCTGACCACCGCCCTGCCCGTGCTGCTGCAGCTGCTGGCCTCCGTGCGCGAACTGGGCAGCATCAACCAGGCCGCCGCCGCCTGCGACATCTCCTACCGCCACGCCTGGGGCCTGCTGCGCGAGTTCAACGCCCAGTTTGGCGCGGAGCTGGTGCACAAGGTACGCGGCCAGGGCACGCGGCTGTCGCCGCTGGCGGAAAAGCTGATCTGGGCCGACAAACGCATCAACGCACGCCTGCAGCCCACCCTGGACAGCCTGGCCTCCGAGCTGCAGCAGGAACTGGCCAGCGTGCTGCCCAACCGCCAGCAGTCGCTGCGCCTGACCGCCTCGCACGGCTTCGCGGTGGCGGCGCTGGTGGAACGGCTGGAAGCCCAGGGCATGGTGGTGGACCTGCAGTACCGCAGCAGCACCGAGGCGGTGGCGGCGCTGGCGCGCGGCGAGTGCGACCTGGCCGGCTTCCACCTGCCGGTGGGCGAATTCGAGCGCGAGGCGGCCGCCACCTACCAGCCCTGGCTGAACGCGCGCCAGCACGCGCTGATCCACCTGGCCTTCCGCACCCAGGGCCTGTTCGCGGCCAGGGACAATCCCAAGGACATCCGTGCGCTGGAAGACCTGGCGCGTCCAGAGATCCGCTTCGTCAACCGCCAGCGCGGCTCCGGCACCCGGCTGCTGCTGGAACTGCTGCTGGCGCATCGCGGCATCGCCCGCACCGCCATAGCCGGCTACGAGAGTGCCGAGTTCACCCACGCGGCGGTGGCGGCCTATGTGGCCAGCGGCATGGCCGACGCCAGCTTCGGGGTGGAGACGGCGGCGCGCCGCTTCGAACTGGACTTCGTGCCCATCGCGCGCGAGCAGTATTTCTTCGCCTGCGAACAGAAGGCGCTGGCCTCGCCGCTGCTGTCGTCCGCGCTCGACACCATGGGTAATCCGGAGTTCAAGCAAGCGCTCAATGCGTTGCCGGGATACGACGGTTCGCTGTCCGGGACCCAGGTGGCGATGGAAGGAATATTTTAAAAAGCGTTGACATTCAAAATCGCAAGGGTGTATAAACGACACCGCTCCGGGGTGCATGCAAATGCTGAGATGGCGAAAGCCGAACCCGACGAACTTGATCCGGTTAATACCGGCGGAAGAAGAGCCGTTTGCGTTCCCTGATGTCAGCAGTCCCGCGTGCGCCCACTTGCACGCTTGATGCGGCCAGGAGCCTTTCCGGAGCACCTAACCATGCCAACGAAAGGAGACCTGATGAACGCACCTGACAAATTTGACGGCGCCAAATTCGCCGATCTGCTGGCCGCCTCGCGCCAGCCCTTCCCCGCCTCTACCAAGATCCATGTGCCCGGCCAGCTGCATGCCGATATCCGCGTGCCCATGCGCGAAGTCCTGCTGACCAACGGCGAGCGCATCTCGGTCTACGACACTTCCGGCCCCTACACCGATCCGGCCGCGCAGATCGACGTGCGCCAGGGCTTGCCGCTGGTGCGCGCGGAATGGATCGCCGCCCGCAATGACACCGAAAGCTACCAGGGCCGCCAGCCGCAAGCCATCGATGACGGCGGCCGCGACAGCGAACGCCTGGCCGCGCTGCGGCTGGAGGCGGCAGCCCTGCAGCGCACCCCGCGCCGCGCCCGCAGCGGCGCCAACGTCACGCAGATGCACTACGCCCGCAAGGGCATCATCACGCCCGAGATGGAGTACGTGGCCATCCGCGAGAACGGCCGGCGCGAATGGATGGCCGAATACCTGGCCGACAGCGGCCGCGAACAGCGCCTGCGCGGCAATCCCATGGGGGCGCAGATACCGCAACTGATCACGCCGGAATTCGTGCGCGACGAGGTGGCCCGTGGCCGCGCCATCATCCCGGCCAACATCAACCACCCGGAAGTGGAGCCCATGGCCATAGGCCGCAATTTCCTGGTCAAGATCAACGCCAACATCGGCAATTCGGCCGTGACCTCCAGCGTGGACGAGGAAGTGGAAAAACTCGTATGGGCCATCCGCTGGGGCGCCGACAACGTGATGGACCTGTCCACCGGCCGCAACATCCACACCACGCGCGACTGGATCATGCGCAATTCGCCAGTCCCCATCGGCACCGTGCCCATCTACCAGGCGCTGGAAAAGGTCGGCGGCATTGCCGAGGACCTGACCTGGGAAATCTACCGCGACACCCTGATCGAACAGGCCGAGCAAGGCGTGGACTACTTCACCATCCACGCCGGCCTGCGCCTGGCCTACATCCACCTGACCGCCAAGCGCCGCACCGGCATCGTCTCGCGCGGCGGCTCCATCATGGCCAAGTGGTGCATCGCCCACCACAAGGAAAGCTTCCTGTACACGCATTTCGAGGACATCTGCGACATCATGAAGGCCTACGACGTCAGCTTCTCTCTGGGTGACGGCCTGCGGCCCGGCAGCGGCGCCGACGCCAACGACGAGGCGCAGTTCGCCGAACTGCAGACCCTGGGCGAACTGACCCAGGTGGCCTGGAAGCACGATGTGCAAACCATGATAGAAGGCCCCGGCCACGTGCCCATGCACCTGGTGCAGGCCAACATGGACGAGCAATTGAAGCACTGCCACGAGGCGCCGTTCTACACCCTGGGTCCGCTCACCATCGACATCGCGCCCGGCTACGACCACATCGCCAGCGCCATTGGCGCCGCCATGATAGGCTGGTACGGCACCGCCATGCTGTGCTACGTGACGCCCAAGGAGCACCTGGGCCTGCCCGACCGCGACGACGTCAAGGCCGGCATCATCGCCTACAAGATCGCGGCGCACGCGGCGGACGTGGCCAAGGGCCATCCCGGTTCGCGGGCGCGCGACGATGCGCTGTCCAAGGCGCGCTTCGAATTCCGCTGGCACGACCAGTTCAACCTGAGCCTGGACCCGGACACGGCGCGCGACTTCCACGACGAGACCCTGCCCAAGGATTCCAGCAAGGAGGCGCATTTCTGCTCCATGTGCGGTCCCAAGTTCTGCTCCATGAAGATCACCCAGGAAGTGCGCGAGTTTGCCGCCGCCCAGGGCATCAGCGAGGAAGCGGCGCTGCAGGAAGGCCTGGAGCAGAAATCGACCGAATTCCGGCGCGCCGGCGGCGAGTTCTACATCCCCATCCAGCCGGCCGGCAGCAACTGAGATGACGCGGCTAGCTATCGGCATTGCCGGCGCCGGCCTGCTGGGACGGCTGCTGGCCTGGCGTTTGGCGCGCATGGGGCACCGCGTGACAGTGCACGACCCGGCCAGCGGCCCGTCGCAGCGCGGCGCTGCCGGCTGGACCGCCGCCGGCATGCTCAGCCCCTGGGCCGAGCTGGAGACGGCCGACCTGGCGGTGGCGCAGCTGGGCTTGCGCTCGCTGGACCTGTGGCAGGACACCGTGCGGGAGCTGGATGCGCCCGTGCATTTCGCGCGGCGCGGCAGCCTGCTGCTGTCGCATCGCGCCGACCTGGGCGCGGCCCGCCGCCTGCTGGACCTGCTCAATGCCAAGGCGCCGCAGGCGCACATGCCGCGCCCGCTGGAACCGGGCGAACTGGCCACCCTGGAATCGGCTATCCATGGTCCGACGCACGCCTGGATGCTGGACGGCGAAGGTCAGATCCATACGGTGCAGGCCATGGAAGCGCTGGCGTCTTCCGCCACCGCGCTGGGCGCCCAATGGTGCTGGGGCCACGCCGCCGCCCGGGTGGATGCAGGCCACATCGACGGCCAGCGCTACGACCATGTATTCGACGTGCGCGGCATCGGCGCCCGGCCCGATCTGCCGGTGCGCGGCGTGCGCGGCGAAATCGTGTGGCTGCATGCGCCCGGCGTGGCCCTGCACCGGCCCTTGCGGCTCATGCATCCGCGCTGGCGCGTGTACATGGTGCCGCGTCCCGGCGACATCGTGGTGGTGGGCGCCACCGAGATCGAATCGGAAGACCGCTCGCCAGTGTCGGTGCGCAGCCTGATCGGCCTGCTGACGGCCGCCCATAGCGTGATCCCGGAACTGGCCGAGGCGCGCCTGGTGCACAGCGAAACCAATTTGCGCCCGGCCCTGCCGGACAACCTGCCGCTGGCCGAACATGGCGCGGGCATCAGCCGTATCAACGGCTTGTTCCGCCACGGCTGGCTGATTGCGCCGGCGCTGGTGGAGCAGGCCCTGGCCGCCACCGGCATCACTGCATTGGAGGAGCACGCGGCATGAATGCGGCCACCCAAACCAACACCATCGCCGTCACCGTGAACGGCACGCCGCACCAGGTGGATGCGGCCACGCTGGCCGACCTGCTGGCCCTGCTGGACCACGCGCCGGACTCGGTGGCGACCGCCGTCAATGGAGAATACGTCGCGCGCGGGCTGCGCGGCGCGCACATCCTGCAGGCAGGCGATCAGATCACCTGCTTCCAGGCCATCGTAGGAGGATGAGATGACAACACCATTCAATCTGGCAGGCGTGCCGCTGCAGAGCCGTTTCCTGCTTGGCACCGCAGGCTATCCATCGCCCCAGGTGCTGCGCGAAGCGATTGCCGCTTCCGGTTCCCAGGTGGTGACCCTGGGCCTGAAACGCCAGCTGGCCGGCGAGGCCAGGGACAACGGATTCATCGACATCATCCGCGCCAGCGGCGCGCGGCTGCTGCCCAACACGGCCGGCTGCCGCACGGCGCGCGAGGCCATCACCCTGGCGCACATGGCGCGCGAACTGCTGGGCACCCACTGGATCAAGCTGGAAGTGGTGGGCGATGAGCACACCCTGCAGCCGGACCAGTGGGAGCTGGTGTCGGCGGCCGAGCAACTGGTGCGGGACGGCTTCGAAGTCTTCCCCTACTGTACCGACGACCTGGTGACGGCCTTCCGGCTGGCCGATGCGGGGTGCAGCATCCTCATGCCCTGGGGGGCGCCCATCGGTTCCGGCCAGGGGCTGATCAACCCTTGGGCGCTGCGCACGCTGCGCGCGCGCTTCCCGGACCTGACCCTGGTGGTCGATGCCGGCATAGGCGCGCCCTCGCACGCGGCGCAGGCCATGGAATTGGGATACGACGCCGTGCTGCTCAACAGCGCGGTGGCGCAGGCGGTCGATCCGGTTGGTATGGCGGCGGCGTTCCGGCATGCCATCGAGGCCGGGCGCCTGGGCTATGTCTCCGGCCTGCTGGCGCCGCAGGATGTGGCGGTGGCGTCCACGCCGGTGGGCGGGCGTCCTTTTGACATCTAGGAGAGCGGCATGAGCTTGATCTGGACCGTAGGCGATGGCGGGCGCGAGACCGCGTATGCGGAGGCGCTGGCGGCGCGGGCCTTCGGCGTGAAGTTCAAACCGGCGGACCGGCAGGGCGAAGTCAGCGCCCTGCCGCGCGTGCTGAAAGCCGGGGTGCCAGCCAGCGCCGGCGAGGCGGCCGAACTGGCGCAGCGCATCGACAGCCTGCGCGCACGGGGCCCGCTGGCCTTCGTGCTGGACCTGGACGCCACGGCCAGGCAGCAGCACGAAGTGCGTGCCGCCATCGAACAGGAACTGCTGCCACGGGCAACGGTCGCCATCACGTCGCTGCGCCGCGCCGACCTGCTGGTGGGCGGCCTCGCCAATGCTACGGGCCTGGCGGCCGACCTGCGCACTGCCGGCGCCGGCGCCGCGATCGTCATCAACGCCGCCGCCGGCCGGCCGGCCCCGGCAGCGGCTGCGGAGACGGTCTTGCCCGCGCCGCACGGGGGCGCAGCCCTCCCGTACCCCAAAGTCCACGGTCAGCAGGAAGCAGGCGTGGCGCTTGCCTGGCTGGACACGCCGCAGGCGCAAGGCTGGCTGCGCGCAGCTCCGCGAGGCGCGGCGGCTGAACCTTACCACGATGCGCCGCTGTACGCGGCGTCGCTGGCCGCCGCCCTGTCGCTGGACTTCTGCGCCGCCGATGCGGCGGTGCTGGCGCAGATGGCGGTTGCCGCCGGCGAGCCTGAGCCGGGCTTCGCGCGCCATGGCGCCCTGCTGCCCCGGCTGGACATCGCACCCGGCATACCGGCCGAAGCCAGCGAGGGTTTCGCGCCCCTGGCAGAGCGCAAGCTGGGCCTGTACGCCGTGGTCGGCAGTGCGGACTGGGTGGAGCGGGTGCTGGACGCCGGCGTAAAAACCGTGCAGCTGCGCGCCAAGGAAGGCACACCTGAATTCCTGTCCAGGGAAATCGCCCGCTGCGTGAAGGCCGCCAATGCCACGGGCGCCCAGCTGTTCATCAACGACCACTGGGAACTGGCGCTGGAACACAAGGCCTATGGCGTCCACCTTGGCCAGGAAGACCTGCTGAAGGCCGACCTGGGCGTGCTGCGCCGCGCCGGCATGCGCATCGGCATCAGCACCCACAGCTACTGGGAAGTGTGCCGCGCGCTGTCCATAGGCTCCAGCTACGTCGCCTGCGGCCCGGTCCATCCGACCACCACCAAGGACATGCCCTGGACACCACAAGGCCCCGGCAATGTGGCCTACTGGGCGCGCGCGCTGGAGCAACCCATCGTCGCCATCGGCGGCATGGATGAAGACCGCAGCCGCGAGGCGGCCCGGTGCGGGGCGGCGGGCGTGGCGGTCCTGCGCGGCATCGTCAACGCCCGGGACCACGCGGCGGCCATCGCCGCGCTGCAACGCGCCATTGCCGAGGGCGCAGCAGGTTTGCCGCCCACCCCGGCCCTGCCGCGCAGCACCCTTCCATGGCAGGGCTAAAACTAGTAATTATTACAAGGGGTGCATGGTGTAAAGACCGGTAAAGATCACCGGATTAAAGTATTTCCTAAGATAAACTATTCCTCAGACATCTTAGGAGCGCACCATGACCACCACCACCCTGCGACGTACCCTCCTCGTAACCTCCTTGATGGCCGCCGCGCTCTGTGCCCAGGCCCAGCCCGGAAAGAACTGGCGCGGCATCCAGACCCGCGCCCCGGACAGCTCGGACGCCACCTCCGGCGCCGACATGCAATCGGGCGAGTCGGTGCATGTGGCGGTGTCGCTGTCGCTGCGCAACCGCGACGCGCTGGAAGCCTTTGCCTACAGCCTGGCCAACGGCAGCGTCAGCACCCCGCTGACCTCGGCCCAGTTCCTGGCCACCTGCGCGCCCACCCAGGCCGACGTCGACAAGGTGGTGACCTACCTGCGCAACAGCGGCTACGTGAACATCGAAGTCAGCGCCAACAAGCTGCTGGTGACGGCCGACGGTACCGCCAGCACCGCCAAACAGGCCTTCAACGTCAACATGCGCCACTACCGGGTGAACGGCCGCAGCGCCTACGCCAACACCAACGACGCCCAGGTGCCGCAGGAGCTGGGCAGCATCGTGCTGGGGGTGCAGGGCCTGCAGACCGTGCACACCGCGCACACGGCCCTGAGCCGGGTGCAGAGCAGCGTGGTGTACGCCACTTCCGGCAAGACCGGCCATAGCCCCAAGGAATGGCCGACCATCTACAACGCCACCGGCCTGCCGACCGCCGCCAACACCAGCATAGGCATCATCACGGCGGGCGACCTGACCCAGACCCAGGCCGACCTGGCCACCTTCGTCAAGTCGGCCGGCTACGCCACGCCGGCGGTGAGCGTGGTGAACGTGGCCAGCGCCAGCCGCCGCGCCAGCACCAGCACCAGCGACTACACGGCCGAATGGGATATCGACGCCCAGGACGCGCTGGGCGCCGCCGGCGGCGTGGTCAAGTCGCTGATCTTCTACAACGCCGCCTCGCTGACCGACGCCGACCTGACCAAGGCCTACAACGCCGCCGTCGCCGCCAATACGGCCAAGGTGATCAATGTGTCGCTGGGCCAGTGCGAGACCAGCGCCCGGCTGTCGGGGAGCATGGCCACCAACGACCAGATCTTCCTGGCCGCCATGGCCCAGGGCCAGACCTTCGTGGTGGCCTCGGGCGACTCGGGCGCCTACACCTGCGGCGGCAAGACCGCGTCGCAAAGCTATCCGGCCGTCTCGCCGTACGTGATCGCGGTGGGCGGCACCTCGCTCACCACCACGTCCAGCGGCGCGTGGAGCGCCGAAACCGTGTGGGCCTGCTCCAGCTACAGCACTTGCGACAGCAACGGCGGCACCGGCGGCGGCCCCAGCCTGACCGAGACGGCGCCTTCGTGGCAAATTTCGTCCAAGGTGCTGGGCACGTCGACCAGGCGCGGCGTGCCGGACCTGGCGTTTGTGGGCGATCCGGCCACCGGCGCCCAGCCCATCGTCAACGGCAAGGTGGCGCAGTATGGCGGCACCAGCCTGGCGGCGCCCATCTTCGTGGGCTTCTGGGCCCGCATCCAGTCGGCCAACAATAACAAGCTGGCCTTCCCCGGCCCCGCGCTGTACAAGTACGGCGTGGCCAACACCGCCCTGTTCCACGACGTCACCTCGGGCACCAACGGCGCCTATTCGGCCGCCAAGGGCTGGGACTACACCACCGGCTTCGGCAGCCTGGACGTGACGGCCTTCTACAACTTCATCAAAAGCAACGGCGGCTTTTAACACCCAGTGACCAAAACAAAGCTGTGCACCTCATGTTGTCCACCTCATGGCACCTCATGGTGTCCACCTCATGGTGTCAGATCTGCCATCACCTCATGGTGTCCATCACCTCATGGTGTCCACCTCATGGTGTCAGATCTGCCATCGGTACATCAGTCCGCCTCTTGAAGCAAACTCATGTACCAATGGCAGACCTGACACCGGGGTGACACCGGGGTGACACCGGGGTGGACACCGTAGTGGTTTCAGTCACGAAAGTGATTAGATCGGCGTCGTTGTTGACACCAAGGAATAGAAAAAAGATACTCGTGACACTTTAGAAAGTGATCACGATGCGTCCACTGCTCATTTCCGCTCTCGCCATCCCGCTGCTGTGCGGCGCCGCGCCCGGCAAGCAGGTGGAAAAGCTGGACCGCGGCGCGGTGGCCATCGCCACCGGCAAGGGCGTGTTCCTGAGCTGGCGCGCGCTCGGCACCGATCCAAACAACACCCTGTTCCACGTTTATCGCGACGGCGCCCGCCTCACCGCGCAGCCCATCTCCCTCACAAATTTCACCGATACCTCCGGCAGTTCCATCAACCGCTACACGGTGCGCGCCGTGGTGGACGGCAAGGAGCAGGCCGCCGCTGCAGCGGGCGCCACCTGGCAGACGCCATTCCGCAGCATCCCGGTGCAGAAACCGGCCGGCGGCGCCACGCCCGATGGACGCAGCTACAGCTATGAACTCAACGACGGTTCCGCCGCCGACCTCGATGGCGACGGCAGCTACGAATTGATCGTCAAATGGCAGCCCACCAACGCCAAGGACAACTCGCAGGCCGGCTACACCGGCAACACCTACATCGACGCCTACAAGCTCGATGGCACCCGGCTGTGGCGCATCGACCTGGGCCGCAACATCCGCGCCGGCGCCCACTACACCACCTTCCTGGCCTATGACTTCGACGGCGATGGCAAGGCCGAAATCATGGCCAAGACCGCCGACGGTACCGTGGACGGCGCCGGCAAGGTGATCGGCGACCCCGCCGCCGACTACCGCAACGAACGCGGATACATCCTGTCCGGCCCCGAATTCCTCACCGTCTTCAGCGGCCAGACCGGCGCCGCCATGGCCACCGTGCCCTACCTGCCGGCGCGCGGCGAGGTCGCCGCCTGGGGCGACAAATACGGCAACCGGGTAGACCGCTTCCTGGGCGGCGTGGCCTACCTGGACGGCCAGCGCCCCAGCGCCATCTTCTCGCGCGGCTATTACACGCGCGCCGTGATCGCGGCCTGGGACTGGCGCGACGGTAAACTCACCAGCCGCTGGGTGTACGACCAGCCCACCGAAGGCGGCGCCTACCACCAGGGCGCGCACTGGCTGTCGGTGGCCGACGTCGATGGCGATGGCAAGGACGACATCATCTACGGCGCCGCCACCATCGCCAGCAACGGCAAGCTGCTGTACTCGACCGGCTTGTGCCACGGCGACGCCCTGCACGTCGGCAAACTCGATCCCCAGCGCCGCGGCCAGCAAGTCTTCATGGTGCACGAGACCCCAGGCTGCTACAACGGCAAGGGCGTGGAGATGCACGACGCCGCCACCGGCAAGATCCTGTGGAGCTTCACCGGCAACGGCAAGGACGTGGGCCGCGGCGTGTGCATGGACATCGATCCCGACTATCCCGGCGAGGAATGCTGGGCCAGCGAGGGTGGCCTGGTCAGCGCCGCCGGGCAGGAAATCTGGCCCGAGCATCCGCGCCACATCAATTTCGCCATCTGGTGGGACGGCGACCTGCTGCGCCAGTCGCTGGACGGTCCCTACATCGACAAGTGGAACCCGCTGGACAAGAACTTCGACCGCATGCTGGACGGCGCGGCCTACGGCGCCGCCTCCAACAACGGCACCAAGTCCACGCCGGTGCTGTCGGCCGACCTGTTCGGCGACTGGCGCGAGGAAGTGGTCTGGCGCAGCAGGGACAGCACCGAGCTGCTGATCTTCAGCACCACCCGCCCGACCAGCCACCGTATCCCAACCCTGATGCACAATCCGCAGTACCGTGTACAGGTGGCCGGACAAAATGCAGGCTACAATCAGCCGCCGCATCCCAGCTTCTACCTGGGTGCGGGAATGGAAGCGGTCAAACAAGACCCGATTTACACCCCCTGACCTCACAACCGGACTGTATAACCATGATCAAACGGAGCACCCTGTCCTACGCCGCCCTGCTGCTGGCCGCCGCCAACGCCGGCGCCGCCGAGCGCCTGACCGTCACCGTCAGCAACGAGCAGTCGCTGGCCCGCCCCTCTGAAACCATCACCATCCCTTGGTCGGAAGTGAACAAGGCCCTGCCCGGCGCCCTGCTGCAGAAGATCGAAGTGCGCGACGCCAAGGGCCAGGTGCTGCCCTACCAGGTCACCAACGTGGCCCCGGAAGCCAAGGACCCGAAAAACGAAGGCATCGCCTATGGCGACCTGATTTTCCAGCATGACTTCAAGGCCGGCGAGAAGAGCGCCACCTTCACCGTGCAGAAAATCGACAAGCTGGCGCCGGTGTTCCCGACCAAGGTCAGCGCCCGCTACGTGCCCGAGCGCCTGGACGATTTCGCCTGGGAGAATGACAAGATCGCCCACCGCACCTACGGCCCGGCCCTGGCCGCCCCCGATGCGGAAGGCCGTGGCAAGGAAGTGCTGGTCACCAGCGGCTTGGATATCTGGTTCAAGCGCGTGCCCTACCCCATCGTCGACCGCTGGTACAACAAGGGCCATGACCACTACCACCACGACGAGGGTGAGGGCATGGACATGTACAACGTCGGCCGTTCGCGCGGCGCAGGCGGCACCGGCATCTGGGACGGCAAGCAGCTCTACGTGGGCCGCAACTACGCCAAGTGGAACGTGATCGCCAATGGCCCCATCCGCGCCATCTTTGAACTGAGCTACGACGCCTGGGACGCGGCCGGCGCCAAGGTCAGCGAAGTCAAGCGCTTCACGGTGGACGCGGGCCACTACCTGGACCGCATCGACAGCACCTTCAGCTTCAGCGGCCAGCCGCAGCTCACCGCCGCCGTCGGCCTGTTCAAGAAGCCGGCCGACAAGGGCCAGGACGCCGTGGTCACGCCCGAGAAAGTGGCGGGAGACCGCTCGCTGCTGCAGTGGGTGGAGCAGAAATCCAACGGCGCCTTCGGCACCGCCGTCATCGTGCCCTCGGCCGACGCCCAGGGCTATGCCGAGGACGAGCTCAATGAACTGGTGCTGGCCCCGGTCACCTCCGGCAAGCCGCTGACCTACTACGTGGGCGGCGGCTGGGTGCGCGGCGGCGACTTCGCCACCCGCGCCGACTGGCAGAAATACGTGGCCAACGAGGCCGCGCGCGTGCGCACGCCGGTCAAGGTCAGCCTGTCAAGCTCGAAATAAGCGAGGGGCGGCTGCGTGGCGTTTTCGCCGCGCGGCCGCTCAACTGGCTGATTCTTTCAGCGCGCCGCTTGATCTGCCGCGCGCCGCACATAAGAATACCGCAACAACGATAACGACCCAGAGACATGCGACTCACCCCTACCCTGTCCCGCGCCGGCCTGCTGCTGGCGCTCATGAACGTGCATGCGGCGCAGGCGGCGGAACAATGGCATTTCGATTTCGGTACGGCCACCCCGGCCGCCGGCCGCAGCGCCGTGCAGCCGGACATGGAATACAGCAGCACCCGCGGTTACGGTTTCGAGCCAGGCGCCATCGTGCGGAGCGTGCAAGACGCTGCGGGCGGACGTCAACCAGCCAGCTATCTCACCGGCACGAAACCCTTTTTCTTCACGGCCGACGTCCCCGAAGGCAATTACAACGTCACCGTCACCTTCGGCGCCACGCAAGCGCCTTCCAGCACCACGGTCAAGGCCGAGCTGCGCCGCCTGATGCTGGAAAACGTCAGCACCAAAGCCGGTGAAGTGGTGCAGCGCACCTTCACGGTCAACGTGCGCACGCCGCGCATCCCGGCCAGGAATTCCGTGCCGGCAGGCGCCGTCAAGCTCAAGGTCCCGCGCGAAAGCGTGCAGGAAGCCTGGAACTGGGACCAGCGCCTGACCCTGGAATTCAACGGCAGCGCCCCCGTCATCCGCGCCATCGACATCGTGCCGGTCAAGGCGCCCACCATCTTCCTGCTGGGCGACTCCACCGTGTGCGACCAGTCCGGCGAGCCTTACGCCAGCTGGGGCCAGATGCTGCCGCGCTTCCTCAAGCCCGGCATCGCGGTGGCCAACCATGGCGAATCGGGCGAGACCTACCGCGACTCCATCAACCGCCTGCGCCTGAACAAGGTGCTGAGCGCGCTCAATCCCGGCGACACGGTGCTGCTGCAGTTCGGCCACAACGACCAGAAGCAGATCAAGGAAGGCAAAGGCGGCCCGTTCACCACCTACAAGGACGAGATCCGCGTGCACGTGGAAGGCATCAAAGTCCGTGGCGGCATACCGGTGATCGTCTCGCCCATGGAGCGCCGCCGCTTCGACGAGCACGGCAAGGCCGAGTCCACCCTGATCGAATACGCCGACGCGGCGCGCCAGTCGGCCCAGGAACTGGGCGTGGCCTTCATCGACCTGAACGCCATGAGCAAGCCGTTCTACGAAGCGCTGGGCCCGGAAAAGTCGGCGGCCGCCTTCGCCGAACCGCAGCCGGGCAAGGTGGACAACACCCACCACAACAACTACGGCGCCTACGAACTGGCCCAGGCCGTGCTGACCGGCCTGCGCAAGGCTGGCGTGCCGGCCGCCGCCTTCATCGCCGACGGCTACGGTAATTTCGATCCCTCGCATCCGGACCCGCTGGCGTCCTTCGCGGTGCCGGCCAGCCCGACCTACACCAACCAGCGTCCGCTGGGCGACGAAGCCAACAAATGATGAAGATCGCCCGCCCCCTTGCCGCCCTGCTGCTGTCCGCCGCCGTGCTGGCGCCCGCACTGGCGGCCGACCAGTATTTGTTCGCCTACTTCATCAAGAACGGCGAGGATGGCCTGCACCTGGCCGCCAGCAAAGATGGCTACCATTGGGACAAGCTGGGCAACGGCCGCAGCTACCTGGCGCCCGCCGTGGGCGGCGCCAAATTGATGCGCGATCCCTGCATCGTTCGCGGTCCGGATGGCACCTACCACATGGTGTGGACCTCGGGCTGGAAAGAGAACAACATCGGCTACGCCTCATCCAAGGACCTGATCCACTGGTCGGCGCAGAAGGAATTGCCGGTGATGGCGCATGAACCGGGCACGCTGAACGCCTGGGCGCCGGAAATCATCTACGACGCCAAACGCGCCAAATACCTGATCTTCTGGGCCTCCACCGTGCCGGGCAAGTTTCCCGAAACGGATGGCTCGTCCGAGGACAAGTACAATCACCGCATGTACTACACCACCACCAAAGACTTCGCCACCTTCACGCCCACCCGGCTGTTCTACGACCCGGGATTCAGCGTGATCGACGCCACCTTCCTCAAGGCCAATGGCAAGGACTACCTGCTGGTGAAGGATGAAACGCGCAACCCGCCGCGCAAATACCTGCAGGTGGCCGACGCGCCTGACCTGCGCGGCCCCTTCGGCAAGCTCAGCGCGCCGATCTCGCCCGCCGGCGTGTGGGTGGAAGGCCCGACCGCGATACAGATCGGCCAGGACGCCATCATTTACTACGACGCCTACAAGGACAAGCGCTACGGCGCGCTGCGCTCGCGCGACCTGGTGCACTGGGAAGACGTGAGCAAGGACATGCACTTCCCCGACGAAGGCACGCCACAGCGCATCCGCCACGGCACCGTGATCGCGGTGCCGGAGGAAGCGATAGACCAGCTCCGAAAGGCAAACTGATATGTGGACCACCTCATGATCAGACACAAGTTAGAGTACGACCCCTCTTATGGCCGCATAGTTAACGCTTGCGGCCTCTTTTTTTCCAGCGCCGTATGTAACAAGATTTTTACAAAACAGCAATAAACCCTTAACAGAGACATCATGACGCAAACCACCCTGATCGCAGGCAGCCTGGCCGGACTCTCCCTGCTGTGCGCCGCCAGTCCCGTCCTGGCCCAGACCCAGCCAGCCACCCCGGCGCCGGCCGCCAAACCGGAGGCGGCAAGCAGGCCGGCCGCGCCGGCAGCAGCTCCCGCCCCGGCGTCTGGCGCCAAGCCGGCCGATGGCGCCGCTGTCAGCGCCAAGCCTGGCGACCCCGCCAAGAAACCCGAGGAGCAGCCGGCTGAAGGCGGCGCCGCCATGCAAACCGTCGAAGTGGTGGCACAGCGGCCCAACGAACTGATAGACCGCTCCGTCTACGACCTCAAGCAGGAAGTCATCACCCCTGCCGCCTCGGCCGCCGACGTGATTGCCAACGTCCCCAATGTCACGGTAGACCAGGACGGCAAGGTAGCGATCCGGGGCAACCAGAACACCCGGATTTTTGTGGACGGCAAGCGCTCCGCCATGTTCTCCGGCGACAGCGCCGGCGACGCCCTGAACGCCTATCCTGCCTCTGCGCTGGAAAGCGTCGAGGTCATCACGATACCCGGTCCGGAATTCGGCTCGGAAGGTGGCGGCGGCCCCATCCTGAACCTGGTGACGCGCCGGGTGCGCCCGCCCGGGGGCCAGGGCAACTTCAGCGTCGGCGCCGGGCCGGAAGGACGGCGCAACACCGCCCTGACCGGCAGCTACAATACCGGCCGCTTCCAGGTCGATGGCATCGCCAGCCTGGCCCGCCGCGTGAACGATTCCAGCGGCTGGTCCAATTCAATTACCCAGTCCGGCAATGTGGTCACCACCAGCCGCCGCGATGGCACTGGCAAGAATATTTCGGACACCCTCACGCTGGCCCCCACCTTTACCTATAACGTGGGTGAATCCGACCGCGTCCGCCTGGCCTTGAACTACAACCGCAGCACTCGCGACAGGGACAACGTTTCCGACTGGGTGTATTACCAGGGTTCGACCACACCATACCAGCAGTACCGGCAAAAATCCTTGGGCGACAGCCCTTCCACCCAATATCAGGCAGCGCTCACCTATGAGCAGAAGTTCAACCGCACCGACAAGCTCAATTACGATTTGCGCGTGTCGGGCTCCAACAGCGACAGCGAGAGCCGTTATCTGAATTCCTATACCGTCACGCCGCCCACCGGCCCGCGCCCCCAATACCTGAACGGTAACAAATCCAGTAACACAGTCGCGGACTTCACCATGGATTACGTCCAGCTCCTGATGCAGACCGTTCAAATGAAAGCGGGACTGAAAGCTGGCTTGAACCGTGGGCAAAGCGATGCGGACTACTTCAATATCGATCCGCTCACCGGCGAAGAATTGATCGATCCCACCCGCGCCAGCGCCTTCAAGACTACGGAACACTCGGCGGCCGTCTACGCATCATTCAACATCCCCTTGAGCGATCACTGGACCATGCAGCCTGGCGCGCGCTATGAAACCATCAACCGCGATATCGATTACATTAATCAGCACACGACCGGCGGCGACAGGAGCAAGAGGCTGTTACCCAGTATGTTCGTGCGTTATGCGTGGGGCGAGAATGGGCGTTCCACCATCACCGGCGCTTACTCGGGCAGTATCCGGCGGCCGTCGATCAATGAAATTAACCCCAACCTGCAATACGTCAGCGACACCAGTTCCAATCTGGGCGACCCTCGCCTGGCGCCGGTCCATAACAAAAAATACGAGATCAAGTACGACGACAAGTGGGATTGGGTAAGCTACACGATCACCCCTTATCGGGAAACCGAATCGCCGCTGATCGGCCGCGCCCTGGTAGCAGTACCCAACAGCACCGTCATCATCAGCGAGTACGTGAACTTCGGCGCAAAAATCAACAACGGCATCAGCCTCAATTTCCAGGGACAGCCAGATAAAACCCTGAGATTCGGCGCTACCGTCAACCTGCAGCGCATCAGCCAGTCCGTCTTATCCACCATCAATAACGCCGACGGCACTCGCACCACCCGGGAAAGGGAGCTGGAGTCCACCCCAAAAACCGTGCAGCTGCGGACCCAATACTTCGGTATTCCCGATCATAGCCTGCAGTTCAATGCCAACTATACGGGCAAGCAATACCGGGGAACCATAGAGACCGAGGCCTACTGGACCGCGAACCTCAGCTGGTCCTGGACCCTGGTCAGGGGTATATCGTTGCGCACCATGGTTACCGACCTGTTCAACAGCAGCGTCAACCACAGCCGGCAGTTCACCGACACGGTGCAGACCGAGAGCTACAACCGCCAGAGCGGCCGCGTCATCAATGTAGCGCTCAGCTTCACGCTGGGCGGCGTGACCGGCGACCCGCGCATCCGCAACGGCGGCGGCATGTTCCGCGGCCAGCCTGGTGAAGGCGGCATGCGCGGCGGTCAGGGCGGCGGCATGCCGGGCGGCGGTTTCCCCGGCGGTGGCGGCGGCCCGGGCTTTTAAGCGCTCATGCGCCCGGCCCGGGCGCCAGCTGGTCGGCATGCCGGTGGATCAGCTTCCACTGGCCGTCCTCGCGGCGGAATATCTCGGTCACGCGCAAGTCCATGGGCACCTTGCCCTCCTTGCCCTTCATGCTGACCTTGGAGCGCTGGATGCCAACCCAGTAGGCCAGCACGCCGTCGCTGGCCTTGTGCATGATCTCGAAGGCGTTCTCGCTGCCCTCGCCGAACATACCCGCGCCCTGCTGGTTGACTTTGTTGACCTCCTCGGCCCCTTGCACGCAATCGCCCTTGGGGCCGAAGATGGTGGCCGGCGAGGCCTGTGTGGAAACCTGGCCCAATGGACCGTAGTCGCCGTTGACAAAGGCGGTCGATGCCTGTTCGCGCTGCTGCAAAAAATGCGGAAAATCCGATGATGTGCCCATAACACCCTCCCGATCATGAAGACAGCGGCATGATCTTAGCAATGGATGGCCATGAACGACGCCCAGTTGCTCACTTCCAATCAACAATGCGAGTGTTTTTGATTGCCGCCGCCGCCGCATTGCGGCGCGGTGGCATATCCGCTACTGTAGCGTGGCTTATCACATAACCATTCGGAGAAGCTGTCCAAGTGAAGACCACTCAGTTCAAACTCAAAGCCTGCCGCCTGCTGGTCGGCGCCCTGTTCGCCACCGCCCTGCCGCTGTCGCTCAATGCCATCGCCCAGGAAGCCCCGGCCGCACAGGAAAAAGGCCCGGCCGCCGCCGACGCCATGCTGCACGCGCTGGAAGTGAAATACCCGACTCCCTACCGCGCCATGGAAACGGCCGAAGTCAAGGCCGTGCTGGACCGCGTGTTCAACTACCTGGACGCCGTCACCCCCGCTGAACTGATCAGCGAAAAAACCCACGCCCCCATCGCCAAGCTGGACAAGGCCGATCCGGACGCGGTCCTGAAACCGGGCGACTTCCGCCTGACCAGCTATGAATGGGGCGTGACCTACGCCGGCATGCTGGCCGCCGGCGCCGCCACCGGCGACGCCCGTTACACCGACTACACCACCAAGCGCCACCAGCTGATGGCCGACCTGACCCGCCTCTACCTGCCCGTGGTGCAGGCCGACAAGGCCAATGCGCACGCGCCCATCAAGAGCTTCCTGAACCCGCACGCGCTGGACGACGCCGGCGCCCTGTGCATGAGCTTCCTGAAGGCCAAGAACATGGGCGTCAAGGTCGATTACAGCCAGATGGTCGGCGTGTGCGGCACCTTCGTCACCGAGAAGGAATACCGCCTGCCGGACGGCACCCTGGCCCGTGGCGGTCCGGACGCCAACGGCAAGGTCAAGCCGCGTCCCTTGCCCAACACCCTGTGGCTGGACGATATGTTCATGGGCGTGCCGACCATCGCGCTGATGGGCAAGTACACCGGCAACAGCAAATACTATGACGACGCCGCCAAGCAGGTGCTGCAATTCTCCAAACGCATGTTCAACCCGCAGCTGGGCATCTACATGCACGGCTACGTGGAAGGCCTGCGCGACCACCCGCAGCTGCACTGGGCGCGCGCCAACGGCTGGGCCCTGATGGCCATGGTCGAAGTGCTGGAAGTGCTGCCCAAGAACCACAAGGACTACAAGGCCGTGGAAGCCCAGCTGCGCGCCCACGCCGCCGGCCTGGTCAAGTACCAGGACAAGGACGGCCTGTGGCACCAGCTGCTGGACCGCCCCGACTCCTACCTGGAAACCTCGGCCAGCGCCATCTACACCTATGCGCTGGCGCGCGCCGTCAACCGCGGCTACCTGGACAAGGAAATGTACGGCACCAAGGCCAACCTGGCCTGGAACGCGGTGGCCAGCAAAGTCAACGCCAAGGGCGAGATCGAAGGCATCTGCGTGGGCACCGGCATGGCCTTCGACCCGGCCTTCTACTACTACCGTCCGACCAGCACGCGCGCCGCGCATGGCTACGGCCCGGTGCTGCTGGCCGGCGCCGAGATCATTGAGCTGAACAAGAAGTACAAGTACGGCTTGAATGACTCAGGCTTCATGTACCAGGGCCAGCGTTAATCCTTATCGCTGACCGCCAGAACGGCTGCGCTCCCGCCTGGGGACCGCAGCCGTTTTTTCTTGCCCGCGCCGGGGCTATTCGATCCGGAAGGCGACTGCGGTGGAAAATGGCATGTCCTGCGGGCTGGCGATGACGAGCGCATCGTCCTCCTGCTTCCAGGCCAACGGCTTGCCCTGGTGGCCCAGCAGCGTGACCGAGCGCACCGGCTTGCCGAGCAGGCCGGCGGCGCGGCCCAGGCTGGCGATTTTCACGGTGCTGCCCGGCGCCGGCACCGCCATCGCGTAGGCATACAGGGCGCCATCCTTGCCCACCGTGAAGCGGAAGTCGTGCGGGCCGAAGCGGAAATCGGCCTGGCTCTTGCCCAGCTTACCGGCCGGCAGGGTGCGCAGCTTGCCGCCCTTGCCGGCATCTGCTCCTTCACCCAGGCGCACCCAGGCCTTGCTGCCATAAATGCCGTCGCCATTGATACGCATCCAGGCGCCGACATCCTTGAGCATGCGCACCGTGCCGGCATCGAGCGAGCCGTCGGGCAGCGGTGATATGCAGATCGCCACATTGCCGTCACGCGCCACCTGCTCCAGGATATAGCGAATGACGGCGCCGGCATCGTTGGTGAAGCCGGGACGGTAGTACCAGTCACCCACCGGGTTCTCCGCGATCCAGGCCTGGTCGGTCTTGATCCCGGCCGGAATGGTGCCTTCCTCGGTGTTGACGGTGCCATTGGTGTTGGGCCGGAACTTGACGATACTGAAGGTATCGAGCTTGCCGCGCGCGGCCAGCGTGCGGTTGTAGTAATCGGCAATCACGCGCTGCATGGCGTCGGCCTTGATGCCGGTGCCGGTGTGGTCGCCGCTGAAGGGTTGCGGTCCGGTGCCGTCCGTGTAGATGAAGTCCGGGTCGTAGCGTTCGACCACGTCCA
The DNA here is from genome assembly GCF_053572355.1 of Duganella kummerowiae. Taxonomy (NCBI): domain Bacteria; kingdom Pseudomonadati; phylum Pseudomonadota; class Betaproteobacteria; order Burkholderiales; family Oxalobacteraceae; genus Duganella; species Duganella kummerowiae. Next base: position 222,126 of record NZ_JBKFEH010000001.1, read on the forward strand.
TCATGCGCAGCGCCCAGCGGGTGGCGTACCACTTGGCGTAGTCCGCATGGCGCGTGAACAGGCCATCCGGCGGCGGATTCCAGGCCGAGCCGGCGGCCTTGGCCACGCCCCGGTATTCGCGCAGGTCCACGTTGTACAGCAGGCGCGGGTCCAGGCCTTCCCACCACTTGCCCTTGCCGTCGGCCAGGGCCAGGCCGCCGTCATAGGGCACGCCCGCCAGCGCGCCGCTGGTATCGCTGCCGAACGCGGTCTGCCACCACCACCAGGAATACTCGTGGTGGAAGGCGACACCGTAGCGGATGCCAGCCGCACGCGCGGCCCTGGCCCACTCGCCCAGCAAATCGCGCTTGGGCCCCAGGCGTACCGAGTTCCACGGCTGGTAGCGCGAATCCCACAGGTCGAAATTGTCGTGATGGACGCCTTGTACCAGCAGGAAGCGCGCGCCGGCTTCCTTGTACAGCGCGGTCAGCTGGACCGGGTCAAAGCGGACCGGATTCCAGTCGCGCAGTATCTCCTTGTAGCCGGAGGTGGACGGATGCCCGAAGGCTTGCAGGTGGTTGGCGTAGGCCGGCGTGCCGGGACTGTACATCCTGCGCGCATACCAGTCGCCGCTCAAGCCGGCGGCCTGCGGTCCGAAGTGCACCCAGATGCCGAATTTCGCCTCGCGTAGCCAGGCCGGCGTGCCCGGGTAGTTCTTCTCTATCGAGGCCCAGGTGGGCTGGAACGGGCCCGGCATGATGGGCAGGTCGAGCTGCACTTCCGGCGCGGATGCGGAGTCGCCCAGCGGCACGCTGTCCACCGGCAGCGGCGCGGGGACGGCCGGCATGGGTGGCAACGGCGGCAACGTGGCGTGCGCCTGCAGCGCCAGCAACAGGGCGGTGGCCAACGCGATGCGCGCCGGGGTGAGTTGGGGAAGTAAGCGTGGCATATGGTTACCTTTTGTTGCGCGCCTCGGCCGGCGGCAGCTCCAGCGGCAGCGCGTCGGCACACAGGGCAAGGATTTCAATGATGGTCATGCCCGATTGGGCCGCGTCGTTGGTGGACACGCCGGGCGCCTCGTGCACCGGATTGAGCGAGTCGGCGCCGCTGACCAGGCGCTGCTCGGCGCCGCGATAGCGCGCCAGCGCGGCCACGGCGCGTTTGGCAAAGGCCGGATTGCGCGTTTGCGAGTACGCATACGCCGCCAGGCGCGGTCCGCCCTGCCCGCTCTCGACCAGGCTGGCGTCGGCGCCTTCGTTGCCGGTCTCGCGGTCCTTGTCCAGCACCTCGGCCGGGGCGCCGCCCAGGCGCGCATACTGCAGCCAGGCGCGCTTGATATCGTCCCGGCCCAGCAGCGGCACCAGCTCGAACATCACCTGCGCGCCGCCCTGTATGGTGGCCAGGTTGTACAGCACCGGCACCTGCTTGCCCGCCTTGGGGTCGGGGATGGGGAACAGCTTGCCCGTGGCGGGGTCGTAGCCCACCGTCATGCTGCCGCCGCCCTTGAGCGGACCGATCTCGCCCTTCTTCAGCAGCGGGTTCAAGCCGTTGCGCACGCCGGAGCGCAGCCAGTACGGCATGGCCAGGATGCCGTCCACCCCGGCGTTGATGCGGTCGCGCCAGCGGGTGTCGCCGGTGCGCTCCCATTCCGTCATCCAGTTGCCGGCCAGGACGAACCAGTCCGGCCCGATGCGCAGCCGGCCGGGATACTTGGGGTCCTGCGGCAGCACCGGCTGCGCCAGCCGCATCGGATCGTGGCTGATGATGGCCAGGTCGGACTTGAGCTGTTCGCGCATCACGTCGCCGGTACGCTCGTCGGTGGTCAGGTAGTAATAGGGACGCCAGTGCGCGGCCTGGCTGATGCGGGCTTCCTTGGCGCCGTCCCCCCACTTCACCACGTTGTGGCGCGAGCCCAGGCCCGCCATGGGACCGATGTGGTAGACATTGGTCTCGCTGGTATTGCGGGTCAGCGCCTCGGCCATGCGGAACACATCGGCGCGGCCGCTGCGCAGATAGCTGTACCACAGCCACAGCGGCGTGCCCAGTTCCGTGCTGTCCCAGGCGTGGCCGCCGTAATCGTAGTACCAGACATGGCCGGCCGCGTTGTAGCTGTGGATGAAGTCGCCGTAGTACCAGAAACCGTACCAGTAGCGCTCATCGACCTGCTGTTTGTAAAAATCCAGGATGGAGTCGAGGCGCCCTTCCATCTCGGCCTTGAGCGGCGTCGAACGGTCCGGCAGGCTCCACACGCCAAACACGCCGGCGGCATGCAGGTATTCCGGGCTGGCCGTCAGCAGCGGGCGCTGGGCGACGGCCTGGGCCTGCGCCACCTGCTCGGTACGCGCGGGCACGCCGGCCGACGGATAGATGGTCAGCTCGCTGGTGCGCGCCACGCCATAGGCCTTGCTCATGCCGGGCTGCACGTCCTCGTAGCTGGCCACCAGGCCGTGCGGGCGGTCGTCGTAGTGGCGCATGTCCATGGCCGGGGCGTCGGGTGACCACAGCCAGGCCGTCAGCTGCGCCGTGTCCTGCGCGGCGCCGCGCAC
>NZ_JBKFEH010000002.1:0-474899 GCF_053572355.1 Duganella kummerowiae
CTCCCTCGCGCCTCCCCCCCCACTTCCAGGCCGCTGGGGTAGGATTGCCAGAAGTCCTTGATGCTGAGCGCCAGGCCGCCGCTGACGTCGCCCACATAGGCCAGGCCGGAAGCGCGCTTGCCGGCGCCCGCGAACACCCAGCTGCTTTTGCCGTTGGTGCGCTTGTGGATGGTGAAGCCGTCCGGCGATGGCTGGGTCAAGCGGTAGTCGCTCCAGATCGCGTACTGCTCGACCGGATCGGGATCGTAGAATTTGCCGCCGTCTATGCGCTGGCCCGCCACTTGGGCGGCATTGCCGGCGCCGGGCTGTATCGGCTCGGCCCACAGGCCGCCCTCCTGGCCGGAGAAACGCACATGGCGGTTGTACGATTTTTCGCGCAGCGGCACGGCAAAGCGCAGGCCCACGCCACGGATGAAATCCTTGTCCTGGTTGCCGTCGTAGGTCAGGGTGTGCACCACGCGGATGGCTTCCTGGCCGGCGTAGAAGTATAGCCGTACGCTGAACGGCAGCCAGCTGCGGGCGCCCTTCTCGGCCTTGTGCACGCCGTCGATCTTGAGCACGGCACGCACCGGGCCGGACTGCTCCACCGTCACGGCGCGTACCTGGCTCAGGTAGGTGTCGCGGCGCGGCGCGGCGCCGCTGTCCCCATCCGGGCCGTCCTGCAGGATGGCCACCAGGCGGCCGTCGCGCGCCACTACACGCCCGCCGATGCTAATGCTGTCCACCAGGTTGCTGCCGCTGGTGCGCACGGTGGCCTGGATGGCGCCCGTGTCGACCTCGATCCGGCCGCCCTGCTGCTTGAGCATCAGGCCCGCTGCCGGAGCGGAGGCCGATTTTACTGGCCTCAAATACAACGACGCCGGAGACTGGGCTCCGGCGACTGTGGCAAAACCACTCCATTTCAGCGATCCATCCGGCCAATAGGCCAGTGTCCATGTTTGCAGAGGCAGGGTCTTGCCATCCGCGCCCGCCAGTTCGAACTGCTGGCCTTTCTGGTAGCGCCCCTGCGGCCAGGGCACGCCCCAGCTGACGCCAGACGCCAGCTGCGGCGCGGCCTTGCCCAGCCAGGACAGGGCGACGCTGCCGTCTGCGGTGCCGGTAGCCGTCGCGACAGCGCCTGCCGGCATCGGAGCGGCGCCAGGGGGAATAGCAGCGACAGCAGGCGCCGCAGCCGCGCCGGCGGCAGCCTGCGGCGGTACCGGTTTAAGCTCGGCGGCGGGTATTTTCTGGCCTTCCGGCGACAGGTAGCCGCCCAACGGATTACCCTTCAGGCCCTTGAAGGCCGCAATCACGCTTTGGGCATTGAACAGCGCGCCGGCTTCATTGGTATGGGTGCGCGCATCGGAGAAATAGGTGCCCACGGTTTGCGCGCCCAGCTTGCGGTAGCCGTCGCTGATCACCATGGTCAGGTCGGCGAACAGCGCGCCGCCATTCTGCGCCACTTCCTGGTCCCAGGCGGCGAAAGTGGCGAAGTCACGGTTCTGCTCCCAGGCGTCCTTGTGCGGCACGGGCGACAGCAGGATCACGGTGGCGCCCTTGGCGCGGGCGTCGGCCACGTATTTGGCCATGTACCAGCCGAAGGTGTGGACCTGCTCCTTGCTGCCGTCCGGTTTGGTGTCTTCCACGGTCTCCGGGCCGGTGCCCTTGCCGGAAGCACGGTTCTTCATGGCCGGATCGCCGATCCGGCCGCCATCGTTGTGGCCGAACTGGATGGCCACGACATCGCCCTGCTTGAGCTGCTCCAGCACCTTGGCCCAGCGGCCCTCGGTATAAAAGGTGCGGCTACTGCGCCCGCCAATGGCGTGGTTCACCACATTGATCTTTTTCGGGTCGAAGAACTGGGCGATGCGCTCGCCCCAGCCGATGGCGCCATTGGCGCCGCCGCTCTTGACGGTGGAATCGCCGACCAGGAACAGCGACGGCAGGCTGGCGTCGCGCGGCGCCTCTGCCTTGACCTTGGACGCATCGAGGATGGGACGGTCATCCTCGGCGGCGGGAATGGCGGCCGCCTTGGCGTTCAGCGCGGAAAGCACCACCGGCACCTTCAAGGCCTTCAGGCCGGCAATCACGAATTGGGCATTGAGCTCGGCGCCGGCCCAGTTGGTGTGGGTATGCTCGTCCGGCGTGGTGATGGGGAACAGCTGCATGACGGCGTCTCGGCCCAGTTCATCGTATTTTTTGGCGACGTTGTCATTCAGGTCGATGAAGCCCACATTCATCTGGCGCGCCACTTCTGCGGCCCAGCCGGCGTAATCGCCCTTGTTGCGCTTGATCTTGCCCGCATCGTCCCAGGACTTGCGCGGAATTGGCGAAGCGATGATGGGCGTGGCGCCCTTGGCGCGGATGTCGGCCACGTATTTGCGCAGGTACCAGCCATAAGAATGCACTACCTCGTGCTGCTTGGTCAGCAGGTTGTCGATTTCCTGGGTTTCCTCGCCCACGCCCTTGATGGTGCCGCGCGCGCGGCTGTCGTCGTTGATGGCGCTGCTGTCGTTGTGGCCGAACTGCATGATCACCACGTCGCCGGCCTTGATGAAGGCCTGGGTGCGCTCCCAGTGGCCGGCCGTCATATAGGTGCGGCTGCTCAAGCCGCCGATGGCGCGGTTGACCACGTTGATTTTGGCCGGATCGAAGTAGGCCGCGATCGGATTCCCCCAGCCCCACTGGCCCGCCGGCCCCTTGCCCTGGCCATCGTCGCGGCCGTTGCGCACGGTCGAATCGCCGATGAAGAACAAGGTGGGCAGCTTGGGGTTGGCCGGTTCCGGCATCACCAGCGGCATGCCGCCGGGGCGCGGGTCGGTGTTGACGGCGGCCGCGGGCGGCGTTTGCGCCGACGCCGTGGACACGAAGGACAGGGCAAGATAGGTGACGGCGGTGCCCAACGCCTTGAGATATCGGTTCATCCGATAATTCTATGCCATGATTTTATTTTGTATTTCGCCGCAGGCGAAAAGAATCATGTAAATGAGCGTTACATTCCGCCCTTGTCCGTCACCCGGTGTCACGCCGCCCGGTGTCCGCCGCCCGGTGTCCGCCGCCCGGTGTCCGCCGCCCGGTGTCAGGTCTGCCATTGGTACATCAGGTCGCTTTGTTCTACCAAGCTCATGTACCAATGGCAGACCTGACACCCGCGGGTGTGACACCCGCGGGTGGACACCAAAGAGCAGGGGCGACAAAAGAATCACGTAGATGAGCATTTGATTTGCTTGTCTGGCATGACAATCAATCTTTTTTCACCTGGACGCCAAGTATGAACGCGAAACTTCCTCTCTACGCCGCGCTGTGCGCCGCGCTGCTGGCTGGCGGCGCCGCCCACGCTGAAATCGGCAAGCGCTTCCCGTCCGAGCGCAAGGTCGTGAAAGACCCCGTCACCGGCACCATGCTGACCTTCCTGACCAGCAAACCGCACGGCGACTCCAAGATCTACCCCACCCACCCGCAATGGACCTCGGACGGCAAATGGGTGGTGTTCCGCTCCAAGCTGGCCGGCGGCGAAGCGCTGGCCGTCAACGAGAAAACGGGCGAGATCGTGCAGGTCAGCGAAGGCGGCTATACCGGCATGCTGAACCTGGCGCGCAAGTCCATGAAGCTGTACTTCATGCGTAACGACCCGGCCGAAGGCGCCAAGCGCCTGCAGATCGTGGAGGTGGACCTGGAACGCCTGTTCGCCGACAGCGCCGCCCACAAGCTCAAGCCCGCCGACGCCTACCAGCGCATCGCCGGCACCACGCCGGTGGAGATGGAGGCAGGCGGCGACATGGCGCTGGACGCGGACGAGGAATGGGTCTATTTCCGCGTCGGGAAAAACGAGGCGGCCCGGCACCTGGCGCCGGGCACCAAGATCGAGGAACCCTTCGGCCCGCGCAAGATGGGCGCCGGCCCGAACGGCATCGCCCGCATGAACCTGCGCACTGGTGAGTTCAGGCACGTGGTGTCGGTACCGTTCCAGATCGGCCATATCCAGGCCAACCTGTTCAACCCGGGCGAGATCGTGTTCTGCTGGGAGACCGGCGGCAAGTCGCCGCAGCGTACCTGGACCGTGCAGGCCGACGGCAGCGGCCTGCGTCCGCTGTACCCGGAGGCGTCGTATGAATGGGTAACGCACGAAGCCGTGATCAGCAAGGACGAAGTGGCCATGGCCATCATGGGCCACCGCCCTATCCCTGGCGGCGCGGGCGGCGTGGGCGCGCCGGCCACCGGCGTGGAAGGCGCCAATCCGGGCCAGGACGAAGGCTGGGGCAATGCCGGCACGCGCGAGAAGCCGAGCGGCCTGGCCATCGTCAACCTGCGCACGCGCGAAATGACCATCGCCGGCCAGACGCCATCGGGCAGCGGCCTGTGGCACGTGCACGGTTCCTCGGACGGCCGCTGGGCCGTGGGCGACGATTTCAGCCGCTCGGTCTACCTGATCGACCGCAAGACGCGCGAAATGAAGATGCTGACCACCGGCCACAAGACCACGGCGGCCGACCATCCGCATCCAACCTTCAATGCGGACGGCACCAAGATCGAGATACAGTCCGCCATGCTGTCCGAGGATGGCCGCACCATGAACATCTGCATCGTTCCGGTGCCGGCGGACTGGCTCAAGCGCAAGCCCTGATCCCGGGCCGTGCCGCAGTCGGCGCAGCATGGATTCCCGCGTGCGCGGGAATGACGGTGCCTGGGCCAGCTTAATCCAGCGGTGTCAGGGTGACGTTGCGCAGTTCGTACGGCGCGCCCTCCAGCTGGAAGCCGACCCGCCCCGAGGCCGGCTGCGACCGGGTGACGCGGTTCTGCAGCACGCCGTTGACCGTCACCTCGATGGCGCCGTCGCGGGCCACGATGTCGGCCACGTTCCACTCTCCGGCCGGCTTTTCGCTGTCCGGCGCCGTGTGGGCCTTGATGCGCGGCGCCGTGCCGGGGGCGCTGGTGAGCGGCTCGGCAAAGCTGGCGCTGGACATGGGCAGCAGGTCGCCCACGCTGCCGATCTTGGTCTGCACCTGCTGGCTGATGGGCCACACGCGGTCGTACTCCCCGGGGCTGATGTGCAACAGCACGCCGCCGTTACCGGGCTTGCCGCTCCAGCGCCACTCCACGTGCAGCTGGTAGTTGCGGTAAGTGGCGGTGGTGCCAAGGAAGCCGGAGGGCGCGCCGGTGGAGGCGATCACGCCGCCAGGCAGCACCTTGAACACGTCGTCGACCCTGGCGGCGGGCTGGGTTTCCAGGGTCCAGCCGCTGAAGTCGCGGCCATTGAACAAATTGAGCGCCTTGGTGTCCGTCGTCGGCGTGGACGCGCAAGCGCCCAAGGTGGCGCACACCGCCAGCACAGCTAAACTTTTCTTCAACATCTGCTATCCTTTGACCATGAAAAAAATCGTCCTATCCCTAGCTATGGCATTCGTGATGCATAGCGCTTGCGCGGCGCCGGCGGAAATCCCACTGTGGCCTGAAGGCGTGCCCGGTGCGCGCGACATCGGTCCTGAAAAAAGCGGCGGCGGCTACTGGGCCAATGTCAGCCAGCCCTCCATCACCGTGATCGGCCCGGCCGTCGACCGCCCCAACGGCACCGCCGTCATCATCTGCCCCGGCGGCGGCTATGTGCGCGAATCGGCGGAACGCGAGGGCATCCAGTATGCCACCTGGCTGAGCACTTTGGGTATCACCAGTTTCGTGCTCAAGTACCGCATGCAGGAGTACGGCCACCCTGCCCCGCTGCAGGACGTGCTGCGCGCGGTGCGCCTGGTGCGCTCGCGCGCGGCCGACTTCAAGATCGACCCGGCCCGCATCGGCGTGATGGGCAGCTCGGCCGGCGGCCACCTGGCGGCCAGCGCCGGCACCCTGTTCGACAACCCGGCCGGCAAGACCGGCGCGCCGCTGGACGCCACCTCGGCCCGGCCCGACTTCCTGATGCTGATGTACCCGGTGATCAGCATGTATGAGCCAGCCGTGCATGCCGGCTCACGCAAGGCCCTGCTGGGCGCCACGCCCACACCGGACGCGATGGAGCTGATGTCGGTGGAGAAGCAGGTCACCGCCGCCACCCCGCCCACGCTGTTGATACACACCCAGGAAGACCAGACGGTCCCGGTCGAAAACAGCATCCTGTTCTACCAGGCACTGACCCGCGCCAAGGTGCCGGCCGAGATGTACCTGTTCCAGCGCGGCGGCCATGGCATGGGCATGCGCGCCGGGCTGGGCACCTCGTCCGACTGGCCACGCCGCGCCGAGGAATGGCTGCGCGCACGCGGCCTGCTGGACGCCGCGAAAAAATAAGTCTTCACGCATACAAAACCGGCGGCCCCTGCAAAGCGGCCGCCGTTCTTGTTTTCGCCGTTTTACCTTTATGCGAAGTGGAACACCTGCTGCAGCGGCCACTCGGTCGGCCGGTTGCCCGGCTCCACTTCCATCAGCGGCGCCATGTAATCCCACCAGCGCTTCATGACCGGCTGGTTGGGCAGGTCTTCGATCTTGTGGTCGGGCCACAGCTTGAGCACCGCGAACAGGTGCAGGGTTTCCTCGTCCAGGAAAATCGAATAATCGTAGATGCCGGCCTTGCTCAAGGCCTGGCCCAGGTCCGGCCACAGTTCATCGTGGCGGCGCTTGTACTCCTCCACCTGGCCGGGTTTGAGTTTCATGCGGAAGGCACGGATGGTCATTTTGCTGCTCCAGTCATTTTTTTCAGTTCCGACGCGGCCAGCAGGAAGCCGCCCACGCCATAGTTAAAGCTGGACGTCGGGCGGTAGAAGGCCGGCTCGGCGCCGGTCTGCTGGATGCCGCCCAGGCGGCCGTCGGCGTAGATATTTTTCAGCAGCCCAGCCCAGGCGCGCTCGATCACCGGACGGTAGGTCTTGGCGTCCAGGTAGCCGTGGTTGACGCCATAGGCCATGCCGAACACGAACAGCGCCGCGCCCGAGGTTTCCGGCAGCGGATAGGTGGCCGGGTCCAGCAGGCCGGCGTGCCACTGGCCGTCCGGCCCCTGCAACTGGGCGATGCGGGCCGACATTTCCTGCAGCTGCTGCACATAGAAGGGACGCTGCGGATCGTCCAGCGGGATGTAGTCCAGGGTGCGCGCCAGGCCGCCCATCACCCAGCCTTCGCCACGCGACCAGAACACCTTCTTGCCATTCGGCTCGCGCTTGGTCTTGTAGCTTGCGTCGCGCGCGTACAGGTGCTCTTCCTTGTCGTACAGCAGATCGTAGGTGTTGCGCCACTGGGTGTGTACATAGTCCAGATAGCGGCGTTCGCCGGTCACCTTGTACATCTTGGCCCATACCGGCGGCGCCATGAACAGCGCGTCGCACCACCACCAGGGCAGGCGCTCGTCGTTGGGCTTGAGCGTCTTCAGGTTGATCAGGGTTTCCAGCTCGGCCCTGGTGCTGGCCAGGTACTCGGGCTTGGGATCGCGCATGTACAGTTCGATATAGGTCTGGGCTACGGCAATATCGTCGGCGTTCGGATACGGCGTGCGCAGCTTCCATTCGAACTTGTCGGCCATGGCTTTCATGGCGTCGCGGTACTTGGGATCGCCGGTGGCTTCGCTGGCGGCCATGAAGCCGCTGAACAGCACGGCCGACGTCCAGATCTTGTCCAGGTGGCGCTGGGTGCGTTCCAGCTGCCAGTCGGCGACCTTGCGCAGCGCCTTGTCGATCGCGGCCGGGGTCAGCGCGGGCGACAAGTCGGTGGCCAGCGGGCCGCCGTCAGCCGGGGCGTCGCCGAAGAACCGGCTGGTGTCCTTGTCGACGATGGCCTGCATTTCCGGCGTCGGCAAAGGATAGTTTTGCTGCTGCGCGCTCAGCGCGCCGCTGGCCAGGCCGAAGGCGGCCGCCAGCGCGAGGTGGTGTTTCGACAGTCTCATGGTTTAGCTCTTGTCCTGTTCTTCAAAGCTCTTCTTGGAGGGATCTTCCTTCTCGATGCGCGGGCCGGCCTTGGCTGACGCCGCCGGCAGGCCCTGCACGCCCTGGTTCTGTTCCAGCGCGATCGGGCTGCCCAGTTTCAGCTGCAGCTTGCCGGAGAAGGTCCAGTCCCTGGCATCGTAGATATGGCCGCCCTGTTTGGCCTCGATGTCGAGGTCGCGCAGCACGAAGCGTTCCAGCGGCACATCCTGGTAGCCGTCCACCTCGAAGGCCGTGGTGGCGCCGGTGGCCTTGATGTTCCAGATCTTCACGTCGTGGAAACGCGCCCTGCCCTTGTCCTTGGGCACCGGGGTGGACAGCACGGTCCAGTGGTGCGGATAGTCCTTGATCTCTTTCGGAATCTCGGCGTAGCTGTAGCTGGGGTTCCAGTTCATGGTGATGCGCACCACCACCGGCGTATCGATCATCGTGAAGTCGTGCAGGCGCAGGTTCTCGCCAAAGCCGCCGCGCGTGTGCGCCGACTTGAACAGGATGCCGACCGGCACGCCCTTCAGGGTGGTGATATTGTAGGCCTCGATATTGCGGAAGCCGCCCGAGGTCTCGCTGCCGAAGGTGACGCCGGCCGCGGCGGAGCGGATGATGGAATCGCGTATCACCACGTCCTCGGTGCTGCGCGCCACGCGCTGGCCGTCCGAGTCGCGGCCCGCCTTCAGGCACAGCGCATCGTCGTTGACGTCGATGTCGGCATGCTGCACCAGCACCCGTTTGGACGAGTCGATGTCGATGCCGTCGGTGGAGGGCCCCAGGCCGCCTTCGTTGTTGCGTATCACGACGCCGTCCACGGTCACGTCGGTGGAATAGCAGATGTGCAGGGTCCAGAAGCCGGAACGGCGCAGCTGCAGGCCGCCGCCCACCTTCACCTCTTTCGAGTTGAACACCTGGATCAGGCGCGGACGCTGGGCGTCGTAGTCCGATGCCCAGCGCAGGCCGCGCGGCTCGTAGGTCTTGCGCAGGGTCCAATAGCTGTCCCAGAACACCTTGCCGTCGCCGTCGATGACGCCGTCGCCGATGATGGCGGCCTTGCTCTGCTCATACACGTTGACCAGGGCGGCGGGCCAGCTCATTTCGATGCCGGCGATGCGGGTCGGCAGCACCGGATAGTCCTGCAGGCGCTGCGAGCCAAGGATGGTCACACCCTTGTCCACCTTGAGCGTGACCCCGCTTTTCACGAAGATGGACCCGCTCAGGTAGGTGCCGGGCTTGAACACCACCGTACCGCCTTCCCTGGCGGCGGCGTCGATGGCTTTCTGGATGGCGACCGTGTCCAGGGTGACGCCGTCACCCTTGGCGCCATAGTCGGCGGCATTGTAGTCCCTGGCCTGTACGCCTGCCGTCAGCAGGAGCGCGAAGCCCAGCCAGCAGGCGCGCAGCCAGGATGCAGTCACTCGTTTCATCGCATTCCTCACTGCGCAGATTCAGACAGCAGGCGCACCGGTCCCAGCATGCCCGAGGGGCGCGGGGTGATCAAATGGGTATCCTGCGGCTCGAAGCGCTTGCCATAGCGGGCCGACAGCAAACGGTAGTCCACCCGATCCTGACCCGCCAGCAGATTGATGGACAGGTTGGCCACCTGTACCTCGATCTTGTTGGCGCCGGGCTTGAGCAGCGAGCTCACATCCAGCTGGTAAGGCGGATGCCAGACCGCGCCCGCGCGCTGGCCATTGACGTAGACCACGGCCGCCTCGCGGATGGGCGCATCGAGCATGGCGCGCATCCCTGCCGGCACCTTGGGCGTGCTGGCCAGGGGCGTGCCGGGGCCAAAGTCCAGCTTGACGCGGCCTTGCAGCTGCGCCGCATCCAGCGTCACCGCCTTGGTGTAGACGCCGATACCGGAGTAGTAGCGCGTGGCGATGTCGTCGGCCCAGGAGCTCAGCTTGTCCAGGGTGCGCGGCTGGGCCAGCGCGCCTTCCGCGCCGGGGAAGCTCAGCTGCCAACCGCTGCCCAGGTCGGCCAGGGTGGTGGTTTTAAGCTCTGCCGGAGCGGGTACGCCCGGGGCCTGCGCCTTGTCCGACAGGACCAGCACGCGCGACTCGTACGGCGCCAGCACCAGGTCCAGCGCGGGGCTGACCTTGGCCGGGGTGACCGAGCCGTCATGCGGATTCCACCACGAAGCATGGGCGCGCTTGGCGGCCACCGTGGCGCTGGTGCGCACCTCATGGTTGCTGGTGTTGGCGATGAAGTAGATATCGCCATCGGCCAGCTTGCGGCGGATGAAGCCGATTTCGGACGCCTGCGACTTGGCGCGGAAGTCCGGCGCAATGGCCTTGCCGACCGCCGCGCCCAGCGCCGCCTCGTCCGTCACGAACTGCGCGCCGGACAGGGCGAACAGCTGGTCGCTCAGCTTGCGCACGCGCTCGGTGGTGGCTGCGGCATCCTTGTAACCGGGCGCCAGCGAAGGCTTGCTGCCCACGGCAATCACCTTGCCGCCGCCGTTCACGTACTTGATCAGGCGTTCCAGCGTATCGGGCGAGATGCGTTTGGTATTGGGCAGCACCACCAGCGGATAGCGCTTGCCGCTGTCGCGCAGGGCTTCGGCGTCCACGTAGTCCAGGTTGTGGCCGGCGTCCAGCACTTGCTCCACCACTTTCGGCGTGACGTGCTTGTGCATCTCGGCCGACAGCGACACCTTGCCCGGCTGGGTCTCGGCGTACACGTCGTCGTTGGGCAGCAGCAGGGCCACATCGTTGACGGGTGAACCCTGGCGCAGCAGGTAGCTGGTGCGCGTCAGGTAGGAAGTCACGTCCGGCATCACGTTCCACCACGGCTGGTGGTTGTTGAACACGGCGGCGGCGTAGAAGGAATAGCCCGGCTCCTGGGCGCCCGGCGGCGTGTAGGGCCAGCCATGGCCGATGAACAGGTTCACGCCCTGCAGCAGCATGCGGTCCGCCTCCACCTTCATGTCCAGCGGCGTGGCGCTGAACGCCGGCGAATTCAACCAGGTCCAGGTCTCGGCCGAGATGACGTTGCGGTCGTACAGGTGGCCGGCCGAGGTGGCCAGGCGGGTGAACGAGAATTCGCGGAACTGCGGGCCCTCGCCTTCCGGCAGGTCGACCAGGCGGTTGCTGGACAGTGACACGGCCGGCTCGCCATAGGTCTGCGAGCGGAAGCGCGTGTTGTGCTTCCTGGCCCAGTTGTCGACCGGGGTCAGGTAGTTTTCGTTGACCAGTTCGGTCTGGGTCAGCGCCCAGTCGCGCCGCAGCGCGCCGGCGTCCGGGCCCTGGCCGCTGTAGACGATGGGCAGCAGCGGCTTCAAATCGTAGCCGCGCCGGCGCTGGAACTCGGCCAGGAAATCGTCGGTCCAGTCGGTGTTGTAGACTTCCAGGCTGTCCGAGAACACGGCGTAGGGCGGCTGGTCGCCAAAGGCTTTCAGCAGCGGCTCGGCCACCACGTCCAGGTGATGGTCGATTGCCTTGCGGCTCAGGTGGTCGAGCACGAAGCCTTCCGCGCCCAGCGCGGCGCGCTTGACCTGCTGCGCGGTGCGGCTGGCGATGTAGAACACGGCCACGCGCGCGCCACCGGCAGCGGCTATCTTCGCGCGGCCATTGGCCAGCAAGGGTTCGGTGATCTGTAATTTGGTGGCGTCGTACTGCTTGGCGTCGCCGGCGCCGACAAAGGTGGCCACCAGCTTCTCGCCGCTGCCGATGGAGGGCAGCGCCACGGAATCGGCGCCTGCCGGCAGGGCCACGGGCACCACGCGCATGCGCGATGCGGCCTCGGTGACGGGCACATTCGGGCCGCCATAGGGCCAGCCGCTGGCCAGCGTCATGTCGACGCGCAGATTGTTCTGGTGGGCCTTTTGATTGACGAAGCTGACCGCGTCCAGGAAGTCGGGCGACAGGTAAGGGACGTTGCGGATGCCGCGCGCGGGGTCATCCAGTTCCATGGGGTAGACCGGCTGGATCTCGAACCCGCCGAAACCGCCCTGCTTCATGGCCAGGATTTCGCGCTCGAGCTGGGGCTGGACCACGGCCGGGCCGAACCACCACCAGCGCACCATGGGACGCGCGTTGTCAGGCGGAGCGGCCAGGTGGCGCTGCACATCCTGCACGGTTGAAAAACGATAAGTGCCACCAGGACCCGTTGCCGGGTCCTGGCTTTGCTGGGCAAGGGCACCATCCCCCGCCGCCATGGTGGCGGCGCAAATGAGCAGGCGGCAAGCCGCCTGCACGCGCGTATCGCGCTTGCTCATAGGGACTCGCACGCCGGCTTAGACGATGCCGCTGCTGCTGGCGCCAGCTTTCGGAGGACGTGCCACGCCGGCTTTTTCGCGGTAGCCGGAGGCGCGGTAAGCCGCCACCGGATCGATCGCGCCGCCGGAACGCTGGCGGGCCATGGCCAGGATGGGGCTGACGTCGGTGCGGAAGGCTTTCTTCAGGGTCTGGGCGGCGTTCAGCACGTCGTTCGATTCCTGGAAGCCGCGCAGGGCGTTACGATCCACCAGTGCGGCCTGGACGAAGGCGCGCTGCACTTCCGAGGCGCTGCTAATCAGGCTTTCGATAGGATCGGTCACATTGTGCGACTGGTCCAGCATGTTGGCGGTCTTGAACGAGGCGCCTTCACGTTCGGCCGCATCGGCCAGCTCGTTGAACACCAGGAACAGCTGGAACGGGTTGATGGAACCGGAATCCAGGTCGTCGTCGCCGTATTTGCTGTCGTTGAAGTGGAAGCCGCCCAGCTTGCCGAACTGCGCCAGACGGGCCACGATCATCTCGATGTTGGTGTTCGGTGCGTGGTGGCCCAGGTCGACCAGGCATTTCGCTTTCGGACCGAGTTCCTGGGCGCAGGCAAAGCTGGTGCCCCAGTCGGCGATCACGGTGGCGTAGAACGCCGGTTCGAACAGCTTGTGCTCGATGTAGACTTGCCAGTCGGCCGGCAGCGCGGCGTAGATGGCGCGCATGCTGTCCAGGTAGCGCTCCAGCGAGCCGCGCAGGTTGTTCTGGCCGGGGAAGTTGGCGCCGTCGCCCACCCACACGGTCAGGCCTTTCGAGCCCAGCGCGTTGCCCAGTTCGATGCATTCGATGTTGTGCGCCACCGCCTGGGCGCGCGAGCCGGCGCTTTGCGCGGACAGGCTGCCGTACTTGTAGGTGTGCTCCTGGCCCACTTGATCCTGGAAGGTGTTGGAGTTCACCAGGTCGAAGTACAGGCCATAGCCATGGGCTTTTTCGCGCAGTTCGGAAGGATCGCTGATCTTATCCCAGGGGAAGTGCAGCGACACGCCCGGCGTGGCCTGGCTCAGCTGGTGGATGACGGCGCAGTCTTCCAGTTTTTCAAACACGTTGCGCGGCTCGCCCTTGCCGGGGAAGCGTGCGAAACGGGTGCCGCCGGTGCCCGCACCCCAGCTGGGCAGCGCGACGGTGAATTCTTGTGCTTTTGCGGTCAGGACTTCGATGTCCACGCCGCGGCGTTGCAGTACGCCTGCCAGTGCATCGTAATCGGCGTTCAGGTCGGCCTGCAGCTTGGCGTTGTGCTCAGCCACCAGGCCTTGATCGATGATGGTGCTCATATCTCGTCTCCTTCGTGTTTTTTGCCGGAGGCCAGGCTCCCGCCCGGCCTCCGGATAACCTGGTCTTAGCGCGTGAAGGCGGCGGCGTTGCCGGCGTCCACGTTGATGATGTTGCCGGTGCTCTTGGCCGCTTTATCGGAAGCCAGGAAGTACACGGCTTCGGCGATATCTTCCGGCAGCACGCTCAGTTTCAGCATGCTGCGGTTGCGGTAGAACTCTTCGATGTTGTCGCTGTCGATCTTGTTCGACTGGGCGCGCTCTTCCTTCCACTTGCCGTCCCAGATGCGCGAACCGCGGATCACGGCGTCCGGATTGACCACGTTGACGCGGATGCCGTGGGCGGCGCCTTCCAGCGCGATGCAGCGGGCCAGGTGGATTTCAGCAGCCTTGGCGGTGCAGTAGGCCGAGGCGCCGGCCGATGCCACCAGGCCGTTCTTGGAAGCGACGAACACCATGGAACCGCCCAGCTTCTGCTGCTTCATGATGCGGAATGCTTCGCGGCTGACCAGGAAGTAGCCCTTGACCAGGATGTCCTGGTTGCGGTTCCACACTTCCAGGGTGGTGTCTTCCAGCGGCGCCGAGGAGGCGATGCCGGCGTTCGAGATCAAGAGGTCGACGCCGCCGAAGTTCAGGGCCGAGGCTTTCAGGATGTTTGCCACGGCGTCCTCGCCGGTGATGTTGCCCACCACGGTGGCGACGTTGTCCTTGCCGGCCACTTTCACCAGGTTCTTGCGGGCTTCTTCCAGGGCTTCGCCGTCGATGTCGGTCAGCAGCACGCAAGCGCCTTCGGTCAGCAGCTGCTTGGCAACGGCCTGGCCGATGCCGCCGGCGCCGCCAGTCACCAGGGCGATGCGGCCAGCCAGCGATTTCGGCTTGGGCATGCGCTGCAGTTTCGCTTCTTCCAGCAGCCAGTATTCGATGTCGAAGGCTTCCTGTTCCGGCAGGCCCACGTATTTGTCGACGCCGTTGGCGCCGCGCATCACGTTGATGGCGTTGACGTAGAACTCGCCGGCGATACGCGCGGTGGCCTTGTCCTTGGCGAAGGACAGCATGCCGACGCCGGGGATCAGGTAGATGATGGGGTTGGCGTCGCGCACGGCCGGGCTGTTGGCGCGCTTGCAGCGGTCATAGTAAGCCTTGTAGTCGGCGCGGTAGGCTTCCAGGGCATCGTCCAGGCCGGCCACCAGCTTGTCGAAGTCCGGGTTGAGCGGATCGAAGTCCACCACGAACGGACGGATCTTGGTGCGCAGGAAGTGGTCGGGGCAGGAAGTGCCCAGGGCGGCCAGCGGTTTCAGGTCGCGGCTGCCGACGAATTCCAGCACGGCGTCCTGGTCGTCGAAGTGGCCCAGCTTGTACTCGCCCTGGCTGATCTTGCCGCGCAGGATAGGCATCAGGCGGGCCGCGAAGGCGGCGCGCTCTTCAGCCGGCAGCGGCTGCACGGCGGCGCCGCCGAACGACGGTTGCGCCACGTTGGCGTCCAGCCAGTCGCCGGCGCGCTTGATGATGGCCAGCGTGGTTTCATAGCAGGACTTGGCGGTGTCGCCCCAGGTGAACAGGCCATGGCCTTCCAGCACGATGCCTTTCAGCTGCGGGTTGTTTTTCGACACTTCTTCCAGCTTCAGGCCCAGGTCGTAGCCCGGACGCTGCCAAGGCAGCCAGCCCAGTTCGCCTTCGAAGATCTTGGCGGTCAGTTCCTTGCTGTTGGCGCAGGCGGCAATCGCGATCACCGAGTCCGGGTGCATGTGGTCGACGTGCTTGCGGTTGATGTAGGCGTGCAGCGGGGTGTCGATACTGGCGGCGCGCGGATTCAGGTTGAAGGTGCAGTGCGGCAGGTAGCCGACCATCTCGTCTTCGTGCTCCAGGCCGCGGTAGCGGTTCTTCAGGGCCTGCAGCTTGTCCATGTACAAGGTCGAGAAGCCGTCCAGCTTGATGCTGCCCAGGTCACCGCCGGAGCCCTTCACCCACAGGACTTCGACTTGCTCGCCGCTGAGCGGATCAGCCATCATGACCTTGGCCGAAGTATTGCCGCCGCCGAAGTTGGTGATGCGCAGATCCGATCCGAGCAGGTTGGAGCGGTACAACAGCAGTTCGGGTTCGCTCATCTTGGCGGCTACGCTGTCGTCCCATAAGGAGCTGATCGGTTCTTTCTGCTTGGGTTCTTTCATTGCTGATCTCCGTTGTGAAATATGTTCTTTTTGCCTGAGGTGGCAACCGCAGTCAGTAGAAATCAGCCGGCCGGGGGGTGTCAATCCGAGAACGATCAAGATGATGACTAACAGCGGAATAATCATAATCATGATCGGATTTTGATCGATATTCCAGCGGTTCGTGGAAACAATCAGCGAATTGATCGATCAGTGATTGACGTCAGAATACGAAATAGATAGTCTTTACACTAAGAAAAGTAGCACCCTGGATCGATCTGCCTTCCGCAGCGCAGCAACGACAGGAGTGTTTCGACAACAAGAGGAGACGAAGAATGGTCAATCACAAGCGCCGTAAACGTTTGCTGAAGCTGCTCGCCGAGCACGAAAGCGCCACTGTGCCGCAACTGGTCGAATGGCTGAGCGCCTCGCCCGCCACCGTGCGCCGCGACATCAGCTGGCTGGCTGCGCGCAATCTGCTCACCCGCACGCGCGGCGGTGCAGCAAATCTGCAGCAAAAGAAGCGTGGTTTCCCGCTCACCAGCGAAACATTCCAGAACAATATCCAGTGCTACGCCGAACGCAAGCGCGCCATTGCCCGCTACGCGGCCGGCATGTGTAGCGAAGGCGAGACAATCATCATCAATGGCGGCACCACCACCTTCATGATGGCCGAGTTCCTCGCCGATCAGCACCTGAAGATACTCACCAACTCCTTCCTGATGGCTGAGCGTTTGCTCATTTCCAGCGAAAACGAAATCATCCTGCCCGGCGGCAAGGTCTACCGCGAGCAGAACGTCATCCTCAGCCCCTTCGACAACGACATCACCCAGCACCACTACGCCGCCAAGATGTTCATGAGCGTGTACGGCCTGTCGCTGCTGGGCCTGATGGAAGCCGATCCGCTGCTGATACAGGCCGAGAAGCGCCTGATCAGCCAGGCCGAAGAACTGATCGTGCTGGCCGACAGCTCGAAGTTCGCCAAGAAGGCCGGCCTGATCCTGTGCGGCCTGAACCGCGTGTCCTGCGTGATCACCGATACCTACGCCTCCGACTCCGCCGTGCAGCTGCTGGAGCAGTCCGGCGTGCGCGTGGTGACGGTGGCGCCGGAAGCCATGCCGCCCCAGGTAGCCTCCAATAACTATAACCCCACCTTCGACTTCCAGTCGGCCGCCTTGTACCAATCGGAGATTTCGCATTGAAACTGAATAAAATCATATGGGCCGCCCTGGCCGCAGGCATCATCGCCACCGTCACTGGCTGCAACAGCCAGAAGGCCGATGAAAAAGTCCGCATCGCCATGGTCGTGAAAAGCCTGGGCAACGGCTTCTTCGACGCCGCCCACAATGGCGCCAAGGAGGCGGCCGCCGAACTGAAGAACGTGGAAATCATCTACACCGGCCCCACCACCCCCAGCGCCGAAGGCCAGATCGAAATCGTCAATTCGCTCATCAGCCAGAAGGTCAACGCCATCGTGATCTCGGCCAACGACCCGAACGCGCTGGTGCCCATCGCCAAGAAAGCCATGCAGCGCGGGATTAAAGTCATTTCCTTCGACAGCGGCCTGGCCCCCGAAGGCCGGTTGATGCAGCTGAACCCGTCCAGCCCCGAGCTGATCGGCGAGAAGCAGATCCAGATGGCGGCCGAAGCGGCCGGCGGCGCCGGCGAGATCGCCATCCTGTCCGCCTCCGCGCAAGCGACCAACCAGAACATCTGGATAGGCGTGATGAAGAAAGTACTGGAAAAGCCCGAGTATGCCAAGCTGAAACTGGTGGCCACCGTGTACGGCGACGACCAGTCCGACAAGAGCTACCGCGAAGCCCTGGGCCTGCTGCGCAGCTACCCCAACCTGAAAGCCATTATTTCGCCCAGCACGGTGGGCATCGTGGCGGCCAGCAAGGCCGTGGTCGATGAAAAGCTGGTGGGCAAGGTGTACGTCACCGGCCTGGGCCTGCCGTCCGAAATGGCCGGCCACGTGAAGTCCGGCGCGGTGCGCGAATTCGCGATCTGGAACCCGATCGACCTGGGCTATGCCGCCACCTACGCCGCCTACGATTTCGTCAAGGGCGACCCGGGCGCCAAGGCCGGCGGCAGCGTACACGCCGGCCGCATGGGCACCATCGCCCTGGACGCCAACGGCGAAGGAGCCATGGCGCCGCCGTTCGTCTACGACAAAGGCAACGTCGACAAGTTCTCCAAGATCTTCTAAGCGGATAAGGTCCATGCAAATGAATGTAATGGCAGGCACGGCCCAGCCCACGCCGGCGGCCGCCAGCGCGCCCCTCGCCCGCACGCCGCTCAACCGCGATGCGGCGCCGGTGCTCAAACTGTCCGGCGTGACCAAGCGCTTTGCCGGCATCACGGCGCTGAGCAAGGTATCGCTCAGCATCCGCCCCGGCGAAGTGATGGCCCTGATCGGCGAGAATGGCGCCGGCAAGTCCACCATGGTAAAAACCCTGACTGGCATCTACACCCCGGACGAGGGCACACTGGAGCTGGATGGCAAGCCGATGCGCTTCAAGAACGCCCAGGACGCCACCCGCGCCGGCATCACCGCCGTGCACCAGGAAACCGTGATGTTCGACGAGCTGACCGTGGCCGAGAACATCTACGTGGGCCGCCAGCCCTGCGCGGCCGGCGGGCGCATCGACTGGGCCCGCATCGAGTCGGAAGCGGAAAAGCTGTTCGAGCGCCTGGAAGTGGCGATCCCCGTGCGCGCCAGGGTCAAGGACTTGAGCGTGGCGCAGCGCCACTTCGTGGAAATCGCCCGCGCCCTGTCGCAGGATGCGCGGGTGGTGATCATGGACGAGCCCACCGCCTCGCTGTCGCAGCGCGAGATCCAGGAGCTGTACCGCATCATCGCCCAGCTGCGCGCGGCCGGCACCGCCGTCATCTTCATTTCGCACAAGTTCGACGAAATCTATGCCGTGGCCGACAGCTACACCGTGCTGCGCGACGGCCAGTTCGTGGCCGACGGCTCGCTGGACGCCATCACCGAACCGGAACTGGTGGCCCTGATGGTGGGCCGCGCCGTGCACCAGGCCTATCCCAAGGCCGACGTCACACCGGGCCCGGTGCTGCTGGAGATCAGCAAGTTCTGCCACCCGACCGAATTCCAGGATGTCAGCTTCCAGCTGCGCCGCGGCGAAATCCTGGGCTTCTACGGCCTGGTGGGCGCCGGCCGCTCGGAAGTGATGCAAGCCCTGTTTGGGCTGTCCACCTCGGTGCGCGGCCAGATCACCATGGACGGCAAGCAGGTGAAAATCACCTGCCCGGCCGACGCCATCAAGCACGGCATCGCCTACGTGCCGGAAGACCGCCAGCACCAGGGCGCGCACCTGTCGCTGCCGATTTTGCACAACATCACCCTGCCCATCCTGAACCGGGTCGGCTTCTTCCTGCGCGGCCGCCGCAAGCAGGAAAACACGGTGGCGCGCCACTACGCCGAACAGCTGGAACTGAAGGCGCACAACCTGTGCCAGCTGGTGTCCGAACTGTCTGGCGGCAACCAGCAGAAGGTCGTGCTGGGCAAGTGGCTGGCCACCAATCCCAAGGTCATCATCCTCGATGAACCGACCAAGGGCATCGACATCGGCTCCAAGGCCGCCGTGCACCGCTTCGTGGCGGAGCTGGTGGCGCAGGGCCTGTCCGTGATACTGGTGTCGTCCGAGCTGCCGGAAGTGCTGGGCCTGGCCGACCGTGTGATCGTCATGCACCAGGGTCACATCATCAATGAATACAGCCGCGCGCAAGCCACGCCCGAAATCGTGGTGGCGGCGGCATCGGGCATCCACCTGCCCGTCGAGGAATCCCAATGAAACTGTTGAAATTACGCGAAGTCCAGCTGGCGCTGCTGACGGTCGCGCTGATCCTGCTGGTGGGCTGGCGCGCACCGGTGTTCCTGAGCGGCGCCAGCCTGGCCAACCTGCTGACCGACTCCACACTCCTGATCATGCTGGCCCTGACCCAGATGCTGGTGATCGTCACCCGTGGCGTGGACCTGTCGGTGGCCTCCAACCTGGCCCTGTGCGGCATGCTGTCGGCGCTGCTGGCGTCCAAGCACCCGGACCTGCCGCTGGCCGTGGTGCTGCTGGTGGCGGCCGGCGCCGGCCTGCTGCTGGGCCTGGTCAACGGCTATCTGATCGGCTACCTGCAGCTACCGCCCATCGTGGTCACCCTGGGCACCATGAGCGTGTACCGCGGCATGGTGTTCGTGCTGTCCGGCGGCGCCTGGGTCTCCTCGCACCAGATGCCGGCCGACTTCATCGCCTTCCCGCTGTCCACCCTGCTGGGCGTCACCCATTTGGTGTGGATCGCCGTGATTGCCGTGCTGGTGGCATGGTATGTGGCGCGCCACAGCCGCTTCGGGCGCGACCTCTACGCGGTCGGCAATGAGCCGGCTTCGGCGCGCTATGTGGGCATCCCCATCGCCAACCGCCTGTTCTGGACCTACGGCCTGTCCGGCTTGATGGCCGGCCTGTGCGGCTACCTGTGGGTGGCGCGCTACGCCGTCGCCTACACCGAGATCGCCTACGGCTTCGAGTTCACCGTGATTGCCGCCTGCGTGATCGGCGGCATCAGCATCGCCGGCGGCACCGGCAGCGTGGCCGGGGCCGTGCTGGGCGGGCTGTTCCTGTCGGTGATCGGCAACGCCCTGCCGGTGGTGAAAGTGTCGCCATTCTGGCAAAGCGCGCTGACCGGCATCGTCATCCTGACCGCCGTGCTGATCAATTCGCGTGGCGGCAAGAGCAAGGGGCGGCAAATCCTGCCGCTGCATCTGATCAAACCACAGGCTAACGGGAGCGCAGCTTGAATTCCACCATCCTCACCTCCGTGCCCAACAACTCGCGCTATGTGATCGCGGACAAGCCGCCGTTCAAGCTGGGCGCCGCCCTGGGCCGCTGGGAAAGCCTGCTGGCGCTGCTGCTGCTGATCGCCTTCGTGGTCAACGGCGCCCTGCTGCCCAACTTCCTCGATCCGTACAACCTGGCCGACGGCACTTTCAACTTCAGCGAAAAGGCCCTGATCGCGCTGCCGATGGCGTTCCTGATCATCATCCGCGAGATCGACATTTCCGTGTCCGGCATCCTGGCGCTGTCCTCGGTGGCCATGGGCATGGCCAAGGCCGCCGGCGCCCCGCCGGAAGCCCTGCTGCCCATCGCCCTGCTGGCCGGCACCGCCTGCGGCTGGCTGAACGGCTTCCTGGTGACGCGCTTCGCCCTGCCCTCCATCGTGGTCACCATCGGCACCGTGTCGCTGTTCCGCGGACTGGCCAGCGTGGTGCTGGGCGACAAGGCCTTTACCGGGTATCCGCAGATCATGGCGGACTGGGGCCAGGGTTACTTCTTCGATTTCATCCCGCGTGAATTCGTGCTGCTGCTGGTGTTTGCCGCCGTGTTTGCCGTGGTGCTGCACACCACCACCTGGGGCCGCCGCATCTACGCCATCGGCAACAACCCGATCGCAGCGCGTTTCTCCGGCATCCCGGTCGAGCGCTACCGCCTGGCCCTGTTCATGCTGACCGGCCTGATGGCCGGCCTGGCGGCCTGGCTGCTGACCGGCCGCATCGGCTCCACCCGCCCCAATATCGCGGTGGGCTGGGAACTGGAAGTGATCACCATGGTGATCCTGGGCGGCGTCAGCATTGCCGGCGGCGCCGGCACCATAGGCGGCGTGATGCTGGCCGTGCTGACCCTGGGTACCGTGACCTACGGCCTGTCGCTGGCGAATATCCCCGGCATCTACATGACCATCGTGGTCGGCATCCTGCTGCTGGTGACCATCGCCCTGCCCCGCCTGCTGCGCGGCAAGAAGGTTGCCAAATGATGGCGGTGCAGGACGCCACCATCGTCCTCGACATCGGCAAGACCAACGTCAAGCTGGTCCTGCTTGACGAGGCAGGGGCCACCCTGGCCGAGCGCCGCATCCCCAATGCGGTGGTCAAGGACGGGCCCTATCCGCACCACGATACGGAGCGGATCTGGAACTGGATGCTGGACACCATGGGCGAGTTCGCCGGCCTGGCGCATGTCTCGGCCATCGTACCGGTGACGCACGGCGCCACCGCCGCCCTGGTGGACGAGGACGGCCTGGTGCTGCCGGTGCTCGATTACGAGTTCGAGCCGCCTGCAGCCCAGCTGGCCGATTACGGCAGCCTGCGTCCCGCCTATGACACGACCTGCTCGCCGCAGCTGCCGGCGGGCCTCAACCTGGGACGCCAGCTGGTGTGGCAGGCGCAAGCCTTCCCGGCCGAATTCCAGCGCGCGCGCCACATCCTGATGTATCCACAGTACTGGGCCTGGCGCCTGGGCGGCATGGCCGCCAGCGAAGTGACCTCGCTGGGCTGCCATACCGACCTGTGGCAGCCGGCGCGCCAGCAGTATTCCTCGCTGATCGAACGCATGGGCTGGAGCGGCCTGTTCCCTGCCCTGCAGCCGGCCTGGGCTTCGCTGGGCGCCATCAAGACTGAGCTGGCCGGGCGCACCGGCTTGCCGGCGGACTGCAAGATCATTTGCGGCATCCACGACAGCAACGCCTCGCTGCTGCGCCATTTGCACGGTGCGGGCAAGGATGAGCCGCTGACCGTGCTGTCGACCGGCACCTGGGTGATCGCGGCCGCCATCGGCATGCCGCTGGACGGCCTGCGCGAGGAAGCCGACATGCTGGCCAACAGCAATGCGCTGGGCCAGCCGGTGGCCTGCATGCGCTTCATGGGCGGTCGCGAGTTCGGCGAGTTGGCCGGGTCCGAGCCGCAGCCATGCAGCGTGGAAGACCTGCAGCGCCTGGTCGCGCAGGGAACCATGGCCCTGCCGTGCTATTCGGCGGCGGGCGGCCCGTTTGCCGGGCGTCCCGGCAGCATCGTGGGACCGGCGCCGCAGACGCCGCAGGAACGCTACGCCCTGGCCACGCTGTATTGCGTGCTGATGAGCGACTACTGCCTGGCGGCGCTGGGCGCGGCCGGTCCGGTGGTGGTGGAAGGCAGCTATACGAACAACCCCTGGTTCGGCCCGCTGCTGGCGGCGCTACGTCCGCAGCAGCAGATCGCCTCCTCGGACGACACCAGCGGCACCACCTGCGGCGGCTGGATGCTGCACCACTGGGGCCAGGTCCCGGCCGGGGCCAACACGGTAGCCGAGCCGCTGGCCCTGCCCGGGTGGCTGGACTACCGCAAGCGCTGGCTGGCGCAGCTGTAAAAGACAACGGAGGCCTCAGCCTCCGTTTTTTTGCCTGTCCCCCTTCGGTGTCCACCCCATGGTGCCCCCCCATGGTGCCCCCCATGGTGTCAGGTCTGCCATTGGTACATGAGCCCGCTCCTTTAAGCAAGCTCATGTACCAATGGCAGACCTGACACCGGTTTTCCCCGGTTTTCCGGTTTTACCGGTTTTATGGCAGACCTGACACCGGTTTTCGGTTTTCCGATGTGTGACAGACCTGACACCGGCTTGTGATTCCGGATTGCGGGTTTCGGCGGACGCGGTTTTATTCAGTCGGCGACGGGTACACCGAAGTCCGGCGTGCCGTCGGCTTTCCAGTGGATCACCTGGGCGCGGGTGTGGCGGTCCGGATTCTTTAGGGGATCGCCCACGATGTCGCGGTAGTTGCGCGCGTGGTAGACCAGGATGTCGGTCTTGCCGTCCGGCGTGGTGGTGAAGGAGTTGTGGCCGGGGCCGTATTGTTTGTTGGCCTCGCTGGTCTTGAATACCGGGACAGGCGACTTGCGCCATGAGGCCGGGTCCAGCAGGTTGGCATCCGCCGGCGCCGTCAGCAGACCCAGGCAATAGTTGGCGTCGGTGGCGCTGGCTGAATAGGTGATGAACACCTTGCCATTCTTGACCAGCACGGCCGGCGCTTCGTTCACATCGTACCTGACCTTCTCCCACGCATATTCGGGCCGCGACAGCATCACGGCCTGGCCCTGGATGGACCAGGGCGTATCCATCTGCGCGATGAAGATCTCGGTTTCGTGCTTGCCGGCCTGCGGCGAGCGCTGGGTCCATACCAGGTAGCGCTTGCCCTCATGGGCAAAGGTGGTGGCGTCCAGCGAGAAGCTTTCCCAGCCCGTCTTGAGCTGGCCCAGTTCCTTCCACTGCCCTTCCAGCGGATTGGCGGCGGCATTTTCCAGCACATACAGGCGGATGTCGAACGGCGCATCCTTGCGGCCGGCCGTGAAATAGAGGTACCACTTGCCGTCGATGCGGTGCAGCTCCGGGGCCCAGATATGGGCGCTCATGATGCCGCTCTCGTGGCGGCGCCACACGGTCACCGCCTCGGCCTTGCCCAGCTCGTCCAGCGAGCGCGCGCGCCGCAGTTCGATGCGGTCGTATTCGGGAACGGTGGCGGTGAAATAATAAAAGCCGTCGCTTTGCAGCACGGCTTGGGGATCGGCCCGCTGGAGTACCAGCGGGTTGTGGAACACGGGTTGGGGCGGCGCCGCCAGCGCCATCCCTGCCGACGCTCCCAGCGCCAGGCCGCACAGTGCGCGGCGCAGCTTGATCTTGAGGGCGGGTGCATGGATGGTCGCTGGCATTGCTGTCCTTTAGTTTTTGATCGACACGCTGAAGAAGTAACGGCGGCCGGCCCATGCCACTTCGTCCACGCGGAATGGATCGCCGCTGTCGGTGGTTTGCGCCTGGTCGGTCAGGTTCTTGCCCTCCAACGAGAACGTGATGTTCTTGTTGTAGCGCCACTGCAGCTTGGCGTCCAGGTAGCCGGTCTTCTGCTGGAAGATCGGGTAGTTGGCGGCGTCCAGGTTGCCGGTGTAGTAGCGGTCGCGGTAGTTGTAGGCTACGCGGGCGTTGATCGGACCCAGGTCATACCAGACCGCCGCATTGTAGCTGTTTTTCGACAGGCCAGGATAGCCCAGCTCGGTGCCGTCCAGCGGATTGACCAGCGCGGTACCCGGCGCATACTTGTAGTTCATGCGGGTGTAGTTCAGGTCCAGACCGAAGCCGCGCGCGAAGCCCGGCAGGAAGGTCAGTGCCTGGCGCCAGGTCAGCTCGACGCCGTTGGTGGTGGCGCCCTGGCCGTTGGCCGGACCGGTCACGTCAAACAGCGTGCCGTTGTGGAACAGGTCCACATTGTTGCGCACGGCCTTGGTGATGATGTAGCTGTTGATTTCCTTGCGGAAGAAACCGGCCGTCAGCTGGGTGTCCGCGCTCGGATAGTATTCCAGGCTCAGGTCCTTGTTGGTGGCGCGGTACGGCTTCAGGTCCGGGTTACCGGCCGTGCAATCGTCGACGCCGTCGCCGCCCACCGCTGCCGCGCCACTGCCGATGATGCAGGAAGCGGCAGGCACCAGCTTGTCGATGGCCGGACGGGCCATGACCTTGCCCCAGCCCAGGCGCACCATCATCTGGTCCGGCACCAGCCACATCATGGCGTTGGCGCTCGGCAGATAGTCGTGGTATTTGTTGTCCACGCTGACGATGCTATTGCTGAGCACCGTGTCGGTATAGTTGGTGACGCTGCCGCCGTTCGAGGTACGAACGCTCAGCTTGGACAGGCCGGTCGAGGTGTCGCGGGTGCCGGTGTAGCGCAGGCCAAAGTTACCCCACAGGTTGCGATCGAACAGTTCGGTGTCGAAGTCGGCGCGCACGTAGGCGGCGGTGATCTCTTCCTTGACCTTGAAGGTCGGGATCTGCGGATAGATCTTGCCGTCGCTGCCCACGGCGTTGTACACGTTGTTGAAGTTGAAGTTGGACGTATCGAAATACGGCACGGCGGCGCTGTAGATCGGGCTCAGCCAGTTGCTCGGCACATTGCTGACACCGCTGTAACCCTTGAAGAAGGTGCCGGGGGTGCGACCGGCCACGGCGGCCACCAGTGCGGTCATCTGGTCGCGCGTCACGTACTTGTCGACGTAGTTGAAGTTCGGGTAAGTCTGCTTCTTGTAGGTGCCGGCCAGGGTCGGATCGTAGCTGATGGTCGAGTTGATGTTGGCCGACACCGCATAGATATCATCAGCGGTGGCGGTCGTGCCATTGTTGCTGACCAGGTAGCCGCCGCCATCGTATTTCTGCGAGGATGCGTTACGTGCCTGCACGCCGGCCCACAGCTTGTTGAAGAAAGGCGTGCTGAGGCGGTACTTGAAGTCCAGCTTGGCCTGGTCTTCCTTGTTCTTGGTCTCGGACGGACGGTACTGCAGCTGCGCCGTGACGTAGGAAGCGGGATTGTCCGACGAATAGCCAGCGGGGAAGGTAAAGTGAGGCAGACCCTGCGAATCCAGGTTGACCACCAGGCCGGGCGCATTCTGCGTCAGGACGATGGAATTGGTTTCGGCGTGGTAGTTCGACTTCGAGGTGTTCAGCAAGCCTTCCACTTCCAGGCGGTCGCGCTTGAAGTTGAAGCCGGTGCTCAGGTAGTCGGACTTGATCTTCAACTGGAAGTCGCGGGCCGAGGTGCTGAATGCGCCCTGGCCGCCGGTGCCGGCGGTTGCCAGGCAGCTGCCGACGGTGTACTGGGTCACCACGTGGTTGCTCACCACCATGCCAGCCGGGGTGGTGGTGGCGGACGGAGCCGCGCAGGTGGAGCCGGAAGTATTGTTCAGGCGGCTCGTGGCGGAGAAATCGGTGCCGTAGTTGCGGTCGTTCAGGCGCTGGTCCTGGTCGTTGCGCTGGTAGCCGACAAAGGCGGTCAGCTCGTTGCTGAACTTGTACTGGGCGGTGAATTCGGCCGAGGAGCGCTTGTGGTCGCGGGTCCAGATGCCGTAGCGCGCGGTGCCCGGATTGTAGTCATACCATTGCTTCTGGCAGTCGGTCTTCTGGGCCGCGCTCAGGGTGCTGGCCGAGCAGCCGGACACGCTGTTGATGGCGGCCACGGTCGGGTCCAGGCTGGTGACGGTCTTCTCGGGCGAGAAGTCCCAGTCACGCAGGAAGCGCCAGCTGGTGTTGCGGCTGTAGTCGTTCTGGGTCAGGACCTTGTCGTACACGATGTTGGCCATGACGCCCAGGCGGCCGTCCATGAATTTGTCGGCCCACAGCAGGCTGCCGCGCGGCTGCACGCCGCCACGGCTGGTCGAATTCTCGGCCGACACGGTGGTGGCAATGGTCTGCTGCTTGAAGTCAAGCGGCTTGCGGGTGCGGATCGATACGGTACCGCCCACGCCGCCTTCGGTCAGGTCGGAAGTGGTTCCCTTGTAGACGTCGATGGAGGAAATCAGTTCGGAGGCCAGTTCGCGCAGCTCGGCGCCGCGGCCGGCGCCGCCGTTGGTGCCCAGCACCGACATGCCATTGATCTCGACGCGGTTCAGGTCGGGCTCGACGCCGCGGATGGACACTTGCGAACCCTCGCCGAAGTCGCGGGTCAGCTGCACGCCGGTGATGCGCGACAGCGCCTCGCCCACGTTCTTGTCGGGGAACTGGTTGACGTCCTCGGCCACGATGGAATCGGACACGGTGGCGTTGCGAATCTTGCGGTCAATCGCGGAAGCGACCGATTTACGGGTGCCGGTCACGGTCACCACGTTGTCAACCGGCGCCTCGTGCTCTTTCTTGACGGCTGCAGGGGCGGCCTGGGCGGCGTCCTTGGCCTGGTTGCTGTTGTCCTGTGCCGGGGCGGACGCGTCTTGCGCCCACACCGCGCCACTGGCAAAAATGGAAGCGACCGCGACAGCGGTGCCCCGTTTGACAAAACGGGCAGTGCTGGAATGCTTATTCACCTTGATTATCCTCCGTTATCGACCATTTGCTGGTCTGTTGTATGTAAGCTACGGAGGAGAATTTTATGTGACCGATGTCCAAAAGTTGCAATGAGCAATCAAAGAATCAAAATGATGATCAACTCTGATGCAGCCGATGCAATCACAGCGACTGAAATATGAGCGGTTCCTGCGCTGTTTGCGCGCATGTGCAGTGCAACATGGAAACGTCGCCATCGCTTGCAAACAACAAGCACGGCCGCTTGTTGCAATGCACAAATCATATTGCTCAGTCTGGCAGCAAATCCCATACCAAACGCTGCCACCGGCATACCAGCCGCCCAACGGCGGGTGTGACAGATCACAACACATTGCGCGCGCTCAGGCTGCGCAGCGCCGGCCGGCACATTGATCAAACCGATCAAATCGCGCAAAACGAGCAATCAGGGCCCATCAATCGGCCGCGGCGTGCGGCGCCAGCCCCCACAGGCGGGCGGCCACGTAGGTGGCGCCGTCGCGGGTACGCAGCAGGTCGCGGAAGATGGCGCGCAGCGCATTGCCCTCCGGACCGGGCCGCATCACGGCGACCTGGGCCCGTGACCAATCAAGCACGGCCGCGCCGACGGGATGGCGCTCGTCGTGATAGCTGTCCAGCACGCTGTCGGGCGCTGCGCCGCGCAGCACGGCGGCCAGCCTGGCGCCAAGGCAGACCGCATCGCCCAATCCCAGGTTCAGCCCCTGCCCGCCCAGCGGGGAATGGATGTGGGCGGCGTCGCCCGCCAGCAGGATGCGGCCGTCGCGGTAGCGAGTCGCCTGGCGGGCGCGGTCGGTCCAGGTGCTGGCCGC
This sequence comes from Duganella kummerowiae, assembly GCF_053572355.1. Lineage (NCBI taxonomy): Bacteria > Pseudomonadati > Pseudomonadota > Betaproteobacteria > Burkholderiales > Oxalobacteraceae > Duganella > Duganella kummerowiae. The sequence goes on from NZ_JBKFEH010000002.1 coordinate 28,024, forward strand.
GTGCAGAGCCGCCAGTGTGACATCGGTGCCCGACACGCGCCGCAGCACCTGCTGCGCATGCTGCAGCGTGACCGGGCGGGCGGCGTCGTGGAAAGCGCCGCCGTCGAAATCCTGCAAGGCGAAGTAGCCGGGCTGGGACTGGAAGTACATGCCGGTGGCGGTCAGGTTGCGGCCGGGTTGCAGCAGCTGCGGGTCGGCCACGTCGGCCTGTATCGAATAGCCGGTGAATTCCGGTTCGGTGCCGGCGAACTCGAAGCCGCCCAGCTTGCGCACCGCGCTGCGGCCGCCGTCGCAGCCGGCCAGCCAGCGCCCTTGGTAGCAGTGGGCGCCCGCCTGCACGCGCACCGCGTCCGCCCCCTGCTCGACGGCGCTCACGGCTTGGCCGCGCCGGATGTCCACGCCCAGCTCGAGGGCCCGCGTGGTCAGCACGCTGTCGAGCTCCTCCATGCTGGACAGCAAACTGAGCGGCAACGATCCGGGCGGCCGGTTCCAGCGCGCGCTGTCGATATGCTCGTCCAGGAGGGGGATGCCGGCAAAGTGCCCGGCCTGGGGCCGGCGCGCGGAAGGTGGCGTGCCGAACGGGTCCTGCATGCGCTGGTGCAGCCTCAGCTGCGCCAGCAGCCCGTGGCGGTGCAGCGCCGCGATGCTGGGCGCCGATAAGCCGCGGATACCGAACGGCGGCCGTTTCAGCGGCGATTCCGCCTGAGGCGACTGTTCCAGTATCAGCACCCGGGCGGGCGCCAGGGCCAGTTCGCAGGCCAGGAACAGGCCGACCGGTCCGGCGCCGGCGATGATCACATCGTACATGGCTAGTCTTGTTGTGGTGAGGATGCAGCCAGTCTAGTACCGCCCTCCCCATCCGGCTTGTACAAATGCGACAAACGCGCCTGGCGCGCAAATGCCGACGGCGCCGCGCCGCTGTAGCGCTTGAACTCGCGGCACAGGTGGGACTGGTCGGCATACCCCAGCTGCGCCGCCAGGCTGGCCAGGCTGGCGTCTGGATGGCGCCATAGGTGGTTGCGCACTTGCTCGAAGCGCATCAGCCCGGCCACGTCCTTGACCGTGCGGCCGGACGACCTCTTGAACCTGCGCTCCAGGGTGCGCACGGTGGCGTGCGCGGCGGCGGCCACTTCGCGGACCGCGATGGCGCCACGCGCCTCCAGCATGGCGACGCCGGCCTTGAGCAGGGTGCGGTCAGCCTTGAGCAGGGTGCTGTCGGCCGCAGGACCCGCGCCGGGCAAGCCGGCCGCCAGCAGCGCCATGGCCTGCTCCACCGTCCCCTCCCGCAGCGCATGCCCCAGCCCGGCCTGCAGGGCGGCGATGGGATGCCCGACGCCCGCCATGCCAGCGCGGGTCGACGGCATGCCCAGCAGATCGAACACGGCCCAGGGGTAGCAGCGCACCGCCACGATCTGCAGCTGGTCTGGAACATGGAAGCGCACGGGGCGCTCCAACAAGCCCATCAGGAACGGCGACGGCAGCGGCCGCGTGTCGCCTTCCAGCCACAGCGGACCGCTGCCGAAATGAAAGATGATTTCGGCGTAGCCGTCCGGCATCACTTCCATCTCGCCGGCGGCGCTACGGCTGCCGTACCACAGGCATTTGACGGCATGGCGCAGGGCGGGCGGGGCCGCAAATTCACGATGCAGCATGGGTATGGAGCGCAGTTTATCGCCGCCGCTGCAGGAAGCCCGTGACAGTAGCAAGCTGAAAGGTTAAATAATCAATGGATTGAGACACCTTCGCCGTCGGCCTTGGCTAGCATGGTGTTGGCATTCCGCCATCCGCATAACCAAGGAGACCACGATGAAGAAGCACCTGAAAGGCCTGCTCTGCTGCGCCGCCATGCTGGCGCTGTCCCCTCTGTCGCCGCTGACCGGCGTCGCCCGCGCCACCGGCGCCAGCTGCCCGGAAATCACCATTATCGAATGGCGCAGTCCGGGCGACATCGAAGTCGATTTTAACCTGCCGGAAACCGCGGACGGCGAAAGCGTCACCGTGGACGGCATCGTCTGGAGCCCGGTCTACGGCCAGCTGCCTTCCGAGAGCCGTACGTTCAGCTGCAGCGGCGGCACCTGGAACTAAGCCAGGCTGCACGATTGCGCCACATGCGCCATGAAGGCGTCCGGCGCCAGCGGCCTTGCGAAATGGTAGCCCTGGGCCACGTGGCCGCCCCACTCGCGGATCAGCTCCAGCGACTGGGGCGTCTCCACGCCTTCCGCCACCACCTCGTAATCGAGTTCGCGCGCCAGGGCGATCAGGGCGCGCACGATGCGCTGGTCGCGCGCATTGGCGTGGAGGTCGCGCACCAGTGACTGGTCGACCTTGATCACGCTGGCCGGCACCTTCTGCAAATAGGCGAAATTGCTGTAGCCGGTGCCGAAGTCGTCCAGCGCGATACTCATGCCCAGCGCGCGGATATCATGCAGCGCCTGCAGCACAGCCGGACTCTGCATCCACACGCCTTCCGTGCACTCCACTTCCACATAGGCCGGCGGCAGCCCATGGGCGGCGCAGATGCCGCCCAGCCGCGCGGCAATATCGTGTTCCTCGAAATTGTAGGCCGACAGGTTGATGGCCACCTTGATCGGCCGGCCGTCCGCATACCAGCGCGCCGCCTGCCCTATCGCGCTGCGCATCACCCAATCCGTCAGGGGCCCGATCAGGGCGGTCTTCTCCACCAGCGGGATGAACTCGGCCGGCGAAATGTAGCCCAGTTCCGGGTGCTGCCAGCGCAGCAGGGCCTCGGCCGCGCCGCAGGCGCCGCTGGCGATATCGTGCTTGGGCTGGTACAGCAGGTGGAAGTGGTTGTCGCGTATGCTGGAGAGCACGTCGTTGAGCAGGCGGAAGGCGCGCTGGTGGCAGGTGTCGTAGCCGGCGTTGTAGATGGCCCAGCGCTGCTGTCCGAGCTGGGCCTGGGTCAGGGCCGAGGCGGCCTTGCGCGGCGCATCGGCGGCGTCAGCCAGGCGGAAGGCCACGATGCCGCCATAGCTGGGCAGGTTGAGCGGGATCGCCACGTCGGCCAGCGGCGCCTGCAGGCGCACTTCGGCGGCGCGCACGAAGCGCGTGAACTCCTCGGTGTCGGCGTCGGTGGACAGTACGGCAAAGCGGGCGTCGGTCAGGTGGTAGACCTGGGCCCGGCCCTGGAACACTTCGCGCAGGCGCTGGCCGGCGGCGCGCACCATCTGGTCGTACACGGCCACGCCCAACACGCTGGCGATCTGGAAGGCGGTGGCGGCGTCCGGCATGTCGATGCTGAGCAGCGCGCGGCTGTCCTGCGGCGATTGCGCCGCCAACGCGTCCAGTTCCTCGTGCAGGCGGTACTTGTTGGGCATGCCGCTGACCGCGTCCACATGGCCCACGGCGCGGCCCAGCTCCATGTGGGCCACCACCAGCGCCGCCAGGCTGGCCAGCTTGGCGGCCTGGTCAGGCGCCAGCTGGCGCGGCTGCTGGTCGATGATGCACAGCGCGCCGATGGCGTAGCCCTCGCTGGTGATCAGGGGCGCACCGGCGTAGAACAGCACGCCGTCCATCGTTACCGCCGGCTGGTGGGCGAAGCGCGGGTCCAGCCGGGTGTCGGGCACCACCAGCACCTCGCTGTGCTCGATGGTGTGGTTGCAGAACGATTCATCGCGCGAACTGGTGATCGGGCAGACCCCGATGTTGGCTTTCAACCACTGGCGGTCCTTGTCGATCAACGAGATGTAGGAACCGCTGGCGCCGAACAGGTCCAGCGCCAGGCGGGTGACGGCGTCGAAATACTCGCCGCCGGCGGTATCCAGCACGCCCAGGCTGTACAGCGCCTGGATACGGGCCTGTTCCGTCACGCCGCTGCGCAATCCATCGTCCATGGTCAGGCCTCCAGCGGCGCCGGCAGCAGGGCTTGCCCGCTGCGCGCGGCGGGCGCCGTGGCGCGCCGTACCGGCGCGGCGGACGCATCATCGGTCTGGAACACCCCGACGGCGTGGTTCAGGTGCCCGGCTTGTTCCAGCAGGGTCTGCACGGCGCCGGCGGCCTGTTCGACCAGGTTGGCGTTTTCCTGGGTGACCTGGTCCATCAGCGCTATGGCGCGGTTGACTTCCTCGATGCCGGCCTGCTGTTCCTCGCTGGCGGCGGTGATGTCGGCCACCATGCGCGTGACTTCGCTCACGCTTTCCACGATGTCGCGCATGGTGTGTCCGGCGTTCTGTACCAGCTCGGTGCCGGCATGGATTTTCTCGACCGAGGCGCCGATCAGGTCCTTGACCTCGCGCGCGGCGTTGGAGCTGCGCTGGGCCAGGTTGCGCACCTCGGTGGCGACCACGGCAAAGCCGCGCCCCTGCTCACCCGCACGCGCGGCCTCCACGGCCGCGTTCAGCGCCAGGATATTGGTCTGGAACGCGATGCCGTCGATGACCCCGATGATGTCGACGATCTTGCGCGAGGATGCGTCGATCTCGCTCATGGTCTGCACCGCGCCGCCGACGATCTCGCCGCCCTTGGTGGCGATGGCCGAGGCGTCCTGGGCCAGCTGGTTGGCCTGGCGCGCGCTATGGGCATTCTGCTGCACGGTGGCGGTCAGCTGTTCCATGGCGGAGGCGGTTTCCTCCAGCGAGCTGGCCTGTTCCTCGGTGCGGCCGGACAGGTACTGGTTACGCTCCGATATCTGGGCGCCAATACCGGTCACGGCCTCCGCCGCTTCATGCACCTCGGTCACGGTGGCGCGCAGGTTGGCGCTCATCTTCATCAGCACCGCCATGATGCTGTCCTGGTCGCCTGGCCGCAGCGCAACCTGGTGATACAGTTCGCCCCGGTCGACCGCGGCCGCCAGCGCCTTCACCTCGGCCGGCTCCGCACCCAGGGCGGCGCGCAGCTGTGCCGTGATGCGCCAAGCCACCAGCACGCCCGCCACCACGGCCACGGCCAGCAGCACCAGCATCAGCGCCTGGAACTTGCGTGCGATCTGGCGCGCCTGTTCGGATTCGGTTTCCGTCATGCGCTCCTGCTGGTCGATGAAGCGGTTGATGGCGGCCAGCCAGTCGGTGAAGGCCGGCTTGGCTTCGGCCAGCATCAGGGCGCGCGCTCCCTCGGTGTCGCCACCCTTGCGGGCCGCGATCACCTTCTTGATCAGCGGCTGGGTGCGGGCCTCGGCAGCCTTGATCTGCTCCAGGAAGCCGCGTTCCTCGGCGCTGGCGGTGGACTTGGGCGCGCTGAAGATGGCGTCCAGCGGCAATGCCGACTTCTGGTAATCGGCGTCCAGCTGGTCGATCAGGGCCAGCACAGAATGCAGTTCGGCGTCCGGCACCAGGGTGGTGTCGCGCAGCGCGATGGCGCGGTCATGCACGCTGCCACGGAAGTTGATGGCATAGCGCTGCTTGACGTTGTTGACCTCGCTGACGTGATTGAGGGCGGACTCGATGCTGTTGACCTTGACGATGCTGAGCACGGTCAGCACCAGCATCAGGACCAGCACCACGCCGTAGCCGAGGCCAAGGCGGGCGGCGACGCTGAGTTCAGTTTTGGAGTTCATGAAACATCCTGGCAAGAATGAAAACATCCAGGATGATAGTTGAGAAAAACATTTTCTGCTGGCAATGATCGTTTTTTGGCCGCATTTCCAACAACTGCTCTGCCTTTTGGTGGATGGGCAATGTTTGCAGCGTGGTATCGGACCGCTATAATCCTGTCACTTCAACCCGACGAGGACGCCCCATGCGACACTTTTTGGCCGGACTGGCACTGATGGCAAGCGCCGGCGCGGCGCTGGCGGATACCTTCGAGACCATCGAGGCGGCGCCGCTGCGCGAAGTGTGGCTGAACGCCGGCTTCTATTCCTGGCACTTCCAGCGCGACAAGGGCCTGAATGACAGCAACCCCGGCATCGGCGCGGAATACCGCTTTTCCACCGTGGCCTCGGTGACGGCGGGCCGCTTCTACAACAGCGACCGCGCCTATTCCAATTACGTCGGGCTGTACTACCAGCCGTGGCGCATCGGCCCGGTGCGCCTGGGCGCGGTGGTGGGCGGCTTTGACGGCTATCCCAAGATGCGCAATGGCGGCTGGTTCCCGGCCGCCATCCCTACCCTCAGCTATGAATACCAGCGTGTCGGCCTCAACCTGGCCATCGTGCCCAGCTACAAGGACCGGCTGTACGGCGCCCTGGCCTTCCAATTGAAACTGAAAGTATTCGACTAGGGCGCCACCGGGATCAGCTGTTGCGCGCGCGGCTGGAGACGGCGATCTGGTCCAGGATGTGCTTGGGCACGGCCGCGTAGTGCTTGAACTCCATGGTGTAGGTGGCGCGGCCCTGGGTCAGCGAGCGCAGCGTGGTCGAGTAGCCGAACATCTCGGCCAGCGGCACTTCGGCGCGGATGATCTTGCCGCCGCCTCCAGGAATCTCGTCCATGCCCTGCACCATGCCCCGGCGCGACGTCAGGTCGCCCATGGCGTTGCCCATGAATTCCTCCGGCGTTTCCACCTCGACCTGCATCATGGGCTCCAGCAGCACCGGGTCGGCGCGCCGCATGCCTTCCTTGAAGGCCATCGAACCGGCCATGCGGAACGCGTTCTCGTTGGAGTCCACGTCGTGGTAGGAGCCGAAAGTCAGCGTGACCTTGACGTCCACCACCGGATAGCCGGCCAGCACGCCCGAGCGCAGGGTCTCCTGCACGCCCTTGTCCACCGCCGGGATGAACTCGCGCGGCACCACGCCGCCCTTGATGGCGTCCACGAACTCATAGCCCTTGCCGGCCTCCTGCGGCTCCAGGGTCAGCACCACGTGGCCGTACTGCCCGCGTCCACCAGACTGCTTGACGAACTTGCCTTCGACATCGCTGGCCTTGCGCTGTATGGTCTCGCGGTAGGCCACCTGCGGCTTGCCCACCGTGGCTTCCACGCCGAACTCGCGCCGCATGCGGTCCACCAGGATTTCCAGATGCAGCTCGCCCATGCCGGACATGATGGTCTGGCCCGATTCCTCGTCGCTGTGCACGCGGAACGACGGGTCCTCCTGCGCCAGGCGATTCAGGGCGATGCCCATCTTTTCCTGGTCGGCCTTGGTCTTGGGCTCCACCGCCTGCGAAATCACCGGCTCCGGGAACACCATTTTTTCCAGCACGATGACCTGCTCCGGCGCGCTCAGGGTGTCGCCCGTGGTCACGCCTTTCAGGCCGACGGCGGCCGCGATGTCGCCCGCGTACACTTCCTTGATTTCCTTGCGCTCGTTGGCGTGCATCTGCAGGATGCGGCCCAGGCGCTCCTTCTGGCCCTTGGTCGGGTTGTACACCGTGTCGCCCGAGTTCACCACGCCGGAATACACGCGGAAGAAGGTCAGCTGGCCCACGAAGGGGTCGGTCATGATCTTGAAGGCGAGCGCCGAGAACGGATCGGCGTCGCTGGGATGGCGCTCGATCTCGCGGTCCTGCTCGTCGTGGCCGGCAATCGCGGGCACGTCCACCGGCGACGGCAGGTACTCGACCACCGCGTCCAGCATGGCTTGCACGCCCTTGTTCTTGAAGGCGCTGCCGGCCAGCATGGGCACGATCTCGTTCTTGATGGTGCGCAGGCGCAGGGCGGCCTTGATCTCCTCCTCGGTGAGCGTCTCGCCGTTGAGGTATTTCTCGGTCAGCTCGGGCGTGGCCTCGGCGGCCGCCTCCACCATTTTCTCGCGCCATTCCTCGGCCAGCGCTTGCAGTTCGGCCGGGATGTCCTCGTAGGTGAACTTGACGCCCAGGCTGGCGTCGTCCCAGTTAATCGCCCGCATCTTGACCAGGTCGATCACGCCATGGAAATTGTCCTCGGCGCCCAGCGGAATCTGGATGGGCACCGCCACGCCTTTCAGGCGGTTGGCGATCTGCTCGCGCACGCGGAAAAAGTCGGCGCCGACGCGGTCCATCTTGTTGATGAAGGCGATGCGCGGCACCTTGTACTTGTTGGCCTGGCGCCAGACGGTCTCGGACTGCGGCTGCACCCCACCCACCGAGTCATACACCATGACCGCGCCGTCCAGCACACGCATGGAACGCTCTACCTCGATGGTGAAATCCACGTGGCCGGGAGTGTCGATGATGTTGATGCGGTGCTCGGCGAAATTGCCGGCCATGCCCTTCCAGAACGCCGTGGTGGCGGCCGAGGTGATGGTGATGCCGCGCTCCTGCTCCTGCTCCATCCAGTCCATGGTGGCGGCGCCATTGTGGACCTCGCCGATCTTGTGGTTCACACCGGTATAGAACAGGATACGCTCGGTCGTCGTGGTCTTGCCGGCGTCGATGTGGGCGCTGATGCCGATGTTGCGGTAGCGCTCGATGGGTGTCTTGCGGGTCATCACAATCTCCTTGGAACGGCGGGCGGGCTGCCAGTCGTGCACAAAATTCTAACAGTAAGGGATGACACACGTATGGCGCTAAAGTGGGAATTCAAGGAGTGTTGATCGTAAGTATTTGTTACTGTCGGTCTACTGTGCGCCATGACTCGCGGCAATTAATATACGATGTCAAAGTGATCAGCTTGCTATGTTAGCAACTTAACTTAGCAATTTAACTTTCAGAGAGTAACGCATGCGCAAAACCACACCTTTGCTGCTGGCGCTGGCCGCCGGCTCCGCCCTGGCCCAGCCGGCCGCCTCCCCCGCCGACCCTGGCACTGAACTGGCGCTGCGGCTGGAGCGCTGCTCCACCCTGGGCGACGCCAGCGCCCGCCTGGCTTGCTACGACGGCCTGGCCAAGGTGGCGCCGGCGGCCACGGTGGCGGCGGCGGCGGCCGGCAATGTCGACCCGGCCCAGGCCACGGCGGCCATTTCCGGCCCGTTGCCGGTGGATGCCCCGGCCAAGACCCAGCCTTCGCCGCCGCCTCCGCCGCCCAAGGTCAGCGAAAAGGTAGCCGAGCTGACCACCATCCCGCCGGAGGCCAAGGTTTCGCCCATGGTGCAGGCCTGGGAACTGGACCGTCCTTCCAAGCGCGGCGTGTTCAACTTCAAGCCGCACCGTGACAACTACCTGCTGCTGGCCAACTACAGCACCAGCTCGAACGACGGCCCGTTCCGGGACTTCACCCCGGCCGGCCTGAAATCCAAGCACGTGGAGCTGACCTACCAGCTCAGTTTCAAGATGAAGGCGCTGGAGCAGATCGGCAACCTGCCGGTGGATTTGTGGTTCGCCTATACCCAGCAGAGCTTCTGGCAGGCCTACAACCGCGCCGCCTCCAGTCCCTTCCGCGAAACCAACTATCAGCCGGAAGTCATGCTGACCACGCCGCTCAACCTGGAGCTCGGCGGGGTCAATGTGCGCTATGTGAATTTAGGGCTGGTGCACCAGTCGAACGGCCAGACCTCCACCCTGTCGCGCAGCTGGAACCGCATCTACGGCGAGATCGGCGCCGAAAAGGATGACCTGGGCGTCACCTTCCGCCTGTGGAAGCGGCTCGATAATGCACGTTCGGACAACGACAACATCGACATCACCGACTACATGGGCCATGGCGACCTGCGCGTGGTGTACCGCCTCAATGGCCACGAGTTCTCGGTGCTGGGCCGGCGCAATTTCAGCACCCGCCACGGCGCCCTGCAGGCCGGCTGGGCCTTCCCCGTCAAGGCCAACCTCAAGGGTTATGTACAGCTGTTCAGCGGCTATGGCCAGAGCCTGATCGACTACAACTACTCGCAAAAGTCGCTGGGCGCCGGTGTGCTGGTCGGTTTTTGAGCGTTTAGCGGCCCGGGGTGCCGCGCAGGATACGGGCCGGCAGCATGACGATGGCGTGCAGCAGCTCGAACACGGCTTCCACCCCGATGCCGATGAGGCGGAATGGGAGCGTGACCAGCCACACCAGCGGATACAGCAGCAACGCCAGCAGGGCCAGCGGCCAGCACAGGAACAACAGGACCAACCACAACATAAAGCTCAGCATGGGACGCTCCGGGATAGTTGTTGCGTTTACTATGCTGTCACTGTAATACCGCTGTCATACCCCGGCAATCCGCCTGCGACCAACTGCGGAAAACGCCGACCAGCGGCGCAAAATCAGGGATGAGCGGGAGCCAGCTGCCGGTCCAGGAAGTCCGCCGTGGCGTCCACGGTGGGCTGCAACCAGGGATCGAACATCCAGAACGAATGCGGCGTATCCGGCAGCAGCAGCACCTGGCTGGCCACGCCGGCCGCCTGCATCTTTTCCACCATCTCGCCGCGGCCCACCGAAAAGCGCGGCACGGCGCTGACTATGAACAGGATGGGCGGCATGCCGGGCCGCACATATTGGATGGGCGAAGCGGCGCGCCACAGCGCCTCCTTCTCCGCGTAACGGCCGCCGAACCAGCGCCCGGCCGACGACGGGGTTTTCCTGGGATCGTCCTCGCTGCTGAGCGCGGCCGGGCTGGTGAAGTCGGACAAGCCATCGATGTTGACGATGGCTTGCACTACGCTGCTGTCCTGGCCCGTCACGCCGGCCAGGCTGGCCAGCTGGCCGCCGGCCGAACCGCCGGCCAGCGCGAAGCGGCGCGGGTCCAGCCCATAGGCTGCCGCATGGACTCGCAGCCAGCTGACGGCGGCTTTGACGTCGTCCACGGCGGCCGGATAGCGCGCCTCGCCGGACAGGCGGTAACTGATGGTGGCCGAGGCATAGCCACGTTGGGCGAGTCCCAGCGCCAGCGGCACGAACTCGGAACGGTAGCCGCCGGACCAGCCGCCGCCGTGGACCAGGACCACCAGCGGCAGCGGCGTCGCAGCCCGGCCGGCGGACGGCAGGTACAGGTCCAGCTTCAAACAGCGCGCGCCGTACTGGGCGTAGGTCAGGTCGGCGACCTTGCGCACGCCGCCGGGTAATTCAGAACTGGCGATGCTGATGGCCGGGTAGTTCTTGATCAGCTTGGCGTAGGTATGCTGGGCGTCGTAGGTATTGGCCGGATCGGGCGGCGGTTCCACGCAGGGCGCGGCCAGGGCCAGGACGGGGATCAGCAGCGCAGTGGCTGCCAGCAGACGCGTAACACTCATGCGAACCTCGGCAAAAAAGGAGGCTGCAGTATGGCACAGGCGAGCCGGGCGTAGCTAGCGCGGCGGCGCCGCCCAGCCCCACAGGGACCAATGGGTGCGCCCTGTAGGCGTGCCGAGGCCCCGTACCATCACGGGCTGACCGTCTTCACCACGGCGCCCTGCTCGTCCAGCATCTGGATGGTGGGCTGGCCGGCTGCCGTGACCATCAGCATCATGCGCGGACGGCCCTTGGCATCGTGCAGCATCAGTGCGGACGCCTTGTCGCGCGATGTGCCGAGGAACACGCGCGGCTGCGACAGCCTGCCCTCGTCGCCCAGCTTGCTCCAGTAGGCTTGCCGCTGCTCGGCCGGCAGGACCTTGGCGGCGGCGCGGTATTTTTCCATCGAGCCTATCGGCGACAATTCCGGATTCGGCACGTCGTTGATCACCACCGAGGTCGCCGAGCGCGCATCGCTGTCCTCATGCAGCAGTTGCAGGGCCTGGTCCTGGCGGAAGCGGTCGAAGGTCAGCGACAGTCCGGCACTTACCTTGCCGTCGACGATGCTGCCCTTCTGGATCAGCCCGCCGTTCTCGGTGCCTTCGTCGTTCACGAACAGCATGCCGGCAAACGAGCGCCGGTCCGGACGGGCGATTTCCTGGCCCTTGTCAAACGCGCCCGGGAACTGGGCCCGGTTCGAAATGATGATGCGCTTGGTGCCGTCCGGTTCCTCGATATTGATGCGGCCGACCGTGATTTCATCAAAGCGCGCCTTGGAACTGCCGCTGGCGCCAGTCAGCGCCAGCATTGCCGTCATGGCGATGGCGGTGGATGCGCATCCTGCCAGGAATATTTTTGCTGCCGTCATCTGTCTCCCCTGTGAGTTGGTTGAGGCAGCACTATAGCGCCATACATTGCTGTTCAGACAAGGATACGACGAATTGCCGCCGGCACGGCATGACTGGCGCGAGGCGCCGACGAACGGCGCCAGGCCTTATTGGCCGACGCAGATGATCTTGGTTACGTATTCACGCGCGTTCGGTTTCTTGCGCGCCGCCCAGGCAATGGCCTCGTTGGCCTCGGCGATGGTGACCACGGTGGCCTTGTCCTTGGACTTGATGAAGGAAACGCCCTCGAACACGCCCTCCTTGCTGCGCATGATCTTGGCGAACACGGGCGGCTTGCTGTCGCCGTCGCTGATCTTGTTCTGCTGGATGAGGTAGCGCCGGTCGTTCTGGTCCGCGTCCTGTGTCATGGTAATCGCCTTTCTGTAACGCAAAAGGCAAAATATACCCGCCAGCGTCCCGGCTCGGGGAAGTTTATGTGTACTAGTCCACACTTGGACTGACACAGGCCGTCAGATGATTTCGAGTCTCGTCAGGCCGCTCCGACTGCTGACTCAGTAGGCCGCAGTAACCCAGCGTGAGAATCTGTGAGTTTTGCAGATTGGAAAACTGATATCCTGAGTGCCGATGATCGCAGCCGGCCAGTAGCGGACCATCGAATAAAGTGTATGGAGCACAATGTGAAGTTATCGGCTCGAACAAATTTCCTTATTGCGATTTGCAGCTTGATGCTTCCCTTGATGGCAAGAGCTTCCTTACCGTGTCGACCTGCGCCATGTGACGATGAAAATTCTTCGGCTTGCAAAGAGGCCACTGAATGGATGGCCGAAGGCATGATCACAGAAATCCGGTATAAGAACGTACCAGCTTATCCACCGCTGCCGAGACTGCCCGGAGAACCAGATCCTCACTTTACGGTGCCAGCAACACTAGTCTTCGCACCGATTCACGTCATTCAGGGCAATGTCCCAGCGGGTGAATTGATCATTCAAATACCGAGCTATTGTTTTCGCGGACAACCGACACTGGATGATTTGCGACGAGCGTTGCCAGTGGTGGTGCGAGTTAAGGCAGGTGTGCTATTAACTTTTTCTGGTGGACAAAAACAGAATTATGTTCCGAAATAGAGGTCATGCTAACGGCATGACTCTTGGCGGCAAAATAGAGACTGCTACGCGAACCACGAAAATTTTAATATCGCTAACGGCCGTTAGCTGCGACGTTGGCTCTTCAAGTCAATCTCTACTTCCTGTGGATGATTCGGCTGGAGCCACAGCACATATACTTGCAACAAAAACAACTAAAGGAGAACTATTTAATTTCTCACGAATTCACTTTCTTCGCAAATACGATAATGTCGGAGTTAGGGAATCATCTCGAAGAACGGCACATATTTATTTGCCGTAGTTCGACCAAGTCCGTCAAGTCATTTTTATCGCACAATCTTTTCCATTCGTACGTCCCTTCTGGCCGAATGCAGACCAGGCAATCAGCTCTCGGGGTCATAGTAGAACTCGCGCAACTCTTGTGCGCAGCGGCAGGCTGTGGCAATTTTAGCAGCCCAATACCTAGCGGCGTCTCTGGATGGCAACTCCAGCACGCAGAAGCCTCCGTCGAACTCTCTCGTCTGCCGGTAGGTGTCGCTCGAGTAACTCCCATCCGCTGCCACCATCAGCGGAGCGACCTCGGTGTTGATTCCACCGCCGAAAACATACACTCCAGCGGCCTTCGCTTCCCTGATAACCGCATGAGCGGCCTCGCTAACAGCAGGCATGTCCTCGTCGGCGACATCCATCGCACTAGCAGGAAAGGAGATGAGGAATTTTGTCATGGCTCGAAACCCGATGTTGTTTTGTTGCGGAAGACGGGCAAACGACGTTCATTGCAAGCCTTGTCATGTGCCGCGATTGATCTTCCACGGCACCCCAAAGCGGTCGACAACGATTGCATAGCGGGACGACCAGAATGTTCGTTGCGGCGCCAGGATGACCTGTCCATTGGACTGCAGCGCAGTGAAATAGGCATCAACCTTCTCGTCTGTATCCACACCGAGCAGCACATAGAATCCGGTCGGCTTTTGGTACCAGCTTTCTTCCACATCCGCACGGGCCAGCTCGACACCATCGATGAAGATATTCGCATGGACGATATGGTGACCGGGACGTGACGCCGTCGCCGGGATAGGGGAATCGGCAACCCGGAGCATCGTGCCAACTGTCCCGCCGAGATGTTTGGCATAAAAGTTGAACGCCTCTTCGCACTCGCCGTTGTAGTCGATGTGGAATGACAAGCTCATGTTTTTTCTGTGCTTTTTGTTGGAGGTGCAGGAAAAGAGCTATATATGCAAATGGCCGCTTGTGGACGATTGCGGCCCGAGGCTGCTGATGTACTCCAGCATATCATCTTGTCAAACAGGAATTCTGACACATTGTCACGGTCTGTATGCGGTACGCTTCAACTTGAAGATTCGGCATTTTTGTGGAGTACGTCCCGCCAGTCCTTTGAACTGCACTTTGATGAGATTGCGAATGTCGGTTTGGGGGCGAGAGCCGCCTGTCACCTTACACGCGCTGTCAGATCAAGTCGGATCTACTACAGTTTATGCGTGCACCAGCGACGGTGTGGCCGGCTGCAAGGCGGCTGGGTACAGGACTTCGGCCTTCAGGCTGGCCTCCAGCGACGGTATGGACCCGCCCGCGCGGTACTGGAAGCTGACCTGGAGCACATCGCCCTCGCGCACCTGCACCGGCTGGCCCAGCGGCAGCGCCATGTAGTGGTTCAGCCAGTCGATGGTGCTGGAACGCTCGGTCACCACCGCCAGCACATTCTTGGTCACGAAACGCATGGCGTTCACGGCGCCACTGCGCTCCATGACGAACTTGCCTTCCCAGCGGTAGAGCAGCTCGTTGGGCTGGTTGAAATCGATGATGCTGTAGACGGCCGGACGCGCCATTTCCACCGTGCCGGTGTAGATCATGTCATTCTGCTGGAATTGCACGATGGGCGCATGGAAGCCCTCGAAGTCGTATTCCTGCCGCAGCGGCTGCACGGCCATGATCACGGCCTCCGGCATGAACACTGGCAGCGGGCCGCCGAAGCGTTCCCGGTAGCGCCGCTTGAACGATTCGATCACCTCCACCTGCTTTTCGCGCAGCATGCCGACGTGGATCATCTCGCAAATGACCAGGTCCACCGGCTCGGGCGGCAAGTATTCGAAGGCGTCGGCGTGAATCACCTCGACCTTGTCGCCGCCGGGGTTCAGGGCCAGCATCTTGCGCGCCTGCTGCACCATGTCCGGGTTGAATTCCACGCAATACACGTGGCTCGCGCCCTGCGAGGCGGCGAACCAGGACAGCACGCCGGTGCCGCCGCCCAGCTCCAGCACCTTCATGCCCGGCTTGACGGCATAGGCGATGGCGGCCTTGAAGTTGAGCATGCGGTTCTGGTCCATCAGCATGTTGTGATGGTAGTGCACCGGGATGAACTGCCCCAGGTAGCAGCTTTCAATTTCGCGTTCGTTCAGCATGGCGGTCCTCGCAGGGTGCGGAACTGCCATTATCCCGCTCTCCCGAGCTGAACGGTGCACGGAACTGGCGCCCAATTCCCCCTCAATTGAGTGGACCGGGTTACAAGAGGTAACAGTTTTATATCGTGCGGCCCCGGACCGGCTATTAATCTGAGCCATAACACTAAAGGAAAGGACGCGGTGATGAACATGCACAAAACGACGATGGCCGCGCTGGTCTCCGCTAGCCTGCTGGCGCTGGCTGGCTGCAACCAGCCCGCCAATACGCCCCAGGCGGCCGGCGCCGCGCCCGCCGCGGCCGCATACCAGCCGCCGACCGCCGAGCAATTGCAGCAAATGGTGGCGCCCATCGCCCTGTACCCGGACAAGCTGGTGGCCCAGGTGCTGGCCGGTTCCACCTATCCAGACCAGGTCAGCGCCGCCAACCTGTGGCTGGCGCAGCATCCTTCCCTGAGCGGCAATGCGCTGCAGGCCGAGGAAAGCCAGCAGCCCTGGGACGTCAGCATCAAGTCGCTGACCACCTTCCCCAATGTGCTGGGGCAGATGGCGGCCAACCTGCCCTGGACCACGGCGCTGGGCCAGGCCTATGCCAACGATCCCGCCGATGTCATGAACGCGATCCAGGTCATGCGGGCGCGGGCGCAGCAGAACGGCAGCCTGAAAAACTCGGCGCAACTGAGGGTGTCGACCACGGTGCGCTCCGCGCAGGCAGCCGAGTATGCTGCGACACCGGTTGTCACGCCCGGCCAGGAGATCTACGATGCGCCCCCGGCCGTGATACCACCGCCGCCGCAGACCATCGTCATCGAATCGGCGCAGCCGGATGTGGTGTACGTGCCGCACTACAATCCGTCCGTGGTCTACGGGCCGTGGGAACCCGTGTATCCGGGCTGGGTGGACCGTGCGCCGCCTCCGCCCCCTTCGCCTTCCGGCAACCCGGCCAGCACCGGGGCGTTGACCTTTGGCGTCGGCATCCTGGTGGGCGCCGCGCTCAGCCATGCCCACGATGGCGGCTGGCATGCGTGGAACATGGATTGGGGCGGACCGGCCCCGCGCCCCGGCCACGACGAGCACTGGCGCCGGCCGGCCGTGGTGTACAACAACGCGACGTATGTAACCAAGTCGGTCAGCGTGGTGAATAACAATATCGTCAACAACAGCTACCGCACGGTCAACAACTTCAACGGCCCCGTGAACCGCAGCCAGAATGTGGCTGTCACCCAGCTCAACCAGGTGCAAATGCCGCACGCCGGCCCGCGCGAGGCGGCGCCGCCACAGCCCCCGCGCTCTCCGGTGGCGATGCCTGCCCCGGCCCGGTTGGCGCAAGGGCCGCATCCGGCCGTTCCATCGCCCGGCGCGCAGCATGCCCAGGCGCCGCAAGCCCTGCCGCCTATCCCGCAAGCGATACAGCCGTCCATGCGCCGCGATGGCAGGCAGGAGCCGGGCCGTCTGGCGCAGCAGGCCGCGCCGGGTCAGGATAAACAGGGGCCATCGTTCCGCCAGCCGCAGGTGGAGGTGCGCCCGGCGGTGCGGCCCGCGCCGCAAATGGCCGCCGGCATGCCGAACCCGCCGACCATGCATGGGCAGGCCGCATCCGGCGAGCCGCCACGCGCCTCTGCCGCCTTCGCCAAGCCGGCGCCGCAGGTACACGCGCAACCCAACCCTCCGGAGCCGCCGCGTGCTTTGGCTACCATGCCTGCGGCTTCAGCGCCCCAGGCGCACGCACAGCCTGAACCGCCAGTGCCGCAGCATGATTTGGCCGCCATGCGAATGGCGGCAGCATCCCAGGCCCATGCACAGCCCGGCCCCACCCAGCCGCAACATGCCGCGCCCGCCGCGTCCAAGGCGCCACCGCCGCAAATGCATGCGCAGTTCAAGCCTGCCGAAGCGCCGCGTCCGCCAGCATCGGCGCATCCCGCTCCTGCGCCACATGAAATGCACGCCAGCGCCGCACCGCACCCACAGCAGGTACCGCCCCAGGCCAAACACCAGGAGGGCGGGCGCGATCACGACAAGCACGATCCGCGCGAGCACCACGGCTGACGCCGGGACTAGCGCGGCTTCTGGTTGGCGAGGAAGGTGTTGATCGCGTCGGCGATCCAGGGCTTGTCGTATTTGAGGGCGAAGCCGGCCGCCGTCAGGTGGAAGCCGCCATCCTTGAGGGTGGCGTCGGCGCCTTCCTCCAGCAGCAGCTTGACCACCTGTTCCTGGCCTTCGCGGGCGGCAATCATCAGCGGCGTCATGCCGGACGGCGATTCGGCATCGATGTAGGCGTGTTTGTCGAGGAACAGCCTGGTCAGCTCCACGTCCCCAGCCGCCGCCGCGTAGTGCAGCGCAGCCCAGCCCTTCTGGTTGACCTGTGCGCCCTTGTCCAGCAACTTCAGCACGGCCGGCTTGTTCTTGCGGAAGGCGGCCATCATCAGGGCCGTGTTGCCGTTCCCGGCACGCGCTTCCAGGTCGATGCGCGGCTGGGCCAGCAATACGTCCAGCGTCTTGTTGGCGTCGTAGCGCATGGCGACGATCAGGCCGGTCTCGCCGCGCTCCGGTTCGCGGATGTTGGGGTCCAGTCCCTGGTCCAGCAGGCGCTGCACGGTCTTGCTGGCGTCCAGCTGCACGGCGCGGAAGTAATCGACCGCGTCCTCCTGCTGGTCGGCCCACGCCGGACTGGACAGGGCGGCGGCCAGCGCGGCCAGGAGCAAACGCCGCCGCATCAGTGCGCCGCCTTGAACAGCTGGAAGAAGTTCTCGGTGGTGCGGCGCGCCACCTCCTCCACCGGCACGCCCTTGAGCTGGGCGATGAACTCGCCGACGTGGGCCACGTAGCCTGGCTCGTTGTTCTTGCCGCGATACGGCACCGGCGCCAGGTAGGGTGCATCGGTCTCGATCAGGATGCGCTCCAGCGGCACTTCGCGCGCCACAGCCTGCAGATCCCTGGCGCTCTTGAAGGTGACGATGCCGGAGAACGAAATATAAAAGCCCTGGGCGATGGCGGCGCGCGCCACATCCAGCGATTCGGTAAAGCAGTGCATCACGCCCGCCGGGCCGCCCGCGTCGCTGCCGGCACCTTCCTCACGCATGATGCGGATGGTGTCCTCGCTGGCGGAGCGGGTGTGGATGATCAGCGGCTTGCCGGTGGCGCGCGAGGCGCGGATGTGGGTGCGGAAGCGCTCGCGCTGCCATTCCAGGTCGCCGGTCAGGCGGTAGTAATCGAGGCCGGTCTCGCCGATGGCGACGATTTTCTCGTGATCGGCCAGCTCCACCAGCTGTTCGACGCTGGGTTCGGGCGTGTCTTCATAATCCGGATGCACGCCCACCGAGGCGTAGATATTCGGATGCTGTTCAGCCAGCGCCAGCACCTGCGGGAAATCCGGCAGATCAACCGATACGCACAGCGCATGGGTGACCTTGTTGTCGGCCATCCTGGCCAGGATTTCGGGCAGGCGCGCAGCCAGCTCGGGAAAATTGATGTGGCAATGGGAATCGATATACATGGCGTGATTGTAACCGACTCAGGCCGCCGTTTTTGTTCCCATCGTCCGGAACTGACTGCGGTAGGCGCTGGGCGAGGTGCGCAGCACGGTGCGGAAATGCTGGCGCAGCGACAGCGCCGAGCCGAATCCCGCTTCCTGCGCGACACGCTCGACAGCCGCATCCGTGGCTTCCAGCAGATGGCGGGCATGGGCCAGGCGCTGTTCCAGTAGCCACTGCTTGAACGAAGTGCCGGTGGCCAGCCGGAAATGGCGGGTGAAATTGCGGCGGCTCATGGCGGCCCGTTCGGCCAGGGCGTCCAGGCTGTGCTCCTCGGCCAAATGGCGACCTACCCACGCCAGCACCTCGGCGAAACGCCCGTCGCTGTGGCTGACCGGCAGCGGACGCTCGATGAACTGGGCCTGTCCGCCCTGGCGGTGCGGCGCCACCACCAGCTGCCGGGCCACACGGTTGGCGGCTTCGGCCCCGCGTAGCTGGCGCAGCAGGTAGAGGCAGCAGTCCAGGCCCGCCGCCACGCCGGCCGAAGTCAGGACGCCGCCCTCGTCCACGTACAGCACCTCGCGGTCGACGCGCACCTTGGGATAGCGCCGCGCCAGCGCATCGGCGAACGCCCAGTGGGTAGTGGCGGACAGGCCATCCAGCAGGCCAGTCTCGGCCAGCGGAAAGGCGCCCAGGCACAGGCCGACCACGCACGCGCCGCGCTGGGCCGCATCCGTCAGCGCTTGCAGCAAAGCCGGCGGCGCCGGCCGGCCATCGTCGTGCCAGGATGGCAGGATGACGATATCGGCGGAGGCCACCGCTTCCAGGCCGTGCGCGGCGGCGATATCGAAACCGGCCGTGGTGCGCAGCGGGCCGGGCCCGGCGGCACATACCTGCACCTCGTAGCCATCAAGCAGCTGGGAGCCAAACACCAGGCAGGGCACGGACAGGTGGAAGGGCGTCATGCCATCGAAGGCAATGACGGCGATTTTTTTGGCTGGCTGGCTCATGGCCCGATTTTATCGTACCTTGGCTTACGGGCCACTGTCGGCGGCGGTGGCGGCGGCGCAGAATGACGGATCACCAACAGAAAGGAAGCCACATGAACACTCCCCGCCGCGCCCTGGCCGTCATCGACGTCCAGAATGAATACGTAACCGGCAATATGCGCATCAGCCATCCGCCGGTCGAGGTATCGCTGGCGAATATCGCCGCCGCGATGGACACCGCACGCGCCGCCGGCATCCCGGTACTGACCGTGCAGCACGACGCCGCGGCCGGTTCGCCGATCTTCTCGCCCGGCTCGGACGGCTGGCAGCTGCACGCCGTGGTGGCGGAACGCCAGGCCGACCACCACATCCACAAGACCAGGGCCAGCATCTTCACCGGCACCGACGCTGCCGACTGGCTGGCCAGACAGGGCATAAACACCTTGACCGTGATCGGCTACATGACGCACAACTGCGACGCCGCCACCATTTATGAAGCGGCGCACCGGGGCTACCAGGTGGAGTTACTGTCCGACGCCAGCGGCTCCCTGCCCTACCGGAACGATGCCGGCGCCGCCAGCGCCGAGGAAATCCACCGCGTGTTCAGCACCGTGTTCCACTCCAGCTTTGCCGCCGTGGTGACGACGGCCCGCTGGCAAGCGGCCGTGCGTGACGGCGTGGCGCTGGAGCAGGACAACGTGTACCTGTCGCACCAGCGCGCGCTGTGAGTCCGTATTGAATTCGACAGCATCTGACACCTGCAGCCAGATGAGTTAAAGTTGGTCAGGCCGTCGCTGACCAGTGGCGGCCCCGACAATTGCAGCGACTTTTAATGGTGGACTGTCATGAGACATGTTTTTGCAATGATGTTGATGGTCTTGTTATCAGCCGCCACGCGTTGTTACGCAGTGAGCCCGGTGACGACGGTTCAGGGTCCGCCAGCATCATTAACAATGGAAACTCATCAATTCGGAGTCCATCTATTTGATCTCACCCTCCCGGAGCGCCCGTCGTCGCACACTCCCGGCCCGTTGAAAATCACTCTCACGCGCGGCGTATTTCCAAACCGGTTCGAAGTGGAACTCGCTTATCTGGTGCTGCCAGATGGCCGCCTCCATTTTCGCGTCGATGTGCCCGCTGAACAGGAGGCCGCCTATGACATCAAGGTAGTGGAAATGGTGAAAGGCAGCACGTGGTATGAGTTGTACTCTGGAAAAATAAACCAGATACCAAAGACACCTGAAAAATCTGATAAGGAAACTGGCAGGGAACTCCGTAGGGCGATCAACGATGCCTACGACGGGATGAAACGCCGAGGTGAATTAAAATCGGCGGGAAACGGGCGTAACCGTATCACAGAGGTGATCGCGAAGTTCATACCAGCCGGCACTCCATTCAACAAGGCGGAAGACATACTACGCCAGGCCGGCTTCAACATTGGCCCCAGAGAGGAGAGTCGTTTTATACCTGGACAGTTTGGCACCGTGTGTTCTATCAATTATTTTGAAAAATTACTGTTTGGAAGGGTCGATGTGCATGTTACCTTGCGACCAATCAACCAAAATGATTGGCGATTAGTGGATAGCCTGGAAGCTGAAATCACTGTGCAATACATTTAATTGCTGGCGCCCATACCGGGCCACCGTCCTGTGCAGCATACCGCACGGCCTTTTCCTTGATCGCCAGCGACTGCACCGTCGGCCGCGCGGAGGTGGCGTGGTCCGGGGCTTGCAGGCTGGCGCTCATGGCATCCTGTCTTTCAGGCGCAGCAGGCGGTGTAGTCCAGCAGCATGTCCTCGATGAACAGCTTGGGCGACAGCGGATGGTCGGCCACCGCGCGCCGCTCGTTGGCGCCCTTGATGGCGGCCAGCAGCCGGCTCACGTGGACCTTGCCGGCCAGCGCGGCCAGCTCCTTGCCATAGCGCGGATAATAGCGGATGTTTCCGGACAGTTTGTAGGAAAACACATCGTACAGCCAGCGCTGCAGCCACGATACCTGGGCCGCCAGCGGCACTTTTTGCAGCTTGTCCGCCGCCCGCAGCGCACTGTCCACGGCCGGATGGGCCAAAAATTGCAGCAGGGTGTCCATGTCCTCGCGGCTGCCCGATTCCGATTGGGCCAGGGCCGCCAGCGGCGCCCCGCCCTGCTCGCGCAGCCAGCTGTCGGCATCGGCCACGCCCTGCGCCTTGAGCCAGGCCAGCGCTTCCTCGTGGGTGGGCATGGGCAGCGCGAACTTGCGGCAGCGCGACAAGATGGTCGGCAGCAGCCGGTCCAGGCTGTTCGACGACAGCAGGAACACGGTGCCCGGCGGCGGCTCCTCCAGGGTCTTGAGCAGCGCATTCGAGGCCGGCATGTTGAGCGCCTCGGCCGGATACAGCACCACCACCCGCAAGCCCTGGCGGTGGGTGGAGATGTTCATGAAGTCGGCCAGGGCACGGATCTGCTCGATCTTGATTTCCTTGGAGGGCGCCTTGCTCTTGGCCGCCTTTTTGGACTCGGCGTCGCCGTCCTCGCCCTCGGCCGCAGGTTCATCCTCCAGCGCCTCGGGGCGGATGCGGCGGTAGTCGGGGTGGTTCTGCTGCAGGAACCAGCCGCAGGACGCGCACGTACCGCAGGCGTGGCCGTCCGGCAGCACCGCCTCGCACAGCAGGCTTTGCGCATAGCGCTCGATGAAATCGGCCTTGCCGGTGCCGGCCGCGCCGTGGAACAGGATGGCGTGCGGCAGGCGTCCGCGCAGCGCCTGCAGCTGGCGCCAGGCCGGTTCCTGCCAGGGGTAGATATCGCTCATGCGGCACCCAGCAGCGTATCCAGCAGGCCGCCCAGCTCCTGCTGGATGGCGGCGATGGGACGGGTGGAATCGACCACGCGGAAGCGGCCAGGGAACTGGCCGGCGCGGCGCAGGTATTCATTGCGGGTCGAGCTGAAGAAGTCGGCCTGCTCCTGCTCGAACTTGTCCAGGTCGCGGGTGGCGTCCAGGCGCGCGCGCGCACCTCCAGCGGCACGTCGAACAGGAAGGTGAGGTCGGGTTGCAGCTCGGGGTGCACCCACTGCTCGAGCGCTTCCAGCTTGTCCAGCGTCAGGCCGCGCCCGCCGCCCTGGTAGGCGAAGCTGGCGTCCGTGAAGCGGTCGGAAATGACCCAGGCGCCGCGCGCCAGGGCCGGCTGTATCACCTGCGCCAGGTGTTCGCGGCGGCTGGCGAACATCAGCAGGGCTTCGGTTTCCAGGTGCATCTTCTCGTGCAGCACCAGTTCGCGCAGCTTTTCGCCCAGCGGGGTGCCGCCCGGCTCGCGCGTGCTGACCAGCTCCACGCCGCGCGCCCGCAAATAGCCGGACACATAGCCGATGTGGGTGGATTTGCCGGCGCCGTCTATGCCTTCGAAGGTGATGAATTTACCGCTCATGGGTGTTTCTTTATCGTTGATATTGGTTGACCGCCCGGTTATGGTCGTTCAGGTTGTCGGAGAACTGGCTGGTGCCATTGCCCTTGGAGACAAAATACAGGGCCTGGGTCTTGGCCGGCGCCAGCGCGGCCGACAGCGACTGCACGCCCGGCAGCGATATCGGGGTCGGCGGCAGGCCGATGCGGGTATAGGTATTGTACGGGGTGTCCGTCTCCAGGTCCTTCTTGCGGATCTTGCCGTCGTAGCGCTGGCCCATTCCGTAGATGACCGTGGGGTCGGTCTGCAGCAGCATGCCCAGCTTGAGACGGTTGACGAACACGCCCGCGATCAGGCCGCGCTCGGACTTCTGCCCGGTTTCCTTTTCCACGATGGAGGCCATGGTCAGCGCCTCGTACGGCGACTTGTAGGGCAGCGAGGGATCGCGCTTTTCCCAGGCCTCGTTCAGGTGGCTGAGCATCATGGCGTGCGCCTGCTTGAATATCTGTAGTTCGCTGGAACCCTTGGCAAACAAATAGGTATCGGGGAAGAACAAGCCTTCCGGCTCCTTGTAGTCGGGCGAGACGGCCTTCATCAGCTCGCTGTCCGACATGGCCACGGTATCGTGCTTGAGGCCCTTGTGGGCGGCCATGGCGGCCCGCATCTGGCGGAAGGTCCAGCCTTCGATGATGGTCAGCGACTCCTGGGCGAATTCGCCGCGCACCAGCTGTTCGATCAGGCGGCGCGGCGTGGTGCCCGGCTTGAGCTCGTAGGAACCGGCTTTCAGCCTGGAACTCTTGCCGGTGGCGCGCGCCAGCAGGTTGAACAGCAGCGGCTGGATGGGCACGCCCGCTTCGGCAATCTGCTGGCCGGCCGCGTGCGCGCCGCTGCCGGGCGTGATGGTGAAGTCGATCGCCTCGGTGTCGCCGCCTATGATGGGCTGTTGCCCCCACCAGGCAAAATAGCCTCCGCCGGCGGCCACCGCCAGCACGGAGCAGAGGATGAGTTTTTTGATAACAGCCATCGTGTCAGGTTCAGGTTAAGGGCGCAGTGTGCCACCGTTTTGGGGTGGCCCCGGCGCGATTGTCGCGACATCACTATAATGAGCCCGTAATGATAATGCTTTACACGCCACTATATGGAAATTATGTATCCCTGGATTCAACAACTGGCCGCCGCGCCCGCGCTGGGCGCCACTGAACTGGCACAGGGCTTCGTCGCCCCCATCACGGACCTGGGCCTGATCGCCCTCCATGGCGAGGAATCGGCCAGTTTCCTGCACAACCAGCTCACCAACGACGCCCTTCACCTGGGGCTAGGCGAAGCGCGCCTGGCCGGCTATTGCACGCCCAAGGGCCGCCTGCAGGCCACCTTCCTGATGTGGCGCAGCGAGCAAGCCATCTATTTACAGCTGCCGCAGGACATCCAGCCGCCGCTGCAGAAGCGCCTGCAGATGTTCGTGCTGCGCGCCAAGACCAAGCTCTCCGACGCCACCGGCGTGGCGCCGTACGAGGTCAGCTTCGGCCTGGGCGGCGACCTGGCCCAGGCGGTGCTGCAAACCTGGTTCGACGTGCTGCCGGAACGCGCCTACGCCAAAATCGATCATCCGCTGGGCACCCTGATACGGCTGGCCGACGCCTTCGGCGCGCCGCGCTACCAGTGGCTGCTGACGGCGCAGACGGCGCACACCGTGTGGCCGGAGCTGTCGGCCAGGCTGGCCGTGGCATCGAACGCCTGGGAACTGTCCGCCATCCACGCCGGCGTGCCGCAGATTACCAAGGCCACGCAGGAGCAGTTCGTGCCGCAGATGGTCAATTACGAGCTGCTGGGCGGCGTCAACTTCAAGAAGGGCTGCTACCCCGGCCAGGAAATCGTGGCGCGCAGCCAGTACCTGGGCAAGCTGAAGCGCCGCACCGCGCTGGCCACCATCGCCGATGCGGGCGCCGTGGCGGGCGCCGAAGTGTTTTCCAGCGATGACCCGGGCCAGCCCTGCGGCATGATCGTCAACGCAGCGCCCAACGGCGCCGGCGGCGTCGATGCGCTGGTGGAGATCAAGCTGGCGGCCATCGACTCGGCTTCCGTGCACCTGGGCTCGGCCGAGGGCGCGCCCCTGGCCTTCCGTCCCCTGCCCTACGCCGTGGACGCGCCCGACGCCTGACCATGGACTTGTACGTTTATTACCGCGTCAGGGAAGGCGACGCCGAACGCCTGCGCCCGGCCGTCGCCGCCATGCAGGATGGGCTGGCGCAGCGCCACGGCGTGCACGGCCAGCTCAAGCGCCGTCCGGAAACCAAGGATGGGGAGCAGACCTGGATGGAGGTGTACCCGGCCGCACCGGATGGCTTCCAGCCGGCCCTGGATAAGGCCGTGGCCGAAGCCGGGCTGGCCGCCTGTATCAGCGGCGCGCGCCACACCGAAGTTTTCGTGGACGTGACGCCATGTGCCTGATCGTCTTTGCCTGGAAAGTCGTGCCCGGCGTGCCGCTGGTGGCGGCCGCCAACCGCGACGAGTTCTACCAGCGCGCCACCGCCCCGGCCGCGCCCTGGCCCGACCATCCGCACATCTACGGCGGGCGCGACCTGCTGGCCGGCGGCAGCTGGATGGGCATCGCCCAGTCACCCCAGCCGCTTGGCGGCATGCGGGGTTCGCGCTTTGCCGCCATCACCAATATCCGGGCGCCGTCCGAGCACAAGGAACATGCGCCGTCGCGCGGGCATCTGGTGGCGGATTTCCTGGCGGGCGGGATGACGCCGCAGGAGTATGTGGCGGCCATCGAAGCCGATGCGTCGGCATACAATGGCTACAACCTGGTGCTGGCCGACCGCGACACCCTGGTCTGGTATTCCAACAAGGGACAGGACGACCCGCGCAACGGGCAGCCGCTGGAGCCCGGCATCTACGGGCTGTCGAACGCCCTGCTGGACGCGCCCTGGCCCAAGGTGCTCAAGACCAAGGCGCAATTTGCCAGCCTGCTATGCCTGGGCGCACCAGATGACGCGTATTTTGAAATGCTGTCCGATACCACGCAGGCCCCGGATTTGCGCCTGCCGGACACCGGCGTGCCGCTGGACCTGGAACGTGCGCTGTCGGCCGTGCGCATCGAAATGCCGGGCTACGGCACCCGCACCTCGACCGTGGTGAAGCTCTACGATCAGGCCCCTGCCGTGCTGCACGAAGTCCTGATACAGTAGCGCAGCCTGACCGTCATTGCCGTGCAAGCGGCAATCCATACCGCGCCTGCAGTACCCCGCTCAGCGGCTCATGTGCGCAATCAGCTGCTCCAGCGCCGCATTCCAGCCCTGCTCGAATCCCATCTCCTGGTGCTGCCTGAGCGTGGCCTCGTCCTTGTGGCGGGCGCAGGCGATGTAGCGGGTGCGCCCGCCCGGCAAATCCTCCAGCGTGATAAAGGCAGTCACGAAATCCACGCCGGTGGGGCGGAAGCCCGGTCCCAGCGCCGTGGTCCACACCAGCCGCTGGTTGGGCACGATCTCCAGGAAGGTACCGATGTTGACGTGCCGGGCGCCGTCCGGCGACTCCATCACGGTGCGGAACAAGCCGCCGGGGCGCAGGTCCACCTGGGCCTCCACGGTCTTCCACGGCGCCGGCGTGAACCAGTGCACGATGTGCTCGGGCTGGGTCCAGGCGGCCCAGATCTTGGCCGGCGAGATATCCACCTCGCGCTCGAAATACAAATCCAGTGTGGGATCGAAGTTCTCTACGGTGTGGGTCATGCCGGCTTTCCTTTCCAATCAGGACAGAGGTCGTAACATATTCACGTGAGGCAGGCCCGCTTCGTAGAACTCCTCGCCCTCGGTGGCGAAGCCGTGCCGCTGGTAGAACGGGGCCGCGTGGGTCTGGGCGCTCAGGGCCACTTCGCGGTCGCCGCGCTGGCGCGCCTGGGCCATCAGCGCCTGCAACAGGGCGCTGCCGACACCGCTGCCGCGCGCGCTCTGGCGCACCGCCATGCGGCCGATATGTCCATCCGGCAGCAGGCGGCCGGTGCCTACCGGGACGCCGTTTGCATCGTAAGCGACGGCGTGCAGGCAGTAGGCGTCCATGGCGTCCAGCTCGATCTCGGCAGGCACCTTCTGCTCCTCGACGAAGACTTCGAAACGGATGGTCTTGGCGTCCTCGCCCAGGGTGGCCCAGTCGCCAAGGCGGATGTTGTAATTGTCGGTCGTGCTCATGGCATAGTCCTCAAACAAAAAACGATTGTCGCACGGACTACAACGATGCGCCAGATCAGCTTATTTGGATCAGCTAGATCAGGCGGACCAGCTGCTTGCCAAAATTCTCCCCCTTCAGCAGGCCTATTAAAGCCTCGGGCGCCGCCGCCAATCCCTGCGCCACCGTTTCGCGGTACTTGAGCTTGCCATCGGCCACCAGCGCGCCCAGCTCGGCCAGGCCCTGCGGCCAGTCCTGCATCTGTTCGGTGATGATGAAACCCTGCAGCGTCAAACGGCGCAGCAGCAGCAGGCGCGCATTGCGGATAGGTACTTCGTCGCCGTTGTAGCCGGCGATCATGCCGCACAGGGCGATGCGGGCAAAGGGATTGGTGCGCGCCAGCGCCGCGTCCAGCACGGCGCCGCCCACGTTTTCGAAGATGGCGTCCACGCCGTCCGGGGTGGCGGCGGCCAGGTCGGCTTCCAGTCGCCCGGCCTTGTAGTCGATGCAGGCGTCGAAACCCAGTTCGTCGACCACGTAGGCGCACTTCTCCGCGCCGCCGGCGATGCCCACCGCGCGGCAGCCCTGCAGCTTCGCCAATTGGCCAACCACGCTGCCGACCGCACCGCTGGCGGCCGACACCACCACCGTTTCGCCCGCCTTGGCGCGCATGATGCGGCGCAGGCCATACCAGGCCGCCATGCCGGGCATGCCCACCGTGCCCAGGAAGGCCGGCAGGGGAATGCGACCGGCATCGAGCTTGCGCAGCTGGGCGCCGTCGGCCAGGCCCATCTCGGCCCAGCCCAGCATGCCGTTCACATAATCGCCCACCGCAAAGTCGGGATGGCGCGATTCCACCACCCGGCCCACGGTGCCGCCTATCATGGTCTGGTCCAGTTCCTGGCGCGCGGCGTAGCTTTGCGCATTGCTCATGCGGCCGCGCATGTAGGGGTCCAGCGACAGATAATGGTTGCGCACCAAAACCTGGCCCTCGGCGACGAGCGGGATGTCCACCGTCTCCAGCCGGAAGTTGGACGGCAGCACCGGCCCGCGCGGGCGCGAGGCCAGTACGATACGCTGATAAGTTCCCATGTTCACACCGCCGATACGCCGCCATCCACGGCCAGTATCTGGCCGGAGATGTGTTTGCCCGCCTCCGAGGCGAACAGCACCACCGCCCCCTTGAGGTCCTCGTCATCGCCCAGCCGCCGCAGCGGCGCCTGGCGCGCCAGTTCATCGCCCATTTGCGCCAGCAGCCCTTTGGTCATCTTCGACGGGAAAAAGCCCGGCGCCAGCGCGTTGACCGTGATGCCGTACTCGCCCCATTCGCCCGCCAGGGTGCGGGTGAAGTTCACCACCGCGCCCTTGGAGGTGTTGTAGGCCAGCGTCTTCATGCTGCCGGGCGGATTGCCTGCCAGCCCGGCGATGGAGGCCACATTGATGATGCGGCCATGGCGGCGCGGGATCATGGAGCGCTTGCCCACCAGCTGCGACACCAGGAACATGCCGCGTATATTCAGGTTCATCACCTTGTCCCAGGCCTCGACCGGATGGTCCTCGGCCGGGGCGCCCCAGCTGGCGCCTGCATTGTTGACCAAAATATCGATATGGCCCAGATGGCCCAGGGCGGCCGTCACCAGCCGGTCGGCGCCCGCCTCCTGCGCCAGGTCGGCGGCCACCGCGCAGGCCGGCACGCCGCGCGCGGCCAGGAAGGCCAGCGCTTCATCGAGTTCGGCCTGCTTGCGCGACGAGATCACCACGGCCGCGCCCTGCTCGCCCAGGGCCAGCGCCATCTGCAGGCCCAGGCCGCGCGAGCCGCCCGTCACCAGCGCCGTGCGTCCCGCCAGCGAGAACAATTCCCGTGTGGTGCGCATTCAGACCTCGTAATCCATGCACTGGCGCGCTTCGCGGATAGCGCCGATGAAGGGCTTGATGGCCACGTGTTCCGGATGCTCGAGGTAGGCGTCCAGCGCCGCGCGGTCCGTGAATTCCGAGTACAACACCACGTCGTAGGTGGCTTCCAGACCGGGCTGGGCCAGCACCGCCTCGAACTTCAGGGTGCCGGGCGACAGCGTGGCGCAGGCGTCCAGCAGCGCCTTCATCTTGATGGCGTTGGCGGCGCGGTCGGCGCCTTCGGCATGCTCTTTCAACTTCCACATAACGATGTGCTTGATCATGGTGCTTTCATTCGAATGGCTGATCGGCGCAGCATACAAGATTTGCCTGACTTGCACCACGCGCCGTACGATTTTTTTAGCACGACCGTTCGCAAAAATAATGCAGCGTATGATCACTTGTAAGCTCGGCGTAAGTTTGAAGCAAGAATGACGTAAGGTTAGCCCGCCACACTGGCCCCAAGCTGATAGTGAAACGCCAATATCCGCTGTAGCAGATCCATAAAAGTACTTCCATAAAACAAGGAGACACATCATGGCTATAACGACTGCCGACGCCCGCAATGCACCGGCCAAAGCCGGTCCCATGACGGCCGAGGAACGCAAGGTGATCTTTGCGTCCTCGCTGGGGACCGTATTCGAGTGGTACGACTTTTACCTGTACGGCTCGCTCGCATCCATCATCGCCAAGCAATTCTTCATCGGTGACCCGACCACCACCTTCATCTTCGCGCTGCTGGCCTTTGCCGCCGGCTTCATCGTGCGTCCGTTCGGCGCGCTGGTGTTCGGCCGCCTGGGCGACATGGTGGGCCGCAAATACACCTTCCTGATCACCATCCTGATCATGGGCGGTTCCACCTTCGTGGTCGGCCTGCTGCCGGGCCACCAGCAGATCGGCATTGCCGCTCCCATCATCCTGGTCACGCTGCGCATCCTGCAAGGCCTGGCGCTGGGCGGCGAGTACGGCGGCGCGGCCACCTATGTGGCTGAACACGCCCCCGAGGGCAAGCGCGGCGCCTTCACCGCGTGGATACAGACCACCGCCACCATGGGCCTGTTCCTGTCGCTGGTCGTGATCCTGGCCACCCGTACCGCCATCGGCGAGGAAGCCTTCAACGCCTGGGGCTGGCGCGTGCCTTTCCTGGTGTCGGTGCTGCTGCTGGCGATCTCGGTGTGGATACGCATGGCCATGAATGAATCGCCGGCCTTCGCCAAGATGAAAGCCGAGGGCAAGGTATCGAAAGCCCCGCTGAGCGAAGCCTTCGGCCAGTGGAAAAACATGAAGATCGTGGTGCTGGCCCTGGTCGGCCTGACCATGGGCCAGGCCGTGGTGTGGTACACCGGCCAGTTCTACGCCCTGTTCTTCCTGCAGACCACGCTGAAGATCGACATCATGAACGCCAACCTGCTGACCGCTACCGCGCTGCTGCTGGCCACCCCGTTCTTCATCGTGTTCGGTTCGCTGTCCGATAAAATCGGCCGCAAGAAAATCATCATGGCCGGCTGCCTGATCGCCGCCGTCACCTACTTCCCCATCTTCAAGGCCCTGACCCACTACGGCAATCCGGCCCTGGAAACCGCGCTGCAGAATTCGCCCGTGACCGTGGTGGCCGATCCTGCCTCCTGCCACTTCCAGTTCAACCCGACCGGCACCAGCAAGTTCCCGTCCTCGTGCGACATCGCCACCGGCCTGCTGTCGAACGCCTCGGTGGCCTACACCAAGGTGGCCGCACCGGCCGGTTCCGTGGCCGTGATCAAGGTGGGCGACAAGGAAGTCACTTCCTTCAACGCCGTCATGACCGCCGATGGCCTGAACTTCGATGCCGACAGCAAGAAGAAGGAAGCCGACCTGAAGAAAGAACTGGGCGCCGTGATCAAGACTGCCGGCTACCCGGCCAAGGCGGACGAAACGCAGATCAACAAGCCGATGATGGTGCTGCTGCTGTTCATCCTGGTGATCTACGTGACCATGGTGTACGGCCCGATCGCCGCCATGCTGGTGGAGATGTTCCCGACCCGTATCCGCTATACTTCCATGTCGCTGCCCTACCATATCGGCAACGGCTGGTTCGGCGGCCTGCTGCCGACCACCTCGTTCGCGCTGGTCGCGTTCAAGGGCGATATCTACTACGGCCTGTGGTATCCCATCGTCATCGCCCTGGTCACCTTCGTGATCGGTGTGCTGTTCGTGAAAGAGACCAAGGACAACAACATCTACGCCGCCGACTAAGCTGCGTGGCGCAAGCCTACGAAAGCCGCCAGCGATGGCGGCTTTTGTTTTTTGGGAGTGTCATCGATGCAGTCAACCCAAGCCGTCCTGCTGCTGGCGGCATTATTTCACGGGGCCGCCACGGCCGCGCCCGCGCCCGCCGGCGACCCGGTGGCGGGCAAGGCCGCGTTCTACAAGTGCGCGTCCTGCCACCAGGTCGGGGCCAGTGCGCGCGGCGGCTTCGGACCGCAGCTGAACGGCATCATCGGCCGTCCCGCCGCCATCACCAGGGACTTTCAGTATTCGACGGCGCTGAAGAATTCGCGCCTGGTCTGGAACGAAGCCAACCTGGCGGCCTTCCTGCGCGGCCCCAGCGACCTGGTGCCGGGTACCAAAATGCGCTTCTGGGGCATCAGCGACGAGCGCCAGATCGCCAATCTGCTGGCCTACATGCGGACATTTCCCGCCTATGCGGAAGCGCCAAGGTAGGCTAGGATAGAGCTCCTTGACATTCCCTTAACGTTGGAGCCCGACCATGTCTTTCCCTGCGGCCGCCCGCGTGGCGCTTTTTGCAACCCTGTCGTTCGCACTGGCCGCGTGCGAGACCCTGCCCACCACCGGGCGCGCCACCTTGTCGGCGGCGGCGGCCCCGGCCTACGCGCTGGCCGGCAGCGGCAGTCCTGCCGTGGTGCTGCAAGCCGGCCTGGGCGATGGCAAGGCCACCTGGGAAAAGGTGTTCGACCCGCTTTCCAGGTCCGGACAGGTGTTCGCCTACGACCGCCCCGGCTATGGCGACAGCGCCTGGACCGACGGCCCGCGCGATCCCTGCACGGTGGCGCGCGAGCTGCATGCGACCCTGCAGGTGGCCGGCGTCAAGCCGCCCTACATCCTGGTCGGCCACTCGCTGGGGGGACTGTACCAGTATGCTTACGCCAAGCTGTACCCGTCCGAGGTGGCGGGACTGGTGCTGCTCGACCCCACCCATCCGCGCCACCTGGCCCGGCTGCAGGCCGACAACCCGACCATGGCGGCCGCCGCCAAGGGCATGAACATGCTGACCATGTCGGCCGCCGCCCGGCGCGAATTCGCCGACCAGGCAGAGTGCGTGGATGGCTTGAACCAGTCGGTTCCGCTGGCCATGCCGGTGCGGCTGCTGGCCAGCGGCAAGCGTGATTTCATGGAAACGGCGGGCTACGCCGCCACCCTGGACAAGCTGCGCCAGGACTGGCTCAAGCTGACCGGCGCCGCGCGCGTGGAAGTGCAGCCGTCCAGCACCCACTATTTGCAAAAAGATGTGCCGGACGCCGTGATCGCGGCAGTCAATGACCTGCGCCGCGCGCCGAAGCGCTGACTTACCGGGGAGCGCTGTATTAGTCCCGCTTCAGCTATAACGCCGAAGCCCGTGTGTGGGTCTTGAAGAAATCCCAGATCACGCTGGTGGCGTCGATGTCGTCGTAATGTTGGCGCTCGACCAGCGGCTTTTCGCCGGTGGCCGGACCCGGCCAGCCGTGGTCCGCCGAGGCCAGCCGGTAGAACCGCACTTCCGCGCCGGCCGCGCAGGCGTTGCTGGTCTCGGTGGTCACGTCGCCCTCCGTGGACACCACCGGCGCGCCGCCGCAGCCATCGGCCCGGCGCCAGAAATCGACCGCATAGGCGACCGGCTTGAAAGGCTGGGACTGCGCGCGCGCCACGAAGCGGGTCGGACTCATGCCGCCCTCGTAGCCCACCACCTGATCCTTCATGCCGTGCATGATCAGCATGGGCACAGGCACGCGCGGCGCCGGCTCGTCGCCGAACAGGGCGCCCGCCACCACGGCCGCCCCGGCCAGCCGCCGCGGATAGGCTATCGCCACCCGATGGGCCAGCATGCCGCCATTCGATAGCCCTGCCACGTAGACGCGGCTGGCGTCGACGCGCGTCGTGCGGCTCACATCGTCGATCACGGCGCCGACAAAGCGCACGTCCTCGCTGCCGCTGGCCATGGCTTCGCCGCAGCAGCCGCCTGCGTTCCAGGTCCCGCTGTTGGCCTTGCGCCCGATACCATTGGGCGCCACCAGTATCAAGCCCTCGGCGGCGGCCTTGGCCTGCCAGCGCGCGATCATGGTCGCGCCATTGCCGCCGCCGCCATGCAGCAGGACCACCAGCGGCGCCGCAGCCCGTCCCTGGCTGGCGTCCAGCACCAGGTAGCTGCGCTGGACGCCGCCAAACGCCAGCGTAGTCTCCACTACGCCGGGAATGGCGGCCGCCGCCGGCATGGCCGAGCTGCGCGCCGCCAGCCGTTCGCGCAGGGTGGGACGGTCCTGTTGCCGGGCCAGGGCGCAGGCGGATAAGAGCATCGCCACCACGGCCAGGCTGGTAAAGCTTGTCTTCATGGTCACTCCTCGTGCAGTAAGATAGGCCCATCTTAACGGCGCCCGGTCACGCCCTTGCGACGCAACCGTTGCGGACCGTAACGAAGTGTAACGCTGGCCGCCAGCCCTTCCCGAGTCTATCCTTGCCATCTACACTAGCCGGTAACGCCGCCAACCGGACCAAGCGCATGACCCAGACCACCCTGATCGCCGTTGTGGAGGATGATCCCGAGATCCGCGCCCTGATTGCCGGGCTGCTGAAACGGGAAGGCTACGAGGTGGCGCCCTGCGGCGGCGGTGCCGACCTGCACCGCGCCATGGCGCGGCGCCGGGTCGACCTCGTGATCCTGGACTTGATGATGCCGGGCGAAGACGGTTTGTCGATCTGCCGCCGGCTGCGTTCCGGCACCCTGCAGACCCCGGTCATCATGGTCACCGCCAAGGGCGACACCGTGGACCGCGTGATCGGCATCGAACTGGGCGCCGACGATTACCTGGCCAAGCCGTTCGACCCGCGAGAACTGCTGGCGCGCACCCGGGCCGTGCTGCGGCGCACGCGCGACGCGCAGCGTCCACCGCAAGCCGGGAGCAGCGCCGAACAATACGGGTTCGCAGGCTGGCGGCTGGACGCCGGCGCACGCCACCTGGTCCATCCGCAAGGCCGCCCGGTGGAACTGACCGGCGCCGAGTTCGATCTGCTGATGGTGTTCCTGGCCCATCCGCAAAGGGTGCTGAACCGCGAACAGCTGCTGGACTGGACACGCCGCCGCGCCGCCCAGCCCTTTGACCGCGCCATCGACGTGCAGCTGAGCCGCTTGCGCCGCAAGCTGGACGACGCGGCCGGCGAGATGATCAAGACCGTGCGCGGAGGCGGCTACCTGTTCGCGCCAGCCGTGGAGCGCCTCTGATGTGGGCCCGCGTGGACACGCAGGCCATGCGCCTGGGCCTGACGGTGCGGGGCAGCTACCTGTTCGCCCAGGCCGTGGAGCGGCTGTGATGTGGCGCCGCCTGGACACCCTGGCCATGCGCCTGGGCCTGACCGTGCTGGCGGGCGCGGTGGTGTTCCAGGCCGTACTGCTGGCCGTGGTGTTCTGGCCTGGTGGACCGGCACGTCCCGTGTTCCTGCTGCCGTCGCCGGAACAGGCGCTGGCCATGGCAGAGGCGCTGGAACAGGCGCCGCCCGCGCTGCGCCCCGCCATCGTGCGGGCATTCAATAGCGATGCCTTGATTGCCAGGCTGGCGCCCGCTACCGGCGCGGCGCCAAGTCCGCCCAACCGGGCCTCGGCCAGGCTGGAGCGGCTGTTCAGGCAGTATGCCAACGGACTGGGTGGCCGGTCATTCCACATCGAGGTGCGGCCGGACAGCCGGCTGAACGCCGTCAGCGCCGAGGATGTCGGCGCGCCGGCTCCGGCGCGGCTGGTGGTCAGGCTGGGCAACGGAGACAGCCTGGAACTGGAGCGTACCCGCGCCCCCGCCCTGGCGCGCCTGCTGGACCGCTCGCTCCTGGTGGCCGCGCTGGGCGTGGCCATCCTTGCCGCAGTGCTGATGGTGGCGCTGCGCCAGACGGCGAGACCGCTGCGCGATCTCGGCGCCGCATCGCGCCAGCTGGCCGCGCAGCTGGCCGCACCCGATCTTCCCCTGCAAGGACCGGCCGAGATCCGGGACTTGTCCCATGCCTTCAACGGCATGAAGCACACCATACGCACACTGATTGATGACCGCACCCGCATGCTGGCGGCGTTGGCGCACGATTTCCGCACCTACCTGACGCGCTTGCGCCTGCGCGCCGAATTCATCGGCGACGACGACCAGCGCAGCCGCGCCATCGCCGACCTCGATGAAATGAGCGCCCTGCTCGACGACACGCTGACCTTTGCGCGCGAGATGTCCGCATCGGGCTCGCCGGCGCAGCGCGAGATCGATGTGGCAAGCGAGATCGCGGCGGTGGTGGCGACCCGGCGCGAGCTGGGACAGGACGTGGCTTGGCAGCCGCCACAGGCGCCGCTGGCGGCCGCCTGCGCGCCCCTGCCATTCCGGCGCATGATGGATAACCTGCTCGACAATGCCGAGCGCTATGCCGGCGCCGCGCGGGTGGCGGCCAGCCGGGAGGGCGGCATGGTCATGATCACGATCGATGACGATGGTCCTGGGGTTCCCGAAGAGTCGCTCCCCCGCCTGACCTTGCCGTTCGAGCGCCTGGAAAGCTCACGGGCGCGCGCCACCGGCGGCAGCGGCCTGGGCCTGTCCATCGTGGCGGCCCTGGCCGCCAGCCAGGGCGGCTCCCTGGAGCTGGGCAACCGTCGTGAAGGCGGCCTGCGGGCGGCGCTGCGGCTGCCGGTGGCGGCCGGCGCTGACGGATAAGCCCTATATCGTCTCGGTCTCGCGCAGCGTGAGAGGACTGGACAGCGCGTAGCGCGCAATCTCATCCTTGCGCATGAAGGCCACGCCGGGCTTGGAGCGGGCATAGGCCAGGAACTGGTCCCACGCCCGCACCATCTGCGGCGTGCCGCTGATGCGGTCATGCGCGCTGACCGACATCAAGCGGCGGCGCGTGCCCGCCTCCTCGTACAGCTGGTCGAACTCGCCCTTGATCTGCTCCAGGAACTGCTGGGGCGTGTAGTTACGCCCTTCGATCAGCACGATGTCGTTGTTGCGCAGCGTGTAAGGCACCACCACGAAGTCCTTGCCGTTGACCTGCTCGATGAAGGGCTCGTCGTGGCTGACGTCATCGATGTGGTACAAGTAACCCAGCTCCTGCAGCAGCGACAGCGTGTTCGGCCCGCGCCGCAGCCAGTTGGCGTTGTAGCCCAGCGTCAGTTCGCCAGTGGCCTCGCGCACCATGTCGCGGCCCTGGAGCAGGAAGGCTTTTTCCTCGGCGCGGCTCATGTGGTATTGCGAACTCCAGCGCGGGCCATGGCCTGCCGCCTCATGGCCGCGCCGCACAATCTCGCGCGCCAGCTCCGGATGCCTGCGCACCGCCTCGCCTATCATGTGCGAGGTGACCTTGACGCCGTGCCTGTCCCACAGGTCCAGCATGCGCGGTATGCCTTCACGGTAGCCGTAGGCGAACCAGGTGTTGGCGGTGGCGTCGGACGGCACGCTGGCCGGAAAATCCACTTTCGGGAACGGGCTGTCCGCGCCCTTGGGCGGCTGGCCGCCAGCCTCGAACTGCATCGAGACCGAGATCACCAGGCGCGCGCCGTTGGGCCAGAACGCGCCTCCAGCCTGCTGCGGTGACCCGGCCTGCGCCCGGGCCGGCGTGGCCGCCCCGGCTTGCGCGCCCACTGCCAGCCCTGCCGCCAGCAAGGCGGCGCCGCCGCCGGCGCGGCCCAGGAAATCGCGCCGCGAAGTTTGGTCCTTGTTCATGTCATGTCCTTTCAAGTTGCTTACAGCAGGCCGCCGCCGTCCACGTCCACCACCGTACCGGTGATGAAGCCGTTCTGCATCAGCAGCAGGTAGGCCTGGGCCAGGTCGTCCGGCTGCCCTACCCGTCCCGCCGGCAGGCCGGCGCCGGCGCGTTCGGCCATGGCCTTGCGCTCGGCCTCGGCCAGCGGACCCCACATGCCGGTTTCCACCATGCCGGGGCTGACGACGTTGACGCGCAACGGCGCCAGCTCCTTGGCCAGGGTGCGGCCCATGGCTTCCACGGCGGCGTTCATGGACGCTTTCACCACCGCGCCCGGCACCGCCTTGCGGGCCAGCAGGCCGGAGGTGAGCGTGATCGAGCCGCCGGCACGCAGGTGCGGGGCGGCGTGCTTGGCCACGCCCAGCTGGCCGAACACCTTGACCTGGAAGGCCGCCAGCGCATCGGCCAGTTCCAGCTTGCCCAGCCGGGCCGACGCAATCACCGGTCCGGCGGTGGACACCAGGTGGTCGAAGGCGCCGACGCCGTCGAAGAAGCGGCGCACCGCGTCCTCATCCTGTATGTCCAGCTGCGCCGTTTCAATTTGCGCGTTCCAGCCGGCGGGTGCGGCGCGCCGCCCCACCGCGATCACGCGCGCGCCCTGGGCAGCCGCCAGTTCCGCCACCGCCCGGCCTATGCCGGACAGGCCGCCCACCACCACCACTGTCTGCTCGTTCATGTATATCTCCTGATTGGGGTATCGATGGACCTATTGTGTGCCTTCTCATTTCGTTTGATAATTGGCTTGATCTTTGAATGACTTTCACACCAGGATAGATAATGGCTAGCGACAGGCTGGGCGACATGCGCTTATTCACGCTGGCGGCGGAGCTGGGCAGCCTGTCGGCGGCCGGGCGCAAGCTGGGACTGTCGCCGGCGGCGGCCAGCGCCCGCCTGCTCAAGCTGGAGCAGGAATTCCAGACCCGATTGTTCGAGCGCACCACGCGCCGCCTGCACGTCACCGACGAGGGGCGGCTGTACCTGGAGCAGTGCCGCATCGCGCTGCAGGCCATCGCCGACGGCGAAGCGGCGCTGCGTGCCCGCCAGACCCTGGTGCGCGGCAAGGTGCGCATCTCGGCCACCTCGGACTTCGGCCGCAACCAGCTGTGCGCCTGGCTGCAGGAGTTCAGCGCCCTGCATCCGGAGGTGAGCTTTGCGCTGACGCTGTCGGACGCCATGTCCAACCTGCTGCAGGACGAGATCGACCTCGCCATCCGCTTTGCGGTGCCGGCGGACAGCCTGCTGGCGGCGCGCAAGCTGGCGTCCAACCGTCGCGTGCTGTGCGCCTCGCCCGCCTATCTGGCGCACCACGGCGTACCGGCCACGCCGGCGGACCTGGCGGCGCACCGCTTCGTGCTGCTGGCCGGTGCGCACGGCCCGGTCAACGAATTCCATTTCGCGCGCGGCGCCGAACGTCAGAGCATCGTGATTTCCCCTGCACAGGCATGGGAGACCAACGATGGCGCGCTGTCGCGCTCCTGGACGCTGTCCGGCGTGGGCATCGCGCAAAAATCGGTGTGGGACATCGCCGCCGACGTGCAGGCCGGACGGCTCCACATCCTGCTGCCGAAATGGACCACCAGCGAAATCGGGGTGCACGCCCTGTTCCATCCCAACCGCCATATGCCGCCGCGCGTGCGCCTGCTGCTGGACTTCCTGGTCGAAAAATTCGCCGTTGAGGAAGCAGCGACCTTGGGCTTTTGACAGCACCACACCTTCAATGTCCAGCCGCCACGCCAGCGTGCGCAATCTAACTGACCAAACCCGACAATAGCGCGATGCTGGCGGCATCCTGTCAACGTGGACGCCGCCATGACACCCGCCGCCATCGAACGCCATCTGCCCTTGCTGTCCGGCGCCACGCCGCCGGAAGCCATGCGCTCCCTGATCGGGCGTGAGCTGGACCGGCCGCCGCTGCCGGGCGGCGGCGCCACGCTGGAGCGCTGGCGCATCCTGGCCGCTGTCGGCGGACAGGACCTCAGCCTCTTCAAGCTATACGAGGGCCATACCGACGCCATCGCCATCCTGCACGAGCTGGAGGGCCCGCCCGCACCCTACGGCAGCCTTTGGGGCGTGTGGTGCGCTGAATCGCCCGAGTCGCGCCTGGAACTGCGCGGCGCCAGCCTGACCGGCACCAAATTGTGGTGTTCGGGCGCGGCGGACGCCAGCCACGCCCTGGTGAGCTGCTGGAACGAGGCCGGCGAACCTTGCCTGGCCGCCGTCCAGCTGGACCAGCCCGGCGTGGAAGTGACGGACCAGGGCTGGCACGCGGTCGGCATGGCCGCCTGCGCCAGCGTGGACGTGCACTTCCAGGATGCTTGCGCGCGCCAGGTCGGCGCACCCTATGCCTATTTGCACCGGGCAGGCTTCGCCCATGGCGCCATCGGTGTGGCGGCGGGCTGGCACGGCGCCGCCTGCGCCATCGCGGAAAGGCTGCACCGGCAGCTGCACGACAGCCATGAAGACAGCCGCGACGCCCTGCGCCTGGCCCAGCTGGGCGGCGTGGACGTGGAACTGAGCGCCGCTGGCGCCCTGCTGCGCATGGCCGCGGCCGAGATCGACCGCTCACCCAGCGCCGACGTCAATGCCATGGCGCTGCGCGTGCGGCTGGCGGTGGAGCAAGCGGCCACGCGCGTGCTGGCGCTGGCCATGCGCGCGCTGGGCGCCGGTCCGTTGTGCCGCGACCGCCACTTCGCCCGCATCTGCGCCGATCTGCCGGTGTTCCTGCGCCAGAGCCACGCCGAACGCGACCTGGCGCGCCTGGGCAAGATGATGGCGGCCCTCCCCGACTGCGGGTGGCGGCTGTGAACGCGGCAGCCCACGGCGTACCGCGCGACCGCCGCATCGTCGGGGCCGGTACCCCGGACGGGGAATGGCAATCCTGGCGCGGCCTGCGCGAGCTGCCCGCCGTCTCCATTGCCGACCTGGTCCCGCCCGGCATGCGCGCTGTGCTGGTGGCGCCTCACCCGGATGACGAAACCCTGGCCTGCGGGGGCCTGCTGCAGGCACTGGCCGCGCAGGGCAACGCCATCCTGCTGGCCGCCGTGACTGACGGCGCCGCCAGCCATCCCGGTTCTCCGCTGTGGACCCCGGCCCGGCTGGCGGAGATCCGGCCGCAGGAAACCGCCAGCGCCATGCAAGTGCTGGACCTGCCCACGCTATCCACCTGGCGCGCGGGCCTGCCGGACGGCCATGTCGCGCCCAACGCCTCGCGCCTGCAGGACATGCTGCTGCACCTGCTGCGTCCCGGCGATGTGGTACTGTCCACCTGGCGCCACGACGGCCATCCCGACCATGAAGCGGCCGGTCGCGCGGCAGCAGCGGCGGCGGACCGGCTGAGCCTGCGCCTGATCGAGTATCCGGTGTGGGCCTGGCACTGGAGCCACCCGGGCGACCTGCGCCTGCCCTGGGGCAGCGCGCGCCGCCTGCCGCTCACCCACCAGCAGCTGCGCCGCAAGCGCCAGGCGCTGGACTGCTACCACAGCCAGCTGGAGCCGGACGCCAGCACCGGACGTCCGCCCGTGGTGCCGCCCACCGCGCTGGCGCGTCTGCTGCACCGCGACGAGATCTACTTCCTATGAACCGCGAAGACGCCCTGGCCCGCCATTTCGATAACCTCTACCAGGCCGGGCACGACCCGTGGCAGGTGCGCGAACGCTGGTACGAACAGCGCAAGCGCAGCCTGCTGCTGGCCAGCCTGCCGCGCCGCCGCTACCAGCGCGCCTACGAACCCGGCTGCGGCAATGGCGAGCTGACCGCCGCCCTGTCGGCGCGCTGCGGCCAGGTGCTGGCGTCGGATGGCTCCCTGGCCGCACTGGAGCGCGCCCGCCAGCGCCTGGGCCCGCAGGCTGCCAAGGTCACGCTGGAGCACCACCAGGTGCCGCACGACTGGCCGGCCGGCACATTCGACCTGATCATCATCAGCGAACTGGCCTACTACCTTGACCAACCTGCGCTCAACGTGCTGGCCCGGCGCTGCGCCGCCAGCCTCGCCGCGGGCGGCACGCTGGCGCTGTGCCACTGGAAGCCGGATTTCGGCGACCGCGTGCTGCCGACCCTACAGGTCCACGCCGCCTTCCGCTCCCTGCCGCGCATGCACCAGATCGTCCTCCACGAAGAAGCCGACTTCGTGCTGGAAGTGCTGTCGCCCGACGCGCGCTCCGTGGCCAGCCTGGGAGAGCCGGCGTGATCGGGGTGATCGTGCCTGCCCATGACGAACAAGCCCTGCTGCCCGACTGCCTGCACGCGCTGCGCGTGGCCGGCGGCCATCCGGCCCTGGACGGCGAGCAGGTGTGCATCATGGTGGTGCTGGACGCCTGCACCGACGGCTCGGCTGCCATCGCCCGGCGCCACGCCCGGGCCAGCACCGGCGCGGCCGTGCGGGTGCGCCATCTGGCACTGGAAGCGCGCAATGTAGGCGCGGCCCGCGCGGCCGGGGCGCAGGCGCTGCTGGAGCGCGGCGCGCGCTGGCTGGCCTGCACCGACGCCGACAGCCGGGTCGCCCCGGACTGGCTGGCCGCCCAGCTGGCGCTGCAGGCCGACGCCGTGTGCGGCACGGTACAGGTGCACGACTGGAGCGCGCACCGTGAACATGCGCCGCTGCTGGCGCGCCACTACGCCCGCCACTACCGCGACGTGGACGGCCACCGCCACATCCACGGCGCCAACCTCGGCGTGTCGGCAGAGGCCTACCGCATGGCCGGCGGCTTCCCGCCGCTGCGCAGCCACGAGGACGTGGCCCTGGTCGAGGCGCTGGAACGCGGCGGCGCCCGCATCGCCTGGAGCGCGGCCCCGCGCGTGGCCACCAGCGCGCGGCGCGACGCCCGCGCGCGCGAAGGCTTTGGCGACACCATGCTGCGCATCGTGGCGGCCCAACTGGCGGCGGGCCACGCCGCCTGACATCGTCCTGGCGCCGCGCGCCATCCGGTCCCGGCTAGAATTGCAAGCCAGTTGCGGTTACAATATGTCCGGTTTGTTAACCGGATCCTTACGCCTCCTTACCCCAGATGTTGCGCCGTTCGTTCATGCATGTGCTGCTGTCGCTGCTGTTGCTGGTCTCCCAGCAGCTGGCGTTGACACACGCCCATGTGCACGCCTATGTGCATACCGAGGACGTCGGCGGCGGCTGGACCCAGGCCGCTGGCGGCCACGAACCGTCCAAGCCCAAGCTGGCCGACCATATCTGTTCCCACTGCGCCGCCTCGGCGCAGCTGGCCCATGCCATAGCGGGCCAGGGTTACAGCTTCACTGCGCTGGACGTTTCCTACGGCCCGGTGCGGGCGGACGAGGTCAACTCGGCCAGCCAGCAATCCGTGCGCGGCTTCCACGCGCGCGCCCCGCCTCAAGCCTGACAGCCTTCCCCTCATGTTTTTCCTGCACCGCCGCGATCCGGCCGGTGCGGGCTGTCATCCATACGCTTAGAGGTTTTACCATGCATATCCAACGCACGCTGCTGGCCAGCGCGATCCTGTCCGCCCTTACCCCCTGCGCCCACGCCGACGAGGCCGCCGACGACAAGGTCCAGCAAGTGGTAGTCACCGCCACCCCCTTCCGTTCCGCCGCCGGCGACCAGATCCTCACGCCGGCCAAGGTGCTGGCCGGCGACGAGCTGCGCGACAAGGCCGGCAGCTCGCTGGGCGAGACCCTGGCCAATGAGCTGGGCGTGTCCGCCTCGGCCTTCGGCGCCGGCGCCTCGCGCCCCATCATCCGCGGCCTGGAAGGCTCGCGCGTCAAGATGCTGGAAAACGGCATGGCGGTGTCCGACGTCTCCGGCCTGTCCAACGACCACGCGGTGGCCGCCGAAGGCGCGGTGGCGCAGCAGATCGAGATCCTGCGCGGCCCGGCGGCCCTGCTCTACGGTTCCGGCGCCATCGGCGGCCTGGTCAACGTGGTCAATGAACGCATCCCCACCGCGCTGGAGCCCAGGCTCACCGGCCAGCTCGAAACCCGCTACAGCAGCGTGGACCAGGGCAAGAACGCGTCCGGTTCCATCGATGGCGCGGCCGGCAGGATCGCCCTGCACCTCGATGCCAACCTGCGCAACGCCGGCGACTACAGGATTCCCGACTATCGTGAGCTGAACGATCCGGCCTCGGGCGGCGGCCGCCTGCCGCACTCGGACACGCGCGAACGCAATGTGGGCCTGGGCGGCTCCTATGTGGACGACTGGGGCTACGCCGGCCTGTCGGTGTCGCGCCTGACCAATATCTACGGCATACCCAGCGACGAGGGTTCGCGCATCGACCAGAAGCAGACCCGCTACGACTTCGACAGCATGGTCAAATCGCCCTTCGAGGGCTTCGAGTCGGCCCGGGTCAAAGCCGGCTTTACCGATTACCAGCACGCCGAACTGGGCGACGACGGCCTGCCCGAAGTGCAGTTCAAGAACCGTACACTGGAAACCCGCGCCGAGCTGACCCACAAGACCGTGGCCGGCCTGCACGGCACCTTCGGCATCCAGACCGAGAACACGCATTTCTCCGCCCTGAGCGCGGAAGGCGGCCCGGATACCGTGCCGGTCACGCATTCCAGGTCCACGGCCGGCTTCCTGGTCGAGGAAACCCGGGTCGGCGAGGTGGCGCTGAACGCCGGTTTGCGGCTGGAGTCGGTCAAGCGCGAACCGGTCACGGGCCTGGAGCGCAGCTTCCACCTGAAGTCCGGCTCGGTCGGCGGCCTGTGGCCGTTCACGCCCGGCTATGCGATCGGG
Organism: Duganella kummerowiae; assembly: GCF_053572355.1. Taxonomy (NCBI): domain Bacteria; kingdom Pseudomonadati; phylum Pseudomonadota; class Betaproteobacteria; order Burkholderiales; family Oxalobacteraceae; genus Duganella; species Duganella kummerowiae. The sequence goes on from NZ_JBKFEH010000002.1 coordinate 71,891, forward strand.
GCCACCGTGTCCCACGCCGAGCGCGCCCCGGCCACCGAGGAACTGTATTCCACCGGCCCGCACGACGCCACCGCCACCTTCGACGTTGGCAACCCGGACTTCCGCAAGGAAGTGTCGCGCAATATCGAGCTGTCGCTGTCCAAGACCTCGGGCCTGCTGCGCTGGAAGGCCAACGTCTACCGCAACAAGGTCAGGGACTTCATCTACGGCCATATCACGGGCGTGATGCTGGACGAGGAAGGCAATCCGGGCGACGAACTGCGCCAGCGCATCTTCGAGCAGGCCAACGCCAGCCTGCACGGCGCCGAGGCCGAGCTGACCTGGAACGAGACCGGCGCCGGCTGGTCCGGCCGCCTGTTCGCCGACGGCACCCGGGGCAAGCTGGACGCGGGCGGCAGCCTGCCGCTGCAGCCGGCCGACCGCATTGGCGCCAGCGTGGGCTACCGCGCCGGGGCCTGGCGCGGGGGCGTGTCGCTGACCCACGCGCGCGGCCAGGATCGCCTGGCCTCGTTCGAGACCAGCACCACGCCCGGCTACAACCTGCTCAACGCCAACCTGTCCTGGACCCAGCGCCTGGCCGACGCCGATCTCACCTGGTTCGTGCTGGCCAAGAACCTGCTGAACGAGGATATCCGCGTCTCGACCTCGGTGCTCAAGGATATCGCGCCCCTGCCCGGCCGCAACCTGGTGTTCGGGGTGCGCGCCAAGTTCTGACGCCGAAAAATTATCACTTTTTGGCAAGTAAACGATTGACACTTTCCCCGAGTATGCTTAGCCTGCGGGCACCACACACAGCTCAGCATACCCAGGGAAAGGTTTACTTATGAAGTTGATGCAACGCCAACTGGCTATCCTCATCGCGGGCGCCATGCTCGCCGGCGCCGTCCAGGCCGAAGGTCCCTACCGCAACCCGGACAACAAGAACCTGAAGGACACCTCGGAAGGCACGTATCCGGTGCCCTACCAGATGCCGACCGAAGCGAGCATCAAGGCCTCGCTGGACCGGGTGCGCGGCTACATCGATTCCGTCACGCCCACCCGCGTAATCGACAAGGCCACCGGCAAGCCGATCACCGACTTCAAGCAACCGATCGCCACCGCCATCGCGGAACCGTCGCCGCGCGACTTCAACATCCAGGTCTATGAAATGGGCGTGGTGCACGCCGGCCTGCTGAAGGCGGCCGCCGTCACCGGCGACAGCCGCTACACCGACATCACCCGCCGCCACCTGCAATTCTTCCATGACGTGCTGCCCTATTTCCGCGCCCAGGAAGACAAGTTCAAGCTGGGCCGCAACAACAGCTTCACCCGCTTCCTCGATCCCAAGTCGCTGGACGACAGCGGCTCCATGTGCGCGGCCCTGGTGCGGGCCAAGTTTGCCGGCGTCAGCCCGGAACTGGGCGGCTTGATCAACACCTGCAGCAACTGGGTCGGCAAGCAGCAATACCGGCTGGACGATGGCACGTTCGCGCGGCGCCGCCCGCAGGCGTCCTCGCTGTGGGCCGACGACATGTACATGGGCATCCCGGCCTTGGCCGAGATGGGCCACCTGACCGGCCAGCGCGCCTGGTTCGACGACGCCGCCTCGAATATCTTGACCATGAGCGCGCACCTGTTCCGCCCGGCCACCGGCCTGTACACGCACGGCTGGAACATCAACAACCCGGACGCGCCCAACTTCTACTGGGCCCGCGCCAACGGCTGGGCCGTGCTGTCCATGAGCGACGTGCTGGACGTGCTGCCGGCCGACCACCCGGCCCGCCCGAAAATCCTGGCCCAGCTGCGCACCACCCTGCGCAGCATCGCCGAACTGCAGTCCGGCAGCGGCCTGTGGCACCAGATGCTGGACCGTAACGACTCCTACCTGGAAACCTCGGCCAGCGCCATCTTCACCTACGTGCTGGCGCACGCCATCAACGAAGGGTGGATCAGCCCCACCACCTACGGCTCCATCGCCCAGGCCGGCTGGATCGGGCTGACCACCCGCATCAACGCCAAGGGAGAGGTGGAAGGCACTTGCGTCGGCACCACCTTCGCCAGCGACCAGGTGTATTACTACAACCGCCCCACCAGCGTGGAAGCCATGCACGGCTACGGCCCGGTGCTGCTGGCCGGCGCCGAAATGCTGCGGCTGCTGAAGAATCCCAAGGTGGATATCCAGTACAAGCTGCGCACCTACCACTATGTGCCCAAGGGCAGCGGCGACATCAGCGAGCATTGATCCGGCGCGCCGAACCGGTGGCTCAGCTAAACTGCTGACATGATTTGACTCGGAGGGAGCACAGTTAAATGTTGAAGCCACGATACTTGCGCTGTCTTGCGCTGATGTTCGCGCTCATTCATCCCTTGCCTTCGTGGGCCAGCCCGGTGGCCGACCAGATGAAACTCAACCAGCGGCGCTATGGCATCGTCAGCCAGGCCGTGCTGGTCAAGCATAACGGGGAGTTGGTGTTCCGCGGAGCGGAGGGCGCCACCCCGGATGAAATCTTCCCGGTATATTCTCTCAGCAAATTGTTCGTCAGCACACTGGTGATGCAGCTGGGGGAGCAAGGGAGAATCGACCTGGACGCGCCAGCCAGTGCGTACGTCCGCGCGTTGCCGGCCAGCTGGGATGCCATTACGGTGCGACAGTTCATGACTCATACATCCGGTGTACCGGAGTATTTCGAGAATGTGTACGCCATCCCCGCAACCGTACAGGCCGCGTTTGAGTCGCTGGCGAACAAGCCTTTACATTTTCAGCCGGGCACGGCCGCGCGCTACACGCAAACCAATTATCTTGTGCTCACCCTGTTGTTGGAAGCCCAATATGGCAAGCCTTATCCGCAGATCGCCAGGGAGCGCATTATCGAGCCACTGCACTTGGAGCACACTTACCTGGGTGCGTCATCCCTCCCGTTGACCGGCGTGGCCACGGCTTATGCAGTGAAGGACGGCAAGATGCAGAAGGCGCCGGACATTGCCTGGCCAGCCTATAGCTATGGTCATGCCGAACTCTTTTCGACCGTGGACAACTTGGCGCGCTTCATCGAGGCGGTGAGCAATGGCAAATTCGCCAGCAAGCTGGCCTTGCAGGAATTTTGGCAAGCTCCCCGCTTGTCCAACGGCCGGCCTGGCGTATTCGCCGCAGGCTGGGAGTACGGTCAAACTGGCGAGTACCGCCATGTCGGCCACGACGGCGGTGCTCAAGTGCGCGTCAGGCTGCTCTACAAGGACACGCTCGATGGCGACAACTATATCGTCATCTATTTGACGAACGGCAGCATGAAAAACGTTTGGTCGCGCGTTCTGCTCGATAGCGCCATGGCGGCAGCCGCACCGGAACAATTCCAGAGTGTAGCTTTTGTGGAAAAATTGATTGCCTACGCATTGGGAGAAGCCGCCGCCCCGCCTGCCGAAAGATTCCCTGGCCTGGAGAGTGTCGTTAACGCAGCCGGATACACCATTCGCGACAATCTTGGGCTGGATGCAGCCATCCGTGTCTTCGCCTGGAACACCACGCTATTTCCGCAATCAGCGAACACCTGGGACAGCCTTGCCGAAGCGTATCAGGCAAAGGGCGATCACATGAACGCCCAACGGAATTACGCCAAGGCCCGTGAACTTTCCACAACATCCAAATGAACACCTAGTCGTCGTTACCCCTGGCTGAAACCCCTGCCTGCAGCGGCCAGCTTGCGCAGCAGGGGCGCCGCCTGCCACGCTTCCCCGTGATAGCCCCGGGCGTAGCGCTCGATGGCGGCCAGCACCCGCGGCAGGCCCACCGTATCGGCGTAGAACATGGGGCCGCCACGGTACAGCGGGAAGCCGTAGCCGGCCAGGTAGACCATGTCGATATCGGAAGCGCGCAGGGCGATGCCCTCTTCCAGGATGCGGGCGCCCTCGTTCACCAGCGCGTACACCAGGCGCTCCACGATTTCCTCGTCGCTGATGTGGCGCCGCGCCACGCCCAGTTCGGCCGAGTGGCGCACGATCATGGCGTCCACCTCGGCGTTCGGGTGCGGCGTCCGGTCGCCGGGCTGGTAGTCGTACCAGCCGGCGCCGGTCTTTTGCCCATAGCGCCCCATCACGCACAGCAAATCGGCAGTCTTCGAATAGCTGATGTCAGGCTGCTCGACGTAACGGCGCTTGCGGATGGCCCAGCCGATGTCGTTGCCGGCCAGGTCGGCCATGCGGAACGGACCCATGGCGAAGCCGAAGGCCTCGATGGCGCGGTCCACCTGCTGCGGCAACGCGCCCTCCTCCAGCAGGAAGCCGGCCTGGCGGCTGTACTGCTCTATCATGCGGTTGCCGATGAAGCCGTCGCATACGCGCGACACCACCCCGGTTTTCCTGAGCTTTTTCGACAAGGCCAGGGCGGTTGCCAGCACCTCGTTGCCGGTCCTGGCGCCGCGCACGATTTCCAGCAGCTTCATCACATGCGCGGGGCTGAAGAAGTGCAGCCCGATCACGTCCTGCGGGCGGGCCGTGGCGGCGGCGATCCGGTCCACATCCAGGGTTGAGGTATTGGTGGCCAGGATGGCGCCCGGCTTCATGACCGCGTCCAGCTGGCGGAACACGGCCTGCTTGAGGTCCATGTCCTCGAACACGGCTTCCACCGCGATGTCGGCCTGGGCAATGGCGCCGTAGTCCAGGGTGGTGCGCAGCAGGGACAGGGCGCGCTCCAGCTTTTCCTGGCTCAGCTTGCCTTTCCTGACACTGCTTTCATAGTGCTGGCGGATGGCGGCCTGGCCGCGCTCCAGCGCATCGTGGCTGGTGTCCAGCAGCGTGACGGGGATGCCGGCGCCCAGGAAGTTCATGGCAATCCCGGTCCCCATGAGGCCGGCGCCAACCACGGCGGCGCTCCTGATCTCGCGCAGCGGCGTCTCTGCGGGCAGGTCCGGCACCTTGCCGGCCAGTCGCTCGGCGAAGAAGGCGTGGCGCAGCGCTTTCGATTCCGTGCCTTCGATCAGGTGCAGGAAGCGCTCGCGCTCGAAGCGCATGCCTTCTTCAAAGGGCATGGTGATGGACGCTTCCACGGTGGCGATGCATTCCAGCGGGGCCGGAAAGCCGGGCGCGGTGGCGCGCACGCGCTGGCGCGCCGCCTCCAGCACGGCGGCCGCGTTCGGATGCCCGACCTGGCGCTCGCGTACCTTGGGCAGCGGCCGGATATCGGCAACCTTGTTGGCAAACACGATGGCGCTGGCCAGCAGGTCCGCGCCCGATTCGTAGACTTCATCGAACAGGGCCGTGCCGGCCAGTTGTTCGGATGGCACAGGATTGCCGGTCACTATCATCTCCAGCGCCCGTTCCAGGCCCAGGACGCGCGGCAGGCGCTGGGTGCCGCCCGCGCCAGGAAGCAAGCCGAGTTTCACTTCCGGCAAGGCGATCTGCGCACCCGCCAGCGCTACCCGGTAGTGGCAGCCCAGCGACAATTCCAGCCCGCCGCCCATGCACACGCTATGGATGGCCGCCACCACCGGCTTGCCGGCGCCTTCGGCCGTGGCGATCAGGGTGTGCAGGTTGGGCTCGGCCAGGGCTTGCGGCGTATTGAATTCCTTGATGTCGGCGCCGCCTGAAAACGCCTTGCCGGCGCCAGTGATCACGATGGCCTTGACGGCATCGTCCGCCAGGGCCCGCTGTATGCCCTGCACCGCAGCCGTGCGGGTGGCCAATCCCATGCCGTTGACAGGGGGATTGTTCAGGGTGATGACGGCGACGGAGCCGTGCAGCTGGTAATCAGCGCTCATGTCTTTTCCTTGTGCTGGTGCGAACCCGCCTACTATACCTCAAGGAAACGAACGATCGTGTTTTTACTGATACTCAAAATTGTCTCCTAGAAAGTACATCAGAAAAAAATACCGCTCATTACACTTGTGTTTAATACGGATCAGGAAAATAATAAATAACCCGCCTGAATTCCCCGCCCCTGAATATCCGGTTAATTCTCACCAAATGTCACATTTATCTACGGCATTTAAGTATTTAACATTATTTCTCGACATTACAGGATAATCATGAATGCTCCCAGCCAGGCTATTAACTCACAGGAACTTGAATTCCAGGCCATTAACGCTGCGCTGAACCGCGCCGCCGCTGTCATCGAATTCGACCTGGAAGGAAAGATCCTGCACGCCAACGACAACTTCCTGCGCGCCCTGGGCTATACCCTGGGTGAGGTGCAGGGCCGCAGCCATACCATGTTCGTGGACGCGGAGTACGCCGCCAGCGACGAGTACCGGCAGTTCTGGGCCAAGCTGGGCCGTGGTGAGCTCGACCGTGGCGAGTACAAGCGTATCGCCAAGGATGGCCGTGAAATCTGGATCAATGCGTCGTACAACCCCATCATGGACGCGAACGGGGTGCCGTACAAGGTGGTCAAGTTCGCCACCGACGTGACCGCCAACAAGCAGCGCAACGCCCTGTTCGAAGGCTTGGTCAGCGCCATCAACAAGGCCCAGGCCGTGATTGAGTTCGACATGCAAGGACAGGTTCTTTGCGCCAATGATAATTTCCTTGCCGTCATGGGATATGAATTGGAAGATATCAAGGGCGAGCACCACCGCATATTCTGCGAGCCCGAATTCGTATCGAGTCCGGAATATAAGCGTTTCTGGCAAAAATTGAATCGCGGTGAATTTGACAGCGGCCTGTATAAACGAATTGGCAATGATGGCAAAGAAGTATGGATACAAGCCACTTATAATCCCATCCTGGATCTCAATGGCAAACCCTACAAGGTGGTCAAATACGCCACGGACGTGACCGAACAGGTGAAACTGGAGGCCAGCGTCAAGGCCAAGGCCGAGAGCGACGCGAAAAAGATCTCCTATCTGCTGGCCGCCGTCGAGCGCGCCGCCTCGGGCGACCTGACCAGCACCATCGAAGTCAACGGCGACACCCCGCTGGACCAGTTGGGCGCCGGCATCAGCAAGATGATCGCCGACCTGCGCAAGGTGATAGGCGAAGTGGTGGACGCCGCCAGCGGCTTCAGCTCGGCCGCCCACACCATCGCCGAGCGCTCCAGCGGCGTGGCTTCCGGCACCCAGGCCCTGGGCGCCACCGTGGAGGAAATGAATGCGTCCATCGATGGCCTGACCCAGTCCATCACCTCAATCGCCAGTAACAGCAACCATGCCGACGCCGTGGCCAAGGCCACCCAGGAGGAGGCGGAGATCGGCGCCAAGGCGGTGGCCAAGTCCATCGAGGCCATGGACCTGATCAACCGCTCCTCGGAAGACATAGGCGAGATCGTCAAGGTCATCAGCGAGATCGCCAGCCAGACCAATATGCTGGCCTTTAACGCGGCCATCGAGGCGGCGCGCGCCGGCGAGCACGGCCTGGGCTTCTCGGTGGTGGCCGACGAGGTGCGCAAGCTGGCCGAACGCTCGTCGCAGGCGACCAAGGAAATCTCCAAGCTGATCAACGAGTCCGTCAAGCGGGTTTCGGCCGGCAGCGAAATCTCGCGCCAGGCCAGCGACGCCTTCGACAAGATCGTGGCCGGCGTGGCCAAGACCACGCGCGCCATTTCCGACATTTCCACCGCCGCCAACGAGCAATCGCTGACGGCGCGCGAGGTCAGCACGGCGATCCAGTACATCGCCGAGGAAACCGAGAAGACTGCCGCCTCCTGCGACAGCATCGCGCGCTCCATCGAGGGCTTGAACGGGCGTGCCGGCAATCTGAACCAGACCGTCTCCGGCTTCACGGTCTGAAACCATGGAAGCGGGACTGAACGAGGCCACGCTGGCGGCCTTCATCGGCCTTGTCCGGCTACATACGGGCATTGCCATGAATGAACGCAAGAGCGTGCTGCTGGAGCGACGCCTGCGCCCGCGCATGCAGGCGCTGGCGCTGGACAGCTACCAGGCCTACCTGGACAAGGTGCAGCGCGACCGCAGCGAGCTGCCGCACTTCATCGACCTGGTGACCACCAACGACACCCTGTTCTTCCGCACGCCGCCGGTGTGGGATTACGTGGAGCAGGAATTCCTGCCCCAGTGGCTACGCGAGCATGCGGGCCAGACGCTGCGCATCTGGTCGGCGGCCGCCGCCAGCGGCGAGGAAATGTATTCCATTGCCATGCTGTGCGAGGAGTTCGCGGCCGCCCACCCGGGCTTCCGTTACCACATCCTGGCCACCGACATCTCGCAGCAAATCCTGGACCAGGCGGCGCAGGGCGACTATGGCGGGCGTTCCGTGGAACGCTTGCAAAGCGCCTATCCGCAGCTGGCGAAGAAGTATTTCCAGGCCAGCGCCAAGGGCCTGAAGGCCTCCGAGACGCTGAAAAAACACGTGGAGCTGGCCCGGCACAACCTGCTGCACCGGCTGCGCCAGCCGCGCCAGTTCGACCTGGTGTTCCTGCGTAATGTCATGATTTACTTCGACCCGGAACACCAGCAGATCGTGCTGGACCAGGCCAGCCACAGCATGGCGCCGCACGCCCGGCTGGTGATCGGCGAGCAGGAAACCATTGCCGCCATGGACACCTGTTTCCGTCCGCTGCGGCCCATGATTTACACGATAGAAAAGAGTACCGCATCATGATCACTACCGACGCTCCTCCGGACAGCGACCGCCGCGCCAGCCCGCGCGCGCCCGGCAGCCGCGCCCTGCAGGAAGATTTCCGCGCCATGGTCGCCATGGGCCACCTCAAGGTGGGCGCCCGCACCGAGCAGCTGCAGGCCGTGCTGGGTTCCTGCGTCGGCATCGCCCTGCTCTGGAAAAAAGGCGGCGTGTCCGGCCTGGCGCACTGCCTCCTGCCCGAGCCCGCCGGCGGCGAGTGCAGTGGCGGCCAGTGCGGCCGCTACGTCAGCCGCGCCGTCCCCGAGCTGCTGCGCCTGATGGGCGTGCACCAGGACGATTACGGCGATATCGAGGTCTACCTGGCGGGCGGCGCCAACATGCTGAGCGGGTGCTCCAGCCGCCTGCACATCGGCGAACAGAACGTCGCCGCCGCCCAGAAAATCCTGCGCCAATACAGCTTGAACGTGCACTACAGCCGCGTGGGCGGTCACCGTGGCCGCACCATGCTGGTCGACTGCGCCGAACAACTCTGCTTTGTGCGCGAGATCCAGGCGCCCCAACAGGAAAGCCAGCATGCACACTACTGACACCACCGCCACTCCCGTCCCGTCCGCCGCCGCTGCCCAAGGCATGGAGCTGTTCGGCTCCTTCCACCTGGGCCATGACGAATTTGCCCTGCCCGCCATCTGCATCCGCGAAGTGGTGAACTTCCCCGACAGGATCACGGTCCTGCCGCTGGCGCCGGCCTTCCTGGCCGGCATGTTCACCTTGCGCGGCACGGTAATTCCGGTGGTCAATCTGGCCCGTATTTTCGATCCCGCTGCGCCGGCCGCCGATCCGGCCCACAAGATCGCCATCCTTGACTACCAGCAGGTGCTGGTCGGCATCCTGTTCCACTCCACCGGCGAAATCCTGCGCGTGCGGCCCGACCAGCGCAGCACGCTCAGCTATGCCGACGGCGAGAAACGCGGCGTGGTGGCCGGCACCATCCTGCTGGGCGAAGGCGAGCGGCTGCTGCAGGTGCTCGATCCCGACGCCCTGGTGCGCATCGAGAACGTGCCCCAGGTGCTGGCCCTGCAGGCCGCCGCCAGGAACAAGGACCAACGCCACCTGCACGCCGTGGGCCAGCGCCGCCAGTGCGTCAGCTTCCGCGCGGGCCAGTCCTTGTTCGCCTTCGAGATGGGCGCGATCCAGGAAATCATCGCCGTGCCGGAATTGCAGCCTTCCATCCTGAACAGCAAGCTGTGCCTGGGGCGCATCAACTTCCGCGGCCATCCGGTGGCGGTGGTCGATTTTGCCACCATGCTGGCCGGCGGCGCGCCGTCCAAGGCGGCCGCCGATCCGGCCGGACGCGAATTCCTGCCCGGCGAGCGCATCATGGTGGTGCGCATCGCGGACACCACCATCGGCTTCCTGGTGGACACAGTGGACAGCATCGTCAGCTATTTCAGCGACGAGCTCATGCCCATCCCGCTGCTGAGCAAGGCGCGCGCCGGCATGTTCGCCGGCTGCGTCCACAAGCCCGGCACGGATGAGGAAGTCATCCTGCTCAACCATGCGGAGATCCTGTCCCAGCAGGAAATCAAGGACATGCGCAGTGGCCACGACAATCTCTATCCGGACGCCGCCAAGCGGCCGGCGGCCGCAACGGCCAGGCAGGCGCAGCGGCAGGTCTACCTGGCTTTCGCCCTGGAGAGCGTGTTCGCGGTCGAGATCAAACAGGTGCGCGAAATCATCGACTACACGGATCACATGGCGCGCCCGCCGGGACTGCCACACTTCATGCGTGGCATGCTCAACCTGCGCCAGCAGATGATCAGCGTGATCGACCTGCGCCTGCTGTACGCCATGCCGCCCATGGCCGACACCAGCCAGGCCAAGATCCTCGTCATCGAGCGGGGCGACGAGCGCTACGGCCTGCTGGTGGACGGCGTGCAGAACATCCTCACCATCAACGCCAGCCAGCGCTTCACGGCGCCCAGGATGCTGCGCGTGCAGGTGAGCGAGCACGATGTGCGCAATGACATGCCGGACGTGATCGACCTCGAGCACAACGGCCAACGCCAGACCCTGACCGTGTTCGAAGTCGACCGCCTGCTCGAGCGCCTGGCGCGCGAACTGCCCGCCATCGCCGCCTGATACATTCCGATACAGTTCACTCCTTGCCGGCGGCTCGCCGGCGTGCCAAGATAGATAGGTAGCCTATCTATCTTGGAGCCATGAAGTGACCGAACCAAACCAGCTGGCCGACCAGCTGCGCCTGACCCTGCAGCGCCTGGTACGAGAACTGCGGCGCCAGGAAAGCGAACACGAAAGCATCAGCCTGATCCAGAAGCTGCTGCTGGTGAACATCCTCGAGCATCCCGGCATCGGCGTGGCCGAGCTGGCGCGCATGGAAAAGCTGCGCGGCCCCACCATCAGCGGCCACATCAAGGCCCTCGAGGAAGCCGGGCTGGTGGCGCGCGCCGCCGACACCGGCGACCGCCGCCGCATCGGCCTGCATATCACAGACCTGGGCTTGGAAAAAATGCGGCAGCACCGGGCCCGGCGCCAGGAATGGCTGGCCGGCAAGGTCAACCGGCTGCCGCCCGCATCGCAGGCCCTCCTGGGCCAGGCCCTTACCATCCTCAATGAGATCATCGATGAATAAACCCGAACATCCGGCGCCAGAGCAGAGCGCCAACCACTACGCGCAGCCGCCCACGGAGCGCGAAATCCGTTCGGTCTACCTGGGCCTGATGGCCGTGCTGGCCCTCGGCGCGCTGGACCAGAGCATCGTGGCCACCGCCCTGCCCCGCATCGTGTCCGAGCTGGGCGGCATGGCGCACCTGTCCTGGGTGGTGACGGCCTATGTGCTGGCCTCCACGGCCACCATGCCGCTGTACGGCAAGCTGAGCGACCAGTATGGCCGCCGCCCGCTGATCTTCACTGCCATCCTGACCTTCCTGCTGGGTTCGGTGCTATGCGGGCTGGCGCAGAACATGACGGAACTGATCATCTTCCGCGCCATCCAGGGCCTGGGCGCGGGCGGCTTCATGCCGCTGGCGCAAATCATCATTGGCGATCTGGTGCCGCCGCACGAACGCGGCAAGCGCCAGGGCATCGTCCCCATCGTATTTGCCGTCACCAGCGTGCTGGGGCCGGTGCTGGGCGGGCTGATCACGGATGCGCTGTCCTGGCATTGGATTTTCTATGTCAACCTGCCCGTGGGCGCGGTGGCCTTTTATGCCATCGCCCGGTCCCTGCGCCGCCCCAACCGCAGCCATGCGCACAAGATCGATTATCTCGGCTCCGTGCTGCTGACCGGCGCCGTCACCGCCCTGCTGCTGGTGCTGGCGCTGGGCGGCACCGAATGGCCGTGGGATTCGGCCGAAATCGCCATCTGCGGCGGCCTGGCACTGGCCCTGGGCGCCGGCCTGCTGGTCCACGTGCGGCGCGTGCCGGAGCCGGTGCTGCCGCCCGACCTGTTCCATAGCCGCAGCTTCAACGTCGGCGTGGTGGTGATGGCCATGACCTTCATGGGCCTGATGGGCGCCAGCGTGTTCTTCCCCCTGTTTTTTCAGGTGGTGATGGGCAGCAGCCCGGCCAGCTCCGGCCTGCTGACGGTGGCCATGATGGTGGGCCTGGTGCTGTCGTCCATGCTGAACGGACGCTGGCTGGCCAGGTCCGGGCGCTACAAGGCGGCCCAGGTGTGGGGCCTGGGCGTGGCCACGGCGGCCTTCGCCATGCTGGCCTGGGCCATGGAACAGGGCTGGGGGTACTGGATGATCGAACCGTGCATCTTCGCGCTGGGCTTCGGGCTGGGGTTGGTGATGCCCAACATGACGGTGGCGGTGCAGAACGCCCTGCCGCTGGCACGGCGCGGCGTGGGCACGGCCATGCTGACCTTCTTCCGCTCGCTGGGCGGCTTGCTGGGAGTGACGGGCTCCGGCGCCATCCTAGCGCGCCAGCTGCATGCACATGGCATCCAGGCGGTGGCCATGACGGGCGGACGCGGTTTGCACGCAGCGGCCGGCGCGGCGGCCCAGCTGCAGGCGCTGACGGTGGCGGTGTACCGCCACGCCATCGCCCTGACCTTTGGCGCCGGCGCCGTGATGGTGGGATGCGGGCTGGTGGCCCTGCTGTTCCTGCCGGAGCTGCCCTTGGCCGGCTTCGGTCCGCAGGGTAGTAAGCAGCCGGGCCAGTGATCCGAGTGGCCACGCCGCCCCGGGCCATCGTTGCTGTATGTAACGATGGCGGATCGCAGCGGTGCGCTTCCTGATCTTGCGGCTTGCGGTAAAATCGCCGCAATCAACTTTGAGACTGGAACCGCCATCACTGCCGCCAACCTGACGCTGGGCCACTCCTACGCGTCCTTGCCGCCCGCCTTCTACACCCGGCTGATGCCCACGCCGCTGCCCGCGCCTTACCTGGTGGCGGCCAGCGCGCCGGCCGCCGAACTGATAGGGTTGGACGCGGCCACCCTGGCTACGCCGGACAGCCTGGCCATCCTGATCGGCAATACCGTGCCGGACAGCGCCCAGCCCCTGGCGGCCGTGTATTCCGGCCACCAGTTCGGGGTCTGGGCCGGCCAACTGGGCGACGGCCGCGCCATCCTGCTGGGCGACGTCGACACGCCGCAAGGCCCCATGGAACTGCAATGGAAAGGCGCCGGCCTGACGCCCTACTCGCGCATGGGCGACGGCCGCGCCGTGCTGCGCTCCTCCATCCGTGAATTCCTGTGCTCGGAAGCCATGCATGCGCTCGGCATTCCGACCTCGCGCGCCCTGTCGGTGGCCGGATCGGACCAGGGCGTGATACGCGAAACCGTGGAAACGGCCGCCGTGGTGGTGCGCATGGCGCCCAGCTTCGTGCGCTTCGGCTCCTTCGAGCACTGGTTCTACCAGCGCAGGAACGACGAGCTGAAACTGCTGGCCGACTACGTGATAGACCGCTTTTATCCGCAATTGCGCGCGGAAGCCAACCCGTACCAGGCTTTCCTGGCCGAGGTGACACGCCGCACGGCCCACATGATCGCCCACTGGCAGGCGGTCGGCTTCATGCATGGGGTGATGAACACGGATAACATGTCCATCCTCGGCCTGACCCTCGATTACGGCCCGTTCGGCTTCATGGACGCCTTCAATGCGCGCCACATCTGCAACCACACCGACCAGGGCGGACGCTATTCCTACGCCATGCAGCCGCAGATCGGCCACTGGAACTGCTACGCCCTGGGCCAGGCCCTGCTGCCGCTGATCGGCGAAGTGGAACAAGCGCAGGCCGCGCTCGACATCTACCAGGCCGAATTCAGCGCCAAGCTGGACGAGCTGCTGCACCGCAAGCTCGGCCTGAACGAAGTGCGCGAGGACGACAGCACCCTGTTCGACGCCATGTTCTCGCTGATGCAGGCCAACCATGTCGATTTCACCCTGTTCTTCCGCCTGCTGGGCAGCCTGCAACTGGACAACCCGGCCGCCGACGAGGATTTGCGCGACCAGTTCATCGACCGCCCGGCCTTCGATGCCTGGGCCGTGCGATACCGCGAACGCCTGCGGGCCGAGGGCATCGAGGATGGCAAGCGCAAGCTTGCGATGAACGCGGCCAACCCCAAATACGTGCTACGCAACTACCTGGCGCAGGTGGCCATCGAAAAAGCCCAGAACAAGGACTACAGCGAAGTGGCCCGCCTGCTCACCGTCTTGCAACGCCCCTACGACGAGCAGCCCGAGTACGAACAGTACGCGGCCCTGCCGCCGGACTGGGCCAGCCACCTAGAAGTCAGCTGTTCTTCCTGAGAAAGCGATCATGAACGACAAAGTCCACAAAACCGACGCCGAATGGCGTGCCGAACTCGACCCTATCCAGTACCAGGTGACGCGCCACGCCGCCACCGAGCGCGCCTTCACGGGCAAGTACTGGGACCACCATGAGGAAGGCATCTACACCTGCGTTTGCTGCAACACCCCGCTGTTCCGCTCGGACGCCAAGTTCGACTCCGGCTGCGGCTGGCCCAGCTATTTCGAGCCGCTCGATCCCTCCAAGGTGATCGAGAAGGTGGACCGCAGCCATGGTATGCTGCGCACCGAAACCATTTGCGCCGTATGCGATGCCCACCTGGGCCACGTGTTCCCGGACGGTCCGCCGCCAACGGGCCTGCGTTATTGCATCAATTCGGCGTCGCTGCGTTTCGACCCGATCAATAAATAATTCCGACATAAGCGTCACCAGACCCCATGAAATTCCTGTTCGACTTCATTCCCGTCCTGCTGTTCTTTGGCGTGTACAAGATAGCCGGCCACTACAGCGCCGAGGCCGAGGCCTTTGCCAACGCCCACCTGAGCGCCATCCTGTCCGGCGGTTCGGTCAACGCCGAGCAGGCGCCCATGGTGCTGGCCACGCTGGCCGGCATCCTGGCCACCATGGGCCAGATCGCGTGGCTCAAGCTGCGCGGGCGCAAGGTGGACGGGATCTTGTGGGTGTCGCTGGTGCTGTTCGTCGTGTTCGGCGGCCTGACCATTTACCTGCACGATGAAGACTTCATCAAGTGGAAGCTGTCCATCGTGTACTGGTTCTTCGCCGCCAGCCTGCTGGTGGCCCAATACCTCTTCAAGAAAAACCTGATGCGCAAATCCATGGAGGAAATGGTGGACTTGCCCGACCAGGCCTGGAACCGCCTCAACCTGGTGTGGATAGGCTTTTTCACCGCCATGGGCGTGCTCAACTGGTGGGTGGCGTTCGTGCTGTTCAAAGGAAATACCGATGCCTGGGTCAGCTTCAAGGCTTTCGGCTCGACCGGCATCATGTTTGTCTTCATCGTGCTGCAGACCATTTACCTGTCGCGCCATATCAAGGAGCAGGCATGAGCGATACCCGTGCCCAGCGCATGCGCGAACGGCTGGAAGCGGCCCTTTCTCCAGTGGAATTAACCATTACCGACGATTCCCACTTGCACGCCGGCCATGCCGGCGCCGCCTCCGGTGGGGGCCATTACACGGTAAGAATTGTTTCGTTACAATTTGAAGGTCATAAACTCGTCACAAGGCATCGTCTCGTGTATGATTCCGTGCACGATATGATGCATAAAGAAATTCATGCATTGGCCATTACCGCATTGGCACCGTCGGAAGTATGATGTAGTCGCGGTACAGGGGCGATCCCGAGTAAGTCTTCAAAAATGTGAACATCCAGACCGATAGCTGATCAAATCTCCTGCACCAAGCACTTTTCGCTCAAACTTTTTCCCCATACAGGAATTAATAATGACTTTCAAGCCAGCTCAATTGCTGATTGCACTGCTCGCTGCCGCCGCAGTACCTGCTTACGCTCAAAACGTCGCCGTGGTGAATGGCAAGCCCATCCCCAGCTCGCGCGTCGAGGCAGTGGTCAAACAAGTGGTCGCGCAAGGCCAGCAGCCGGATTCGCCGCAACTGCGCGAACTGATCAAGAAGGACCTGATCGGCCGTGAAGTCATGATGCAGGAAGCGGAAAAGCAAGGCTTCGGCAAGGATGCCAACGTCAAGACCCAGATCGAGAACGCCCGCCAGGCCATCATCGTCAACGCCCTGGTGAACGACTACCTGACCAAGAACAAGGTGTCGGACGCCGACATCAAGGCCGAGTACGACCGCTACGTAGCCCAGGCCGGCGACAAGGAATACCATGTGCGCCATATACTGCTGGGCACCGAAGCCGAAGCCAACGACGTGATCGCCAAGCTGAAAGGCGGCGCCAAGTTCGAGGATCTGGCCAAGCAATCGAAGGACACCGGTTCCGCAGCCAATGGCGGCGACCTGGACTGGGCATCGCCCGGCGCCTTCCCGCCCGTGTTCTCAGCTGCCTTCGTCGGCCTGCAAAAAGGCCAGGTCACCGAAAAACCCGTGCAAACCCCGAACGGTTTCCACGTGATCAAGGTGGATGACATTCGTCCCGCCAAGCTGCCGACCCTGGAAGAAGTGAAACCGCAAATCGCGGAAGCGCTGATGCAGAAGAAAGTCGCTGCGTATCAGGAAGAACTGGTGAAAAAAGCCAAGGTTCAGTAATTGCCGGCCGGCGCCCTCAGCGGCGCCGGTTCGCTTTTATGTAGTGCAAAAGCGCCCCGAGGCGCGTTTTATTTTGCGCGTTTTATTTTTTATTGATAGGATTTCATAATGATGTTGAAGCCAGCCCGCCTGTTGTTAGCACTGATCGCCGTAGTGGCAGCCCCGGCTTTCGCGCAAAATGTTGCCACCGTCAATGGCAAGGCAATTCCCGCTGCCAAGCTCGATCAAATGGTCAAGCAAGTCGTGGCCCAAGGCCAGCAAACCGATACCCCGCAATTGCGCGAGGCGGTGAAAAAGGAATTGATTGCCCGTGAAGTCCTGATACAGGAAGCGGACAAGCAAGGCTTCGGCAACAAGCCGGAAGTCAAGGCCGCACTCGAGAATACCCGCCAGAGTATTATCATCAACGCCATGCTGGCCGATTACGTCAAAAAGAATCCGGTCAAGGACGCCGATATCAAGGCTGAATACGATAAATACAAGGCCCAGGCCGGCGACAAGGAATACCACGCACGTCATATCCTGGTGGCCACCGAACAGGAAGCCAAGGATATTATCGCCAAGCTGAAAGCGGGCGGTAAATTCGAGGAACTGGCCAAGGTGTCGAAAGATGGTTCCGCCAATAATGGCGGCGACCTGGGCTGGACGTCCCCCACCCGCCTGGTCAAGCCATTTGCCGACGCCATGGTGGCGCTGAAGAACGGTGAAATCACCCAGACCCCGGTCAAGACCGAATTCGGCTACCACGTGATCAAGCTGGAAGAATCGCGCGCCACCAAGTTCCCTTCGTTCGAGGAAGCCAAGCCGCAAATCGCCGAAATGCTGCAGCAAAAGAAAATCGCCGCCTACCGCGACGAACTGCTGAAAAAAGCCAAGGTCCAGTAATCCTGGCCTGCATGCTCGCAAAGCGCCTCTCCGGAGGCGCTTTTTTTACGCCTTGCGGCCAGCTTCTGGCTTGTTCACGCCAGAAGCTGGCTTGGTTTCAGCGTTTGAGCCACTCAAACAGCCCCATGCCGGCCAGCATGGCGGTCACGAACACGGCCACCTTGGGTAGCCCCAAGCCCAGGCCGGCCAGCGCGGGTCCTGGGCACAGGCCGGCAATGCCCCAGCCCACGCCGAACAGGATGGCGCCGATCACCAGTGGACGGTCTATCCCGCGTGCGGCTGGCAATGCCAGCGCGCCTCCCAGTAGGGTCTTGCCACGGGGCCGGGCGATGGAGAACGCCAGCAGCCCGACCGCCACCGCGCCGCCCATGACCAGCGCCAGAGAAGGGTCCCAGCGTCCCGCCAGGTCGAGAAACCCCAGCACCTTGCCGGGATTGACCATCCCGGAAATGGACAAGCCCAATCCGAATATCCCACCCGCAATGAAAGCAATAATGATCGCCATGGCGGCTCCTATGCATGCCGTATCAAATACACGGTAATAAAACCGGCTGCCATGAATAATCCCGTGGCTGCCAGTGAACGGGGAGACAAGCGCGATAGTCCACATACGCCATGGCCGCTGGTGCAGCCCGATCCATAACGGGTGCCATATCCCACCAGCAGTCCGCCGATAATCAACTCCGTATTACCAGCCTCGATATGGATATTATCGGCATGCCCATACAGGAATGCGGCAACGATCAAGCCGCCAATAAAAGCGATGCGCCAGGCAATATCGCCTTTTGCGGGCCTTAACAGCCCGCCCAATATTCCGCTGATGCCGGCGATGCGGCCATTGAATAAAATCAGCACGGCTGCGGCCAAGCCGATGAGTACCCCGCCGGCCAGGGCGGACCATGGTGTAAATACTTCCCAAGCTATTGTCATTTCTCCTCCGAATAAAAAAAGCCGGGTCACCCCGGCTTTTGGTGCGGCTATATGCTATCAGCCCACGAACTTGCGCGCATTGCGGAACATGCGCATCCACGGGCTATCGTCGCCCCAGGCTTCCGGGTGCCAGGATTGCTGCACCGAGCGGAACACGCGCTCGGCGTGCGGCATCATCACCGTGAAGCGGCCATCGGGCGTGGTGACCGAGGTGATACCCTGCGGCGAGCCGTTCGGGTTGTAGGGATAGGCTTCCGTAGCGGCGCCGCGGTTATCGACAAAGCGCATGGCGACGACCGCCTCGTCGATGAAGCCGGTCTGGCTGAAATCGGCATAGCCCTCGCCGTGGGCGATGGCGATCGGCGTCTGGGTGCCGGCCATGCCCTGGAAGAAGATGGACGGCGAACTGAGCACTTCCACCATCGAGAAGCGGGCCTCGAATTTCTCCGACTTGTTGGCGGTGAACTTGGGCCAGGCATGAGCGCCGGGGATGATGGATTTGAGGTTGCTCATCATCTGGCAGCCGTTGCACACGCCCAGGCCGAAGGTATCGGTGCGCTGGAAGAAGCGCGCGAACTGCTCCGACAGCGCGGCGTTGAACAGGATGGTCTTGGCCCAGCCTTCGCCCGCGCCCAGCACGTCGCCGTAGGAGAAGCCGCCGACGGCGATCAGGCCCTGGAAATCGTCCAGCTTGAAGCGGCCGGCAATCAGGTCGCTCATGTGCACGTCGACCGCCGTGAAGCCGGCCTGGTACATGACCCAGGCCGTCTCGATATGCGAGTTGACGCCCTGCTCGCGCAGGATGGCCACGCGCGGGCGCACGCCGGTGGCCAGGAAGGGCGCGGCCACGTTTTCGCCCATGTCGAACGTGATCTTGGGCGTGATGCCGGGGTCCTGCTCGTCCAGCAGGCGGTCGTACTCGGCGTCGGCGCAGGCCGGATTGTCGCGCAGGCGGGCGATGCGCCAGCTGGTTTCGCTCCACAGGCGGTGCAGCGCAGAGCGCGGTTGCTGGTAGATGATCTTGGCGTCACGCGTGAATTCGATCACGCCACGGTCGTTGGGCTTGCCGATGATGTGGCTGCAAGCGCCCAGGTTGTGGGCGCGCAGCACGTCCATGACTTCCGAACGCTGCTCGGCGCGCACTTGTATCACGGCGCCCAGCTCCTCGGCAAACAAGGCCGCCAGGGTCAGCTCGTTGCGGCGCTCGGCCACCTGGCCGGCCCAGTTCTTGGCGTCGCCCCAGTCGGCTGCGTTTTCGTCTCCCAGGGTCAGCATGTCCAGGTTGATGGACAGGCCGGCGCGGCCGGCAAAGGCCATTTCCACCAGGGTGGCGTACAGGCCGCCATCAGAACGGTCATGGTAGGCCAGCAGCTTGCCGTCGGCGTTCAGCTGCTGGATGGCGGTAAAGAAGGCTTTCAGGTCGTCCGGCGAGTCCACGTCCGGCACGCTGTTGCCCAGCTGGCCCATGACTTGCGCCAGGGCCGATCCGCCCAGGCGGTTCTTGCCCCGGCCCAGGTCGATCAGGATGATGGCGGTGTCGCCGGCATCGGTGCGGAGTTGCGGGGTCAGCGACTTGCGCACGTCGTAGACCGGCGAGAAGCCGGACACGATCAGCGACACTGGGGAGATCACGGCCTTGTCCTGTTCGCCGTCGCGCCAGGTGGTGCGCATGGACAGGGAATCCTTGCCGACCGGGATGCTGATGCCCAGTGCCGGGCACAGCTCCATGCCGACCGCCTTCACGGTGTCGAACAGGGCCGCGTCCTGGCCGGGCTGGCCGCAGGCCGCCATCCAGTTGGCCGACAGCTTGATGTTGCCGATCTCGCTGATGGACGCGGCGGCCAGGTTGGTGATGGTCTCGCCCACGGCCATGCGGCCGGAAGCGGCGGCGTCGATCACGGCCAGCGGGGTGCGCTCGCCCATGGCCATGGCCTCGCCCAGGTAGCCTTCGTAGCTCATGGCGGTGACGGCGCAATCGGCCACCGGCACCTGCCAGGGGCCGACCATCTGGTCGCGCACGCTCATGCCACCCACGGTACGGTCGCCGATGGTGATCAGGAAGGACTTGTCGCCCACGGTGGGCAGCAGCAGCACGCGCTTGGCGGCCTCTTCCAGCTCGATGCCGGTCAGGTCGATAGGTGGATAATTATGCTGCACATGGTGCACGTCGCGCTGCATCTTGGGCGGCTTGCCCAGCAGGACTTCCATCGGCATATCGACCGGGTTGTTGCCCAGTTCCGGGTCAATCAGCTTGAGCTGGCGTTCCTCGGTGGCGGTGCCGACCACGGCAAACGGGCAGCGCTCGCGCTCGCACAGGGCCTGGAACACGGGCAGGCTTTCCGGCGCAATGGCCAGCACATAGCGTTCCTGCGATTCGTTGGACCAGATTTCCTTGGGCGCCATGCCGCTTTCTTCCAGCGGCACCTTGCGCAGGTCGAAGATGGCGCCGCGCTTGGCGTCATTGGTGATTTCCGGGAAGGCGTTGGACAGGCCGCCCGCGCCCACGTCATGGATGGAAATGATGGGATTGTCCTGGCCCAGCTGCCAGCAGCCGTTGATCACTTCCTGGGCGCGGCGTTCCATTTCCGGGTTGCCGCGCTGGACCGAGTCGAAGTCCAGGTCGGCCGTGTTGGTGCCGGTCGCCATCGAGGAGGCGGCCGAGCCGCCCATGCCAATGCGCATGCCGGGACCGCCCAGCTGCACCAGCAGGCTGCCGACCGGAATATCGTTCTTGTGGGTGTGCTGGGCTGCAATGCTGCCGATGCCGCCGGCAATCATGATGGGCTTGTGGTAGCCATACACGGTCTCCGGCCCGCCAGCGTAGGACTGGCCTACGTTCTGCTCGTAGGTACGGAAGTAGCCGCCCAGCACCGGACGGCCGAACTCATTGCTGAAGGCGGCGCCGCCCAGCGGACCGTCTATCATGATCTGCAGCGGCGAGGCGATGCGCTCCGGCTTGCCGTAGGCGTGGACGTCGCTGCGGTACTGGGCCACGGGGGCAGTGACCACCGAGGCATTTTCCCACGGACGCACGGCGCCCGGCAGCAGCAGGTTGGACACGGTGAAGCCGGTCAGGCCGGCCTTGGGCTTGGCGCCGCGCCCGGTCGCGCCCTCGTCGCGGATCTCGCCGCCGGCGCCGGTGGAGGCGCCCGGGAACGGGGAGATGGCGGTCGGGTGGTTGTGGGTCTCGACCTTCATCAGGGTGTGGACCAGCTCGGTGCTGGGGCGATATTCCTGGCCCGCGCGCGGGTAGAAGCGCGTCACTGGCGCGCCTTCGATGATGGACGAGTTGTCGCTGTACGCCACCACCGTGCCCTTGGGCGCCAGCTGGTGGGTGTTCTTGATCATGCCGAACAGGGATTTGGCTTGCGCGGCGCCGTCGATGGTCCAGTCGGCGTTGAAGATCTTGTGGCGGCAGTGTTCGCTGTTGGCCTGGGCGAACATCATCAGTTCCACGTCGGTAGGGTTGCGGCCGGCCTTGGTGAAGGCGGCGTCCAGGTACTCGACCTCGTCGTCCGACATGGCCAGGCCCAGGTCCACATTGGCCTTCTCCAGGGCCACCTTGCCCATGCCGATCACGTCCACGGTTTCCAGCGGACGGGCTTCCAGTTCGCGGAACAGGCCGGCGGCGTCCTCGGCGCTGCGCAGCACGGATTCCGTCATGCGGTCGTGGATCAGGGCGACCACCTGCTGCACTTCCTGGTCCGACAGCTTCTTGGGCGCGCCCAGGCTGCTACCCAGGATGCCGGTCTTCAGGTTGATGCGGTAGGCCACGCCGCGCTCGACGCGCTTGATGTGGTGCATGCCGCAGTTGTGCACGATGTCCGTGGCCTTGGACGCCCACGGCGAAATGGTGCCGAAGCGCGGGATCACGACGAATTCCTCGGCCGCGCCGTCGGTGTTGTCGGGATGGGCCGGTTCGCCATAGGTGAGCAGCGCGCGCAGGCGGGCCGTCTCGTCGGCCGACAGCGGCGCGGCGGCGTCGATGAAGTGGACATAACGGGCCTGGACGGCGGCGATGGAGGGCAGCGCTGCTTGCAATTGGGTCAACAGGCGTTGGCTACGGAATGCGGACAGGGCGTTGGAGCCCGGCAGTATCAACATAGTGGAGAGGTGGCTGATGCAGCAAGGCTGCGGATTAAAGGGCAATTAAAGAGTGCTCGACACGTGCGTGGATGATGCGGATTTTCCTTTGCGCGCATTATACCCTTTTAGCCACGCGCCAGACAGGCGGTCCTGGCCCAAAATCGGACGCTACAAGCAACATTTTGCCCTTAAATGGGGGCCAACAGCCCCGTTCCCCACCATTTTTATCTTGCCTTGCAGTATGCTTACACTGATATCCCGGGGAACTGAAGATGGCAGAATTGAAGGACATGTCGGTGCTGATCGTGGACCCCAGCCAGGGTATGCGCGGCAACCTCCAAACCACGCTGGGCCAGGCCGGCATTACCCGCATCGACCATGCGGTGAGCGCCGGCACGGCCGTCCGCCAGCTGTCCCGCAAGGCCTACGACATCGTCCTGTGCGAATACGACCTGGGCAGCGGCAGCGGCGACAGCGGCCAGGATGGCCAGCAACTGCTGGAAGACCTGCGCCACAACAAGCTGATCGACCCGTCCACCATCTTCATCATGTTGACGGCCGAAGGCGTGTACAGCAAGGTCATCGGCGCGGCCGAACTGGCCCCGACCGACTACGTGCTCAAGCCCTTCACGGCCGAGACCCTGCTGCAGCGCATCACCCGCGCGGCCGGGAAGCGCGCCGCCCTGCTGCCCGTGCATGAGCTGGCGGCCCTGGGCAGCCTGCGCAAGGCCATCCGCACCTGCCAGGATGCCGAGCAGCGCAAGGACCGCTATGCCGCCGACTTCGCGCGCCTGCGCGCCGAGCTGCTGGCCGGCCACGGCGAGCTCGCCGAGGCAGAGCTGGCCTACCAGGCCATCCTGATGAGCAAGCCGGTAGGCTGGGCCTACCTGGGGCTGGCGCGCTGCCAGTTCGGCCAGGAGAAGTATCCCGAGGCCCAGCAGACCCTGGAGGGCCTGATCCTCCAGTATCCGCGCCTGATGGCAGCCTACGACCTGCTGGCCCAGACCCTGCTGGCCATGGGCCAGAACGCGGCCGCCAAGAAGGTGCTGGAGGATGCGGTCGAGATTTCGCCGCACCTGGTGCGCCGCCTGCGCCACCTGGGCGAAGTGGCGTTCGAGTCCGGCGACGTGGGCGTGGCCGAACGCGCCTTCAGGCAGGTGGTGGCGCGGGCGCGCTATTCGGAATTCCGCAATCCCGAGGACCACGTCAACCTGGTGCGGGCCCTGGTCAAGCGCGGCGACGTGCAGCAGGCCGGCGGCGTGATCCGCGACCTGGAGCGCTCCATGCGCGGCAACGCCAATGCCGACGCCTGCCGCGCCATCGCCGTGGCGCTGCTGCAGGAGCTGGCCGGCGACCAGGCGGCGGCCGCCGCCGGACTGGCCACGGCGGTGGCGGCGGTGGGTAACAGTAGCGGCCTGTCGGCCGGCCTGCGTATCGGCCTGGTGCACAGCTGCCTGAAGAACAAGCTGGACATGCAAGCCTCCGAACTGATGATAGACCTGATGAACGATGCCGGCAGCGGCGTTTCCATGGACGAGGCAGTGGCCGTGTTCGAGCAGGCCGGCCGCCACGACCTGGCCCGGGGCGTGGGCCAGCAGATCGAGCGCCAGCTGGACGAGGTGCTCAGCGAGTCCCGGCAGCAGCGCGCCAGCGGCGACCTGCGCGCGGCGGTCGATACCCTGAGCGGCGCGCTGCGCAAGGCGCCGCGCAATGTCACGCTGCTGGCGGCGGCCACTTCCGCCATGCTCAAGCAGCTGGACGACCTGGGCTGGGAGGCCCCGCTGGCGCAGCAGACCGGCATGCTGATCGGGCGCATCCAGCGCCTCGATCCGGCCCATCCCCAGCTGGTGGCGCTGCTTGCGCAATATGCGTCCACCCAGCGAAAATACGGTATCTCGACTACCGCCTGAACCTCACATGCCTTCGTCCCATTCCCTGCTGCGGGCGGCCGTGCTGGCCTGCCTGGCCGCCGCCGCTCCCGTCCATGCCCAAGTCATCAAGATCGGCCACGCGGCCGCCACTTCCGGCCCCATCGCCCACCTGGGCAAGGACAATGAGAACGGCGCCCGCATGGCGGTGGAAGAATTGAACGCCAGGGGCGGTGTGCTCATCGCCGGCAAGAAGTACAAGGTGGAGCTGCTGGCCGAGGACGACGCGGCCGACCCGCGCCAGGGCACGGCCGTGGCGCAGAAGCTGGTGGACGCCCGGGTCCAGGGCGTGATCGGCCACGAAACGTCCGGCACCACCATACCGGCTTCGCGCATCTATTACGACGCCGGCATTCCTCAGATCTCGCCCTCGGCCAGCAATCCCAAATACACGCTGCAGGGCTATAACACAGCCTTCCGCAACGTGGCCAACGACGTGCAGCTGGGCGCCGCCCTGGCGCGCTACGCGGTGCAGAACCAGCAGGCCAGGCGCATCGCCGTCATCGACGACCGCACGGCGTATGGCAAGGGCCTGGCCGACGAATTCGTCAAGAACGTGAAAAAGGCCGGCGGCGCCATCGTGTCGCAGCAGTACACCAACGACAAGGCCACCGATTTCAGCGCCATCCTGACCGCCATCAAGGCCAGCAAGCCCGACCTGATTTTCTTTGGCGGCATGGACGCCGTGTCCGGCCCCATGCTGCGCCAGATGAAGCAGCTCGGCCTGCCGGTCAAGTTCATGGGCGGCGACGGCATGTGCTCCGATTCGCTGGCCAAACTGGCCGGCGACGGCATGCGCGACGACCAGGTGGTTTGCGCCGAGGCGGGCGGCGTGGAACCGGCCCAGGAAAAAGGCATGGAAGACTTCCGCACGGCTTACAAGAAGCGCTACGGCATCGAGGTGATGACCTATGCGCCCTATGCCTACGATGCGCTGATGACCATGGTCGAGGCCATGCAGCAGGCCGGCTCGCCGGAACCGGCCAAGTATTTGCCGGTGCTGGCAAAAATCCGCCACAAGGGCGTGACCGGCAATATCTCCTTCGACGCCCGCGGCGACGTGAAGGATGGGGTGCTGACCATCTTCACCTTCCGGGGCGGCAAGCGGCACAAGGTCACCGTCATCAAGTAAGGCCACCGGCCTGCACGCGCGGCATGGGCTGCCGCACGTGCGGCAGCGACATGCCGTCGCTACCGCGCACGCGGTAGCCTATGCCGGGACGGAACCGTCCGCGCCATATCCCCCGCCGCCGGGCGTCTCGATCACGAACACATCGCCCGGCGCCATGGCGGTCTTGGCGATGTGGCCCAGCGCTTCGACGCTGCCATCGGCACGCTCCACATAGTTGCGGCCCAAGGCGCCCGGCTCTCCGCCGGCCGCGCCGAACGGCGGGTGGATGCGGTTGTTGGACAGGATGGCCGCCGTCATCGGTTCCAGGAAGCGCACCCTGCGCACCGCGCCATCGCCGCCGCGCCAGCGCCCCGCCCCGCCCGAGCCGGGCCGTATCGCGTAGCTTTCCAACCGCACCGGGAAGCGGAATTCCAGTATCTCCGGATCGGTCAGGCGCGAGTTGGTCATATTGGTCTGCACCACGCTGGTCCCGTCGAAGCCCGGCCCGGCGCCCGAGCCGCCGCTGATGGTCTCGTAATACTGGTAGCGCGCATTCCCGAACGTGAAGTTGTTCATGGTGCCCTGCGCGGCCGCCATCACGCCCAGCGCGCCATACAGGGCGTTGGTGATGCAGGTCGAGGTTTCCACATTGCCCGACACCACCGAGGCCGGATAGTGCGGATTGAGCATGGAGCCGGGCGGTATCAGCACCTCCAGCGGCTTCAAACAGCCGGCGTTGAGCGGGATCTCGTCGTCGACCAGGGTGCGGAACACGTACAGCACGGCCGCCATGCACACCGCCGAGGGCGCGTTGAAGTTGTTGTCCAGCTGGGCCGAGGTGCCGCTGAAATCGATCTGCGCGCTGCGGCTGGCGCGGTCCACCCGCAGCGCCACCTGGATCTGCGCGCCGTTATCGAGCGGCAGGGTGTAGCTGCCATCGCCCAGCGTGCCGATCACGCGCCGCACCGCTTCCTCGGCATTGTCCTGCACGTGGCCCATGTAGGCCTGCACCACCTCCAGGCCGAAGTGCGCCACCATCTTGCGCAGCTCCTCCACGCCCTTCTGGTTGGCCGCCACCTGGGCGCGCAGGTCGGCCAGGTTCTGGTCCGGGTTGCGGGCCGGGTGGCGCGCCGAGGACAGCAAGGCGCGCGTCTCGGCCTCGCGCAGCCGGCCGCCGGCGGCGCCGTCCACCAGCTTGAAGTTGTTGATGAGGACACCCTCCTCCTCGATATGGCGCGAGTCGGGCGGCATGGAGCCGGGCGTGGTGCCGCCGATGTCGGCATGGTGGCCGCGCGAGCCGACGTAGAACAGGATCTTGTCGCCGGCCTCGTCGAACACGGGCGAAATCACGGTCACGTCCGGCAAATGGGTGCCGCCGTGGTAGGGATCGTTGAGCATGTAGACGTCGCCCGCATGCATGCGGCCGGCGTTCTCGCGCATCACGGTCTTGATGCTTTCGCCCATGGAGCCCAGGTGCACGGGCATGTGCGGCGCATTGGCGATCAGCTGGCCCTCGGCGTCGAAGATGGCGCAGCTGAAGTCCAGGCGCTCCTTGATGTTGACCGAATAGGCCGTGTTCTGCAGCCGCAGCCCCATTTGCTCGGCAATCGACATGAACAGGTTGTTGAAGATCTCCAGCATGACCGGATCGGCCGTGGTGCCGATGGCGCGCCGCTCGGGCAGCGCCGCCACCCGGGTCAGCACCAGGTGGTCGTGCAGCGTGACCTCGGCCTGCCAGCCCGATTCCACGATGGTGGTGGCGTTCGATTCCGCGATGATGGCCGGGCCCTTGATGATGTCGCCGATGCGGGTGGCGCTGCGCTGGTACAAGCTGGTCTGGCGCCACTTGCCGCCGCTGTACATGGGCACCACGGCGCTGGGCGCCAGCGCGGACAGGCGGCGCGGCGCCGGCTCCACCGTTTCGGAAGGTGCGTCCGACCTGGCAATGGCTTCCACCGACACCGCCTCCACCACCAGGGCGCGCGACGGCATGAGGAAGGAGAAGCGCTGCTTGTAGCCTTGCTCGAATTGCCGCACCATGCTCTCGCGCGTGTCGAACAGCACCACCAGCGCCGAATCCGTGCCCTGGTAGCGCAGGTGCGCGCGCCGCACCAGCGCGATGCGGGCCTGGTCCACACCCTGGGCCTGCAGTTCGCCGCTGGCCTGGCGGCCCAGGTCATGCAGGCGCGCTTCCAGTTGCGCCAGATTGTCCTCGGCGAGTTCGAGCTCGACGGCCGCTTCGCGCATCGCGGCCTGGTCGGCAAGGCCCATGCCGTAGGCCGACATCACGCCGGCCAACGAGTGGACGAAGACGGTTTTCATTCCCAACGCATCGGCCACCAGGCAGGCGTGCTGGCCGCCGGCGCCGCCAAAGCTGGTCAGCGCGTATTCGGTCACGTCGTGGCCGCGCTGCACCGAGATCTGCTTGATGGCGTTGGCCATGTTGCCGACCGCGATCTCGAGGTAGCCTTCGGCCACCTGCTCCGGCGTGGTCTCCTTGCCGGTGGCGGCGGAGATCTCGGCCGCCAGCGCCGCGAACTGGTCGCGTACGGCCTGGGCGTCCAGCGCCTGCCTGCCGTCCGCGCCAAACAGCTGCGGGAAATAGCGGGGCTGTATCTTGCCCAGCATGACGTTGCAGTCGGTGACGGCCAGCGGCCCGCCGCGCCGGTAGCTGGCCGGGCCGGGATTGGCGCCGGCGCTGTCCGGCCCCACCCGCAAACGGCTGCCGTCGAAGTGCAGGATGGAGCCGCCGCCCGCCGCCACGGTGTGGATGCTCATCATGGGCGCGCGCATGCGCACGCCGGCCACCTGGGTCTCGAACACGCGCTCGAATTCACCCGCGTAGTGCGACACATCGGTCGAGGTGCCGCCCATGTCGAAGCCGATCACCTTGTCGAACCCGGCCAAGCGGCTGGCGCGCACCATGCCGACGATGCCGCCGGCCGGGCCGCTCAGGATGCTGTCCTTGCCCTGGAAGGCGCGCGCGTCGGTCAGCCCGCCGTTCGATTGCATGAACTGCAGGTTCACCCCTGGCAGCTCACGCGCCACCTGGTCGACGTAGCGGCGCAGGATGGGCGACAGGTAGGCGTCGACCACGGTGGTGTCGCCGCGCGACACCAGCTTCATCATGGGGCTGGCTTCATGCGAGACCGAGACCTGGGTATAGCCGATCTCGCGTGCGATGGCGGCCACGCGCGCTTCGTGCGCGTGGTAGCGGTAGCCGTGCATGAACACCACGGCCAGCGAGCGCAGGCCGTCGTCGTAGGCCGATTGCAGCGCCGATCGCGTGGCCGCCTCGTCCAGCGGCAGCACCGTGTCGCCATGCGCGCCCATGCGCTCCTCGATCTCGACCACGCGCTGGTACAGCAGTTCGGGCAGCACGATGTGGCGGTCGAACAGGCGCGGCCGGTTCTGGTAGGCGATGCGCAGCGCGTCGCGGAAGCCGCGCGTGATGGCCAGCACGGTGGGCTCGCCCTTGCGCTCCAGCAGGGCGTTGGTGGCCACCGTGGTGCCCATCTTGACGGCGCCTATCTGTTCCACCGGGATGGCGGCGCCCTGCTCCACGCCCATCAGGTGGCGGATGCCGGCAATGGCGGCGTCGCGGTAGTGCTCGGGATTTTCCGACAGCAGCTTGTGGGTGCGCAGGCGGCCATCGGGCGGGCGCGCGACGATGTCGGTGAAGGTGCCGCCCCGGTCTATCCAGAATTGCCAATCCATGCCTGCCTCGCTACGTGGTCGAAGCGGCTATTGTAGTGCGAGGGAAGGCCAGGCGACAGCTCCGCAGGCGGGAATTTCGATGCTACACTGCAGCAATGAACCCGCTTTATTCCGTCGCCGAGATCCGCGCCGCCGAAGCGGCGGCCGCCGCCAGCCTGCCGCCGGGCGCCCTGATGCAGCGCGCCGGACAGGCTGCAGCCAATGCGGCGCTGGACTTGCTGCCGTTTTCCACCAGCCGCGCCAGGGTGCTGGTGCTGGCCGGACCGGGCAACAATGGCGGCGACGCGCTGGAGGCGGCAGCCCACCTGGCGCACGCGGGCGCCACGGTCAGGGTGCTGTACTGGGCGCCATCCGGCGCGCAGTCAGCCGAGCGCGAGGAAGCGCTGCGGCGGGCGCGCGCCAGCGCCGCCGAGTTCAGCGATCCGCACCCCGAGGCACTCGACGGCATGGAATGGAACCTGGCCATCGACGGCTTGTTCGGCATCGGCCTGGCGCGGCCGATCGGCGGGGTGGCGCGAGCGCTGGTGCAGGCGGTATCGGCCCTGCCCTGCGCCATCCTGGCGCTGGACGTGCCCAGCGGCCTGGATGCCGACACCGGCGCCGTGGTCGGCCCGGACGGCGTGGCGGTGCGCGCCACGCGCACCCTCACCTTCATCGCCGACAAGCCCGGCCTGCACACCTGCGACGGCCGCGACCATGCCGGCACGGTGGACGTGGCGCGGCTGGAAATCGACAAGACGCTCGTGGGTCCGGCCAGCATGCACCTGAACGATCCCGGATTCTTCGCACGCCACCTGCAGGCGCGGCGCCACAATACCCACAAGGGCAGCTACGGCAACGTGGCCGTGCTGGGCGGCGCGCACGGCATGGCCGGCGCGCCCATCCTGGCGGCGCGCTCTGCGCTGCACAGCGGCGCCGGGCGGGTCTACGCGCTGTTTGCCGGCGAGGCGCCGGCCTACGACAGCGGCCAGCCCGAGCTGATGTGCCGCCCGGCCCGCGGCTACGACTTCAGCCAGGCCACGCTGGTGGCCGGTCCCGGCCTCGGCACGGCGCCTGCGGCAAGTGAACTGCTGGCGCGCGCCATCGCCAGCGCCAGCCCGCTGCTGGCCGATGCCGACGCCCTCAACCTGCTGGCGGCCGACACGTCGCTGCAAGCGGCGCTGGCCGCGCGCCAGGCGCCGACGGTGCTGACGCCGCATCCGCTGGAAGCGGCGCGCCTGTTGGGCGTAGACGCAAGCGCCATCCAGGCCGACCGGGTGGCGGCGGCCCGCACCCTGGCGCAGCGCCTGCAGGCGGTCGTGGTGGTGAAGGGATCGGGCACGGTGATCGCCAGGCCGGACGGCCAGGCGGTCATCAACGGCACCGGTAATCCAGCGCTGTCCACGGCGGGCACGGGAGACGTGCTTTCCGGCCTGGGCGGCGCGCTGCTGGCGCAGGGCTGGCCCGCGTGGGAAGCGGCGCTGGCCGCCGTCTGGCTGCATGGCATGGCCGCCGACGTGCTGGTGGCCGAAGGCCTGGGCCCGATCGGCCTGGCGGCCGGCGAACTGATACCGGCCATCCGCGCTGCCCTGAACCGCCTGACCAACCAAGCCGGTGTCACACAAGCCGGTGTCAGGTCTGCCAATCGGACATGAGTCCGCTCGCTCAGGCAGATTCATGTGCTAAATTGCGGCCTTCCACGGCGTGCGTGGCCCATTGCCCGACCTGCCCCCGCGTTGTGACCCCGTGTTGGGGACTTGGGCAGTCGGGCCAATCAGACCAGGCGGCCGGCGGCGATGGTGATGGTGCGCCCGCAGCGGCGCGCCATGGCCTGGTCGTGGGTGACCAGCACCAGGGTCGAACCGTGTTCGCGATTCAGCTCGAACATCAGCTGTATCACGGCTTCGCCGGTGGCGGCGTCCAGGCTGCCGGTGGGCTCGTCCGCGAACAGCAGCGGCGGCTGGGTCACGAAGGCGCGCGCCAGCGCCACCCGCTGCTGTTCGCCGCCCGACAGATACTTGGGATAGTGGCGCAAACGGCTGCCCAACCCTACCCGGCCCAGCATGGCCTCGGCCTTCTCGCGCGCGCCCGCTTCGCCGCGCAACTCCATCGGCAGCATGACGTTTTCCAGCGCGGTCAGGTGCGCCAGCAGCTGGAAGGACTGGAACACGAAGCCCAGCTTGTCCTTGCGCAGCGCAGCGCGGCCATCTTCATCAAGCGCGTAGATATCCACCCCGTCCAGCACCACCTTGCCCTCGCTGGGCGTGTCCAGCCCGGCCAGCAATCCCAGCAGGGTGGACTTGCCGGAACCCGAGGCGCCCACGATGGCAAGCGTCTCCGCCTGTTGCACGGTAAAATCCACCTTTTGGAGGATGGTCAGCTCGCCTGCGGCATCGGCCACGCGCTTGCTGAGGCCAGACACGGCTATCGCCGGATACGGCTGGCCTGCGGCGGCGGAAACACTGGCCAGGGCCGGACCATCGGGAATGAAACTGGATGACGCTTGAGGGAAATCGGGCATGCTGAATTTGTTTAGGATTTGGGAACACAATCGGGAACACAACAGTGTGGTACGCCGCACCCTGGCGGCGCTGGCGCTGCTGGCCGGCATCACTGGCATGGCGAGCGCCTATTCTGCACCAAAAACCGTGCTTGTGCTCGGGGATAGCCTGTCTGCCGAATACGGCCTGGCGCGCGGCACCGGCTGGGTCGCCCTGATGGAGCAAAAACTCAGGCAGCAAAAGATAGACGCCACCGTGGTCAACGCCAGCGTCAGCGGCGAGACCACCAGCGGCGGCCGCAGCCGCCTGCCCGCGCTGTTGAACAAGCACCATCCGCAGCTGGTGGTGATCGAACTGGGCGCCAACGATGGCTTGCGCGGCCTGCCGGTGGCCGCCGCCGAAGCCAACCTGCGCGCCATGGCCGATGCCGCCCGCGCCGCCGACGCCAAAGTGGTGCTGGTGGGCATGCGCATGCCGCCCAACTATGGCCGCGACTACGCGGAACAGTTCTACAATATGTACGGCAAGCTAAGCAAGGAAATCAAGGCGCCGCTGGTGCCCTTCATGCTGGAGGGCGTGGCCGAGAAACCGCAGCTGTTCCAGGCCGACCGCCTGCATCCGCTGGCCGAGGCCCATCCCGTCATCCTGAACAACCTGTGGCCCACGCTGCAGAAAGCCATCACCGCCAAATGAAATATCCCGAAGTCCTGCCGTTCGCCGCCGTGCTGCCACAGCTGGCGCAGTTCGACACCATCATCGACGTCCGCAGCCCGGCCGAGTATGCGCTCGACCACCTGCCCGGCGCCATCAACCTGCCGGTGCTGGACGACGCCCAGCGGGTGCGGGTCGGCACGCTGTACAAGCAGGTGAACTCGTTCGAAGCAAAAAAGATCGGTGCGGCCCTCATTGCCCAGAATGTGGGCCGCTACATCGAAACCCTGTGGCTGGATAAGCCGCGCGAATGGCGGCCGCTGGTCTATTGCTGGCGCGGCGGCAACCGCAGCGGCGCCATGGCCCTGATCATGGCGCGCATAGGCTGGCCGGTGGCGCAGCTCGAAGGCGGCTACAAGGCGTTCCGCGGCCATGTCAACGAGGCGCTGGAGCAGCCGCCCGGCCTGGACCTGCGCGTGGTGTGCGGCCCCACCGGCAGCGGCAAGAGCCGCTTGCTGGAGACCTTGCACGCCAAGGGCGCGCAGGTGCTGGACCTGGAACAGCTGGCCGCCCACCGCGGCTCGGTGCTGGGCGAGCTGCCCACCCAGAAGCAGCCCAGCCAGAAGGCGTTCGAAACCGCCGTGTGGGATGCGCTGCGCCGTTTCGATCCGGCGCGGCCCGTGTTCGTGGAATCGGAGAGCAAGAAGGTGGGCCAGCTGCGCGTGCCCGCCGCGTTGATGGACGCCATGCGCGCCTCGCCCTGCATCGCGCTGACACTGTCGCGCGCCGACCGGGTGCGCCTGCTGATGGAGGACTACGCCCACTTCCTGCGCGATCCCGAGGCGCTCAATGACCAGCTGGCGCACCTGGTCCAGCTGCATGGCCGCGAGAGGATCAAGCGCTGGCAGGACCTGTCCAGCGGCGGCCAGATGGAAACGCTGGTGGAAGAACTGCTGGCCGAACACTACGATCCCGCCTACGGCCGCTCGATAGACCGCAACTTCAAGCTGTTCCACCAGGCCCGGGTGCTGGAGCTGCACGACATTTCCGCCGCCGCCTTTGGCGACGCGGCGCAGGCGCTGCAGCGCGGACTCTAGCCTTTATTCCACCACCAATTGATAGCTGCCGTGGCGGAAGCTGACCTGCAGGCCGCGCTCCAGCAGCACGCACAGCGCGGCGGCAAAGTACCCGTCCTTGTCCGCTGTGAGCGCCTTCATTTCATCCGTACGGCCATTGAAGCCAGCGCGCAATTCGTCGAGCGTGTAGCGTGACAGGCGTTGCCGCATCTCCACCATGTCGTCCTCGGTGTAGCGGACCGCCAGATCCCTGAGCGCCTCGGGCTTGGAGAATTTGAACACGCGCGGCGTGTTCAGCAGCGCGGCCGACTGGACGCTGAACTTGTCCAACCCATGTTCGACGCGTAGCGCCGACAGCAAGCTGCCTGCCGAGACACACACCCTGCGCCGTTCCTGGCGCGGCGTATCGATCACCGTGACCAGCACCTCGTGCATGCCGTAGTCGTCCGCCACGATGGCGGCGTTGTAGTGGTACAGGCTTTGCTCACCGGGCGCCATCATGCTCAGCTGCGCTGCCAGCAGATATCCAAGGACCGCCATGATCAGCACCCGTTGGGCGAGAAGTCGCCCGCATGGCTGCCATCCCTGTGGCGCGTCGGGATGTAGCCGGTGGCGGGAATGGCAGGCTGCGGCTTGCCTTCCACGGCCTCCGTGCGTTTGAGCTTGTAATAACGCTTGCCGCCCACCGTGACGATGCCGGCGATATCGTAGGGATGCGGCGCCGGCGTGGCCAACTCATAGTCACCGGCCATGATGCGCGCGATCTCCTTGCGCATGGCGGCGGGAACCGGCCCGCAGCGGCCGGGACGGCTGCACCAGCTGTCCAGCTGCTCCACATAGTTGGCGCGCGATTCGAAACTGCTGACATCCTTGCCATCGGTGCGTATCCAGAATGCGCCGCCAGGATAGCTTATGCGCGACCAGGCCATGCCGGCGGCGCGCCTGGCGGGCTGGTAGGACAGCAGCGCGCGCTGGTCGCCCTCGACCTGCGCCGTCTCCAGCTCGGCATGGGCGCCATTGTTCAAGTCCACATGCCACGATAGCGGCACGCCACATTCGGGTTCATCCTGGGCCGCGGGGCAGGCGCTCAGCTCCGCACGGACCTCCCCCGCCACCGTGCCGAACGGCCGGTCATAGGCAAGCAGGGGCTGGTAGGTCGCCCTCTTCTTGCCCTCGGCAGGGAACAGCTGCGGCGGCGAGACAAAGTTTTCGACAGGGCGAGCCGTGGCGGCTGACTGCGCATGGGCGCTGGCGGCAGGCCATGCAGCCGATGCAGCCGACGCCGCCGCAACAAAAAGATAGTAAATTTTCATGCCACTAGCTTAGCAGCAGCATGCTCCCGTGCACGGCCAGATTGTAAGCGCCGGTAACGAAAAAGCCGCCCGGTGGGCGGCTTTCCTTATTCGGCTTTGGCGGCAGTCACAGGCTTGATGATCTTGACCTTGGCCTTTTCACGCAGGGCTTGTACATAGTCATACAGTTCCTGCTGGGCCACCAGGTCGCCGATCTGCTCGGCTTCCTGCTTGCGGCGCTCGGCATCCTGCTCGGCCGGCTGCTGCACCTTGTTGATGCGGTACACGCCGTAGCCCACGCCCGGCAGCTCGGCGCCAGTGTAGGCCGGCAGCTTGCTGGCGTCGGCCTTGAACACTTGTTGCAGGGCCAGGCCGTTGATACCTTCCGGCTTGGCGCGCGAGACCAGCTTGGCGGCGCCGAAACCGGTGGCGTCGCCGGACTTCTGCACGGCCGCCAGTTTCTCTTCGCCGGCCTTCCTGGCCAGCTTGACGGCTTCTTCCATTACCACGCGCTGGCGGATGGCGGCGTCCACTTCGGCCAGCGGACGCTTGGCGGCCGGCTTGTACTCGACCAGGCGGCCCGAGATCAGGGTGCTGGGGGCGATTTCCACGGCTTCCGTGTTGCGCTTGGTCTTGATCGAGTCGGCGCTGAACAGGGCCGCCAGGAATTTGGCATTGTTGTACGGCGCGGGGCCGGCCGCCGGCGACGGATTGCGGCTCACGCCTTCGGCCGTCTCGATCTTCAGGCCCAGCTTGTCGGCTGCCGGTTTCAGGCTGTCCGACTGCTCATACACGGTGTTGGTGAAGCTCTCGGCTTGCTCGGAATACTTCTTGGCGGCCTGCTGCTTCTTCAGGTCGGCGGCGACCTCATCCTTCACCTCGGCCAGCGGCTTGACCACGGCCGGCTTGAGCGCGGTCACGGTCAGGATGTGGTAGCCGAATTCGGATTCCACCACGTCGCTGATCTCGCCCTGCTTGAGCTTGAGCACAGCCGCTTCCACCGGGGCCGGCAGCGCGCCCTTCTCGACCACGTCCAGGTCGCCGCCCTGCCCGGCGGACACCGGATCTTCCGACTTGGCCTTGGCGATCTTGGCGAAATCGCCCGGCGCCTTGCGCACCTCGGCCAGGATGGCGTCGGCCTTGGCCTTGGCGGCGGCCTTGTCGGCCGGCTTGGCGTCCTTCTTCACGGCCACCAGGATGTGGCTGGCGCGGCGGCTTTCCGGCGTCGTGAAACGGGCCAGGTTCTGGTTGTAGTAATTGGCCACGTCGGCGTCGCTGACGCTGATCTTGCTGGCCACGGCGCCATTGTTGAACACCACGTATTCGATCTTCGCCGTTTCCGGGGTCTCGAACAGCTTGCCATTCTTGTCGTAATAGGCCTTGACCATGTCATCGGTGACCTTGACCTGGTTCATGTAGTCGCCCAGCGGCAGCAGCAATTCCTGCACTTCGCGCTCCTGCGAGGCGATGTCGGACAAGGCCTTGGAGACGGCCTTGGGCGCGAAACCGGTGGTCTGCACGGCGCCGGCCAGCTGCTGCAGGGCCAGTTCCTGGCGCAAGCGGGCCTGGTGCATGTCCGGCGTCAAGCCTTGGGCGGCCAGCAGCGACTTGTAGGTATCAAGGTTGAACTGCTGGGGGCCGCCGAACATGTCGTAGATGGCTTTCTGCACCATGCTGTCGGTAATGGTCAGGTGGCCGCGCTTGACTTCGGCTGCGACGCTGCGCTGGTCGATCAGCTGGTCCAGGATGTTCTGCTTGAACTCGGGCGTGTCGAACATCTTCTGGTCGAACTGGGCGCCCAGGCGCTGGCGGTAGCTGTCCAGCTGGGTGCGCAAGGCGTTGTCGAATTCTTGCTGGGTGAGTTTCTGGCCGTCGATCTTGGCGATCACGCCGGTGTCGCCGCCGCTGGTGTAGCTGCTGACACCCACGAATACAAACGATGGAACGATCAGGATCAGCAGCAAAATCTGCATCAGGCGCTGATGGGTACGAATAAATTCAAACATGGTCTGCCGATTCGAATGGATGGAACTTGCACATAAAAAAAAGGCGAACTGTTCGTTCGCCGATTTCGGTGAATCTAAAATGCTCGCACGATTCTACAGGCGCGCTACCCCTATAGCAAGCGTAATTCTTGGCAAATAGGAACCCCGTAAACCTACTGCGCGGCCCGCTATCGCCGCTGCGTTGCTCTCAGCGTACCTCCGTACGCTTGCGCTACTCCCGACGATAACGAACCGCTCGCTACGGTTTTCAAGGCCCCTATAACCATGACGGCAAATAGCAAAAAACCCCGCAGCTCTTGCAAGCTGCGAGGTTTTGCATTCTGGCGGAGCGGACGGGGCTCGAACCCGCGACCCCCGGCGTGACAGGCCGGTATTCTAACCAACTGAACTACCGCTCCAGTTTTTACTGCGTCACTGCTATGTCAACTACCTTGCATTTTGTTGGCGGAGCGGACGGGGCTCGAACCCGCGACCCCCGGCGTGACAGGCCGGTATTCTAACCAACTGAACTACCGCTCCAGCAAAATACAGGGTGCTGCTTGATACTGCTTACTCAATCTGACTGGTGGGCGCTGAGAGGCTCGAACTCCCGACCTAAGCCTTGTAAGGGCTCCGCTCTACCAACTGAGCTAAGCGCCCGATCAGACTGCTTGGTGAGCTGTGCTGCTCACCGAAGTCCGTTAGTTTACAGCATCTTTCAAAGCTTTACCAGCTTTAAATTTAGGAACTTTTGCCGCATCGATGGTGATCTCTTCCTTGGTGCGCGGATTGCGGCCGGTGCGGGCGGCGCGCTCGCTCACGGTAAAGGTGCCAAAGCCAACCAGGGTGACGCTGTCGTTGTTCTTCAGGGTTTGGGTGACACCATCGATCACCGCGTCCAGCGCGCGCGCAGCAGCCGCTTTCGAAATATCAGCGGAGGTGGCGATATGGTCGATCAGTTCAGTCTTATTCACAAGCAATCCTTGGTCCAGGTTTAATCACTACGCCGACAACTGCACAAATAAAGGACTTGCTGTCGGCCAAGAAAAATCTCAGGCCGTATTAGACAAGCCAGCCTGCACCCATGTCAAGGACCGCACCGTATAAAACCAGGTGAAGAATAAAAAACAGGCGCCATCACAGCGCCTGTTTTTAATTAACCGCTTAAAAATTCAGCGGATTGAACAAAACTCAGTGTTTTACCACGCCACCCTGGCCATCGGCCTTGGCGGCGGCGGCAGCCACCGCTTCCACCGCCGCCACTTCGGCGATGGGTTCCGGCAGACGCTCCAGGGCGATTTCCAGCACCTTGTCGATCCAGCGCACCGGCACGATTTCCAGCTTGTTTTTCACATTGTCCGGAATGTCGGCCAGGTCCTTCACGTTCTGCTCGGGGATCAGCACGGTCTTGATGCCGCCGCGCTGGGCCGCCAGCAGTTTTTCCTTCAGGCCACCAATGGGCAGCACTTCGCCGCGCAGGGTGATCTCGCCAGTCATGGCGACATCGGCGCGCACCGGGATGCCGGTGAAGACCGACACCATGGCCACCGTCATGGCGGCGCCGGCGGACGGACCGTCCTTGGGCGTGGCGCCTTCCGGCACGTGGATGTGGATGTCCTGCTTCTCGAACACTTCGTTCTTGATGCCCAGGCGGTTGGCGCGGCTGCGCACCACGGTGCGGGCCGCCTCGATGGACTCCTTCATCACGTCGCCCAGGGTACCGGTGCGGATCACGCCGCCCTTGCCGGGCATGGACACGGCCTCGATGGTCAGCAGGTCGCCGCCCACCTCGGTCCAGGCCAGGCCGACCACCTGGCCGATCTGGTTGTCCTTCTCGGCCACGCCGAAGTCGTAGCGGCGCACGCCCAGGAATTTATCCAGGTTCTTGGGCGTGACGGCCACTTTCTTGTCCGACTTCTTGAGCAGCAGCATCTTCACCACCTTGCGGCAGATCTTGGACACTTCGCGTTCCAGCGAACGCACGCCCGCTTCACGGGTGTAGTAGCGGATGATGTCGCGCACGGCCGCTTCCGAGACCGAGATTTCATCCTCCTTGAGGCCGTTGTTCTTGATCTGCTTGGGCAGCAGGTAGCGCTGCGCGATGCTGGTCTTCTCGTCCTCGGTGTAGCCCGACAGGCGTATCACTTCCATCCGGTCCAGCAGCGCCGGCGGGATGTTGTACGAGTTCGAGGTCGCCACGAACATCACGTCCGACAGGTCGAAGTCCACTTCGATGTAGTGGTCCGAGAAGGTATGGTTCTGTTCGGGATCGAGCACCTCCAGCAGGGCCGAGGATGGATCGCCGCGGAAATCGGCGCCCATCTTGTCGATCTCGTCCAGCAGGAACAGCGGATTGCGCACGCCGACCTTGGACAGCGACTGCAGCACCTTGCCCGGCATGGAGCCGATGTAGGTGCGGCGGTGGCCGCGGATCTCGGCCTCGTCGCGCACGCCGCCCAGCGCCATGCGCACGAACTTGCGGTTGGTGGCGCGGGCAATCGACTGGCCCAGCGAGGTTTTACCGACGCCCGGCGGACCGACGAAGCACAGGATGGGGGCCTTCAGCTTGTCCACGCGCTGTTGCACGGCAAGGTATTCCAGGATGCGTTCCTTGACCTTTTCCAGGCCATAGTGGTCGCCTTCCAGCACTTTTTCAGCGTTGGACAGGTCGTTGTTGACCTTGGATTTTTTCTTCCACGGCAGGCTGACCAGGGTGTCGATGTAGTTGCGCACCACGGTGGCCTCGGCCGACATGGGCGACATCAGCTTGAGTTTTTTCAGTTCGGCGGTGGCCTTGTCCAGTGCCTCTTTCGGCATCTTGGCCATGACAACCTTCTTCTCCAGCTCGTCCAGGTCGGCGCCGTCCTCGCCCTCGCCCAGTTCCTTCTGGATGGCTTTCACTTGCTCGTTCAGGTAGTACTCGCGCTGCGACTTCTCCATTTGGCGCTTGACGCGGCCACGGATGCGTTTTTCCACCTGCAGGATGTCCAGTTCGCCTTCCAGCTGGCCGAGCAGGTGCTCCAGGCGCTTGGCGACGCTGAAAATCTCCAGGATGACCTGTTTCTGCTCCAGCTTCAGGGGCAGATGGGCCGCGACCGTATCGGCCAGGCGGCCGGCGTCGTCGATGCCGGACAGCGAAGCGAGTATCTCGGGCGGGATTTTCTTGTTCAGTTTGACGTACTGATCGAACTGCTGCACGATGGCGCGCCGCATGGCTTCGATCTCGGAGTCATCGCCCAGCTCCGATTCCACCGGAGTCAGGTCGGCCACGAAGTGGGACGGAGTATCGGTGATCTTGCGGATGCGCGCACGCTGGGCGCCCTCGACCAACACCTTCACGGTGCCGTCCGGCAGCTTGAGCATTTGCAGGATATTGGCCACGCAACCAATTTCGTAGATATCCGACGCCGACGGTTCGTCCTTGGCGGCGGCCTTTTGGGCGGCAAGCATGATGCTCTTGCCCTGCTCCATGGCGGCCTCCAGCGCCTTGATCGACTTGGGGCGTCCTACGAACAGCGGTATCACCATATGCGGGAACACTACGACGTCACGCAGCGGCAGTAACGGCAGTTGAGTTTGCTCAGTGAGTTTGGAAGTTGTCATGGCGTACCTTATATGAAAGCGTGTTTATGATGTGGCGCTCAGCAGCCAAATCACAAGACCGGCGGTGTTAAATAATTCCCCCAAATATTTAAAGTTGCTTAAATACTAGGCAAGTAAGGGACAGCCGTGCTCTAAAACATTGCAGGTGAAATAAAAAAGCCACGCGCGGCACCAGTATAAGCAGTGTCACGAGTGGCTTTCCGACTGAAGCCCTGCATTCTTTTATTGATTTCGATTGTACCGCCTGAGCCGCGTCTGCGAAATGCTTTTTACAAACGCTAACGCCAGACTGTGCACCTCTTAATCAATTTTCACCAGAGGCCTTGGCCTGGTCCTGATAAATCAGCAGCGGCTTGGCGCCCTGGGTGATGG
Organism: Duganella kummerowiae; assembly: GCF_053572355.1. Taxonomy (NCBI): domain Bacteria; kingdom Pseudomonadati; phylum Pseudomonadota; class Betaproteobacteria; order Burkholderiales; family Oxalobacteraceae; genus Duganella; species Duganella kummerowiae. The sequence goes on from NZ_JBKFEH010000002.1 coordinate 112,533, forward strand.
TGTTTTCATCGATGACCACCTTGGTGACGTTCTGCTCGTTGGGCAGGTCGTACATGGTGTCCAGCAAGGCGTGTTCCAGGATCGAACGCAGGCCGCGGGCGCCGGTCTTGCGCGCCAGCGCTTTCTTGGCGATGGCGTGCAGGGCGGCCGGACGGATCTCCAACTCGGCGCCTTCCATGTCCAGCAGCTTGGCGTATTGCTTGACCAGGGCGTTCTTGGGCTCGACCAGGATCTGGATCAGCGCTTCCTCGGTCAGCTCGGACAGGGTGGCGACCACCGGCAAACGGCCCACCAGCTCGGGGATCAGGCCGAACTTGATCAAGTCTTCCGGCTCGGCGTCCAGCAGCAGTTCGCTGGTGTTACGCTCGGCCTTGCTCTTGACCTCGGCGCCGAAGCCGATGCCGCTCTTTTCGGAACGGTTGGCGATCACCTTGGCCAGGCCGTCAAACGCGCCGCCGCAGATGAACATGATGTTGGTGGTGTCGATCTGCACGAAGTCCTGGTTGGGGTGCTTGCGCCCGCCCTGCGGCGGCACCGAGGCCATGGTGCCCTCGATCAGCTTCAACAGCGCCTGCTGCACGCCCTCGCCCGACACGTCGCGCGTGATGGACGGGTTGTCGGACTTGCGCGAAATCTTGTCGATCTCGTCAATGTAGACGATACCGCGCTGGGCCTTGTCCACGTCATAGTTGCAGCTCTGCAACAGTTTCTGGATGATATTTTCCACATCCTCGCCCACGTAACCGGCTTCGGTCAGGGTGGTGGCGTCGGCGATGACGAAAGGCACGTTCAGCATGCGGGCCAGGGTCTGGGCCAGCAGGGTCTTGCCGGAGCCGGTGGGACCGACCAGCAGGATGTTGCTCTTGGCCAGCTCGACATCGTCCTTCTTGCCCAGGTGCTTGAGGCGCTTGTAGTGGTTGTACACGGCCACCGACAGGATGCGCTTGGCGGTTTGCTGGCCGATTACGTACTGATCCAGCAAGTCCTTGATTTCCTGGGGCGTGGGCAGGTCCGACTTGGCGCCCGAGACGGACTCGATGGCCGAGGTTTCATCGCGGATGATGTCGTTGCACAGGTCGATGCACTCGTCGCAGATGAACACGGACGGACCGGCGATCAGCTTCTTTACCTCGTGCTGGCTCTTGCCGCAGAACGAGCAGTACAGTAATTTTTCGCCGCTGGAGGATTTTTTGTCTGACATGGGCAATATCTCTGTTGGGGTACACACTTATGCGGGCAGGCAAGACTGCCTGACACCACAATGCTACCCGAAAAAAAAACGAAACGCCCGAACGATTGATCGCCCGGGCGTTTTTTTAGAGCGACAGCTGGCGACGCATCAAGCCCGGTGGGTCAGGACTTTGTCGATCAAGCCATATTCCGCCGACTCTTCGGCCGACAGGAAGCGGTCGCGGTCGGTGTCCTTGGCGATCTGTTCCACGCTCTGGCCGGTGCGTTCCGCCATGATGGTGTTCAGGCGGTGGCGCAGGTACAGGATTTCCTTGGCCTGGATCTCGATGTCCGACGCCATGCCCTGCGAGCCGCCGGACGGCTGGTGTATCATGATGCGCGAGTTCGGCAGCGAGAAGCGCTTGCCCTTGGCACCGGCGGCCAGCAGGAAGGCGCCCATGGAGGCGGCCAGGCCGGTGCACAGGGTCGACACGTCAGGCTTGATGAACTGCATGGTGTCGTAGATGGCCAGGCCGGCCGACACGGAACCGCCGGGAGAGTTGATGTACAGCGAGATATCCTTGTCCGGATTTTCGCTTTCCAGGAACAGCAGCTGGGCCACCACCAGGTTGGCCATCTGGTCGTTCACGGGACCGACCATGAAGATGATGCGCTCCTTCAGCAGGCGCGAGTAAATGTCGTAGGACCGCTCGCCGCGGCCGCTTTGTTCCACCACCATCGGCACCAGGCCGAGCATTTCAGTGTCCAGCGCCGGATTTCGGTTCATACCAGTCATTCCTTTTCCTTGTGAAGCAGCCGGGCCGCAGTCCCATGTTGGGGAGGACGGCGGCCCGGGCTGGAATTACGCTTGAGCGTTGCTTCCCATCAATTCGTCGAAAGCGATTACCTTGGTCGACGTTTTCGACAGGCCCAGTACATAGTTGACGACGTTTTCTTCCAATACAAGGGCTTCCACTTCAGCCAGGCGGCGGCGGTCGCTGTAGTAGTATTTCAGCACTTCGCGCGGATCTTCGTAGCTCTGGGCGAAATCTTCCACCTGGGCTTTCACCTGCTCCGGCAGGGCTTGCAGATTGTTCTCGCCCACCAGCTGGGACAGGATCAGGCCCAGGCGCACGCGGCGCTCGGCCTTGTCCTTGAACAGTTCCGGCGGGAAGGGCACGTCCTTGACGTTCATGCCGCGCTGGGCCATGTCCTGGCGGGTCATTTCAGCCAGGCGCTCGGTGTCCTGGGCGATCAGCACTTCAGGCACGTCCAGGGTGGCGGTCTTGACCAGGGCTTCCATCACGGCTTCCTTGTTGCGGGCCTTGATGCGGCCGGAGACTTCGCGCTCCAGGTTGACCTTGATGTCTTCGCGCATCTTGGCGACGTCGCCATCGGCCACACCCAGCGATTTGGCGAACTCGGCGTCCACTTCCGGCAGGTGCGCCCATTCCAGCTTTTTCAGGGTGATGGTGAACTCGGCGGTCTTGCCGGCCACGTCCTTGCCATGGTAGTCCTCGGGGAAGGCCAGTGGGAAGGTCTTGGACTCGCCCACTTTCAGGCCCACGGTGGCGGCTTCGAATTCCGGCAGCATGCGGCCTTCGCCCAGCACGAAGGCGTAGTCGTCGGCTTTGCCGCCCGGGAATTCAACGCCGTCGATGGAACCGACGAAGTCCACGGTCACGCGGTCGCCATTGGCGGCCACGGCTTCGCCGCCGTCGCCATGCTCGCCGGCTTCGCCCTTGGTGTGGAAGTGCACGCGCTGCTTGCGCAGGATCTCAATGGTCTTGTCGATTTCAGCGTCGGTGACCTCCGCCTTGACGGTTTCGATTTCCACCTGGGTCAGGTCGCCGATCACGACTTCGGGATAGACTTCGAAGGTGGCGTCGAAGGACAGCTGGCCTTCGGGCGCTTCTTGCTTGGGCTCGATGCGGGGGAAACCGGCAACGCGCAGCTTGTTCTCGTTTGCGGCGTCGTTGAAGGCGCGGCCGACTTTATCGTTCAGCACGTCGGTCTCGATCTGATAACCGTACTGTGCGGCGACCATTTTCAGAGGCACTTTACCCGGACGGAAGCCTGGTGCCTTAGCCGTTTTGGCTTGCACTTTCAGGCGCTTCTCAACTTCAGCGCGGACCTCGGTCAGCGGGAAGGAGATAGTCATACGACGTTCGAGTTTGCCCAAGGTTTCGACTGCAGTTGCCATGTAAAAATCGTCCAAAAAAATGTAAAACAGTTGGTGCGAGGAGGGGGACTCGAACCCCCACACCATTGCTGGCGTCAGGACCTAAACCTGGTGCGTCTACCAATTTCGCCATCCTCGCGGCATGTTTGCACAAAAGCAAAGGGCGACCCTAAGTGAAAACGGTCGCCCTCACCCGCTTTTCGCAGGAGCTTTCAACTTCAACGCGATATTCTAACGGGTTTCCCGGGAAATTGTAGTGTTTTTTGACTTAACACCAACACCTCCGCCTCTTTCCCGGAATTTCCCCATATTAAGCGGCCCTTACGGGCTTTTTCACCCGGAACCAGGCCGCGTACAGGGCCGGCAGGAACAGCAAAGTAAGGGCCGTGGCCAGTATCAGGCCGCCCATGATGGCCACCGCCATCGGTCCCCAGAACACCGAGCGCGACAGCGGTATCATGGCCAGCGCGGCGGCGGCCGCCGTCAGGATGATGGGGCGGCAGCGCCGCACCGCCGATTCCACGATGGCGTCCCATGGCGCATGGCCGGCCTGTATGTCCTGCTCGATCTGGTCCACCAGGATCACCGAGTTGCGGATGATCATGCCGAACAGGGCGATGATGCCCAGGTTGGCCACGAAGCCCAGCGGCCGGCCCAGCACCAGCAGCGCCATGGCAGCCCCGGCCACGCCCAGCGGCCCGGTCAGGAACACCAGCAGCGCCCGCGAGAAGCTGTGCAGCTGCAGCATCAGCAGGGTGAAGATGATGAAGATGGCCAACGGCAGGTTGGCCGCGATCGAGGCCTCGGCCGCGCTGCTGTCCGATGCCGCGCCCTTGACGGTGATGGCGTAGCCGGGCGGCAGCTGGGCGCGGATGGCGTTCAGCTTGGGGTCGATCTGTCCGGACACGGTCGGCCCCTGGATATGGTCGCCCACGTCGGACTGCACGGTAATGGCCCATTCCCTGCCCTCGCGCCACACCACGCCCGGCTCCCACACGAAGTGGGCGCGCGCCAGCTGGCCTATGGTCACGGAACGGCCGTCGGCGGTGGGGATGTTGGTGTCGTTCAGGACCGAGATGGTGCGCCGCTCCTCGATCGGCTGGCGCACCTGGATATCGATCAGGCGTATGCCCTCGCGGAACTGGCCTATGGTGGTGCCGGACAGGATGGTATTGGCGGCCTGGCGCACCGTTTGCGAGGTCACGCCCAGGGCGCGCATCTTGTCCTGGTCCAGGTCCAGGCGCAGCACCTTGACCGACTCGTTCCAGTTGTCGTTCACGCCCACCGTATTGGGATTGGCGCGCATGATGTCCTTGACCTGGTCGGCAATGGCGCGCACCTTGGCCACGTCGTCGCCGGTCACGCGGAACTGCACCGGGTATGGCACCGGCGGCCCGTTGGGCAGCAGCTTGACGCGGCCGCGCACTTCCGGGAAGTCGTTCTTGAACACTTCCACGATCTTGTCGCGCAGGGCGGCGCGCGCCTTCAAATCCCGGGGCAGCACCACGATTTGCGAGACGTTGGTCTGCGGGAAGATCTGATCCAGTGGCAAATAGAAGCGTGGGCTGCCGGTACCCACATAGCTGGTGACGCTGACCACGCCCTCCTGCTGGCGGATGAAGGCTTCGAATTTCTTGACCTGGGCCTCGTTGGCCGCAAAGGCCGTGCCCTCGGGCGACCACATTTCCACCATCAGCTCGGGGCGGCTGGAATCGGGGAAGAATTGCTTCTCGATGAAATTGAAGCCGTACACGCCCAGCGCGAACACCAGCATGGAGGCGGCAATCGTGGTCTTGCGGTATTCCACGCACCAGTTGACCATGGCGCGGAAACGGCGATAGCCGGGCGAGTCGAACAGGTCATGCTCGCTGTGGCCGTCCGCATGCGGTTTCACCTTGAGCAGGATGTAGCCGATGTAGGGCGTGAACACCACCGCCACCACCCAGGAAATCACCAGCGCCAGCGCATTGACCGAGAACAGCGAGAAGGTGTACTCGCCGGCCGCCGACTTGGCCAGGCCGATGGGCAGGAAGCCGGCCACCGTGATCAGGGTGCCGGTCAGCATGGGCAGCGCGGTCGAGGTGTAGGCGAAGGTGGCGGCGTCGAAGCGCGACATGCCCTCCTCCATCTTGCGCACCATCATTTCCACGGCAATGATGGCGTCGTCCACCAGCAAGCCGAGCGCGATGATGAGGGCGCCCAGCGATATCTTGTGCAGGTCGATGTCCAGCATGCGCATGAACAGGAAGGTCACGGCCAGCACCAGCGGGATGGTGAGCGCCACCACCAGGCCGGGACGGGCGTCCAGCTTGAATGTGGGCTTGGTATGCATGCCCAGCGCGACGAAGCTGACCGCCAGCACGATCAACACGGCTTCGATCAGGGTATGGACGAATTCGCCCACGGAGGCGGTGACGGCTTGCGGCTGGTCGGACACGCGTTCCAGCTCTATGCCCACCGGCAGCTTGGCCTTGAGCTCGGCCACGGTTTTTTCCATGTTCTTGCCAAGGACGATGATGTTGCCGCCCTTCTCCATCGACACGCCCAGGCCGATGACTTCCTTGCCGTTGAAGCGCATCTTGTCGCCGGGCGGGTCCTGGTATTCGCGCTTGACGACGGCAAAGTCGCCCAGGCGGAAGGTGGTGCCGTTGGCGCGCAGCTCCAGGTTTTCCAGGTCCCTGACGGTGCGCAGGGCGCCGCTGACCCGCACCTGCAGGTTGTCGGTGGGCGTGACCAGCACGCCGGTGGCCTCCACCCCGTTCTGGGTGGCGATCTGGCTGACGATGGCCTGGAAGGGCACGCCCAGCTGGGCGAATTTCTTGTGCGAGAACTCGATGTTGATCTTCTCGTCCTGCACTCCGAACAGCTCGACCTTGGACACCAGCGGCACCCGCAGCAGCGCCTGGCGCACGAAGTCGGCGTAATCCTTCATCTCGGCATAGGTGAAGCCGTCCGCCGACAGGGCGAAGATGGAGCCGTAGGTATCGCCGAATTCATCGTTAAAAAAGGGCCCCTGCACGCCGGCCGGCAGCGTGCCCTTGATGTCGCCTATCTTCTTGCGCACCTGGTACCAGGCGTTCGGCACTTCTTTCGGCGGGGTCGATTCGCGCAGCTTGAGGATGATGGTGGTCTCGCCCGGCTTGGAATAACTGCTGATCTCGTCGATGCCCGGGGTTTCCTGCAGCTTTTTCTCCAGCTTGTCGGTGATCTGCTCGGCCATCTGCAGCGAGGTCGCCCCCGGCCACATGGCGCGCACCACCATGGCGCGGAAGGTGAACGGGGGGTCCTCGTCCTGGCCCAGGTTGTTGTAGCTGAGGAAGCCGCCGATCAGCAGCACGGCAATCAGGTAGCGCGTGAGCGGGATGTGCTCCAGCGCCCAGCGCGACAGGTTAAAGCCACCTTTCATTTGGCGGCTCCGGCCTCGTTGCCGAGTATCTTGACCTTCTGTCCCGGTTTGAGCAGGTGCACGCCGGCCGTCACCACGGCCTGGCCGGGCTGCACGCCGCTGGCCAGCACCAGCTCGTTGCCGTCGGCGCCGGCCACGGTGACCGGCACCAGCCTGGCCACGCCCTGCTCCACCACCCACACCGAGGTTTTGGATTTTTCATAATACAGGGCCGTGAGCGGCACCTTGATGCGCGGCGCCTCGGTTTTCGAAGCGAAGCGCACCATGGCCGTCATCCCCAGCTTGGCTTCCTGCAGGCTGTCCGGAATACTGACCTTGGCCGTATAGGTGCGGGTGGCGGGGTCGGCCACCGGCGAAATCTCGCGTATCCTGCCCGCCACGGACTTGGATGGATCGGCCCACAGGCGCACCTGCACGTCGCTGACGCGGCGCAGCGTGTCCACCTTGTCTTCCGGCAGGCCGATGACGATTTCCTTCTCGCCCGACTTGGCCACGCTGACCACCGGGGTCCCGGCCGCCACCACCTGCCCCGCTTCGGCCGACACCGAGGTCACCACCCCATCCACGTCCGATACCAGGCTGGCATAGCCGGCCTGGTTGGCCTGGCCACGGAAGGCCGCCTGGGCCGCATCCACCTGGGCCTGGGCCGACTTGTAGGCCGTGTCCTTGGCGTCCAGCACCGCCTGGCTGACGAAATTCTGGGCGCGCAGGTCCTGGTAGCGCTTGAGCTCGGCCTTGGCCAGGTCGCGGCTGGTCTCGGCGGCGCGCAGGCTGGCCAGGGCCTGGGCCTGGCTCAGCTGCAAGTCCTGCGGGTCCAGCTGCATCAGCAGCTGGCCGCGCTTGACCACCGCACCCACGTCCACCTTGCGGCTGACGATCTTGCCGGGCACGCGGAAACCCAGCCTGGATTCGATGCGTGCCCTGACCTCGCCAGCGAACTCGGCGTCGATGGCGACGTCGGAGGCGGCCAGCACCTGCACCCGCACCGGGCGGATATCTTCTGTTTTCTCGGGCGGCTTGGAGCAGCCGGCCAGCAGGGCGGCGCCCAGGGCGGCCGGCAGGGTGAGACGCCGCAGCGTAGTCAAGTCAAGCACAATGTCATCCTTTATAAAGCACGCTTCAAAACACATTCCCCGCCAGCCTTGCTACGGCTGCGGTATGACACTACCATTACGGGTCGGAAATTAATAACTTTCCATCAATTAATTATATGACGCGCGGGTCAGTTTGGAAATGACTTTCGCGTCATTAAGCTTAACTTTCACTTTATGCCGGTAGATCATTACGAGAATTTCCCTGTGGCATCTATCTTATTGCCCAGGAAGCTGAGACCGGCTGTCGAGGCGATTTACGCCTTTGCCCGCAGTGCGGACGACATCGCCGATGAAGGCGACGCCACACCCGAACAGCGGCTGGCCGCGCTGCGCGCCTACGAGCAAGCCCTGGACCAGATTGCAGGGGGCGAGCCGCCGCCGGAGCGGCTGTGGCAGCGCCTGTCGGCCGTCATCACGCAATACCAGTTGCCGCTGCAGCCATTTTACGACCTGCTGTCCGCCTTCAAGCAGGACGTGGCGGTGCACCGCTATGCCAGTTATACGGACCTGCTCGACTACTGCGCCCGCTCGGCCAATCCGGTCGGCGTTCTGATGCTGCACCTGTACGGCGCCGCCGACGAGGCCAACATCCGCGAATCGGACGCCATCTGCAGCGCCCTGCAGCTGATTAACTTCCTGCAGGACGTAGCAATCGACATCCACAAGGAACGCATCTACCTGCCGCTGGAAGACCTGGCACGCTACGCCATTTCCCCGGCCGCAATCGACCATCCGGACTCGCGCGGCCGCTGGCGCAGCCTGATGCGCTTCGAGGTGGAGCGCGCCCGCGCCCTGCTGCTGGACGGCGCCCCGCTGGCCCTGCGCCTCAAGGGAAGAATAGGGTTCGAGCTGCGCATGGTGGTGCAAGGCGGCTTGCGCATCCTGGAAGCCATAGAGGAAGTTGATTACGATGTGTTCCGGCGCCGCCCGCAGCTGACCGGGCGCGACTGGCGCATCATCCTGTGGCGCGCGCTGCGCATGCGCAGCCGGAAGGCCAGCCTGCGCCTAGCCTGAGGCAGCCTGGCGCGCACGCTGGTGCGCACTCTTAATCCACAGATATCGCCCCGGCAGCCCGTCCGGCCCTATAGAATAGCGGCTCTGATCGAACCCTTGCTTTTTTGACCAATGTCTCCCGACGAATACTGCCAGCAGAAGGCCGCCCAAAGCGGCTCCAGTTTTTACTACAGCTTTTTGTTCCTGCCGCCGGAACGGCGCCGCGCCATCACCGCGCTGTACGCCTTTTGCCGCGAAGTCGACGACACGGTGGATGAATGCACGGACGAATCCGTCGCCCGCATCAAGCTGGCCTGGTGGCGCAAGGAAATCTCGTCCATGTTCCAGGGGACGATGACGCACCCCGTGACCCAGGCCCTGCAACCGCACCTGAAGGCCTACGACCTGCAGGAACAGCATCTGCAGGCTGTGATCGACGGCATGGAAATGGACTTGAACCAGACCCGCTACCTGGACTTTCCGGCCCTGCAGAAATATTGCTGGCACGTGGCCAGCGTGGTGGGCATCATGTCGGCCAGCATCTTCGGCGTGACCAGGCTGGAAACCCTGCAGTATGCGGAGAAGCTGGGCCTGGCCTTCCAGCTCACCAACATCATCCGCGACGTGGGCGAGGATGCGCGCAAGGGCCGCATCTACCTGCCCATCAATGAGCTGCAGCAATTCAACGTGACGGCGGCCGACCTGCTCAACGCCCGCCACACCGAGAACTTCGACCGGCTGATGCAATTCCAGGTGGCGCGCGCCCACCAGTTCTACGACGAGGCCTTTGGCCTGCTGCCCAAAGAGGACCGGCGCGCCCAGCGGCCCGGCCTGATCATGTCCGCCATCTACCGCACGCTGCTGGAGGAAGTGGAGGCCGACGGCTACCACGTGCTCAAGCAGCGCATCTCGCTCACGCCCATCCGCAAGCTGTGGCTGGCGTGGAAAACCTATGTGCGCGGCTGAAGCCGGGCGCACGGTAGCCGTCATCGGCGCCGGCTGGGCCGGCTGCGCAGCGGCCGTCGAGCTGGCCCGGGCCGGCCACAAGGTCACCCTGTTTGAAGCCGGCAAGGTGCCGGGCGGCCGCGCGCGCCGCGTGGCCACCGACCGCGCCGTGCTGGATAATGGCCAGCACATCCTGCTGGGGGCCTATGCAGAATCGCTGCGCCTGATGCGCCTGGCCGGTGTCGACACCGAACAGGCGCTGCTGCGCCTGCCCTTGCAGATGCGCTACCCGCGCCACAGCCATGGCATGGATTTCATCGCGCCACGGCGCCTGCCGGCGCCGCTGCACGTGCTGGCCGCCCTGGTGCGCGCCACCGGTCTGCTGCCGGAAGACAAGATCAGCCTGGCGCGCCTGTCTGTCAGGGCGCGCGCCATGGGCTGGAAGCTGGCCCGCGATTGCAGCGTCAGCGAACTGCTGCAGCGTTACGGCCAGACCGAGCGCCTGGTCGAGCTGATGTGGCGTCCTTTGTGCCTGGCGGCGCTCAACACGCCGCTCGAGCGGGCCTCGGCCCAGGTCTTCCTCAACGTGATGCGCGACAGCCTGGGCGCGCGCCGCGAGGCGTCCGACATGCTGCTGCCGCGCACCGACCTCTCCGCCCTGTTCCCGGACGCGGCCGCCGCCTACGTGCAAGCCCATGGCGGCGCGCTGCGCTGCGGCGCCAAGGTCAACGCCCTCTCCCGCCTGCCGGAAGGCTGGTGGCAGGTGGCGGCCAGCGGCAGCGCCGTGGGCGGCAACTGGACCGCGTATTTCGACGGCATCGTGATCGCCACCGGCGCCGCCCAGGCCGCCGCGCTGCTGCACACCATCCCGGACGCCGACGTCACCGCCGTGGGCGCCCTGCTCACCGCCTTCCAATACGAAGCCATCACCACCTGCTATTTGCAATACGACAAGTCCGAACGCCTGGCCCTGCCCTTCTACGCCCTGCGCGACCAGCCCTACAACTACGAATGGGGCCAGTTCGTGTTTGACCGCGGCCAGCTGGACCCGGCCCAGGCCGGGCTGATGGCGGTCGTCATCAGCGCTTCCGGCGAGGCGTCCAGCCAGGAGCACAGCCTGCTGGCCGAGGCTGTGGCGGTGCAGCTGGCGGCGGCCTTCCAGCGCCCGGAGCTGGGCCGGCCGCAGTGGTTCCAGGTCATCACCGAAAAGCGCGCCACCTTTGCCTGCACGCCCGGCCTGGCCCGTCCCGGCAACCATATCAATCTGCCCAATCTGGTGCTGGCCGGCGATTACACGGCCGGCGACTACCCGGCCACCCTGGAAGGCGCCGTGCGCAGCGGCGTATCGGCGGCCGCCGCGCTGTGGCGGGCCACGTCCTAGCCCATGGATATGCCGACTGTTCCCCGCTTTGTGCAGCCTGTCGTATGACGGTAGGTATGCTTGTCCAGCACAGGTACAGTGACAGCATGGGAATTGAGACGTCACGGAATTACAAATGAGCAAGCAAGATTATCTTGAGGCACTCAAGAAGGCATTGACGGGCTTGCCGCCGGAAACGGTGGCCAGGACCCTGGCCGATTATGAGCAGCGCTTCATCGACGGCTGGAGCGCCGGGCGGAGCGAGGAGGACATCCTGGCCGGCCTGGACGAGCCGCGCAAGATCGCCATGGGCCTGCGCGCCAGCGCCCATCTGAGCGCCTTCGAGGAAAAGAAAACCCCGGTCAACCTGGCGCGCATGGCGGTGTCCTTCGTCGGCTTGGCCATCTTCAACCTGTTCATGGTGATCCCGGCCATGGTGTACGCGGCCCTGCTGCTGACCGTGTACGCCTGCGCCTTCAGCTTCTATATCGGCGGCATCGCGCTGACGGCCAGCGGCCTGTCCGGGCAAAACGAGCTGGCCCTGGAAGGCCCGCTGCGCCAGCTGGTGGCCTACGTGGACGAGGATACCGGCGACGGCGGCGAGTGGCGCATGGCGATCGACAAGATGGGCGTGCGGGTGTCGCAAGTGGATCCGGGCGAGGCGCCGGAACCGGGCAGCAGCCGCGCCGGCCGCATCCTGAACCGCGCCGAGGCGGTGGCCAACGGCGACCTGCACGTCACGACGGATTTCGACAGCGGCGCCCGCACCAGCCAGACCGTGGTCGGCCTGGGCCTGGTGCTGGGCGGGATCGCCCTGTGCCTGGTCAGCCTGGTGGTGACGCGCTACACCCTGACGGGCCTGAAGCGCTATGCGGCCATGAATGTCTCTCTGCTGAAAGGACGCTGACATGAGCATGCGAGCCCTGATGAAAGTGGCCACCAGCCTGCTGGTGCTGGCCTTTGTCCTGATCGGCGTGTCCTACAGCATGCTGCGCGCCTACGGCAGCACCAGCCCGGCCAGTTCCGCCGGCCGCGCCCTGGGTGGCGAAACGCGCAGCCTGGAAGGCGAAGTGACGGCCATCGACCTGTCCGGCCCCATCAACCTGAACGTGACCCAGGGCCCCACCGTGTCGCTCAAGGTGCGCGGCGAACAGCGCTCGCTGGGCAACCTGGAAACCGTACAGGATGGCGACACCCTGCACATCGGCGCCAAGGGCATGCTGCTCAACCCGCGCCACCGCCTGCAGGTGGACCTGGTGCTGCCGCGCCTGAGCGAGCTCAGTGTGCACAGCAGCGGCGACACCGTGGTGACCGGTTTCACGGGCGACCGCATGGAGGTGCAACTGCACGGCTCCGGCAATGTCAGCTTCAACGGCCGTTACCGCGAACTCTCCGCCAGCTCCCACGGCAGCGGCAACATGACACTGAACACGGGCAGCAGCGGCAGCGTGGCGCTGGAGCTGGTGGGGTCGGGCCGCATCACGACCTCGGGCAGCTGCAAGGATCTGACCGCGGAATTGACCGGTTCCGGCGACCTCGATGCGCGCCACCTGGCCGCCGAACAGGTCAATGTGGAACTCAAGGGTTCGGGCACCACCCAGGTGTTCGCCAAGCGCAGCGCCGACCTGACCCTGCGCGGTAGCGGCGATATCCGCGTGTTCGGCAATCCGGACCACCGCAACGTCACCCGCAACGGTTCCGGCGACGTCAGCTGGGAGTAGCGCCGGCCCGGCTGCGGCACGGCCAGGCCCGCCACGGCACGGCGCCGTGCCGGCGCGCCCCACGGCTGCGCATCATGGCCACACAGCGCTAGCGCCGCACCCAGGCCAGCACATCGCGGGCGGCGGCGCGGCCGCTGGCCCAGCAGGCTGTGAGCAGATAGCCGCCGGTGGGTGCTTCCCAGTCCACCATCTCGCCGGCCACGAACACGCCCGGCAGCTCCTTCAGCATGGCGCCCTGCAGCGCCGACCAGCGCACCCCGCCGGCGCTGCTGATGGCTTCATCGATGGGGCGTGGCCGCAGCAGCTTGAGCGGCAGCCGCTTGATGGCGCGCGCCAGCGTGCGCGGGTCGGCATAATCGTCCTTGTCCAGGCATTCGTGCAGCAGCCCGGCCTTGACGCCCTTCAGCCCCAGCCTCCCCTGCAAATGGCTGGACATGGAACGCGAGCCGCGCGGGCGCAGCACCTCGTCCGTCACGCGGTCGGGCGACAGGTCGGGCAGCAGGTCCAGCCAGATGGTGGTGTCGCCGTGCGCGGCGATCTGCTCGCGCAGGGCCGCCGACAGCGCGTAGATCAGGCTGCCCTCCACGCCGCCGGCCGTGACCACGAACTGGCCCTGCTTGCGGAACTCGGCGCCATCCGCGCCCACGCTGCTGATGGCCACCGTGGTCAGCGGATGGCCGGCATAGCGGCTGCTGAAATGTGCGCTCCAATCGGTATCGAAGCCGCAGTTGGAGGGCCGCAGCGGCGCCACCTCCACCCCGCGCGCGGCCAGCAGCGGCGCCCAGGCGCCGTCCGATCCCAGCCGCGCCCAGCTGGCGCCGCCCAGCGCCAGGACCACGGCATCCGGCCGCACCAGCACTTCCCTGGGCGCTGCCCCATGCTCGTCCGCGAACAGCAGCGCGCCATCGCGCCAGCCCTGCCAGCGGTGGCGCTGGTGGAAGCGCACGCCCGCCTCGCGCAGCTGGTGCAGCCAGGCGCGCAGCATGGGCGCGGCCTTCATCCCGGTAGGGAATACGCGGCCCGAGCTGCCGACGAAGGTGTCTATGCCCAGCCCATGCACCCAGTCGCGCACGTCCTGCGGGCCGAAGGCGTCCAGCATGGGCCGCAGCGCGGCGCTGGCCGCGCCGTAGCGGGTGACGAAGCTCGTGTAAGGCTCGGCGTGCGTGATGTTCATCCCGCCGCGCCCGGCCAGCAGGAATTTGCGGCCCACCGAGGGCATGGCGTCGTACAGGTCGACCTGGACCCCGGCGGCAGCCAGGGTTTCAGCCGCCATCAGGCCGGCCGGGCCGCCGCCGACCACGGCGACGCTGTATGTAGGGGAATTGGACTGCATGAATATATTAGGGAGGCTTAATCGGGCATACTATATCGGGCATACTATATCGGGCATACTATATGCCAAACACGACATTAAAAGGAGGGAGACGATGGGCGCAGCCTACTGGATCAAACGCTATCTGCTGGCGGCGGTGCCGCTGTTCGCCATCCTGGCGGCAACGGAGTGGGCCAAGGGCACCACCACGCCCCGCGATATCCTGAGCGCCGCCGTGTGGGCGATGGTCGCGGCGGCCATTTTCACCGGCGTGGCCTACCGCCGCTACCGCAACTGCGTGGCCAGCGCCGAACTGGAGGCGGCGCGCCAGGCGACGGCGCCGGCCCAGGCCAAGCCGAAGAAAAAGCCGGCGCGCTGAGCGCTCGCTGCCGGCGGCCAATTTGTGCCCGGCCGGGTGCGCCAGCCGCCGGCAAGCAAGGCACAGGCTGCAGCCGCGCACCACGCAGCCGCCACGCGGCAATCGCGCACGTCCGCAGCCTTGCAGCCGCCAACACCCCGCAGTTCAGCCGCCGGTCACCGGCGGGAAGAACGCCACTTCGGCGCCATCGGTCACCGGAGCGGCGGCGTCGCACATGACCTGGTTACAGGCCGTGCGCAGCGCGCGCCCATTTTCGCCCAGCGCGTCCTGCCACACGCCGCCGCGCGCGGCAAGGTGCGCGCGCAGCTGGCCCACGGTGGCTACGCCGTCCGGCAGCGCCATGGTCTCGGACGACACGCCCAGCGCTTCGCGCACGCTGGCAAAGAATTTCAAGGTAATGGTCATCAGTACATCAATTCGCTGAAGGGAATGAAGCGCACTGTATCGCCCGCCGCAATGGCCTGGCCGGGCGGATTGTCGATCACGCCGTCACCCCACACGGTGGAGGTCAGCACGCCGGAACCCTGGTTGGAAAACAGTTCCAGCCCGCCGGCCGCATTGATGCGGGCGCGCAGGAATTCGTTGCGGCGGTCGGCCCTGGGCCAGTTGAAATCGGCCCGCATCGGGTAGCTGCCCGGCGCCAGTTCGCGCCCATCGTCCACGCCCTGCAGGCGCAGGATGAAGGGCCGCACGAACAGCAAAAAGGTGACGAAACTCGATACCGGATTGCCGGGCAGGCCGACAAAGAAGGCCTGGCCCACCTCGCCGAAGGCCAGCGGCTTGCCCGGCTTGACTGCAATCTGCCACATGTTCAACCGCCCTTCCGCTTCCACGGCCGGCTTGATGTGGTCTTCCTCGCCGACCGACACGCCGCCCGAGGTGATGATGAGGTCATGTCCGGCCGCACACTCGCGCAGCACGGCGCGGGTAGCCTCCAGCGAGTCCGGCACGATGCCGTAGTCGCTGATCTCGCAGCCCAGGTTTTGCAGCAGGCCGCGCAGGGTGTAGCGGTTGGAATTGTAGATGGCGCCAGGCGCCAGCGGCTGGCCCGGCATGGTGAGCTCGTCGCCGGTGAAGAACACCGCCACTTTCAGGCGGCGCCGCACCGGCAGCTCGGCCAGGCCGATGGAAGCGGCCAGGCCCAGTTCCTGCCCGCGCAGGCGGGCGCCGGCCTGCAGCACGATGCTGCCATGGGCGATATCCTCGCCGGCGCGCCGTATCCACTCACCGGGTTGCGGCGCGTGGCGCACGGTGACCAGGTTGCCGGTGGCCTCGCACTGCTCCTGCATCACCACCGCGTCCGCGCCCTCGGGGATCATGGCGCCAGTGAAAATGCGGGCGGCCGTGCCGGGCAGCAGCGGCTGGCCCACGTGGCCGGCCGGGATGCGCTGGGACACGGTGAGCGTGGCGTTGCCGCTGGCGCAGTCGGCCGCGCGCACGGCGTAGCCGTCCATCTGCGTGTTGTCGCGGCTGGGCACATTCATGCCCGACACCTGGGCCTGGGCCAGCACCCGGCCATTGGCTTCCAGCGTGGGCAGGATTTCCACGTCGGCCACCGGACGGGCGGCGGCCAGCATGAAGTCCAGCGCCTCACGCACGGACAGCATGGGTTTGCGCGCTTGCTCTGCCATGTGCTTACAGGCCGGTGTTGGCCGCGATGTAGGCCTTCATCTTTTCCACGTCGGCCGGCATCACCACGAACTTCTGCGGCAGTTCCTCGATGTTTTCGAAGCCGGCCGGACGCTCGGCATCCTGGCCCAGGGCGTCCAGGATGGTTTCGTTGAACTTGGCCGCCAACGCGGTTTCCAGCACGATCATGGTGACGCCGGGCTCCATGTTCTCGCGCGCCACCTTGACGCCGTCGGCGGTGTGGGTGTCGATCACGATATCGTAGTCGTCGGCCACGTCGCGTATGGTGTCCAGGCGGTCGGCGTGGGTCGATTTGCCGGACTTGAAGCCGTACTTGGCGACCAGCTTGAATTCGTCGCCATCGCTGCCCGGCTTGCCGGACAGGTCGAAGCCGCCGTGGGTGTCCACTTTCTGGAACAGGGCGCGGGTGCGGTCGCTGTCGCGGCCCACCAGGTCGTACACGAAGCGCTCGAAGTTGGACGCCTTGGAAATATCCATGGATGGGCTGCTGGTGTGATAGGTTTCGGCCGACTTGCGCACGCGGTACACGCCGGTGCGGAAGAACTCGTCCAGCACATCGTTCTCGTTGGTGGCGGCCACCAGGGTGTGGATGGGCAGGCCCATCATGCGGGCGATGTGGCCGGCGCAAATATTGCCGAAGTTACCCGATGGGACGGTGAACGACACCTTCTGGTCGTTGCTGGTGGTGGCCGACAGGTAGCCGCGGAAGTAGTACACCACCTGGGCCACCACGCGCGCCCAGTTGATCGAGTTGACGGTGCCGATCTTGTGGCGGGCCTTGAAGGCCAGGTCGTTGGAGACCGCTTTCACCATGTCCTGGCAGTCGTCGAACACGCCTTCGACGGCGATGTTGAAGATGTTGGGGTCCTGCAGGCTGAACATCTGTGCAGTCTGGAAGGCGCTCATTTTCCTGTGCGGCGACAGCATGAAGACGCGTATGCCCTTCTTGCCGCGCATGGCGTATTCGGCCGCGCTGCCGGTGTCGCCCGAGGTGGCGCCGAAGATGTTCAGTTCCGCGTTCTGCCTGGCCAGCGCATACTCGAACAGGTTGCCCAGCAATTGCATGGCCATGTCCTTGAAGGCCAGGGTCGGGCCGTTGGACAGGGCTTGCAGCACCAGCCTGCTGCCATCCTCGCGCTCTTCCAGCACCCGCAGCGGCGTGATCTGGCTGGCTTTCTCGCCCTGGCGGACGTTGCAGTAGACCTCCTTGGTATAGGTCTTGGCGGTCAGGGCGCGCAGGTCGGCTTCCGGAATATCGGTGGCGAACTTCTTGAGGATCTCGAAGGCCAGGTCGGCGTAGGACAGCTGGCGCCAGGCATCCAGCTCGGCGCCGGTCACTTGCGGATACTCGGTTGGCAGGAACAGTCCGCCGTCGGCGGCCAGGCCGCCCAGCAGGATGTCCGAAAATTGTTGGGGAGACGACGGAGCCGACGCGGCGGCGCGGGTAGACACGTATTGCATAGGTTAGAAAGTCCGGTTGGGGCTGACAGCTGAATGGCAGAACGGTGCAAATCGAGGGTCTATTATAGTGCGCCGCAGCGCGGACCGGGAAATCGGTGTTGGCGCGGTGATAAAATACTCCTGCCAAGAAGTTTTAATACTTCAAAACGGAGGTTGCATGACCAAGCCCGCCATTACCGGCCCACACCCAGGCTTTTCCAGCCTGCTGGATGCGCTGCGCACAGGCTCCGATACGGCTGCCGCCGGCATACGCCAGGGCTATCCGGCCACCCTGCTCAAGGACGCCAGCCGCCATTTCGGCGTCCCCGCAAACCGCATTCGCGGCATGCTGCGCTTGCCTGAAACCACTGCCCATACCCTGCTCAAACGTGGCGGACGGCTGGATGCTCCCGCCTCGGAGAGACTATGGCGGCTGGCCGACCTGACACTGCTCGCCGTCGACGTGTTCGAGGATGAAGAAGCGGCAAAGGCGTGGCTGCGCACGGCTAGTCCGGTGTTCGACGGACAGGCGCCCATGGATGTACTCGATACAGAACCTGGCGGGATGGCGGTACGCCAGGTGCTGAACGCCATTGCCACCGGGGGCGGCGCATGAATCAACCTCGTGATCAATCCTCGTCACCCCGCCTATGCCAGCGTCAGGCTGGGGGTGATCCGCCCCTTTACCTTCGATGCCCGTATGTTCAGCAAGCCGCGTGGTTGACCGTGACCACGTGAATGGCGAGACCGCCCAGCGAGGTTTCCTTGTACTTGGCCTGCATGTCGGCGCCGGTCTGGCGCATGGTTTCGATCACGTTGTCCAGGCTGACGAAATGGGTGCCGTCGCCTTTCAGCGCCAGCGAGGCGGCCGTGATGGCCTTGACCGCGCCCATGCCGTTGCGTTCTATGCACGGGATCTGCACCAGGCCGCCGATCGGGTCGCAGGTCATGCCCAGGTGGTGCTCGATGCCGATTTCGGCCGCGTTCTCGATCTGCTGGTTGCTGCCGCCCAGGGCCGCCACCAGGCCGGCAGCCGCCATGGCGCAGGCCACGCCCACCTCGCCCTGGCAACCGATCTCGGCGCCGGAAATCGACGCGTTGCGCTTGCATAGCATGCCGATCGCCGACGCCGTGAGCAGGAAGTCGCGCACGCCCGTGACCGGATCGCTGGGCTTGCAGTCCTCCGCGTAGTAGCGCAGCACGGCCGGGATGATGCCGGCCGCGCCATTGGTGGGCGCGGTCACTACCCGTCCGCCGGCGGCGTTTTCCTCGTTGACGGCCATGGCGTACAGGCTGACCTGGTGCATGGCGTCGTGCGGCAGGTGGTTGGGCTGGTCACGCGCATCCAGCGCCTGGCGCCACAGCTTGGCGGCGCGGCGCTTCACGTTCAGGCCGCCGGGCAGCTGGCCCGGGGTCTCCAGGCCATGGGCGATACAGTCGCGCATCACGGTCCAGATCCTGTCGATGCCGGCATCGAGTTCGGCTTCGCTGCGGCGTGTCAGTTCGTTCGCGCGCAGCATCTGCGGGATGGACAGGCCGCTGCGCACGCCGTGCGCCAGCAGGTCGGCCATGGTGTCGAAGGGATAAGGCAGCGGGGCCTGCGGCGCGGCGGCCGGCAGCGTGGTTTCCTCGCCCTCTTCCTTGATGAAGCCGCCGCCCACCGAGTAATACACCTTGCTGCTGCGGCTGCCGTCCGCGCGCTCCAGCGTGAAACGCATGCCGTTAGGGTGCTCGGCCAGCGACTCGGCCATGTGGAACACCAGGTTGACGGCGCGCTTGAACGGTACCGGGTACTGGCCCAGCAGCTGCAAGCGCCCTGCTTCTTCGGCTGCCGCCAGGCGCAGGTCCACCATGGCCGGATCGACATCCTGCGGGGTTTCACCCATCAGGCCCAGGATGACAGCTTTGTCCGTGGCGTGGCCTACGCCGGTCAGCGCCAGGGAGCCATACAGCTCGGCCGTCACCGCCGTCACGCCGTCCAGCGGCGCACTATCGAGCAAAAAACGGCGCGCCGCCACCATCGGGCCGACGGTGTGGGAACTGGATGGCCCGATGCCGATCTTGAACAAATCGAATACGCTCATGTCCATGCGCTTGGTCTCTCTCTATTCTTGTGATGTGAATTGAATTACGCGGCCTTGCCCAGGTTGACCTTTACGTTGGCCAGCATGTCGTCCACCATGTCATCGATGCCGATGCGCGCTTTCCAGCCCCAGTCGGCCCTGGCGGCAGCGTCGTCCAGGCTGTGCGGCCAGCTGTCGGCGATGGCCTGGCGGCTGTCCGGCTTATAGGCAATCTTGAAGTCGGGACGCTTGCGCGCGATGGCGGCGGCCAGCTGCTCGGGGTTGAAGGACACGCCCGCCACGTTGTACGAGGAACGCACCTTGACCTGTTCGGCCGGCGCTTCCATCAGTTCGATGGTGGCGCGGATGGCGTCCGGCATGTAGATCATGGGCAGCGTGGTGTGCGGGCCGAGGAAGCACTCGTAGCGTTCGCCGCGCAGGGCCGAGTGGAAGATGGCGATGGCGTAGTCGGTGGTGCCGCCTCCCGGAGGCGACTTGTAGCTGATGATGCCGGGGTAGCGGATGCTGCGCACGTCCACGCCATATTTGATGAAGTAATACTCGCACAGGCGCTCGCCGGCCAGCTTGCTGATGCCGTAGATGGTGGTCGGGTCCATCACCGTGGTCTGCGGCGTGTCCTGCGCCGGCGTGTTCGGGCCGAAGGCGGCGATCGACGAGGGCCAGAAGATGCGCAGCGGTTTGCCCACCGCGTTGCGTTCGCGCGCCACTTCCAGGATGTTGAGCAGGCCGTCCATGTTCAGGGTCCAGGCCTTGAGCGGCGCCGCTTCGCCGGTGGCCGACAGCATGGCGGCCAGCTGGTAGACCTGGGTGATGCCTACCTGCGCGACCAGGGCCGCCAGGGCGTCGCGGTCCAGCACGTTGAGCTGGGTGTAGCGCTGCGCGTGGTACAGGTTGGTGCTGCTGATATCGCTGGCGATGACGTTGTCCGCCCCGTGTTTCGCGGCCAGCGCTTCCACCAGTTCGCTGCCGATCTGGCCGTTGGCGCCGATGACGAGTATGCGTTCCATGTTGTTGTTCCTGACGAGTTCCATATTAGTTTTTCAGGACGCCGAGTTCACGGCCGGCCTGTTCGAATGCCTTGAGCACGAAGTCCAGCTGCTCGCGGGTATGGGCCGCGGACAGCTGCACGCGCACGCGCGCCTGGCCCATGGGGACCACCGGGTAGAAGAAGCCGCTGAGCAAAACGCCCAGCTCATACATTCGGGCCGCGAACTTCTGCGCCACCGGCGCGTCGAACAGCATCACCGGAACCACGGGATGGGTGCCGGGCTTGATGGTGAAGCCGATGCGCTCTATCTCCTTGCGGAAGTGGGCGGTGTTCTCATGCAGGCGGTCGCGCAGTTCCGTCGATTGCGACAGCCGCTCCAGCACCGCCAGCGAGGCGCCCGCGATGGACGGCGCCAGCGTGTTGGAGAACAGATAGGGACGCGACTTCTGGCGCAGCATCTCGATGACTTCCTTGCGCGCCGAGGTGAAGCCGCCCATGGCGCCGCCCAGGGCCTTGCCCAGGGTGCCGGTGATGATGTCGATGCGGCCCATGACGTTGTGGTGCTCGTGGGTGCCGCGCCCGGTCGCGCCCATGAAGCCGGAGGCGTGGCACTCGTCTATCATGACCAGCGCGCCATACTGGTCGGCCAGGTCGCAGATCTTGTCCAGCTGGGCGATGGTGCCGTCCATGGAGAACACGCCGTCGGTGACGATGATCTTGTGGCGCTTGCCGGCGGCGGCCTGCAGCTGGCGCTCCAGGTCGGCCATGTCGTTGTGGGCGTAACGGAAGCGCGCCGCCTTGCACAGGCGGATGCCATCGATGATGGATGCGTGGTTGAGCGCATCCGAGATGATGGCGTCGTTCTCGTCGAACAGCGGTTCGAACACGCCGCCGTTGGCGTCGAAGGCGGCCGCGTAGAGGATGGTGTCCTCAGTGCCGAGGAACCTGGAAATGGCCTGCTCCAGCTGCTTGTGCACGGTCTGGGTGCCGCAAATGAAGCGCACCGAGGACAAACCGTAGCCGTACTTTTCCGTCGCGGCGACGGAGGCCTGGGCCACCCATTCCTGTCCTGACAGTCCCAGGTAATTATTGGCGCACATATTGATCAGCGTGCGCCCGTCCTGGTCCACCACCTCGGCGCCCTGGCGCGAGGCCAGCACGCGCTCGGGCTTGTACAAGCCCTGCTCGCGCAGCTGGTCCAGGTTCTGCTGCAGGCCGCTGAAGAAAGTGTGCTTTGCTTGATCGCTCATGTCTGGTCCTCGGAGTCTGGTGGGCGGCTTGACCGCTGGCCGCTGGATGTTGTACCGTGCATCGCAGGCGCAGCCGGTGAACAAATTCACTGGATCCTGCGGAAGTTCATTATCTCGAACTGATTTTCGATATATTGTATATTACAGAGAAACGGCATGGACCGCAAGGCAATACCGTGCGGTTATCACCCCGGATTCCGACAGTTTTACTCTCAACATAGCCCATAGTCCGAATAAAACAATGAAAACACCCGTACCGCCGAACGCCCCGCCGGAAGTCGGCGCCGCCCTGCAACGCCTGCGACTGGCGCGCGGACTGACGCTGGAGGACTTGTCGCGCATCGCCGGCGTGTCCAAATCGATGCTGTCGCAGATAGAACGCGAAAAGGCCAACCCGACCATCGCCATCACCTGGCGCCTGGCCAACGCGCTGGGCGTGCAGATCAGCGAGCTGCTGTCCAGCGACGCCCCGGCCGCCGACGCCATCCGGGTGATCGACGCCCACGAGACGCCCACCCTGCCCGGCGCGCATGCCGGCTACATCCTGCGCATCCTGGGGCCGATGGAGCTGGCGGGCAAATATGAATGGTATGAGCTGACCCTGGCGCCGGGTGGCGAACTGGCCTCGCAGGGCCACGATCCCGGCGCGCAGGAGCACCTGACCGTGCTGCACGGCTCAGTGGAAGTGGAAGTGGGAACGGACAAGAAGAAGATCAAGCTGGGCGGCACGGCGCGTTATCCGGCCGACCAGCAGCACGTCATCCGCAACCATGGCAAGACGGAGGCCAAGGCGCTGATGGTGGTGATACACCGGTAAATCTTACCAGTTGGACTCCCGCTCGGGGGTCGAGGTGATCCGGTGGATGGACAGGTCGGCGCCCTGGAATTCCTCTTCGGCGTCCAGGCGCAGGCCCAGTGTGGCTTTCAGCAGGCCATACACGGCAAAACCGCCCGCCACCGCAATCGACACGCCCAGTCCCGTGCCCACCAGCTGCGACAGCAACGAAACGCCGCCCACACCGCCCAGCTCGCGCAGGCCGAAAATGCCGGCCGCGATGCCGCCCCAGGCGCCGCACAGGCCGTGCAGCGGCCACACGCCCAGCACGTCGTCGATCTTCCATTTGTTTTGCGCCAGGGTGAACATCCAGACAAAGATGGCGCCAGCCAGGGCGCCGGTGATCAGGGCGCCCAGCGGATGCATCAAGTCCGAACCCGCACACACCGCCACCAGGCCGGCCAAGGGGCCGTTGTAGGCGAAGCCGGGATCGTTCTTGCCCAGCGCCAGCGCCACCAGGGTGCCGCCCACCATGGCCATCAGGGAGTTGACGGCCACCAGGCCGTTCATCTTGTCCAGCGCCTGCGCGCTCATCACGTTGAAGCCGAACCAGCCCACGGTCAGTATCCAGGCGCCCAGCGCCAGGAAGGGGATGGACGACGGCGGATGGGCGGCAATGGCGCCATTCTTCATGTAGCGGCCGCGGCGCGCGCCCAGCAGCAGCACGGCCGCCAGGGCGATCCAGCCGCCCACGGCGTGCACCACCACCGAGCCGGCGAAGTCGTGGAATTCGGCGCCGAAGCTGCGCTGCAGCCATTCCTGCACGCCGAAGCGGTGGTTCCAGGCGATGCCTTCAAAAAAGGGATAGACCAGGCCGACCAGCAGGGCCGTGGCCACGGTCTGGGGATGGAACTTGGCGCGCTCGGCGATGCCGCCCGAGATGATGGCCGGAATGGCGGCGGCAAAGGTCAGCAGGAAGAAGAACTTGACCAGTTCATAGCCGTTGCGCGCGGCCAGCACGTCGGCCGAGGCAAAGAAACTGATGCCGTAGGCGATGCTGTAGCCCACGAAGAAATAGGCGATGGTGGACACGCCGAAGTCCACCAGGATCTTCACCAGGGCGTTGACCTGGTTCTTCTTGCGTACCGTGCCCAGCTCCAGGAATGCGAAGCCTGCGTGCATGGCCAAAATCATGATGGCGCCCAGCAATATGAACAAGGCATCGGCGCCGTCTTGGTGACTACCCATCAAAAACTCCCCAAAATAATGCAAACCAAAATAAAGAACGAACATATAAGCAATATTCGTTCCAATTTGGTGCAAAATTCCAAGTACATGATTTTGCTGGGTTTTCGTCGCATCACACAATTGCACCGCGAACGGGCGCGCACCAACATGATGCTGCTTTTTGGTGCACTCGCCTAGATCGGTGCGCCCGGCGGAACGGGGGGCAGCGGCCGCAGCTTGACGCTGCGCGGGTCGGCCAGGTAGGCGGCGATGGTGTCGGCGGCCTGCCTGCGGCTGTCGGCAGTCACGCCCTTGCCTGGATACGCGCGCAGCCACTGTGACAGCTCGCGCACCGACTGGCGCACCTCGGCCGCCACCGCCGGATGCAGCTTGCCGCCGTCCAGCAGGTTCAGCAGGGCGTCCGACACCACCCAGTTGGCGGCCAGCTGCACCGCCTCGCCGCCCGCCACCGAGGCCGGCACGGCGTCGCGTTTCCAGGTTTTTTGCAGCAGCTGGCCCAGCACTTCCTGCACGCCGGGCAGCTGGGCGTCGCGCGCATGCTGCCAGGAGAGGCGGTTGATACGGGCCGGGTCCAGCAGGAAGCCGGCCGTCTGGGCCGCGCCCGCCTCCGTGATGGACAGGGCGTCGGCCACGCTGCCCATGCGGTTCGCAAAATTCTCCCGGCCCCGTTCATAGCCCATGGCCTGCGGCGTCAGCAGGTCCAGCACGGCGGACGGCAGCGCCAGGTACTCGGCGCGCAGGCTGTCGGTCAGGCGCGCCAGGGCGGCGCGCTGGGTGGCGGCCGGGGTGGCGCGCACCCCGGCCCGCGCGATGCCCGCCTTGACGTCGCCGGCGCTGCCGTATTCGAAATCGCCGCCGCCCAGCAAGCGCGCCACCGCCTCGCCCTGGTAGCGCTGCAGCAGGTAGACCGGCACCAGGCGCGCCTCCAGCTCGCCCAGCTGGCGCGCATCGGGCAGCACGGCGGCGCCGAAAGTGGCCAGGGCGCGCTGGCGCACGGCGCCCAGCTGGTCCCAGGTCTTGAGGCTGTCCGGACCGAAATCCCACAGCAGGCCGTCGGGATGGCTGGCGCCGGGCGAGCGCGCATCCGGGTCGCTGGCGTACACCAGCCCGGCCGCATGGGCCTCGGCGCGCAATCTGGCCAGCGCCGATTGTTCCTGCTGGCCGCTGCCGTACTGGCCATAGATGTACTTGACAATGTAGTCGTCCCAGGCGCCCACGCCCACACCGTAGGCGTCGGACAGGTCGATCTCGCCCTGTGCGTCCAGCTTGAGCACCGGATGCGGATAATCCATCACCGAGCCATTGCCGGCACGGCTGGCCGCGAAGTTGTGGGCAAAGCCCAGCGTGTGGCCGACCTCGTGGGCGGACAACTGGCGCAGGCGGGCGATGGCCATCTGCTCGGCCAGCTTCTCCTTGCCGCTGGCGGCGCCCTTGCCATAGGGCGCCAGCAGCGCCTCGGCGATCATGATGTCCTGTCTCACGCGCTGCGAGCCCAGGGTGACGGCGCCGCGTATGATCTCGCCGGTGCGCGGATCGGCCAGGGCATTCCCGTACGACCAGCCGCGCGTGGCGCGGTGCGCCCAGGTGATGATGTTGTAGCGGATGTCCATGGGGTCGGCGCCCTCGGGCAGCAGCTCGACCCGGTAGGCATCCCTGAAACCGGCCTTCTCGAAGGCCGTGGCCCACCAGCGCGCGCCCTCCAGCAGTGCGCTGCGCACCGGTTCGGGCGCACCGCGGTCCACGTAGTAGACGATGGGCTGCTTCACGGTGCTGGACGCGGCACCGGGATCGGTCTTCTGCAGCCGGTGGCGCACCTGCCAGCGCACGTCGATGGCGCCGGCCAGCGGGGTGGCGAAGTCGTAATAGCCGGTGTCCAAGCCGCCCGAGTAGGGATGGTAGGCGCGCGGCTGGTAGCCGTCGTCCGGCAGCTTGACCATGCTGATATGCTGGCGCAGGCTCAGGCTGGCCGGATCAGCCGCCACCTGGCGCACGTAGTCGGCCTTGCCCGGACCGGCAAAGGTCAGCAGCGCCTCCAGCTCCACGTTGCGCGGAAAACTCTTGGCCAGCTCCGGCAGCACCGCGCTGCGCGCCGGGTCGATGCGGTAGGCGCCCTGCTGGGTCTGTTCCAGGCGCTCGGCGATGCCGTGCCAGTCGGCCAGCAGGAAGCTGGAGAAGTCCACCAGCTGCGCGCCGCCCTCGCTGGCCAGGATGTCGCCCGACCACAGCACGGCGTTGGCAAACGATTCCCGCACCGCCGCGCGCTCGTCCTTGTCGGCCGAGTTGGCGACGTAGCGGGTATTGTCCTGCACCAGGAACAAGCGCTTGCCATGCTTTTCGAAGCGCACCATGCGCACCTCGCCGGACTGCTGGCGGTCCAGGCCCACGTCGTTGGAGCCCAGCGCATACGGCAGCGAGCTGACCAGCAGGAAGGGCTGTTCCAGCGCCGTCACCGCAATCAGCACCCTGCCCTTGTCGGCGTCGCGCCAGACATCGATGAAACCCGGTTGCGGCTGCAGGCCGCGCGTCAGATCGGACAGCGTGGCCGCAGGTCTGGCGGGCGCCTCGGCGGCAAGCACGGGAACGGCGCCCAGCATCAGGGCGGCAAACAGGATGGTGTTGGTGCGCATGGCGGTCGTGATCTCCTTGAGAATAAAAAACGCCGCACAGCGTCCCCAGTGCGGAACGGTGTGCGGCGCCCGGCGTCGCTAAGCTGATAGCAAGTAACGTGCCGTTCAGGCGGCGGGATCGCCAGGCTGCTTGAAAAGGTCTGCCAGCGCGCCGGCGGCGCATGCGCCATCCTTGCGCACGCGGCTGGCGCGTCCTGTGTACTCTTCCTCGATATTGTCGCGGTAGTAGCTCCAGGCCGCGCCGGAAGTGGACAGGCGCCGCCAGACTTCCGCGCCGACGCCGGCGTACTCGATGGCGTTGCCGTCATCGAATTCCACGCGCAGCACGCGCTCGCGGGCGTCGTAGCCGATGGCGCGCAGCTTGCCGGCGTTGATGGCTTTCATGTCCATGGCGGCGTGCTCCTGGCTTACTGCTGGCCGGCCGACACGGCTGCTGGCGCGGCCGTGTCCATGTGCAGGGCGCGGCTGAGGAAGCCCCAGCGGTCGGCCACTTCCTCGATCTGCTTGGAAGTCGGCTTGCCGGCGCCGTGTCCGGCCTTGGTGTCGATGCGTATCAGCACCGGGGCGCTGCCGCCCTGGTCGGCCTGGGCGGTGGCGGCGAACTTGAAACTGTGGGCCGGCACCACGCGGTCGTCATGGTCGGCGGTGGTGATCATGGTGGCCGGATAGCAGGCGCCCTTCTTCAGGTTGTGCAGCGGCGAATACTTGTACAGGGCCTGGAATTCGTCGGCGTTGTCGGACGAGCCGTAATCCGAGGTCCAGGCCCAGCCGATGGTGAACTTGTGGAAGCGCAGCATGTCCATCACGCCCACTTGCGGAATGGCGGCCGCGAACAGCTCGGGTCGCTGGGTCATGGCCGCGCCCACCAGCAGGCCGCCATTGCTGCCGCCGCCTATGGACAGCCTGGCCGGCGAGGTCACCTTGTTGGCGATCAGCCATTCGGCCGCGGCGATGAAGTCGTCGAACACGTTCTGCTTCTGCAGCCTGGTGCCGGCCGTGTGCCAGCTCTCGCCGTACTCGCCGCCGCCGCGCAGGTTGGCCATCACGTACACGCCGCCCATTTCCATCCAGGCCAGGTTGGCCACCGAGAAACTGGGCGTGAGGGAGATATTGAAGCCGCCGTAGCCATACAAATAGGTCGGGTTGTTGCCGTCCATCTTGAGGCCCTTCTTAGCGACGATGAACATGGGCACGCGGGTGCCGTCGCGGCTGGTGTAGAACTGCTGCCGGGTTTCGTAGGCGTTGGGGTCGAAGTCCACCTTGGGCTGGCGGTAGATGCTGCTCTGGTTGCTCTTCAGGTCGTAGCGGTAGATGGTGGCCGGGGTGGTGAAGCTGGTGTACGAATAAAAGGTTTCGGTGTCGCCCTTCTTGCCGCCGAAGCCGCTGGCCGTGCCCAGGCCGGGCAGCGCCACCTCGTGTACCAGCTTGCCTTTCAGGTCGTAGACTTTCACCTGGCTGTGGGCGTCGGTCAGGTAGTTCAGCACCAGCTGGCGGTTGACGATGTTGGCCGAGGCCAGGGTGCTGGCGCTTTCCGGCACGATTTCCTTCCAGTGGGCAGGCTGCGGCTTGCGCGTGTCGATGGCGATGATGCGCGAACGCGGGGCGTTGCGGTCGGTGCTGAAGTAGAACACCGGGCCGTCATTGTCGATAAAGTCATAGGCGGCGTCGAATTCTTCCAGCAGCGCCACCACCTTGCCATCCTTGGCGCTCAGGTCCTTGTAGAAGATGCGGCTCTTGTGCGCCGTTCCCTGCGAGCCGTTGATGACCAGGTAGCGGCCATCGTCCGTGACCTGGGCGCCAAAGCCCCAGTCCTTGTGGTCGGGACGGTCATACACCAGCACGTCGGCGTTTTGCTGCGTACCCAGCTTGTGGAAATACACCTTCTGGTAGTAGTTGACGGCGGCCAGCTTGGTCGCTTCGGTCGGTTCGTCGTAGCGGCTGTAGAAGAAGCCGGAACCATCCTTGAGCCAGGCCGTGTTGGAGAACTTCACCCACTTCAGGTGATCGGCCAGGTCCTTGCCGGTGGCGATGTCGCGCACCTTGATCTCGTTCCAGTCGGAGCCGGAGGCGGCGGTGCTGTAGGCCAGGTATTTGCCATCCGGGCTGACGGCCAGGCCGGCCAGGGCCACGGTACCGTCAGCGGCCAGGGTGTTGGGGTCCAGCAGTAGGCGCGGCGTGTCGGACAGTTTGTCGACGGTGTACAGCACGGCCTGGTTCTGCAGGCCGTCGTTGCGGCTGTAGAAGTATCGGCCGCCCTCCTTGAACGGCACGCTGAAGCGCTCGAAATTCCACAGCTTGGTCAAGCGGTCCCTGATGGCGGCGCGGCCGGGAATCCCGGCCAGGTAGCCCTGGGTCAGCTGGTTCTGTGCCGCGACCCAGGCGGCGGTGTCGGCGCTATTGGCGTCTTCCAGCCAGCGGTAGGGGTCGGCCACCTTGACGCCATGGTAATCGTCCACCTGGTCGACGGTGCGGGTGGCGGGATATTGCAAGCCGGGGCCGTTGGCGAGGCAGCCCTGCGCCAGCGCGCCGTGAGCCAGAAGCAGGGAAATGACGAGGGTAGCGCGTTTCAAATGCTGCATCGGGGGTCCGTATGATCGAAGAATATTCGGAATCGGCCGCATCCTGCGCGGACGCGGCCTGGCCTGGCGGCGCAGGACTGCGTGGCCGCGCGCCGCCGTCGATCATAGCTTGCCTTGTAACAAATATGAAACGTTAGGAAACCGCTTACAGCGTGGATAATTCGGCTAGGGCAGGCGCGCGTACTGCAGCGCCAGCCAGGCGATGGTGATCACCACCATGCCGGTGGCCGTCACGCAGGACCAGGTAAAGCACCAGGCCGACAGCACCGTGGCCTGGAGCGCCCGCTCGCACAGCCAGCCCAGGGCGAAGTCGAACACCGTCAGCACCGACCAGCGCCGCAAATACACCGGCAGGTAGCGGCTCATGTGGCGGTTGTGCTGGACGGCCGCATGGCGCTCGAACTTGTCGCGCGCGGCGCTGACGTCGCGGAACAGCCAGTCAAAGAAGATGAAGCGGTATAACAGCGACCGGAACGGCAAGTCCGGCACGCTGCGGTCCTGCTGGGGCTGCGGCGCCGTGCTCATGATGGTCCTCAAGTTAATTAAAACACAGGTCGGGGTGCGCCCGCGATACCGCAGGGCGAACATCCATACTATGCCGGAATGCCGGCCAAGACCACGAATCTCGTCAATCCTAGGCCACCCGGCGCAGCGGCGCTGTCAGCTATCCAACACAAGCGGCCATGCGAAGCCGCTTCAGACTGTCCACGGCCGTGGCGCCCGGAGCGGGGGCGCTACGCGACGGACAGGCGCGCCGCGGCAGACCGCCCCGCGCCAGGCGACTTGGCCAGCTTGAACACATCCACCGCGCGCGCCAGATGGCCGGCCTGGTCCTGCAAGGACTCGGCCGCGGCGGCGGCCTCCTCCACCAGGGCGGCGTTCTGCTGCGTCATCTGGTCCATTTGCGACACCGCCATGTTGATCTGTTCGATGCCGGCATTCTGTTCCTGGCTGGCCAGCGCAATGTCGGCCATGATGCCGGTCACGCGCCTGACGCCTTCGACCACCTCGTCCATGGTGGCGCCGGCACGTTCGACCAGCTCGGCGCCGGCCTCCACCTTGCCCACCGAGTCGTCGATCAGGGCCTTGATTTCCTTGGCCGCCGAGGCCGAGCGCTGGGCCAGCGTACGCACCTCGGAAGCCACCACCGCGAAGCCGCGCCCCTGTTCGCCGGCGCGGGCCGCCTCCACGGCGGCATTGAGCGCCAGGATGTTGGTCTGGAAGGCGATCCCGTCGATCACGCCGATGATATCGACAATCCGGCGCGAGGATTCCTTGATCGAGCCCATGGTGTCGACCACTTGCGACACCACCTGCCCGCCGCGCGTGGCCACCTCGGATGCCGAGGTGGCCAGCTGGTTGGCCTGGCGCGCGTTGTCCGTGCTGTGGCGCACGGCGGAGGTCAATTCCTCCATCGACGAGGCGGTCTCTTCCAGCGCACTGGCCTGCTCCTCGGTGCGGGCCGACAGGTCCTGGTTGCCGGTGGCGATCTCGCGCGAGGCCGTGTTGATGGTGTCGGTGCAGGCGCGCACTTCCCCGACGATGGACGCCAGGCTGCCGGTCATGGCTTGCAGGGCCGCCAGCAATTGGCTGATCTCGTCACGTCCTTGCACCGTGATGGCATGGGTCAGGTCGCCTGCCGCCACCGTGCGCGCCAGCACGACCGCGTCGTTGATCGGGCGCGTGATCGAGCGCGTGATCAAGACCGCCAGCGCGACCGCCAGCGCCACGGCCAGCACGGTGGAGCCAACCAGCAAACCCACGCCGGACTGGTAGTCGGCGTCGATTTGCGCGACCGCCACGGCATTCTGCTGCTCCTGCAGGCTGATCATCTCGTTAATCAAGGCAAAGGTGGCGTCTTGCGGTTTCTGCACCGCAGACTGCAGGAAACGGGGCGCGTCCGCCACCTTGCCGGCATCGACCATCTGCAGCACCTGCCCCAGCAGGCGGATGGTTTCCGGCGCCTCGCTCTGCAGTTGCGACTGGATTTGCCGGGCGCGCTCGCTGCGCACCAGCGTGCCGAGACGCTCCATGCTGGCGTTGAACTTCTTGTGGGCAGCCTCGATGCGGTTTTGCATGCGGGCTTGGGTTTCCTTGTCGGTGTAGATGATGTAGTTGCGCGTTGCCCGGGCTATCTGGTTCAGCTCAGCGAGCATGTTGTTCGACAAGGCTATCTTGGTATTGTTGTCATTGACCACGTCGTCCATGCTCGCCTTGCTGACGGCCAGCCCCTTCCAGCCGATGCATGCGATGACCACCAAGAGCACCAGCATGGCGCCAAACGCAAGCCGCAGCCGCACACCTATCTTTAAATTATTCATCTTGCTCTCTTTGTTCACAACGTTGCAGGCTGGGCCTGAAATGGTGGTGCGACCGCCATGCAGCCGTCGTCCGGCGGCATAAGAGGATGCAGTCTAGAGCTTTAGTTGTCTTGCGGCAAATTTTGTGTTGTAAAAAAGCCGACGTCCATCTCAGGCCCCGGCCAGCGCGGCCACGGGAGGACGCCATTGCTCCAGCCAGCCCGGCAGCTGGTCGGCGGGGATGGGACGGCTCATGAAGTAGCCCTGGCCCTGGTCGCAGCCCATGGCGGCCAGCAGCCTCCAAACGGCCAGGCTCTCGATGCCTTCCGCCACCACGCGCAGTCCCATGTTATGGCCCAGGTCGATGGTGGAGCGCACGATCTTGCTGTCGTCCTCGTCGTGCTCCATGTTGAGCACGAAGGACTTGTCGATCTTGAGCTCATTCACGGGCAGGCGCTTCAGGTAGGCCAGCGACGAATACCCGGTGCCGAAATCGTCGATGGACAAGTCCAGGCCCATGGCGTGCAGCCGCTCCAGGGTCTGCTGGGCCCGTACCGGGTCGTCCATGATGGCGCTTTCCGTGATCTCCAGGCAGAACGCGGACGGCGCCAGCTGGTGGCGCGCCAGCGTCTCGGCAAACTTGGCCGGCAAATCCTGGTCCATCAGGTCGCGCGTGGACAGGTTGACCGAGACCTTGAGCTGGTGGCCGCGCGCCGCCAGTTCGCGGCACAGCTCGGCCGAGCGCTCCAGAACCCAGCGCGTCAGCACGCGGATGAAGCCGGTCTGCTCGGCAAACGGGATGAACTCGTCGGGGAACACATTGCCGCGCTCTGGATGGACCCAGCGCACCAGCGCTTCCATGCCCACCACCCGGCCCGTGTCGAGCATGATCTTGGGCTGCACATGCAGGCGGAACTGGTTGCCCTCGACCGCATTGCGCAATTCCGTCAGCAGCGACAGGCTCTGGGCGCTGGACTGGTCCATGGCGCTGTCGTACACCACGGCCCCATAGTTGCGCTGCTTGGCCGCGTACATGGCGATCTCGGCCATGCCCAGCAAGTGTCCGGCGTCGGCGCCGTGCTCCGGGTAGCCGGCCAGGCCCAGGCCGGCGCCCAGGTCCACGGTCTGGTCATCCAGCGACAGCGGGGTTTCCAGCGCCTGCAGGATCTCGGCCGCCACCGCCTGGGCCTGCGGCAAGTCGACGCCGGGCAGCAGAACGGCGAACTCGTCGCCGCCCAGGCGCGCCACCTGGGCCGAGGACTGGCGCCGGTTGGCCAGCAGCAGCTGCAGCCGTCCCGCCACCTGGCGCAGCAGGTTGTCCCCGAAACCGTGGCCCATGACGTCATTGACATGCTTGAAGCGGTCCAGGTCCATCATCAGCACGAACACCTGTTCCTCGCGCTTGCGCGCCGCCGCCAGCGCATCGTCCAGCAGCAGCGAGAACTGGGCCCGGTTGGGCAGGTTGGTCAGGGTATCCCAGTAGGCGAGGCGGCGGATTTCCTGTTCGCGCTTGGCTATCCCCTCGCGCATGCTGTCGAAGGCGTGCGCCAGGGCGCCGATCTCGTCGGCCCGGCTGCTGTCGATGGGGTCCTTGTAGTCGCCCTGCTCGAGGCGGCGCGCCGTGACGGCAAGCTCGCTGAGCGGCTGGGCGATGCGCTTGGCAGTCAGCACCGAGACCGCCGCCGACACCAGGATGCCGGCCACCGTCAATCCGAGCAGCCAGCGCTCCAGGCGCGTGTATTCGGCCATGGCCTCGTCGATCGAGCGCGCCAGCACCGCATACACCGTGTGTCCGCCGGACGCGCCTATGGCCTGCAGGCGCGCGCCGAACTGCGCCGCTTCGATCGCCAGCTCGACCTGGCCTTCCGGCAGCGCGGCCGGCATGGCCTGCAACTGCGCCAGCACTGCCTGCTGGGTCGGCTCCAGGAAGGTGGAGGCGGCCGCCAGCCACTTGCCCTGCTGGTCGCGGGTGACGATGGAGGTGTGCAGACCGGTGATCTCGCGCATGTCGCTGGCCAGGCGCCGGTCGATGGGAAAGGTCATCACGATCCAGCCGATGGTGACGGGGGCCTTGACCGGCACCACCACGATCTGGTACGGACGGCGCTCGACCACGGCGATGCCGTTGGCGCCATCGCCGGACTCGGCCGCGTCCAGCATGCCTTCCACCTGGGCCGCCAGCGCGGCCGACTGCGCTTCGTTGGTGCTGGCGCTGATCCTGCGCCCGGCGCTGACCAGCATGGCGGCCGAGGCCTTGATGCGGTCGGCGCTGTTGGCCAGCGCCGAGACGATGGTGGCGCGGTCGTCTTCTTCATTGTTGCCGATGGCGGCGACAAAAGCGGTATCGCGGGCCAGCAGGCGCGAACCGAAGCGCAGGCTCTGGGCATTCTGGTCCAGCAGGCGGCGGAACACCTTGGCGCCGTTGTTCAACTCGCTGCTGATGGCCAGCCGCGCATTATTGGCGATACCGCGCTGTATCAGCAGCAGGCCGGCCACCTGCACTGCCACGATCAGCAGCAGGAACAGGGTGACGATACGGCTTTCCAGACTACGAAAACGCATGCCGGGCGGGTCCTGGTCGGGTTAGGGGGCGTCGCCGTCGGCCGAGGGCGGCTTGACGGGCAGCTTGAACACGGCGCTGGCCAGGGCATCGCCCGGCTTGACCAGCAGCGCCTGCTCTACGCCCTGGCTGCCACTGCCATTGTAATGCCAGGCCTTGAGCACGTATTTCCCCGGCGGCAGCTCGATGCGGCCGGCGCCCTGGCCGTCGGTCTTGGCGTAGTACGGGGTGTCGACCACTTTCACATAGGCCACCATCTTGTCGTGGATATTGCAGCCCAGGACCACGGTGCCGGCCTTGTCGAACACCTGGGGCGCGGCGGCCTGGCCGGAATACAGTTTCTGGTCGAACTTGTGGGCCGGCGAAAAGGAATAAATGTGGTGGCGCACCTTGTCGTTATTTGGAAACATGATCCTGGCGCCGGTCTGTATCACGGTCACCAGCGGCAGGAATTTCAAGCCCTTCTGTTCGATCTCGGCGCTGGCCGGCGGCCTGGCGGGCGCCGCCCCCTCCGGCTCGGCGTAGACCACGGCGTCGGACAGCGCCTTGCCGGCGCCGTCCTGGACCTGCACCGCGACACCGGAGGCGGCGGCCACGGCTGGCGCGAGGCTGGACAGGAGGACTAGGGCATGATGGCAAGGCTGCATCGGACGATCCGGGCTGGGACTGGAGCAGCCATTGTAGCGTCACGGCAAGTAAGCGGGGGAACTGCTTGCGTGGCGCGCGGTCCGATCACGCCCCAGGCCGGCCGGGGCGGGTGGCGGGAACCGGGCTGCTTAACGCCGCCACTGGCGGGCCAGGCGGTGGGCCTCGGCCTGCCCTGCCGCGCTCAGCTGGCGAGCCGCAAGGCGCCGCGCGCGGCTTGCCGCCTGCACGCCGCCCTCGGCCGCCAACAGCATCCACATGTATGAACGCACCGGATCGGCCGCCACCCCGCGCCCGGCGCCCACCATGCCGGCCAGGTTGTAGCGCGCCAGCGCATGCCCCTGGGCCGCCGCCTTCAGGTACCAGGCAACGGCCTGGACATCGTCGCCGCGCGCCGCGCACATCACACCCAGGTTGTTCTGCGCCAGCGTGTGGCCGGCCTCGGCCGCCTGCAGGTACCACAACGCCGCCTCTTCCGCATCGGGCTCGCCGCCGCGTCCCTGTGCCAGCAGCAGGCCGAGGTTGAACTGGGCGTCGGCGTCGCCCTGCTCGGCGGCGCGGCGCAGCCAGGCGCGGGCGCGGGCGCCGTCCGGGGCCACGCCCAGGCCGCTGGCGTAGGCCACCCCGACCTGGCGCTGGGCCGCTGCGTCGCCCTGCGCCGCCGCCTGGCGGAACCAGTCCAATGCGCGCTGCTCGCTGGCCGGCGCGCCGCGCCCGCGCTGCAGCATGAAGCCCAGGTTGAGCTGGGCCGTGCTGTCCCCCTGCACGGCGGCGCGGCGCAGCCAGGCCATGGCCAGGGCATCGCAGCGGCGTACGCCCTGCCCGCGCAGGTAGGCCAGCCCGACCAGGGTCTGGGCGCTGCCCACGCCCTGCTCGGCGGCCCGGTAGAACCAGGCCAGGGCTTGGCCGCTGCAGCGTGCCACGCCGCGCCCGCGCTGGTACATCTGCCCCAGGTTCTGCTGGGCGGAGGCGTCGCCCTGCAGCGCGGCGCTGTGGAACCAACGCACCGCCTCGGCAGGGCAGGCCTCGCAGCCGCGCCCGTGGTACAGCATGACGCCCAGGTGGTTCTGCGCGAACGCCAGTCCCTGGGCGGCTGCCCTGGCCATCCACGCGTAGGCCTGGCCCAGGTCGCGCGGCACGCCCAGGCCATTCTTGTACAGCAGTGCCAGGTTGAACTGGGCGTAGGGATTGCCCTGCTCTGCGGCATCCCGGAACCAGCGGTAGCTGTGATAGCTGTCCTGGGCTGAAACAGGATTTTTCATGCCGCGCCTCCTACCCGTAAGACTTACAATGTTAATAAATTGTAAATCCCAAAACGGGCAGGAGTTTGCGCAGGATCAGGAGTGCGCAGGGCTGTGCTTGAGCAGGTAGGCGTGCACCTTGGCGGCCGCCAGCTTGTTGACGGCCACCAACAGGGCCGGCGCCACGCTCGGCAGGCTGTAGGTGCGGCCCAAGTGGCGCGCGATGTGGATCAGCACCTCGGCCGCCACCTCGGCGTCGGCCTCGGCCCGGTGGGCGGCGCTGGCAAAGCGGATACCGAGCTGGGCCGACAGGTGGCCCAGCTTGTAGCTGGGCAGCTGGGGAAACACGCGGCGCGCCAGCTTGAGCGAGCACACCAGGCTGGGATGGCGGGTGGCCAGGCCCAGCCGGGCCGCCTCGGCGCGCAGGAACTTGTCGTCGAAGCTGGCATTGTGCGCGCACAGGGTGTCATCGCCGATGAAGTCCAGCAGTTGCGGCACCACCTGCTGCGCGGGCGGCGCGCCGTCCACCATGGCCTGGGTGATGCCGGTCAGGGCGGTGATGAAGGACGGCACCCGCACACCGCAATTGACCAGGCTGACATAGCGTTCCACCACCTGTCCGCCGACGATGCGCAGGGCGGCCACCTCGGTGATGCGGTCACCCATGTCGGGCGACAGGCCGGTGGTCTCGAAGTCCAGCATGACCATGGGTTGATCGTAGACGCTCATCCCGCCTCCTCAGCCGAACTTGCGCACGGCGTCCAGCGCCAGGCCGGCGCCTATGCTGCCGAACAGGTCGCCTTCGACCTTGCGGGCATGGGGCACCAGGGCCGCGATGCGCCTGCGCAGCATGCCGACCCCGCTGGAGCCGCCCGTGAAGAACACGGTGTCGACCGCGTCCAGGGCGACGCCGGCCTCGCGCAGCAGCTTGAGCACGGTATCTTCCACGCTGCCGACCAGGTGGCCAATGGCGCCTTCGAACCCGGCCCGCTCCAGCGCCAGCACGGCCGGCGGCGACAAGCGCTCCAGTTCGAGTTCGGCACGCTCGGCGCCGGACAGCGCGATCTTACCCTCCTCCACCTTCATGGCCAGCCAGTGTCCGGCGCGCTCCTCGATCAGGCGCTGCAGCCGGCCTATCTTGTCCGGTTCGGCGGCGTCGCGCGCCAGGTCGGACAGCTGGGTCCACATTTTCTTGGTATAGGCCTGGTTGATGGTGTGCCAGGTGGCCAGGTTGAAGTAATAGCTGGACGGGATCTCGCTGTTGTTGCGCAGCCGGCTGCCGTAGCCCAGCAGCGGCATCACGGCCGACAGGCTCAGGTATTTATCGAAATCGGTGCCGCCGATGTGCACGCCGCCATTGGCCAGGATGTCGTCGCGCCGCTCGGTCCGCTTAGAGCGTTCGGGCGACAGGCGCACCAGCGAAAAGTCCGAAGTGCCGCCGCCGATGTCGGCAATCAGCACCAGCTCCTCGCGGCTGATCTGCGACTCATAGTCGAAAGCGGCCGCGATCGGCTCGAACTGGAAGGCGATCTCCTTGAAGCCGACGGCGCGCGCCACTTCGGCCAGGGTGTCCTGGGCCAGGCGGTCGCTGTCCGGATTGTCATCGATAAAATACACGGGGCGGCCGAACACGGCGGAAGTGAACTCGCGCCCGGCGGCGCGCTCGGCACGGCGCTTGAGTTCGCCAATGAACTGCTGCAGCAGCTCACGGAACGGCAGGGCGCGGCCGCCAACCTCGGTCTGGCCGTCGATCAGGCTGGTGCCCAGCAGGCTTTTCAGCGAACGCATCAGGCGCCCCTCATAGCCGGCCAGGTATTCGGCCAGGGCGGCGCGGCCGAAGCTGACCTGGTCGTCGTCGGCGTTGAAGAACACCACCGACGGCAGGGTGGGCTTGCCATCCTCCAGGGCCAGCATGACGGGTTGGCCGGGGCGCACCCAGCCCACCGTGGAATTAGACGTTCCGAAGTCGACGCCGCAAGCGATGGCCATGTACACCCTTCCATGTAAAGGGGCGAGAGCATATCAGAAAACGCCTTGCGCCAGAAGTGCCGCAGCCGCCACAGGGGCGTTGCCGGACCGGCCGCCCCGCGGGCAAATTAACCACAGGAAAAGCTTTACCCAAGGAAACTCATTGCCACATGGCAATTTATTGGTTATGCTCCAAGGCAACTAAATTCGTGCCAATTACCAGGCCATCCATGACCAAGACCAAGTCATTCGAGGGCGACAGCCCAGCCGAGCACAAAGCAGTCCTGCAGCGCGCCGCCCGCCGCGTCACCTCCTACGATGTGGCGCTGGCGGCCGGGGTATCGCAATCGGCCGTATCGCGCTGCTTCAAGCCGGGCGCCAGCGTGTCCAAGTCCACCTATGAGCGGGTGATGGAAGCCGCCGCCGGCCTGGACTACATTCCCAACGCCGCCGCGCGCAGCCTGATCACGCGCCGTTCCAACATGGTGGCGCTGATCATCACCAACCAGGCCAACCTGTATTATCCGGAACTCCTGGCCGAGCTGAGCCGCCATGTCACACGGCGCGGCAAGCGCGTGCTGCTATTCACGCTGGCACGCGAGGCCGAGGTGGAACAGGTCATGGCCGACGTCTGGCAATTCCAGGTCGATGGCGCCATCGTGGCGGCGCGCATGGCGCCGTCGCAGGTGGCCGAGTTCGAGCGGCGCCAGGTGCCGCTGGTACTGTTCAACCGCCATCTGCGCGACCAGCCGGTGCACACCGTGCTGTGCGACCACCACGAGGCCGGCCGCATGCTGGCCGGGCGGCTGGCCGCCGCCGGCCACCGCAGCTTTGCCATTATCGACGGGCCGGGTGACTCCAGCGTGGCTGCCGAGCGCCGCCGCGGCGCCTGCGAACGGCTGGCCGAACTGGGTCTGCCGGCGCCGCTGATCGTGTCCGGCCAGTTCGACTACGCCAGCGGCCAGCGCGGCCTGCGCGAAATCGTGGCCCAGCTGGGCCGCCTGCCGGACGCCGTCATCTGTGGCAATGACGTGACAGCCATCGGCTGCCTCGATTGCGCCCGCCACGAGCTGGGCCTGCAAGTGCCGGCGCAGCTGTCGGTGGCCGGCTTCGACGCGGTCGAACCGTCCGGCTGGCTCAGCTACAACCTGACCACGCTGCGCCAGCCCATGCAGAAGATGGCGGTGGCGGCGGCCGACCTGCTGCACGAGCTGATGGAGCACGGCGGCGGCGAAGCAGAAAGGCGCGTCTTCGGGGCCCAGTTCATCGAAGGCGCCACGGCGCGCCTGGCGCCGCCCCGCATCGACGCCGCACCGCGCTTCAGCGTACTGGCGGCCTGAGGCCGCACCCCGGCGGCGGCCCCGCTATAATGCCGCCGATGAACAGTACCAATCCGCCCCGCTTCATCCCGCACGGCATTACGCCCACCGCCGAACAGTTGGCCATCCAGCTGGCGCGCCACAAGGTGGTGCTGGTGGACGCCAATGCAGGCGCCGCCAAGACCACCACGCTGGCCTTGCGCACCGGCGAGGCGCTGGCGCGCGGCCTGGCGCCGGAACAGATCCTGGCCCTGGCCTTCACGCCCGAGGCGCGCGACGTGATGCGCCAGCGCCTGCTGGAACTGGGCGTGGCGCCGGCCGTGGCGGCGCGCATCGCCGTGCTGACCTTCGAAGACTTCGCGGCGCGCCGGCTGGCCCTGTCCGACAGCGAGGAGGTGGCCTGCCTGTCCCACCCGCGCCAGCTCAAGCCGTGGGTGCTGGCGGCGGTGGAACAGGCCGGACTGCGCTACGCCGGCCAGGTCGAGGGCCTGGATCTGCGCACCCACAACCTGGCCCTGAGCCAGTTCCTCGACACCCAGCTCAACCTGAAAGCCAGCATGGCGCTGGAAGCGGATGTGGAATTCATGGACCACCAAGAAGCCGCCGATGTGCTGGGCGTGCCCGTCACCGACTATTTGCTGACGGTGGAATATGAACGCATCCGCCTGGCAGGCGGCGCCGGGGCCAGCTTCCGCGGTCCGCTGGACGCCAGCTACGACCTGGCCTGCGCGCTGGCGCACGGCTCCGAGGCGCTGCAAGCCCTGCCGCAATACCGGCTGGTGCTGTGCGACGAGCTGCACGACCTGAACGAGGCAGCCTTCCGCATCCTCGGCGCGCTGTTGGCCCAGCCGCACTGCTACTTCGTCGGGGCCGGCGACCGCGACCAGGTGATCCACGCGCGCCAGGGCGCCAGCCACGAGTTCCTGGCACGCCGCTTCGAGCAGGCCTACCCGGCGCTGGTGCGCCTGCCGCTGACCTGGAGCTACCGCTACGGGCCGCACCTGGCGCTGGCCATGGCCGCTTTCAAGCGCAAACGGGTCGAATCGCCGTTGGCGCTGCATACTGAAATCCGCCAGCTCCATTACGGAGATGGCGAGCCCCGGGCAGGCGACGCGCAGGACTGCGCTGCCCTCGTGCTCGATGCGCTCCAGTCCTGGCGCAAGCAAGGCCATGCGCTGGCGGGATGCGCCATCCTGATACGCGAACGGCACCAGTCGGTCGCGCTGGAAAACGCCCTGCTGCAGGCCGGCATCCCCTATCGTACCGAGCAGATGGCGGGCTATCTGCGGCGCGATGAAATCCTGTTTTTGCGCGGGATGATCGCCATCGCCCTCGGGGACCTGGCGGCGGTACGCTCGGCAGAGGTGCGCCGCGCCATCGTCGACGCCATGGCCATCTTTGGCGAAGTGGACCTGTCCCCGCGCGAGATGGAAATGGCGCGCAACGACATCGCACGCGACCCGCAGCTGCTCAACGACTTCTTCAGCGCCTATATCGGACACGAGCGGCGCGGCGGCCAGCCGCCCCACCCGGCCCGGCTGGCGGCGCGCCAGATCATTGCCGCCACCGTGGCCTGGCTGCAGTCGGTCGATGCGGCGCAGCCGGCCGGCCAGGTGCTGGCCGGGATCTGCGAACGCATGCAGCTGGTCACGGCGGCGCGGCGCATCTTCGTGCGTCCCTACGACGCCAGCGTGGTGGCGCGCTCGGTGGCCGGTTTTGTCGAAGCGGCGCACGCCAGCCGGCTGGACCTGCGCGGCTTCTGGGCCTGGCTCAATGCCAGCGAGGATGGCGGCCAGCGCAAGCGCGGGCGCGACGCCGTGCTGATCGAATGCGTGGCCAGCGCCAAGGGCAAGGAGTATGACCATGTGCTGCTGCCCTACCTGGAGGCGGGCGAGTTTCCGAGTGCGCTGGAGGACTTGCGGGCCGAAGAAAACCTGTTCTATGTGGGCGCCACCCGCGCACGATTCCGCCTGACCCTGCTATCGCCGGCCGCGGCGCAGCGGCGCAGCCCTTTTCTGGCGGCGATGGAGCTGCCGGGCAGCAGCGCCAGCGCAGCGGCGGCAATGACACGCAACCAATCCACCGCCGCCCCGGCGTCGCACCACCGCGTGTACTTGCAGGTTGCATACCAGGACAAGGCCGAGGCCAAGGCCCTCGGGGCGGCCTACGACCTCGCCCGGCGCGCCTGGTACGTGCCGGAAGGCGCCGATCCGTCCCCGTTCCGGCGCTGGATACGGTAACTATCCTTCCCTCTCTGTAAGGCCATCCTGGCGCCCGCTCCTGAAGGAGTTGGCCAGGCGCCACCGTTGCGCCCTGCCATTATCCTCACCATATCATCCACATATCGTTAAATTGTGGAAATTTAATTTAATTAAAGAAACGTCGATTATCCAGCCGGCAATTTCGACAATCAATATTATCTCGAAGAAATAATGTAGCGAGGTATTATTATTAATTTTTCTAGTATTTTTTTTCCTGAGTGCTATTATGTCAGGGCGAGCTCATGTATATAAAAGGTATGTCCACTAGGAGGTCTGCAATCCCACGCTTGCTTTTCTAACTTAAATAGGAAAGGAGAAATAAATTGTTACCAAGAAAAATATTGCTTGCCACAATGATGGCAGCAAGTTTAGGGGTTTCTGCCAAGGAAGTTATTGTTAACGGGACATTTAGTGATGCGAGCGCCAAATTCCAGACCGGGTGGGATGTGGGTACGCTGCTGAACAATTACATGTTCCTCAATGGCAGCTACACACAAATCGATGCAGGCAATATCAGTCAATCGTTTACCGGCCTGAGCGGCCAGTTGAGCCTGACATTTACTTACAGTTCAATGGGAAGTGATAGCGCCTGGGAGAACGTGTACTGGAACGATACACTCATCGGCAAGATTTCCGGGCAGGTCGGCGGCGTGTATAGCTACACGTTCATGGCCACCGGTAACGACAAGCTGACCTTCGCCGGCTACAACAACCAGTTGGCGAATTCGATTTCCGCCGTCAGCCTGAAGGACGCCGCACCGGTGCCCGAACCATCCACTTATGCCATGCTGCTGGCGGGCCTGGCCACCACCGTCGCGCTGGCGCGCCGCCGCAGCTGATCAGGGTTGCGCCTCGGCTGGCGGCCGCGTGGCTGCCGGCTCCCAGCCTCCACCCAAGGCCAGGAACAAGGCGATCTGGTCGGCCGCCAACTGCGCGTCCGACGCCGCCCAGGCGGCATCCATGGA
Source organism: Duganella kummerowiae (assembly GCF_053572355.1). NCBI lineage: Bacteria > Pseudomonadati > Pseudomonadota > Betaproteobacteria > Burkholderiales > Oxalobacteraceae > Duganella > Duganella kummerowiae. The sequence continues at coordinate 154,995 of NZ_JBKFEH010000002.1, forward strand.
CGCCAGGCTGCGGTCGGCGTCCAGCACCGACAGGAAATCGATGCGCCCGGCCTGGTACAGCCGGTGCGACTGCCGCGACGCCATCTCGCCCTGCTCGCGCGCCGCCTTGAGGGCCGCGTTGCGGTCCAATTCACGCGCATAAACCGTCATCGCGCCCTCCACCTCGCGCAGGGCGTTCAACACCACCCCGTCGAACCTCGCCAGCGCCGCGTCGCCGCCGGCCTTTGCCTGGGCAACACGGCTGCGCGCGCTGCCGGTATGGGGCACGGTCCAGGAAATCAGCGGGCCCAGGCTCCAGCGCGTGGCGTTGGCGGCGCCGAACTGGTCCAGCAAGCCGGTGCTGCCCAGCGAGGCGCCCAGGCTGATGCTGGGATACAGGTCGGCCGTGGCCACGCCGATGCGCGCCGTGGCCGAGGCCAGCGCGCGCTCGGCTTGGCGGATGTCGGGCCGGCGGCGTAGCAGCGCGGCGCCGTCGCCGACCGGAATCTGTGTTGCCAGCCTTGGCGCGGCCTGGCATTGCAGCTGGGCGGCCGGCGCCGCCATCTCGCCGGGGGTGCGCCCGGTCAGCGCCGCCAGCCGGTAGAGCGCGGTGCGCTGCTGGGCCAGCAGCGGCGGCAGTGCGGCATGGAATTGTTCCAGCTGCGCGCGGGCGCGGGCATCCTCGGTGGCCGTGCCGCGCCCGGCCCGGATGCGTTCGGCGGTCAGCTGCACGAAGCGCTGCTGCAGGACGATGGAGTGGCGCGCCACCTCGGCCTGGCGCGCGGCGGCGCAGGCGTCGGCGTAGGCGCGCGCGGTATCGGCCGCCACGGTGACGCGCACCAGGTCGTAGGCAGCCTGGGCCGCCTGGGTATCGGCCGTGGCCGATTCCACCGCCCGCGCGATCTTGCCGTACAGGTCAAACTGGTAGGACACACTGACCCCGGCGTCGTAGTTCCAGGCGTCCGGCAGCGGATGGGCGATGCCGCGCGCGGCAGCCGAGGAGCGCCCCACGCCCGGCGCCGCGCTGACACCCAGCACCGGCTTGCCGGCCTCGCCGGCCTCTTGCAGCACGGCGCGCGCCCGCGCCAGGTTGGCCGCCGCCACGCGCAAATCGGTATTGGCCGCAAAGGCTTGTTCTATCAGCCCATCGAGCTGTGCATCGTGGTACAGCCGCCACCAGTGTGGCGGCAGCGGCGCCGGTGTGTACGGCGCTTCGGCGGTATTCAGGAAAGGCGCGGCGGCGGACTGACGTTGGATGACCGCCTGTTGCGGCACCTGGTAATCGGGCCCCACGGTGCCGCAGGCGGCCAGGGTGGCAAGGACGGCGGTGGCGGCCAGGGCGCGGCCCGTGTCGGCTAAGGAGTTCATGGCGGCCTCCGCTTCAGGAATGGGTGGCGGACGGACGCACGTCCACGGTCACGGTTTGTCCCGCCACCAGGCGCACGCCGGCCGGCAGCGCATCGAGCTTGACGCGCACCGGAATGCGCTGCGCCAGCCGCACCCAGTTGAAGGTCGGATTCACGTTGGACAGCAGGTTGGCCGAGGTGCTGCGGTCGCGGTCGGCGATACCGCCGGCCAGGCTCTCCACGTGGCCGGCCAGGCGCTGGCGCTGGCCCATGGGCAGCACCGTGACGGCGTCGCCAACCTGAATGGCGGGCAGCTTGGTTTCCTCGAAATAGCCTTCGACATAATAGGAGTCGCTGTCGATCAGCGCCATCACGGCGTGGCCGGCGCTGACGTAGGAACCGGGACGCAGGTCGAGGTTGGCGACGGTGCCGTTGACCGGCGAGCGCACCCGGGTGCGCTCCAGGTTGAGCCTGGCCAGCTCGCGCGCCACCACCGCCTGGGCCAGCGCGGCGCGCAGCTGGTCCACGCGCAAGGCTCCCTGTTCGCGGGTCTCGGCCGCCACCAGTTCGCGCAGCTCGGTATTGCGGCGCGCCTCCTTCTGCGCCTGCTCCAGCGCCGTACGCTGGGCCTGTTCGGCCGCCTCGGCCTGGCGCAGCGCCAGCTCGAAGCGGGCGCGGTCCACTTCGAACAGCACCTGGCCGGCCTGGACTTGCTGGTTGTCGCGCACCAGCACGGCCGTGACCTGGCCGGTGACGTCGGGCGCCATCTGCACCACGTCGGCCTTGACGCGGCCGTCGCGGGTCCAGGGTTCGACTTCGTAGTGCTGCCACAGGCGCCAGCCCAGGCAGGCGGCGGCGGCCACGGCGACCATGGTGACGGTGAAGCGGCCCAGCGCCGCCAATGAGGTCTTGAGGTTCATGTTAAATACCCCGTGTGGTGAGGAAGGTGGAAAAGCCGCCCAGCAGGATGAAGAACAGGGCGAATTCAAACAGGGCCGGATGCCATACCAGGCGGTACAAGCCCAGGTGCATCAGCAAGCGTCCCAGCGCGCGGGTGCAGATCAGTGCCAGCACGGCCAGCAGCAGCAAGGCGGGGACATACAGTCCGTACAGACTGAGTTCGGCGGTCATGGCGTGCTCTCCGTGGCCTTGGGTTGATAGGAAGCGGCGCGCGGGAACAGGTCGCGCCGCATGCTGGCCAGGGCGGCGGCAGCCAACGCGCCAGCCGCCCTGCCCTCGCTCCCGCCCATCCCGGCCGCGCAGACGCGGCGCAGGGTGGCGTCCAGGCTTTCCAGCAGGGCCGGGCCGGCGCTGGCGCCGGCGCGCGCGCCCACATAGCGGGCCACGCGCTGCAGCAAGGCTTGCAGCGGCACGCCGGCCGCCTCCAGCTGCGCCTGCATGCCGCGCAGTTGCGTGATGTGCAGGCCGACGCGCAGTTCGCGCAAGGTATCCACGGCGGCGGCGCGCGCCTCCGGGGTGGCATGGGCGATGGCCAGGCGCGGCATCAGCAGGCCGATACGGTCCACCACGCGCGCCGAGACCGCCAGCAGCGGCTGCGGCGCCGGGCCGGCTGCCATGCGGGCCAGCTCCTGCCGCGACTTGCGCAGCATACGGCGCGCCATCCAGTCGCCGCTGACGGTACGCACCAGGCGCGACACCACGCCGGCTGCGATATAGCCCAGCAGCTGGGCCAGCATGCTGTTGAGGAAGTTGGGCATATCCAGCGGGCCGGTGTCCTGCAGCGACAGGGTGCCGGCCATGCCGATCAAAAAGGCCATGGCCGGGCCGCCGGTGCTGGGCCGGCCCGCATAGGCCCCGGCCAGCAGGAACACGGGCGCGATGGCCAGCACCAGCATTTCGTAGCTGTGCACGGCCGGTAGTACGCCCAGGATGTACAGCGCCGACACCGGCATGGACAGCAGCGTGTAATGAAGGAATACTTTGATGGCCGGGACCGGGTCGTCCTGGGTGGCGAAGAAGCAGCAGAAGATCCCCGCCATCATGGGCATGGCGGCGCCGGCCGGCCATGCCGTCATGATCCAGAACCCGCAGCACAGCGCGATGGCCAGCACGGCCGCCAGCGCCGAACGCAGCGCCATGCCATGGTCGCGGTGCAGCACGGCCGGGGTCAGGTGCGGCGGCTGGATGGTGGGCGCGGCGCCCTCCATCACGGCGCCCACGCTGGCGCGCAGCGCCAGGCTGTCCGCGCAGGCGGCCACCAGGGCGTCCAGGCGCTGGCTGAGGTTGAGCCGCAAAATGTCGCTCCAGCTGGAATCGGGCGCCAGGGGCGGCGCCAGGGCGGCCAGTTCGGCGCGCAGGGCGGCGGCGCGGGCCGGGTCGGCGCCGTGGCCGGCGTTGACCCAGGCCGCGGTCTCGTCCAGCACTGCCTGCCAGCGCGGCGTCAGGCTGCCCGGGTCGATCTCGCGCAGGGTGGACAGGCGGTCGTCCACCGCCAGCAGCAGCGGCACCATGGTGGCCAGGCGGTCGTGCAGGCCGTGCACCATGCCGGCGGTCCAGCGTAAATGGCTGGTATCGAAAGGCAGGTGGGTGGACATGACGCGCATGTCGCTGATCTCGCCGGCCAGCGCCAAACGGGTATGCGCCGCCCTGGCCGGCGTGGTGCTGGCCGGCGCGAGGATATCGCACATCCAGCGCTGGGCGTCGGCGATGGCGCGGTCCAGCCGGCCCAGCACCGCCTTGCCCACGCCCTGCGGGAACACCAGCGAGTGCACCACGGTGGCAGACAGGATGCCGATGGTGATTTCCTCGACCCGGGCCAGCGCGCTGTCGAACACGGTGGACGGGTCGGACACGGCCGGAAAACCGATCAGGCCGGCCGTGTACCCGGCCAGCATGAACACATAGGAGCGCGGGGTGCGGTCCAGCAGCGACACATACAGGCACAGGCCCACCCAGCAGGCCAGGGCCAGCGACAGCAGCGCGGGCGCGTTGGCCAGCTGCGGCACCATGACGACGGTGGCCAGCGAACCGATGATGGTGCCGCACACGCGGAACAGCGCCTTGGAGCGCACCGCGCCGGAGAGCGGACTGGCCACGATGTAGGCCGTCATCATGGCCCAGAACGGGCGCGGCAAGCCGGCGGCCAGGGCCACGTACAGGGCCAGCATGGAGCCGGCGTAGCATTTGGCCGAAAACAGCAGCTCGGCGCCGGTGGGAGGCGAAAACCTGAACTTCATGCTGGCCGCCCGCTCAGGCCTTGCCGCGCCTGGCCAGCAAGTCGTCCAGCTGTATCAGCACCTTGACGCAGGCCTGGACGTCGGCCTGCGCCATGTCCTGGAACAGCTCGCGGCGGAACGGCACCAGCGCCATTTCCATGCGCTGCGCGCGGCGCTTGCCTTCCGGCGTCAGCGCCAGGGTCTTGGCGCGCCGGTCGCCGGGGTCGTCCTGGCGCAGCACCAGTCCGGCCGCCACCAGCTGGTCGATGATGCGCACCAGCGAGGGCGCCTCGATGCCCACCGCATCGGCCACCACGCCTGGGCGGACGCCGTCGCCCAGGCGGGCGATCATCACCATGGGCCAGGCGCTGGCATGGGACAGCTCGAATTCCCCCGCCAGCTGGTCGGCGACGGCCTTGTAGGCGCGCGCCGCGTGCACCAGCGTGTGGGTCAGTGTCATCAGGGTCTTGTCGTAATTCCTGTCGTCCGCGTCGTCCGCCATGTTGCATGCCAATATTTACTTAGGATCCTAAATATTAGCATGGAATTTAAATACTCGCAGGCTAGGCGGCCTGGCCTCCGCAGTCCGGTTCCAACAGCACCGCCAGGTCCTTGGCCAGCTTGGGCTTGCTGAAACAATAACCCTGTATCTGGTCGCAGCGCTGGGCACGCAGGAAGTCCAGCTGGGCCGGCCCTTCCACCCCTTCCGCCGTCACCTTGAGGCGCATGCTGTGCGCCAGCGCGATCACGGCGCTGGCGATGGCGGCGTCGTCGCTGTCGTTGGGGATGTCGTGCACGAAGCTGCGGTCTATCTTGAGCGAATGGATGGGGAAGCGCTTCAGGTAGGACAGGCTGGAATAGCCGCTGCCGAAATCGTCGATCGACAGCTGTATGCCCATGTCGGCCAGTTGCTGCATGACGGCGGTGGCGGCGTCCGGATTCTCCATCAGCACGCTTTCGGTGATTTCCAGCTCCAGCTTGCGCGGGTCGCAGCCGCTGGCGTGCAGCGCGTCCGACACCGTCTGCACCAGGTCCTGCTGCTTGAACTGCCGCGCCGACAGGTTGACCGCCATGCGCACGCTGCGCAGGCCTGCCCGCTCCCAGGCGGCCTGCTGGGCACAGGCGGTGCGCAGCACCCAGGCCCCGAGCGGCACGATCAAGCCGGTTTCCTCGGCCACCGGGATGAATTCGCCCGGCATCACCAGGGGACGGTGCGGCGGCTGCCAGCGCACCAGCGCCTCCACCCCAACGATCTGGCCGCTGGCCAGGTCGAGCTGGGGCTGGTACACCAGGTGGAATTCGCCGCGCTCCAGCGCGTGGCGCAGCGCGGCCTCCAGCTTGAGGCGGTCCAGGGTACGGGCATTCATGTCCTGGGCGTAGAACTGGAAGCTGTCGCCGCCCAGGCGCTTGGCGCGGTACATGGCGGCGTCCGCATTCTTCAGCAGCGAGGCCGCGTCGGCGCCGTCGCGCGGATACAGGCTGATGCCGATGCTGGCCACCGGCGCCACCTCGTGTCCGAACACGATGAAGGGCGCCTCCAGCGCATCGCGCACCTTCTGGCCCAGGGAGGCCACGTCATCGCTGCGCGCCACGTCCGACAGCAGCACCACGAATTCGTCGCCGCCCAGGCGCGCCACCGTGTCGCCCTGCCGCACGCTATGCTCCAGGCGCCGTCCCACCTCCATCAGCACATGGTCGCCGGCGTCGTGGCCCAGGCTGTCGTTGATGTTCTTGAAACGGTCCAGGTCGACGAACAGCAACCCCACCCAGCGTCCGGCCCGGCGCGCATGGGAGATGGCCTGCGACAGCCGGTCCAGCAGCAGGTTGCGGTTGGCCAGCCCGGTCAGGCCATCCTGGTTGGCCAGCTTGATCAGCTCCAGCTCGAAGCGCTTGCGCGGCGCGATATCCTCGATCACGGCGATCAGGCTGGCCTGGCCGTCACCCGTGTGCATGGGCGAGAAGCTGGCCTGCACCCAGACCATGCCGCCATCCTTGTGGCGGTAGCGCGCCTCGCGGCTGTAGGAGGGCACGCTGCCGTCCAGCAGGCCGCGCAACTGGCGCGCTTCGTCCTCGTGCTCCTCGGGCGAGGTCAGGTCGGCCAGGGTCATGCGCGCCAGCTCATGCTCGCCATAGCCCAGTATGGATTGCAGCTTGCGGTTGGTGCGCAGCCAGCAGCCGTCCGCCCCCAACTGCGCCAGGCCGACGGCGGCCTGGCCGAAGGCAACCCGGAAGCGCTCCTCGCTGTCGCGCAGGTCGGCGCGGGCGCGCAGCAGGGCCGTCACGTCCTCCATCATCACCATCAGGTAGCCATCACCGTCCAGCACACAGCGCGACAGCTTGCAGCGCAGGTGGCGCGGGGCCCGGCCCTGTTCCACGCTCAGCAGCAGCTCCTGCTGGTAGCCAGGATCGGCCAGCCCCAGCTCGATGCAGTCGCGCAGCAGCGCGTGCTGGACGAAGCGCACATAGGGCTGGCCCTGCACCGGCTCGTGCTCGCCGATGTCCAGCATGGCGCGGAAGGCCAGGTTCATGGTGCGCACGGCGCGGCGGCGGTCCAGCACCAGCACGCCGCTGGACATGCCGCCGATGATGTGTTCCGAATAGTTCTTCAGGCTCTCGAGCTGGCGCCGGCCCGACTCGATATAGGCGTCCAGCGCCAGGCCCAGGTCGAAGCAGACCCGCTTGAGCAGGGCGTCGAAGGTGGGCCAGATCTGCTGCGGCCGGTCGGCCAGCACCTCGTTGAGCACCGGCCACAGTTCAGCCAGGTAGGTGCGGTAGGCGCCGATATACCACTGCGGCGCCAGGCCGATGCGCTGGTGCGCCAGGCCCACCCGCAGGCGGTGATGGACATAGGCCTCGTCGATGGGATCACCGCTGAGCGAACTGAAATAGGCGCCCTGCACCTCACGCAGGCGTGCGCGGGCGTGCTCGTCGCCCAGCAGCGTGCGCAGCGCCGGCACTTCATCCAGATGGGCGTAGAACGCGTCCACCACGGCGCCGCGTTCCTGCTCCAGGCGCGCGTGCACGCGCTTGAGCAGCGCCAGGTCGCGCTCGCCGATCTGCAGAAAGGCCAGGCGCGCGCTCAATTGCTCCGGATCCGGCGCCATCCCGGCTGCTACCGCGTCCATGTCCTTCATCGCTCTCCACTCCCTTTGGTAATAAACGTTTTATATGGAGCAACACTTTATGGTGTTCCTACCTCATCGTCATGCAGGGATTCTGATCAGAATCAAGTAGGCCGCAAAAATTATTGTTATTTGCACCAGCAAGCTGCGCGTGTTTTGATCCAAATCAAAGGAATTAATGTTTCCACTAGTTATTCTGATCACATGAAACAAGCACTTGCCTTATCCACCTGGCCGGTCTCCGGCCCCTGCCGGGAATGCCGCGCCCGGCCCTTCTGCATTTCGCCGGATGGCGGCCTGGAAAGCGGCCTGGAAAGCGGCCTGGGCGCGGCACTGGGGCGCCAACTGCGCATAGCCCGGCACGAGACCCTGTACCGCGAAGGCCAGGGCTCGGCCAGCTGCTATGCGGTGCGCCACGGGAGCTTCAAGCTCACCGCCTGCAGTCCATCCGGCGAAGAGCGCATCGCCGGCTTTGCCTTCAACGGCGACTTGCTGGGGCTGGACGGCCTGGGCGGGCGGCCACTGCAGTACAACGCGGCCGCCATGGAAGACAGCGTGGTGTGCGAATTGTCGTGGGCCGCCCTGCTGGCCGAGCCCGCGCTGGCGGCCCATGTGCGCGCACGGCTGCGGCGCGCCATCCGCACCGAGCAGGATACGGCCCAGCTGCTGCGCCACACCCGCTCCGACCAGCGCCTGGCGGCCTATCTGGCGCACCTGTCGCAGCACTACCTGGCGCGCGGCTACGCGGCCGACGCCTTCCGCCTGCCGATGCGGCGCCAGGACATGGCCGACTACCTGAACCTGACGCCCGAATGCACCAGCCGCGCCCTGCACCAGCTGCGCAGCCTGGGCGTCCTGGGCGCGGACGGCGGCGGCATCCGCATCCTGGACCTGGCCGGCCTGCAGCATATCGCCTCGGGTGAGCCCATGAGGAGCGCAGCATGAGCGTACCTCCCAGGAACGACGGCGAGCAGTCCTGCGCGGCCTGCGTGGCGCGCCAGCTGTGCATGGGCGAGGCCGGCGCCGGCTGCATCCAGGAGATCGCGCGGCTGGTGGTGGCGCGCCATTGCCTGCAGCGCGGCGAGGCGCTGTACCAGGCCGGCGATGCGGTGCAGGACCGCTTCTACGCCGTGTGCGGCGGCGCCTTCAAGCTGTACCAGCTGGACGGCCAGCTGCGCCAGCGCGTGGCGGCCTTCGCCCAGGCCGGCAATTACCTGGGACTGGAAGCGGGCGAGCTGGAATACCATGCCTACAGCGCCGTGGCGCTGGAGCCGGCGCTGGTGTGTGAATTTTCGACCCGCGCCGTGGAACGGGCGGCGCGGGCCGGCCTGCTGTGCGGCTGGCTGGAGGCGGCGACCGCGGACACGCTGCGCCAGCGCCTGGCCGTCACCCGCATGCTGCGCGGCGCCAGCGCGGCCCAGCGCCTGGCCGGCATGCTGCTGGAGCTGTCGCAGGGCATGAGCATGCGCGGCCAGGCGGCACTGCAGCTGCGCCTGCCGATGTCGCGCCAGGATATGGCCGACTACCTGGGCCTGACCGGCGAGACCGTCAGCCGCCTGCTGGGGCGCATGCGCAAGGCGGGCTGCCTGGAAATAGGCGGCAGCAGGCTGTCGATACTGGACCCGGGGCGCCTGCGGCGCATCGCGGCCGGCGCCGAGAACGAACAGGGCGCCGTGCTCACCTAAGCAGGCCATCGCTGGGCTGAAAGGGCTAGCTGCAACTGTTCGCGGTAAAACAGCTGATGACGACTGCTGCTGCAACAAGCAGGAGCAGAAATCCCCCGTCGCGGTAGAGCTTGTCGCCCAGCTCGCTCAACTGCTTGTCATTGAATTTGACATAGTCGCGTTTCCACAGCTTGCCCGCTTGCTCGATCATATACAGATTGTCCCCGCCATCAATGGAAACCCCTGAATAGAATTCCAAGGACCGTCCCTCCAGGCTGGCGCGCCGTTCACAGTACAAGGTAAATCGCCCGTGGTACGGTGTGGCAAATATCACGACGATGACCAGCCAGACCAGCAATATGAAGGTGTGCGGGCCGCAGCTCATATCGAGATCCGGGCGGAGTTCACTCCCCCGGCACTGTCCGTGACAGAGAGTCCTGGCAAGCTGTAAGTAACGGCGAATGTCATCATGACCTTTGAACATGATCCTATACAGATGTGTCAGGATATCCGAAAACAGTGTTCAAGAGATCGGCAACGCGACGGTAACATCCCTTGTGGACTGCCTTATAATTTTTAAAACAAACCCGCCAAGGATGCCATGAAGAAAATACACAAACTCGTCGCTGCGGCCTGCCTCGCCCTCCTCGCGGCCCAGGTCCAGGCCCGTTCCGCGCTGGTGCTGCTGACCGACTTCGGCACCGGCGACGGCGCCGTCTCCGCCATGCACGGCGTGGCCTACGGAGTCGATCCGGCCCTGACCGTGTCCGACCTGACCCACCAGATCCCGGATTACGACATCTGGCTGGGCGCCTACCGCCTGTACCAGACCGCCAACTACTGGCCCGAGGGCAGCGTGTTCGTGGCGGTGGTCGATCCGGGCGTGGGCACCAGCCGCAGGTCGGTGGTGCTCAAGACCCGGGCCGGCCGCTATTTCGTCGGCCCGGACAACGGCTTGTTCACCCTGATCGCGCAGCGCGACGGCGTGGCCGGCCTGCGCCAGATCGATGAAAACGTCAACCGCCTGCCCGGCTCGCGCGAGTCCTACACCTTCCACGGCCGCGACGTCTATGCCTACACGGGCGCCCGCCTGGCTTCCGGCCAGATCACGTTTGAACAGGTGGGGCCCGAGCTGCCGGCCGACAGCGTCGTCAAGCTGGCCTACCGGCAGCCCACACGCAGCGGCAACGGCGTGCGCGGCATCATTCCCGTGCTGGATGAGAAATACGGCAATGTCTGGACCAATATACCGAAGGCGCTGCTGGACGAACTGGGCGTGGCCGAGCATGACAGGCTGGAAGTGAAGATTTATCACGGCGGCAAACAGGCAGCCAGGGTAGTGGCGCCGTTCGAGCACACCTTCGGCGCTGTGGCCAAGGGCCAGCCACTGGTCTACCTGAACAGCCTGCTGGAGGTGGCGGTGGCCATCAGCCAGGGCAATTTCGCCGAACGCCACCAGGTGGCGTCCGGCCTGGATTGGGAAATCGAAGTCAGGAAACTGGACAAATAAACCGGCACATCAGGCGTTGAGCATGGCCGCGCGGGCCGCCTGGTAGCAGTGGCCGGCGCGCTTTTCCATGGCCTCGCGGTCCAGGATCACCACGGTGCCGCGGCGGTATTCGATCATGCCCTCTTCCTGCAGCTTGCCGGCTGCGCCGGTGATGCTTTCGCGGCGCACGCCCAGCATGTTGGCGATCAGCTCCTGGGTCACTTTCAGCTCGTTGGAGACGGAACGGTCCAGGCGCTCCAGCAGCCAGCGGCACAGCTGCTGCTCGATGTTGCTGTGGCGGCTGCCGGCCACGGTCTGCACGATCTGCGCGAACAGGGCGCTGGTGTGGCGCATCAGCTGCTGGCCCAGCGGGCCGCCGGCATAGATGGCTTCACGCAGCACCTCGGCCTTCACGCGGTAGCCGTAGCCGGCGCTCTGCACCACGGCGCAGAAGGTGGCCAGCTCGTTGGGATACATGGACACCCCCACCACGCCTTCATGGCCAACCACGGCCACCTCGGTGGTGGCGCCGTCTTCCATCACGTGCTGCAGGGAGACGATGGCGTTGGTGGGGAAATAGGCGTATTCCATCTTGCCGCCCAGCTCGAACAGGCGCTTGCCTGCGGGCAGCGGCACCAGGTCCAGGTACTGGAACAAGCCCATCAGGTCATCGCGCGACAGGCCGCGCAGCAGGTCGTTCTGCTGAGCGCCGGTGATGCTGATGGCGCGGGCGCCGGCCAGAGTATCGGTCTGGGCGGCCAGGGTGTGGACGGTGGTGCGGCTAGCGGCGGTTTCCATGGCGTTCAACATTGCGGACCTCTCTCGGTAGATGGATGCCGATGCATATCGGCGGTATGGATGACACTTTATCTACACGAGACCGGCAAGAGGATAGGAGCACTGTCAGACGTTTTGTAGTCAGCATGGATGACAGATTGTCATCCTTGTCCTACGCTTCAATGGAGGTAGCGCTGCTGCAGGGCGTGGGCGGCGGCCAGCTCCAGGTTGCGCTGGACCAGCCGCTCCCAGGCCCGGGCCCAGCGCGCGGCGCGCTGGCATTCCTCGGGCGTGGACGAGACCAGTACCCGTTCGGTGGCGATTTTCTGCCGGCGCAGCGCATAGGCAGTGGAATGCAGGCGGTTCATGAGACGCATTCTCGTCCCTCCCGGTCCCGTCCGCAGTGCGCTACCCCACCCTGCGGCGTTCAGGGCAGCACTTCGAACAACAGGAACTGGGTGACCTGGCCGGGGTTGAAGTTATCGTCCGAAACCAGCACCAGGGTGTCGTGGCCGTTGGCCAGGCGCGGGCCCCAGGACATGCCCTCGATATTGTCGATCTGCGGCAGGCCCAGCGTGTTCAGGTCCAGCACCAGGCGCTTGCGCGCCGGCGCGAACCTGGCGCCGCCCAGCGCCTCGACATCCTTCACGTCGGTGGCGCCCTGCACGTCGATTTCATACAGCCGCACGTAGCAACGGTAGCTGCCGTCGGCCTGCTGCACGCCGGCCCGTTCCAGCACGTACAGGCGGCGTCCGTCCAGCGCCAGGATTTCAGAGACGCCGTTGTCGGCCGCCTTGCCGGGCGCCGGGGCGTGCGGTATCGGGTCCAGCGGATAGGCGTACTGCGCCAGCACCCTGCCATCACGGTCCAGCTGGGTGATGCGCGACAGCGCACCGGACTGCGGGGTCGGCAGCGGGCCGTCCTGGTAGGTGGGCGCCTCCATGCCCAACCACAGGGTGCGGCCGTCCGGGGCGAAGCTCAGGCCCTCGAAGGAGACATTGTCGCGCGCGCCATACTCGCGCTGCGGCCAGACCCGGAACATGGCCGGCGTGGCCAGCGTGGACAGGTAAGCGCCATCGGCCCGGGCGTGGCGCACGAAAGGCTGGAAGCCCAGTGTACGGTCGCCCTCGCTGGAATACCAGATGCTGCCGTCGCGCGGATCGTAGCGCATGGATTCGATGTCGGGCACCTCGCCGCCGTTTCTGGCCACCGTATCGGTACCTGGATAGGGCTTGCCATCCTGCTGGCGCAGCAGGTGCACGCCGGTCAGCTGCACCGAGCGGAACGCCTGGCCGTCATAGTCCAGGCGCGCCGTGTAGTAGCGGGCCGGATTGACGGCGGAGCGGTCATCGCTTTCCAGCAGCCAGCTGCCGCTGGCGGGATCATAGTCGATGCCGGACAAGCCGCCCACCGTGGTGCCGCCATAGCCGGACTTGTGCGGCAAGCGCTGTTCGCCGATGAAGCGCAGGCTGGCGCCGGACGCATGGCCGGGCGGGAGTCGGGGCGGCGCGCAGGCCGCCAGCGCCAGGGCCAAACCCAGGGCGGGCAAGAAGGTCAAACGCATAAAGCTCCGGAAGCACGCAAAAAAGTCAAAAAAGGCAGGATAGCAGCCGCTACCGGCGCGCACAAGCGGCCGCGCTGGCACATGGGGGGCTGCTATACAATGGCGGATACGGGGGCGGCTACGGGAGCCGATACGGGGGCGGCCACGGGACGGCTATGGGGGGCTATGGGGCGGCTATGGGAGCCGATACGGTGCTAACCACCGTGCCGGATGCCGTGCACAGTACAGGCGCCAGCCACCACGCATGCAACCCAGGCCGATTACAAACGAGCAACGGCGGCTGGCGGAAGTAGCATAACACAATTAACTAAATATTATTGTTACGATTGTAACTTTCATGTCAGCCAAGCATCGAAAACTCATCTATATTGTGGCGCTTCGCCACGGTAGCACACTATCCAAACATCAGCTAATAATTTATTAATGAATAGTCTACCCCGTTCCGGGCTCGAACCCTTCCACGCCATCGCCATCAGCAAGCAAGCCCACGCCATGAAGGCGCAAGGCAGGTCCATCATCCACATGGAATTCGGGCAGCCGTCGACCGGCGCCCCTGCCGCCGCCATCGCCCGCGCGCACGAGATCCTGGATAGCGACCACATGGGCTATTGGGAAAGCGCGCCCCTCAAGCAGCGCATGGCGCAGCACTACCAGGAGCAATACGGGCTGGAGATCGCTCCGGAGCGCTTCGTGCTCACCTGCGGCGCATCGCCGGCGCTGGTGCTGGCGCTTGCTTCCGTGTTCGCACCGGGGGCGCGGGTGGCGCTGGCGCGGCCCGGCTATGTGGCCTACCGCAACACGCTCAAGGCCCTGCACCTGGAGCCGGTGGAAATCGCCTGCGCCCCGGAGGTGCGCTTCCAGCTGACGGCGGCCGCGCTGGCGGCGCTGGAACCGGCGCCGGCCGGCGTGATCATCGCCAGCCCGGCCAACCCGACCGGCACCATCATCGCCCCCGATGAACTGGCCGCCATCGCGCGGGTGTGCCGCGAACGCGGCATCCGCATCATTTCGGACGAAATCTACCATGGCCTCAGCTATGCCGAGCCGGCCCAGACCATCCTGGCCCACGCACCGCAGGCGCTGGTGGTGAGCAGCTTTTCCAAGTACTTCAGCATGGCCGGCTGGCGCCTGGGCTGGCTGCTGGTGCCGGCGGAGCACATCGAGCGCGCCCAGGCCTATTGCGGCAACCTGTTCCTCACGCCGCCCTCGCTCAGCCAGCACGCGGCGCTGGCCGCGTTTACCCAGCTGGATGTGCTGCAAGGCCACCTGCAGGTGTACCGCGAGAACCGCCGCCTGCTGCTGGACGCCCTGCCCGGCCTGGGCCTGAACGCCATCGCGCCGCCGGACGGCGCCTTTTACATCTATGCCAGCATCGCCCACCTGACCGGCGACAGCCTGGATTTCTGCCAGCGCCTGCTGGCAGAAACCGGCGTGGCCACGGCGCCGGGCATCGACTTCGACCCGGTGGACGGACGCCATTTCATCCGCTTCAGCTTTGCCGTGTCCACCCCGGAAATCGCCGAGGCCATTGCGCGCCTTCGGCCTTTCTTCGCGGCGCAGCCGGCGCGCCCGGCCAGTTAAAACCCGTTTCAACATGAGCAGGGCCAGGCGCGGCCAAAGCCGGGGCGACGCAGACAGTGCGCCAGCACGGCAAGGTGCGGCAACGGCGCCATGGTCCTTTTGAAACGGGTTATCAGTCAGACCAGGCCCGCAACATAGGCAGGGCGCCGTGGCGCCGGCTGGCGCGCCGCGCGCGGCGGCCGCACCTTGCGCACCGCCTCCATCTCGATCACGTCCTGGCCGGCCGGATCGGCCAGCCGGAACAGGTCCACGCTGCGCGCCAGCCGCTGCGCCTGCCCGCTGAGCGACACGGTGGCCGCCAGCGATTCCTCGGCCAGGGCTGCATTCTGCTGGGTATTGCCATCAAGCTCGGCCAGGCTGGCGTTGACCTGGCGCAGGCCGCTGCTCTGCTCGCGGTTGCCCACGCTGATATCGGCCACCAGGGCCGCCACCTGGCGCACCCCGGCCGTCACCTCGTTGATGACGGCGCTGGCGCGGTGCACCACCTGGCCGCCCTGCTCCACCTGCGCCAGCGAGGCGGCGATCAGCTGCCGGATCTCGCGCGCCGACTGGGCGCTGCTGTGCGCCAGGCTGCGCACCTCGCCCGCCACCACGGCAAAGCCGCGCCCCTGCTCACCGGCGCGGGCCGCCTCCACCGAGGCGTTCAACGCCAGCAGATTGGTCTGGAAGGCAATGCCGTCCATGACCCCCACGATGTCGCCGATGCGGCGCGCGGCGCCGGCGATGCCGTCCATGGTGCTGCGTATGCCCTGCACGGCCGTCTCCGCCTCCTGCGCCACTTGCGCGGTCTGCTCCATCACGGCGTGGGCGCGCACCGACTGGTCGGCGTTGTGGCACACGGTGGCCGTCAGTTGCCCGACGGTGGCCGCGGTCTGCTCCAGCGCGGCGGCCTGGCGCTCGCTGCGCCTGGCCAGGTCGCCGGTGCCGGCGCTGATCTGGGCCGAGGCGGCGGCAACGCTATCGGCACCGGCGCGCACCTGGCCCACCATCTGCTGCAACTGCAGGTTCATGGCGTGCAGGGCGCGCAGCAGCTCGCCGGTCTCGTCGCGCCACTCCACCATGGCGCCGCTGCGCAGGTCGCCGCTGGCCACGCGCTGCGCCACCTCGACCGCCATGCGCAGCGGCCCGGCGATGCGGGCCGCCACCCAGGCGGCCAGCAGCATGCCCAGCGCCACGGTGGCCGCCACCAGGCCGACAATCAGGGTGCGCGAGCGGGCATAGGCTTGCGCGGCCGAGGCGGCGGCCGCCGCGCTGCCGGCCTCGTTGGCCTGCACCAGCTGGTTGACCAGGCCGGCCGCCTGGAAGTTATACTGGCGCGACTCGCCGCGCACCAGGGCCAGGGCTCCCGCATGGTCGCCGGCCCGGTCCAGCGCCACCACGCGCCGCGCCGCCGCCCGGTAGGACTCCAGCGCCGAGCGGAAACTCAGGAACTCGGCCTGCGCTCCAGCCGCGCGCGGCTGGTCCGCGTAGTCCTGCACGGCCGCCATCAGAGTGGCCATCTGGGCCTTCATCTGCGCTTCGTAGTAATCGAACTCACCGGCCTCGCGCGACAGCACATGCTGCAATTCATAGGTGCGGAAGCGCAGCAGCCCTGCCTTGATTTCCAGCACGCTGCGCGTGGCGGGACTCCAGCGCTGGGTGATCTCGCCATTGACGCGGTTCAGATGCTGCAGCTGCAGGAAGCAGAACACGCCCAGCGCGGCGGTCAGGACCAGCACGGCCGCCACGGCGGCAATCAGCTTGTGGGCGATTTTCAAGTGGTGGAACCAGTTCATGGCTATCTCCGGTGATCGGTTGAACGGTCAGGCCGCCTGCAGTTGCAGGCTGCCTTCCAGGAATGTGCGGGCCGCCTCCGCCGGCAGCGGCCGGCTATAGTGGTAGCCCTGGATTTCGTCACACTGCCACTTGTGCAGCAGGGCGCGCTGGGTCTCGGTTTCCACGCCCTCGGCTATGACCGTCAGCCCCAGGCTGTGGCCCAGGCTGATGGTGGCCTGGACGATGGCGCTCTGCTCGGTCACGGCGCTCATGTTGCGCACGAAAGACTGGTCTATCTTGAGCTTGTGGATGGGGAAGCGGCTCAGGTAGGCCAGGCTGGAATAGCCGGTGCCGAAGTCGTCGATCGACAAGCGCAGCCCCAGGGCGCGCAGGCGCTCCAGCAGCGCAATGGCGCTTTCGGCGTTTTCCATCATGACCCCTTCGGTGATCTCCAGCTCCAGGCAGGATGCCGGGATGCCGCTGGCGGCCAGCAGCGCTTCGACGTGCTGCAGGAAGCCGGGCGCGGCGAACTGGCGCGGCGAGATGTTGACCGCCACCGTGGGCACGCTGCCGCACAGATCCTGCCACTGCGCCAGCTGGCGGCACACCTCCTCCAGTACCCATTCGCCGATGGCGACGATCTGGCCCGATTCCTCGGCCAGCGGGATGAACTGGGCCGGGGACACCAGCTCGCCATTCCGGCGCCAGCGTATCAGGGCCTCGAAGCCGACCAGCGCGCCATCGTGCAGGGCCTGCTGCGGCTGGTAGTGCAGTTCCAGCTCGCGGCGGTCGATGGCGTGGCGCAGCTGGGCTTCCAGCTCCAGGCGCTGCCCTGCCTGGGCGTTCAGGTGGCCGGAATAGCGCACCAGGGTGTCGCCGCCAGCCTGGCGGGCCGCCTGCAGGGCGGCGTCGGCGTTGCGCAGCAGGACCTCCGGCTCGGCGCCGTCCATCGGATAGCACACGGCGCCCAGGCTGAGGGTGGTGTACACCTCATGGCCCTGGCACACATAGGGCAGGCCGACTTCCTCGCGCAGGGCCGAGATGGCGGCGTCGAATTCCGGACTGTCGCGGCGCCATTGGTAGAGGATGGCGAAATTGGCCCCGTCCAGGCGGTACACCTCGCCGCCGCTGGCCTCGGCGGACTGGCGGATCCGGCGGGCCAGGCCCTTGATCATGCGGTCGCCGAAGCTGTGGCCGTAGCCGCCGACGATGCGCGAGAAGCGGTCTATGGTGCCCAGCACCACGGTATGCGGCCGCGCCGGCAGGCCGCGCAGGCGGGCCTCGAACGAGCGGCGGTGGGCCAGGCCGGTGAGCGGGTCGTGGCCGGCATGGTGCTCCAGCTGGCGCTCGACGCGGTAGCGGGCCCACACGTGGTAGAGCAGGAAGCCGCTGGTCAGCAATGCCAGGATATCGAACAGGTGCACCAGGCGCGTCATGCCGTCCACATTGCGCACGGCCATGCCGCCGCTCTCGTAGATGGCCTGCTGCGCGCCCTGCTCCAGCGCGCCGACCTCGGCGCGCAGCTGCTTGACATCCTGGTTCATCTGGTAAAGCACACCGCGCGCAGCAGCCGGCGAGACTGCCATTTCCTGCTCGAAGCGCGGCGTGCGGGCCACGATGCGCGCGTAGTTCTGATGCAGGGCGGCCAGCTCCGGGCTATCGCCCAGGCTGGTCCGCAACTGTTCGTAGTCCGCCTCCAGCTCACCGCGCACCATGGGTTCCAGCATCTGGAAGCGCTCATGGGTGATCGATTCCGTGTACAGCTTGTCGAGCGCGAGCTGGTAGCGCAGCACGGCGCTGTCGAAGTTGGCCAGGTGGCGCAGCTGCGGGATCTTCTGGTCCAGCAGCGGCGCGGCGTTGCGGCGGATGGCGCCGGCGGTCTGCTCCATCACCACCGACAGCGCGATGCTGGCGGCAATCACGGCCAGCAACAGGCCATACACAGCCCAGCGGGCGCGCTGGACGGCGAAGTTCCACCAGCCGCCCTGCGGGCTGTACAAGCCGGCGCCGTGCACGGCGTGGGACAGGAGGGGGGCATTGCTCATGACGGTGCTCATACGGGACTCCCTGGTGGTGGGTGGGGGGGACGGCGTATCAGGGGGCGCCGCAGGCCTGGCGCACGCAGCGCATCAGGTCATTGGCCTGGAACGGCTTGCTCAGGAAGCAGCAGGCACCGGACTGCAGGGCGCGCTGGCGTACCGAGGCTTCGGGGAAGGCGGTCAGCACGATCAGCGGCACCTGGCAGCCGCTGCGGCGCAGCTGTTCCAGCAGGTCCAGGCCGCTCATGCCCGGCATCTGCAGGTCGGTGATGATGCACGCGCATTGCTGCTGGCCGCCGGCGTCCAGCAGCGCTTCGGCGCTCTCGTAGCCATCGGTCTCGTAGCCGTAGGAGCGCAGCAGGCTGCTGACGGCGCTGCGCACCGGCTCATGGTCGTCGACGAGGGCGATTCGATAAAGGTTGGTGGAAAGGTTCACTGCATACTCCCTGGTACTGACGGCGGTTCGCGGCCGTCCAGCGCATGGGAGTACGATACAGGCCGCCGGGCGGCGGCGAAATCATACAAGGGTATAAGACTATCAACCCGCAGGTGTACGTCAGTCCTTGCCCGGCACCACGCCCAGGGCTTCGGCCATGCGCACCAGGTCGGCGAAGGTGCGCGCCTGCATCTTGCGCATGGCGTTGCCTCGGTGGATCTTGACCGTGATTTCGCTGGTGCCCAGCTGGCCGGCAATCTGCTTGTTCATCAAGCCGCTGGCCGCCAGCGCCATGATCTCGCGCTCGCGCGGCGTCAGGCTCTGGTAGCAGGCCTGCAGGCCAAGGCGCGACTGGTCGCGGCGGCGCCGCTCGCGGTCCGCCTCCAGGGCCGCGTTGACGGCGTCCAGCAGGTCCTGGTCGCGGAAGGGCTTGGCCAGGAAGTCCAGCGCCCCGGCCTTCATGGCGCGCACCGACATCGGGATGTCGCCATGCCCGGTCATGAAGATGATGGGCAGGGCCACGCCCTCGCGATTGAGCTCGGCCTGGAATTCCAGCCCGCTGATACCCTGCAGCCGGACGTCCAGCAGCAGGCAGCTGGCCACCTCGGCGCGCGCGTGGGCCAGGAATTGCGGCACCGAGCCGAAGTCGCGCACCTCCAGCCCCACGGAGCGCAGCAGGCTGGAAATGGCGGCGCGCAGCGGCGCGTCGTCGTCGACGATATAGACCAGTGCGGTGTCGGGGAGTTCGTTCATGCGTGTTCGGTATCCAGGACAGGGAGGGAAAACAGCAGCGTGGCGCCGGCCGCCGGTGCGCCGGCCGCCCATATACGGCCGCCGTGGGTCTCGATGATGGAGCGGCAGATCGGCAGGCCCATGCCCATGCCCTCTTCCTTGGTGCTGAAGAAGGCGTCGAACAGGCGCGGCATGTGCTCGGCCGGGATGCCGGGACCGGAATCGCTGACGCTGCACTGCACCCCGCCCTCGGCGTCGCGCTGGGTCTGCAGCACCAGCACCGCCTGCCCGGGGGCGCAGGACTGCATGGCCTGGATCGCGTTCATCAGCAAATTGATCAGCACCTGCTGCAGCTGCACGCGGTCGCCCAGCACCGGCGGCAGCTGCGGCGCCAGCTCCAGCATCAGCGCCACCTGGTGGCTGGCCAGCTCGCGCCGCACCAGTTCCACCGATTCCTGCGCCACCATGTTCAAGTCCAGCGGCAAGTGGCGCGGATCGCTGCGGCGCGCCAGGGCGCGGATGCGCTGTATCACCTCGGTGGCGCGCACGCTGGCCTCCAGCAGACGGTCGACGCAGGCGCGCGCCTCGTCCAGGTTGGGCTGGGGACGGTTCAGCCAGCGCAGCGCGGCTTCGCCATTGGTGGCGATGGCGGCCAGCGGCTGGTTGACCTCGTGCGCGATGGAGGCGGCCAGTTCGCCCAGCATGGTGACGCGGGTAACGTGGGCCAGCTGTACCTGCGAGCGGTGCAGGGCCTGCTCCGCCTGCACCGAACGGGTGACGTCGATCACGGCGCCCAGGTATTCGCACTGGCCGGCCTTGTCGTAGGCCGGATGGGCCAGCACGTGGACGTATCTCAGTTCGCCGTCCGGCAGCAGCAGGCGGTGGCGCAGTTCCAGCGGCCCCTCGCAGCGGCGACCCTGCTCCATGGCGTCGAGCACCAGCTGGCGGTCTTCCGGCGCCGTGTGGCGCAGCACCAGGTCCATGCCGGCCGGCTGGCCCGGGGCATAGCCGAAGATGCGGGCCGCCTCGTCCGACCAGTACATGGTGCCGTCGCTGTGGCGCAGGCTGAAGCTGCCGGTCTTGGCGATGCGCTGGGCGCCGGCCAGGAAGCCCTCGCTGCGGCGCAGCGCCTCCTCGCGCGCGCGCAGCTCGTTGGTGGCGTCCTGGCTTTTCAGGGCCAGGAAGGCGGTGCTGGCGACGGCCGCCACGCTGACCAGCATGCGCGCGAAGGCCGGACCGGAAAACTGGCCGTGCGCCAGGATGTAGGCCAGCAGCGTCAGTCCCAGGCACAAGCCGGTGGTCAGCAGCACGCCGCGCCGCTCCCAGATGTGTGCCGACAGCAGCACCACCACCACGTACATGACGGCGATGGCCACGTCCAGCGGCGTCAAGGCGTCGATAACGAAGATCAGCAGCGTCAGACCGGCCAGCAGACCGGAAAACAAGGGACTGCCCTTCATGCGCACCATGCGTGTCCTTTCAGGAGGTATTCAGGAGTGATTGGAATCGTTGTCAACGCATTATAAATCGATAACAATCGGAAAGAATGCTAAACCCAGGTATAGTATCGGCCGCGCCGATTCCGGGCTAAGCTGGGGCATCCAAGCTCCGGAGCCTACCGTGAAAATGTATCAGGCCCTTGCGGCCGACATCGCCGGACAGATCGCGCAGGGGGTGATCCTCGAAGGCGAGCGCATCCCCTCGGTGCGCCAGACCAGCCAGCACCACAACCTCAGCATCTCGACCGTGATCCGCGCCTTCCTGCTGCTGGAAAGCCAGGGACTGATAGAAAGCCGCCCGCAGTCCGGCTACTTCGTGCGGCGCCGTCCGGCCGGGGCGGCGCGCGCGCGCCTGAGCGTGGTGCCGCCGCCCGATCCGGTGGCCGTGGCGCGCGCGCAAGAGCTGGACACCAGCGCCCTGGCCCTGACCAACCTGCGCTCCATCGACCAGGGCAGCGTGCCGCTCGGTTCGCCCTACCCCGATCCCGGCGCCTTTCCCGAGGCGCGCCTGAACCAGTACGCCGCCGCCATCGCCCGCCGCAACAGCGGCAGCGCGCTGCTGGCCGACCTCCCACCCGGCAACCCGGAGCTGATACGCCAGATCGCCCGCCGCCACCTGGCGAACGGGCTGGCGGTCGACCCGTCCGAGATCATCATCACGGCCGGCGCCACCGAGGCCATCAACCTGTGCCTGCAGGCGGTGGCGCGGCCGGGCGACGCCATCGCCGTTGAGACGCCCACCTACCACGCCCTGCTGCACACGATAGCGCGCATGGGCATGCGCGTGGTGGAGCTGGACACCGATCCGGTCCAGGGCGTGCGCCTGGAATCGCTGCAGCGCGCCATCACGCGCGAGCGGGTGGCGGCCTGCGTCGTGATGCCGAACTTCCAGAATCCGCTGGGCTTGCAGATGGGCGAGCAGCGCAAGCGCGAGCTGGTCGCGCTGCTGTCGCGCCACGACGTGCCGGTGATCGAAAACGACGTCTACCACGAACTGTATTACGGCGACGCGCATCCGGGATCACTCAAGGCCTACGACGAGCGCGGGCTGGTGCTGCACTGCAATTCCTTCTCCAAGAGCCTGAGCAAGGCCTGCCGCATCGGCTGGACCCTCCCCGGCCGCTACCGGGCCGAAGTGGAAAAACTCAAGTTTTTTAACACCCTGACCACGCCGACCCTGCCGCAACTGGCCATAGCCGAATACCTGGGCCAGGACGGATACGATTATCACCTGCGCAGGTTGCGCAAGGCCTATGCCCAGCAGGCCAGCATCATGACTGCCGCCGTGACGCGCTTCTTCCCGCCGGGGACCACGGTCAGCCGGCCGGCGGGCGGCTACCTGCTGTGGGTCGGCCTGCCGGGCCGCATCTGCGCGCTGGAGCTGTATGCGCGGGCACAGGAGCGCGGCATCAGTATCGGGGCCGGCAACATGTTCGCCACCGGCGACGCCTTCCAGCATCACATCCGCCTCAATTACAGCTATCCGTGGGGACCGGGCCTCGAGGCCGCCGTGCGCACCCTGGGGCTGCTGGCCGGCGAGCTGGCCGAGCCCCGGCAGCGCGCCCGCGCCAACTGTGCTCCCCGCCGCGCACACAAACTGTAGCCCATCGGGCGCGGCCTCCAGTCCTATCCTGAGGCCTGACGCCGCGCACTCCCGCCCGGCCGCAACGCAGCCAACCGGAACGGACACCCATGAAAACCTCCCGCATCAAGGTCGCCAACCTGCTGATGACAGGCTACGGCCTGGTCTGCACCTTCCTGGTCGCCGCCATCGCGCTCGCACTCAGCGAACAGGCCAAACTGAACGCCGCCACCGCCAGCATGGCGGACGAGCGCTGGCCCAAGATCGAACTGGCCACCGACGTGCGCCTGCGCGTGACCGATATCGCGGTCGCGCTGCGCAATATCCTGCTGACCAGCGATCCGGCCGTGCGCCGGCGGCAGCTGGACAACATGCGCAGCGCGCGAGAGGCGGCCGCCGCCAGCATCGCCGAACTGGACAGGCGCGTGGTCACGCCGAATGGACGCGCGGCCCTGCAGCACGTCAGCACGGCGTTCCAGGACTATGCGGCCGGCCAGCGCGAGCTGGTCGCGCTGGTGGAGGCGGGCCGCGAGACCGAGGCGCGCGACTTCCTGAACACCCATGTCAAACCCATGCTGCAAGCTTGCCGCGACGCCCTGGCCACGCAGATCGGCAACGAGGTGGAACTGATGAACGGCGCCCGCACCGAGGCGGCGCGCGCCTATGACGCCACCCGCCTCAAGATGGCGGCGCTGGGCGCGGTAGCGCTGCTGGTCTCGGGCGCGGCGGTGGCCGCCATCATAATGCGGCTGCGGCGTGACCTGGGCGGTGAACCGGAACAGGCGGCGCGCATCGCGGCCCGCATCGCCGGCGGCGACCTGGCCGGCGCCGTGCCGCTGCGCCCGGGCGACCGCGCCAGCATGCTGTATGAGATGGAACACATGCGCGCCAGCCTGGGACAGCTGGTGGCCCAGGTGCGCGCCGACACCGACCAGATCGCAGCCGCCTCGACCCAGATCGCCAGCGGCAACCTGGACTTGTCGCAGCGCACCGAGCGGCAGGCCGCCAGCCTGCAGGAGACGGCGGCCGCCATGGAACAGCTGACCGTGGCAGTGCAGCAAAACGCCGGCCATGCCGAGCAGGCCAACCGGCTGGCGCAACAGGCATCCGTGGCGGCCGGACACGGCGGCCACGCCATGGCGGCGGTCAGCGAGCGCATGGACGCCATACTCGCGGCCGCCGCCCAGATGGCCGACATCACCAGCCTGATCGACGGCATCGCCTTCCAGACCAACCTCCTGGCGCTGAACGCCTCGGTGGAGGCGGCGCGCGCGGGCGCGGCCGGTAGCGGCTTTGCCGTGGTTGCTGCCGAGGTGCGGCAACTGGCCGCGCGCACGGCCGACGCGGCAGGCCGCATCGCGGGACTGATAGCCGGCGCCGCGCGCGAGACCGAAGCCGGCGCGCGCAAGGTGGCGGCGGCGGAAACGGCCATGCGCGACATCGTGGCCCGGGTGGCCAGCGTGGACACCATCATGGGCCAGATCCGCGACGCTAGCGCGGGGCAGCTGGCCGGGATACGCTCCTGCAGCGGGGCCATCGCCCGCATGGAGCAGGGCACCCAGCAAAACGCCGCGCTGGTGGAACAGGTGGCGGCGGCGGCCCAGTCCCTGCAGGACCAGGCCGGCCAGCTCACGCGCGCGGTGGCACGCTTCCGTATCGACGAGCACCCCCATGGCGGCGCCGCCCACACGGCGGCGGCGGGCGCAGCTGCCCCCGGCACGCGGGCCTGGACACGCGGCGCCGGCGCTGGGCGGGACTGGACCAGAAACGCGTCCAACGGCCGGCTTGGCGGTGGCGCGCCAGCAGGCGCGGCTGCATCCCGGGCCGATGGCGCGGTGGTACTGGCCTTGAACCGGGGGCGCGGCGCGTGAACGCTCATCTCTTGCCTGCAGCGCCGCGCATCGTCGTCATCGACCCCGATCCCGCCGCCCGCGAGCGCGCCTACGCCGCCTGCCGCGCCCTGGGGTGGCAGATCAACGGCTGGGCCGGGTGCGGCGCCGCCGCGCTGGAGCTGATCGAGGCGCTGCCGTCGCCGCCGGACCTGGTCCTGGCCGAACTGCGCCTGCCGGACATGGATGGCGCCGACCTGGTGCCGGCCCTGTCCATGCTGGAGCGGGATTTCGCCCTGGCGCTGTGCGCCTCGGCCGACGCCCGTATCCTGGACGCCGCCCTGGCGCTGGCCCGCACGCTGGGGCTGCGCGCCTGCACCACCGTCGCCAAGCCTGTCAGTCCTGGCGCGCTGGCGGCGGCCCTGCCCTGCATCGCGCCACCACGGGAGTCCGGCACTGGCGCCGTCCAGGCGGCGCCCGCGCTCACCGCCTCCGCACCGGAAGCGGCCGAGCAATTACAGGCGCTGGAACAGCGCCAGTTCGAGCTGCATTACCAGCCCAAGATATCGCTGCGGGATGGCTCCCTGCGCGGCGCCGAGGCCCTGCTGCGCTGGCGTCATCCGCGCCACGGACTGCTGGCGCCCACCGCCTTCCTGCCCGAGACCGAGGAGGCCGGCCTGTCCGGCATGCTGACGCTGGAAGTGCTGCGCATCGCCCTGGACCAGTGGCGCTGCTGGCGCGAGGCCGGATGGGAACTGCCGCTGTCGCTCAACCTGTCCGCGCTGTCGCTGAGCGACCCGCACCTGGCGGTCCAGCTGATCGCGGCCACGGAGCAGGCCGGCGCGCCGCCGTCCGCCATCACCTTCGAAATCACCGAACAGAGCGACATCGCCGACCTGGCGGCCGCGCTGCGCTTTGTCCTGAAACTGCGGCTGCGCGGCTTCGGCCTGTCGCTGGACGACTATGGCGCCGGCTTCGCCTCGCTGCTGCAGCTGTCGCGCATGCCGTTCACCGAACTCAAACTGGACCGCAGCCTGGTGCACGGCGCCGCCGCCCGCCCCCACCTGCGCCCCCTGCTGCGCCACGCCATCCTGGCGGCCCACAAGCTCGGTGTGGAAACGGTGGCCGAAGGCGTGGAGCAGCCGGGCGACCTGGCCTTGCTGCGCAGCCTGGGCTGCCGGCTGGCCCAGGGCTACCTGGTGTCCCGCCCCATGCCAGCCTCGCAGCTGCCGGCATGGGGCGCCGCCCTGGCCGGCCGCCAGCGCGGCCAGGCGGCTCAGCGGATTTGCTAGCGTTCGCACTCAGTGCTGCAGCCGCACCCGGCCGCGGAAAACGTAGTACTGGTACAAGTTATAGCCCACCATCACCGGAAAGAACAGCCCTATCCCGCACAACATGAAGGCCAGCGTGGCGGTGTCCGAAGCCGCCTCGGTGATGGCCAGCCGGCCCGGCACCAGGTCCGGGAACAGGCTCACCGCCAGGCCGGCGAAGGAGAACACGAACAGGGCCACGGCGCCCCGGAACGGCGCGCGCTGCGCGCCCGTGTACAGGCCGTGCATCACGCACAGCACGGCGCTGGCCGACAAGGCCCCGAGCACGGCCAGCAGCGGCAGCACGCCGGGCTGGCGCCAGCGCTCATGGCCGACCTCCGGCAACAGGAAGGTGGCGGCGGTCAGCCAGAAGGCGCAGGCCACGGTGGCGGCCAGGCTGTAGCGCGCATGGACGCGCGCGCAGCTCCCGGCGGCGCCGCCCGCTTTCTTGATCATGTAGGTCGCGCCCAGCAGCGCGTAGCCGGACACCACGCCCAGCGCCGCGATGGCGATGAAACCCATGCTGGCGGCGCCCGGCTGCAGCCCCGTGATGACGCTGCCCAGCACCACGCCCTGCGACACGGCGGCCCCCAGGCTGCCGATGCCGAAGGCCAGGTCCCAGCCGCGCTTGTTGCTGGCCGCGTGGCGGAATTCGATGGCGGCGCCGCGCAGTATCAGGCTGGCGATGAGGGCCATCACCGGCACGTACAGCGCGTGCATCAGCAGCGCATAGGCCGCGGGGAAGGCGCCGAACATGGCCCCGCCCAGCACCACCAGCCAGGTCTCGTTGGCGTCCCATACATGGCCGATGGCGGCAAAGATCTGGTCGCGCTCGCGCTGGTCGCGGGTGGCCAGGCTGAGCAGGCCGGCGCCCAGGTCGAAGCCGTCCGTGATCACATAGAACACCAGCATCAGTCCCATCAGGCCGAACCACATATGGGCCAGCAAACCGTGCGTCATGCCGTTCATAGCACCTCCTGCTGCATCATGGTGAGCTGGGTACGCTCCAGGATGGTGACCGGGATGATGCTCAGGTCCGGACCCTGGCGCAGCCACTTGAGGGCGAACACCGCGAAGGTGGCCAGCAGCACCACGTAGAAGGCGCAAAACATCGCGATACTGCCGGCCACGTCGGCGGCAGGCACCGGCGACGCCGCCTCGCTGGTGCGCAGCAGGCCGTACACCACCCAGGGCTGGCGCCCCACTTCGCGCACTATCCACCCCGCTTCCACCGCGATATAGGGCAGCGGGATGCAGCACATCCAGGCCAGCAGCAGCTTGCGCTGCGCCAGCACCTCGGCCAGCCGGCCGCCGGTGCGGTACATGGTCCATGCGGTCCAGGTGGCCAGCGCGACCAGGATGAAGCCTATGCCCGCCATGATGCGGAAGGCGTAGTACAGCAGCGGCAGCGCGGGCGGCTGGTCGGCGCGCGCAATATCGTGCAGGCCGGTGACGGTGCCGTGCAGGCTGTGGGTACCCAGGACGCTGAGCATGTTGGGCACTTCGATGGACCAATCGTTGCGCTGCCGCTCCTGGTCCGGCCAGGCCAGTAGCGACCAGGAGGCGCCGGTGCCGGGCGCGTTGGTGTCCCAATGGCCCTCGATGGCCGCGCCCTTGGCCGGCTGGCGCTCGAACACGTCCACGCCACTGGCGTCGCCCAGCAGCATCTGCAGCGGCGCCACCACCAGCAGCGCGCCCAGGGCGAACTTGAAGGACGGCAGGAAGAACTCCGTGTTATGCCGGCGCAGCAGGTAGCAGGCCGAGACGCCGCCCACCACGAACAGGCCGGTCTCCATGGCGCCCACCCACATGTGGGCCACGCCCAGCGCCATGTCGGGATTGAAGATGGCGGCCACGTAATCGGTCACCACCACCTTGCCGGCCACCACCTTGATGCCGGCCGGGGTCTG
Source organism: Duganella kummerowiae (assembly GCF_053572355.1). Classification (NCBI taxonomy): domain Bacteria; kingdom Pseudomonadati; phylum Pseudomonadota; class Betaproteobacteria; order Burkholderiales; family Oxalobacteraceae; genus Duganella; species Duganella kummerowiae. The sequence goes on from NZ_JBKFEH010000002.1 coordinate 182,785, forward strand.
CATCCAGGAGTTGGCCACCATGATCCAGAACGCCGAGATGGAGGAGCCCAGCGCCACCATGGCGGTGGCGAACAGGTGCACGCCGCGCGGCACCCGGTCCCAGCCGAACATCATCACGCCGATGAAACCCGCCTCCAGCATGAAGGCCATGGCGCCTTCGAAGCCGAGGATGTTGCCGATGAACTGCCCCGTGAACTCGGAGAACGAGGACCAGTTGGTCCCGAACTGGAATTCCATCGGGATGCCGCTGACCACGCCGACGGCGAAATTGAGCACCAGCAGCCGGCTCCAGAAGCGCGCCTGGCGATAGTACAGCACTTCGCCCGTATGCATCCACCATGCCTCCATGGCCAGCACGAAGGCCGACAGGCTGATGGTCAGGATGGGCCACAAAATATGAAAGACCGCAGTCAGGCCGAACTGCAGGCGGGACAGGTCCAGGGTATCAGGCGTCATATCACTTTCCTCCGTTGGCGGGAATGTCGCCCGGATGCAGCAGCACCGGGATGGATTTGGAAGTCGGGGTGCCTGCGCCGTCGGCGACGCTGGCCAGCGGCACCAGGGGATTGGTCTCGGGATAGTAGGCGGCCACGCAGCCGCGCGGAATGTCGTACTCCACCAGCATGAAGCCGTCGGCGCGGCGCTGCACGCCGTCGTCCCACACGCTGGTGACGTCCACCCAGTCCCCGGCGCGCATGCCCAGCATCGCCAGGTCGGCCGCATGGATGAAGATCACGCGGCGCATACCGAACACGCCCCGGTAGCGGTCGTCCAGGCCGTAGATGGTGGTGTTGTACTGGTCGTGTGAACGGGTGGTCATCATCACCAGCAGCCGCTCGCCGTGGAGGGCGCGGGCGCGGCGGATCGGGCTGTCCAGCTGCACCGCATGCAGCGTGAATTCGGCCTTGCCGCTGGCCGTGCGCCACTCGCGTTCGCGCGGCGCCACCTTGAGGTGGAAGCCGCCCGGCACGCCGACGCGGGCGTTGTAGTCGTAAAAGTCGTCGAACACCTTCTCGATATCGTCGCGTATCATGGCGTAGTTGTCGCGGTAGGCCTGCCAGGCCAGGCCGTGGCGGCCCTGGCCGGCGCCGCCGCCCAGCGTGGCCTGCGCCATGTGCGACACGATCGCCACCTCCGACAGCAAGTGGGCGGATGCCGGCTGGTTGCGGCCATACGAGATGTGCACCATGCTCATCGAATCCTCCACCGTCACGCCCTGCGGCACGCCCTGGCGCAGATCGATCTCGGTGCGGCCCAGCGTAGGCAGTATCAACGCCTGGCGGCCATGCACCAGGTGGCTGCGATTGAGCTTGGTGGCGACGTGCACGGTCAGCTCGCAGGCGCGCAGGGCGCGCAAGGTCAGCGGCGTGTCCGGCGTGGCGACGGCGAAATTGCCGCCCAGGCCGATGAACACCTTGACCTTGCCGGCCGCCATGGCGGCGATGGTGGCCACCACGTCATGGCCGTGGCGGCGCGGCGGCTCGAAGCCGAACACCTGCTTCAGACGGTCCAGGAAGGCCGGCGCGGGCTGTTCCTCTATGCCCATGGTGCGGTCGCCCTGCACGTTGGAGTGGCCGCGCACCGGGCACAGCCCGGCCCCGCGCTTACCGATGTTGCCGCGCATGAGCATCAGGTTGACCAGCATCTGGATCGCGGCCACCGAGTTCTTGTGCTGGGTCAGGCCCATGCCCCAGGTGGCGATCACGCGCTGGCCGCGCGCGTAGATCGCGGCCAGCTGGTCCATCTGTTCGCGCGGTACGCCGCTTTCCTCCAGCAGCAGCTCCCAGCGCTCGGCCCGCAGGTCGCGCGCGAATTCGCCGTAGCCCACCGTATGGCTGGCGATGAATTCCTGGTCCACCAGGCGCGGGCAGCCTTCCAGCACGGCTTCGTCGTCCAGTTCCAGCAGGCGCTTGGCGACACCCTTGATGAGCGCGAAGTCTCCCCCCAGCCTGGGCTGGATGAACACCGAGACTATGGGCGTGCTGCCGTTGGTGAGCATCTCGGCCGGGTCCTGGGGATTGGTGAAACGCTGCAGGCCGCGCTCCTTGAGCGGGTTGATGCCGACGATGGTGGCGCCGCGCAGCGCGCACTCGCGCAGCTCGCCCAGCATGCGCGGATGGTTGGTGGCCGGGTTCTGGCCGAACAGCAGCAGCGTGTCCGCATGCTCGAAGTCGTCCAGCGTGACCGTGCCCTTGCCTGCACCGACCACGGGCGGCAGGCCCCGGCTGGTCGCCTCATGGCACATGTTGGAGCAGTCCGGGAAGTTGTTGGTGCCGTAGGCGCGGGCGAACAGCTGGTACAGGAAAGCCGCCTCATTGCTGGCGCGGCCCGAGGTATAGAACGCGGCCTGGTCGGGGTCCGGCAGCCGGTTCAGCTCGCGGCCGACCATGGCGAAGGCCTCTTCCCAGGGCACCGGCAGGTAGCGGTCGGTCGGCGCGTCGTAGCGCATGGGGTGGGTCAGGCGGCCGTGCTGCTCCAGTTCGTAATCGGACTGGAGCAGCAGCTCGGCCACCGTATGGCGCGCGAACAGCTCCGGCGTGGCGCGCTTGCTGGTCGCCTCCGCCGCCACCGCCTTGGCGCCGTTCTCGCAGAACTCGAAAGTGGACGTGTGCACGCGGTCCGGCCAGGCGCAGCCCGGGCAGTCGAAACCGTCCGGCTGGTTCTGGGCGAACAGCGTCTTGTAGTTGATGCCGCTGACACGCTCCCTGATCAGGTTCAGGGCCACGTACTTGAGCGCCCCCCAGCCGGCGGCGGCGTGGGTGTAGGGTGCGATGCGGCCGGCTGGCGCGCGGGTGTCTTTCTTTTCCATGTGGTGCCTTCCCCTAAAGTGGCAAGTCGAGTATCAATCCGTCGCCGCTGTGCTCAGCGGCGACGGCGGCGGGCGGCGCCAGCAGCGCCACGCCCGGCGCCAGCAGATCCTGGGCCGGCACGGCGCGCCCGAACAGGTAGCCCTGCAGGGCGGTGCAGCCGATCTGGCGCAGGCTGTCCCACTGCTCGCAGCTTTCCACGCCCTCCGCCACCACGCTCAGGCCCATGCTGTGCGCCAGCGAGACGATGCTGCGCACGATGGTGGAAGCGTGCGGCGTGACCAGCATGTCCTGCACGAAGGAGCGGTCTATCTTGAGCTGGTCGATGGGCAGCCGCTTGAGGTAGCTGAGCGAGGAATAGCCGGTGCCGAAGTCGTCCAGCGAGAAGCCGACCCCGCGCGCCTTGAGCTGGGCCATCTTGGCAATGATGTCCTCGACGTCGGCCAGCAGCATGCTCTCGGTGAGCTCCAGCTTGAGCAGGTGTGGGTTGGCGCCGCTGCGCTCGACGATCTGCAGCACATGCTCGGCGAACGCGGGATGGCGGAACTGGCGCGCGCTGACGTTGACGGCCACGGTCAGGGCGCGCGTGTGCGGCGCCTGGGCCCAGCGCACCAGCTGCTGGCAGGCGGTTTCTATCACCCATACACCGATCTCGATGATCAACCCGCTCTTTTCCGCCTGCGGGATGAATTCGCCGGGCAGCACCAGTCCCCGGCGCGGATGCTGCCAGCGCAGCAGCGCCTCGGCGCCCAGGGTGCGGCCGTGGGCGTCGACCACCGGCTGGTAGTGCAGCACCAGTTCGCGCCGCACCAGGGCGTAGCGCAGGTCGGCTTCCAGGGTGGCGGTGGCGTCCAGCGCGGCCTGCATCACGGGATCGAAGAAGCGGAAGGTGGCGCGCCCGGCCGCCTTGGCCTCGTACATCGCCATGTCGGCCTGGCGCAGCAGGTCGTTGATGGTGTGGCTGCCGCCCCCGAACAACACCACGCCTATGCTGGGCGTGCTGCGCAGTTCATGGCCGTCCAGCGGATAGCACAGGCTGAGCGCGGCCACCACCTTCTGCGCCACCACCTCGGCATGGGAGGCCGCCAGCTGGGCCGAGCCGCCCAGGTCTTCCAGCAGGATCACGAATTCGTCGCCGCCCAGGCGCGCCACGGTGTCGCTGTCACGGGTGACCTGCTGCAGGCGGAAGGCCACCATTTCCAGCAGGCGGTCGCCCATGTCGTGGCCCATGGTGTCGTTCAGGGCCTTGAAGTTGTCCAGGTCCACGAACAGCACGGCGCCATGGCAGCCGCCGCGCTCGCACTTGGCGATGGCGTGGCCCAGGCGGTCCAGCAGCAGGCGGCGGTTGGGCAGGTTGGTCAGCCCGTCGTAGAAGGCCAGGTGGGCGATTTCCGCCTCGGCCAGCTTGCGCGCGCTGATGTCCATGCGCGTACCCACCATGCGCACCGCCTTGCCGGCGGCATCGCGCTCGATCACCTTGCCCCGGCTTTGCAGCCAGACCCAATGGCCGTTGCGGTGACGCATGCGGTATTCCGCTTCATAGGAATGGGTGCTGTCGTTCAGGTGCAGCGCCAGGGCCGCATCGATGTGTTCCAAGTCGTCCGGGTGCGCCATGCGGCGCCAGTCGCCCGGCTGCTCGGGCAGTTCGCCGGGGGCGTAGCCCAGCATGGCTGCGGCGCGCGCGTCCACCTTGCGGATATCGGTGGGCAGATGCCATTCCCACAGTCCCAGGTTGGCGCCGTTCAGCGCCAGTTCGACCCGCTCGGCGGCGGCCGCGCGCTCGGCCTCCTGCTCCAGCGCCAGCCCTTCCAGCGCCATGCGGCGGCGCTGCGCCAGCCACAGCCCGATGGCGCCCACGGCGCCGGTCAGGGCCCAGGCCATCCCGGCCACCACGGCCAGGCCGTGCCAGCCGGCCTCGATGCGGGCCTGGCTGCGGCTCAGGCTCACCACCAGGGTCTTGTCCAGGCCCAGTTCGCCCATTTGCATGGTGCGCTGGACCACCAGGCGCTGCTCGCCGTTGCGGTCCGCCCCGGCCAGCACGGTCAGCATCAGGCCGCTCTGCTGGTGACGGCGGAAGAACGGTTCGCTGGAGGCGTCGGCCCGCATGGCGCCGGGATCGGCGGGCACGTACAGGATGCGGCGTCCGCCGTTCTCGGTGATGGAGCTGTTCATGTCGTTGGCGTACATGGCCGAGCGCATCACGGCGTCGAAGTATTCCGGGTTGAGGATGGCGCTGACGGCGCCGTCATTGTGGCCGGCCGCATCCAGGATCGCCAGCGACAGCTTGATGTTGAACACGCCTGGCGTGTTCTCGTAGGGCTGCGACAGGTACAGGGTGTCGGCGGCGCGCATGCGGCTCACGTTGCTGGTGTAGGCGCGGTCGTCCAGGCGGGCGTCGCGCAGGTCGTCGTCCGACTTCTGGATGCGCCCCTCGCGGTCCACCACCACCAGCGCCCGCACGCCCGGCATGGCGCGCTTGAGCGACTGCAGCAGCACCTGGCGGCAGCTGCCGTTGCAGCCGCTGCTGGCGTTGAAGCCGGCGCGGGCGCTGTCGAGCGCATTGCGCACCCCTTCCAGCTGGTGGCGCAGGTTCTCGTCGATGATCAGGGTCTGCATGCGCATGCGCTCGATGTCCGAGGCGAACAGCATGCGGCGCTCGCTCCAGATGAAGTACACGGCCATCAATCCGCTCATCAGCAGCACCAGCGCAAGCACCAGCCATTCGGCGGTGGCGCGGCGCGGCCTGGGCAAGCGGGCTAGCAGTTCGACTGGCATATCTCCCCCGGTATCGTGGTATGGGCCGCTGCTGGCGGCGATACAGCCCAATATAAACAGCGGCGCGGGCCAGGAAAATCAGACCTAGGTATGGCCACTCATACCTAGGTTTAATACTCCTCCATGAAACGGCCCCGGCCTATCCATAGGTATATCTAGACGCTGCCTGGCGCTGTTTCGACAATGGGCCGGTGACACCACACGGAGGTATACCGACATGAACAAGAAGCTGATTGGCGTGGCCGTCGGCGCGGCGGCCCTGGCGGCCGCCACGCTGTATGCCTGGACCGGCGAACCCGCCATCGCCCCGGTGCCCCCGCCGCCGCAGGCCTCGGCGCAGGCGATAGCGGCCGGCGCCCGCGTGGTGGCGCTGGGCGACTGCATGGTCTGCCACACGGCCGCCAATGGCGCACCCTATGCCGGCGGCCTGCCGCTCAAGACGCCCTTCGGCACTATCTACACCACCAACATCACGCCCGATCCGCAGACCGGCATCGGCGCCTGGTCCAGGGACGCCTTCCAGCGCGCGCTGCGGCGCGGCGTGGCGCGCGACGGCCACCTGCTGTATCCGGCCTTCCCCTACATCCATTACACGCGCCTGTCCGACCAGGACATCGCCCTGGCCTACGATTACCTGATGTCGCGCACGCCCGTGCGCTACACGCCGCCGCCCAACGACCTGGTCTTCCCGCTCACCATACGGCGCCTGCTGGCCTTCTGGAACGTGCTGTATTTGCGGCCCGGCGACAGCAGCATCCCCGCACGCCAGGATAGCCAGGTCGAGCGCGGGCGCTACCTGGCCGATACGCTGGGCCACTGCGCCTCCTGCCACAGCGGCCTCAATCCGATCGGCGGAGAACGCCATCCCCCATTTGGCGGAGGACAGGTGGACGGCTGGGACGCGCCCGCCCTGACCCGCCTCGCGCACGGCGCCGCGCCCTGGAACGCGGCCGAACTGTCCGACTACCTGCGCGGCGGGCTGTCGCTGGCCCATGGCGCGGCCAAGGGCCCGATGCGGCCCGTGACCGAGCGCCTGGCCGAAGTGCCCGCCAGCGACGTGGACGCCATCGCGGCCTGGCTGATGTCCATCCAGGAGCCGCCGGCGGGGCCGGTGGGCGGCACCGCCGCGCCGCCAGCGCACGCCGGCGGCTTGCCGGGGCCCTCCGCCAGCGCTGCGGCCAACGCCCGGGGCGCCACCCTGTTCGCCGCCGCCTGCGCCGGTTGCCACAGCATCCCGGCCGCCATGATGCGCCTGGGCGGGCGCCCCGCGCTGGCGCGCAGCAGCGCCTTGGCCAACGCGGCGCCCAGCACCTTCATCCAGACCGTCCTGCAGGGCATACCCTGGACGCCAACGCCGGGCAGCGCCTACATGCCGCCGTTTGCCGACGTGCTGACCGATGAACAGATCGCCAGCCTGGCCGCCTACGTGCGCGCCGACCTGGCCGGCCGTCCGGCCTGGACGAATGTCACCCAACAAAGCGCCAAGCTGCGCAAGGAGTACCAGCCATGAGCACCAAGGTCACCATCAACGGCCGCGCCCAGCGCCTGCAGGCCGATCCCGCCACGCCGCTGCTGTACGTGCTGCGCAACGAGATGCAGCTCAACGGCGCCAAGTTCGGCTGCGGCATGGGCCAGTGCGGGGCCTGCACCGTCATCGTCGACGGCAAGCCCGTGTTTTCCTGCCTGACGCCGCTGGCCGCGCTGGAGGGCCGCTCGGTGCGCACCGTGGAAGGCCTGGGCAGCGCCGCCAAGCCGGGCAAGCTGCAGGCAGCCTTCATCAAGCACCAGGCGGCCCAGTGCGGCTATTGCATCGCCGGCATGATCATGCGCGCGCAAGCGCTGCTGGACCAGAATCCGCATCCCACCGACCAGGAGATCAAGCGCCACATGGAGCCCAATTTGTGCCGCTGCGGCACCCACCACCGCATCCTGGCCGCCATCCGCGACGTGGCGCAGGGAGCAGCGGCATGAGGCCCGTGGCCGACAGCGCGGGCCGCCGCGCCTTCATCAAGGGCGGCGCCCTGCTGCTCAGCTTTTCGCTGCTGCCGCAACTGGCGCGGGCCGAGTTCAACGCCATGGGCGTTCCCGCCGTGGCCAACCCCAGGCTGCCGGGCAGCCTGAAAAGCACGCCCATGCTCGATGCCTGGATACGCGTGGCCAGCGACGGCTCGGTGACGGTCTGCAGCGGCAAGGTGGAACTGGGCACCGGCCTGCGCACGGCGCTGATGCAGGTCGCCGCCGAGCAGCTGGAGCTGACGCTGGACGGCATGCGCTTCATCGCCGGCGACACCAGCCTCACGCCCAACGAGGGCTTCACGGCCGGCAGCCACAGCGTGGCCGACAGCGGAACCGCCCTGCTGCATGCCTCGGCCCAGGTGGCGGCGCTGCTGCGCCAGGGCGCGGCCGCGCAGTGGCGGGTGGCGCCGGCCAGCGTGCAGTTGCGCGCCGGCCGCGTGCATGGCGCGGACGGCCGCAGCATGCATTACGGCGAGGCGGTCGCAGGCATCGAGCTGCACCGGCCGGCTACGGAACAGTCGCCGCTGCGCGCGCCGGGCAGCTACCGCCTGATCGGCAAACCGGTGCAGCGGGTAGACATCCCGGCCAAGGTGACCGGTGGCGCCGCCTACGTGCAGGACATGCGCCTGCCCGGCATGCTGCACGCCCGCGTGGTGCGCCCGCCCCGTCCCGGCGCACGCCTGGCGGCGGCCGACCTGGACGCGATACGGCGCCTGCCGGGCGTACTCAAGGTGGTCCGCGACGGCAATTACCTGGCCGTGATCGGCGACGACGAATGGCGCACGGTGCAAGCCATGCAGGCGCTGTACGCCGGCGCGCGCTGGGAAGGCGGCGCCGAGCTGCCGCGCCCGGACCAGATCCACGCCGTGCTGCGCAAGCTGCCCTCGCAGGACATCACCATCGCCAACCGTGGCGCGGTGGGAGCGGCTGGCGCCACGGCGCCAGCCGGCGCGCGCGCCGTGCGGGCCGAGTACACCAAGCAGTACGTGCTGCACGGCTCCATCGGCCCCTCATGTTCAGTGGGCCTGCTGGACCGGGAGGAGCTGACCATCTGGACCCATACCCAGGGCGTCTACCCGCTGCGCATGGCGCTGGCGGAGCTGGTCAGGATGCCGCCGGAGCGGGTGCGCTGCATCCATACCGAGGGCGCCGGCTGCTATGGCCAGAACGGCGCCGACGACGTGGCCGCCGACGCCGCCCTGCTGGCCTGCGCCATGCCGGGGCGGCCGATCCGCGTGCAGCTGATGCGCGACCAGGAGAATATGTGGGAACCGTACGCGCCGGCCATGGCCACCAGCGTGCACGCGGCCCTGGGCGCGGACGGCAAGGTCAGCCACTGGGACTACGAGCTGTGGAGCGGCTCGCACAATGAACGCCCTGGCAACGCCGGCAAGCTGGTGCCCGCCTGGCTGCTGGCGCAGCCGATCGCGCCCACGCCGTCCGAACCCATGCCGCAGCCGGAGGGTGGCGGCGACCGCAACGCCATCCCGCTATATGAGTTTCCCAACCAGCGGGTGGTGAACCACTTCCTGCCGGTGACGCCGCTGCGCACCTCGGCCATGCGCTCGCTGGGCGCCCACCTCAACCTGGTGACCATAGAAGGCACCATGGACCAGCTGGCCGCGCTGGCCGGCGCCGATCCGGTGGACTTCCGCCTCCGGCACCTGGAAGGCCAGCCGCGCGCCCAGGCCGTGATACGGGCGGCGGCCGCCAGGTTCGGCTGGGGCGCAAGGAAGCCGCCCCAGTACCATGGCTATGGCTTCGGTTTCGGCCAGTACAAGAACATCATGGCTTACGTGGCGGTCGCGCTGGAACTGGCCTGGGACCGCGACACCGGCCTGGTGCGCATCGTGCGGGTGGCGGCCGCCGCCGACTGCGGCCAGGTGGTGAACCCGGACGGCGCGCGCAACCAGCTGGAAGGCGCCATCATCCAGTCCTCCAGCTGGACCCTGTATGAGCAGCTGCGCTACGGACCGCAGGGCGTGGCCAGCATCGACTGGGCCAGCTACCCCATCCTGCGCTTCCCGGCCATGCCGGAGCGCATCGAGGTCGAGCTGCTGGACCAGCCGGGCGCGCCCTTCCTGGGCGTGGCGGAAGCGGCCCAGGGACCGACGGCGGCGGCGCTGGCCAACGCCCTGGCCCAGGCCAGCGGCCAGCGCCGCCACGCGCTGCCGCTGCTGTCCCCGCCGCTGCGGGGCTGAGCATGGACTCAATCGAGCGCCGGATAGTCCGTATAACCCTTGGCGCCGCCGCCGTAGAAAGTAAAGGGATCGGGCGTGTTGAACGGCCCATCCTGGGCGATGCGGCGCACCAGGTCCGGATTGGCCACATACTGGCGCCCGAAGGCCACCATGTCGGCCCGGCCCTGCGCCACCAGCGCCTCGGCCTGGTCCGGCGCCAGGCCGGCGTTGGCGATCAAGAGGCCCTGGTAGTTGGCGCGTATCAGCTGCAGCAGGCGCGGCATGTCGGCCGTGCCGCCCCAGGCGTTGGTGTCGGCGCCGTGCACATAGCCTATGCCGTACTGCTGCAGCATGCGCAGCACATAGGCATAGGTCTGGTCGGGCCGGTCGTCGATGGCATTGTTGTACAGCGCATAGGGCGAGATGCGCACGCCCACGCGCTGGGCCGGCAGCACGTCCAGCACCGCTTCGACCACCAGGCGCAGGAAGCGCGCCCGGTTGTCCACACTGCCGCCGAATTGGTCGCTGCGGCGGTTGACGTGGGGAGACAGGAACTGCTGCGGCAGGTAGCCGTTGGCGGCGTGGATTTCCACGCCGTCCATGCCGGCCAGCAGCGCATTGCGGGCGCCCTCGCGGAATTCCGCCACGGCCTGGTGAATCTCTTCCACCGTCATGGCGCGCGAGGGCGAGGCGGCGATGCGCGCGTAATAGCCATTGCGCAGCGCGCCATACACCTGCAGCAGGCCCAGGTCCTCGTTCACGCCGGATGGCGAGAGCGGATCGCGGCCCTGCAGCACGGCGTAGCTGCCCACCCGTCCGCCATGCCACAGCTGCATGAAGATGCGGCCGCCGCCGGCGTGCACCGCCTCCGCCACACGGCGCCAGCCCGCCACCTGGGCTGCGCTGTGGATGCCTGGCGCCAGCTCGAAGGCAGCCGAATTGGGCGAGACATTGGTGGCCTCGCTGATGATCAGGCCGGCCGAGGCGCGCTGGGCATAATATTGCGCGTTGAGCGCGGTCGGCACGCCGCCCTCGCCGGCGCGGGCGCGGGTAACGGGCGCCATGGCGACGCGGCTGCTGAAGGTCAGGTCGCCCAGGGTGGCGGCTTGCAGGAGGTGTTTCATGTGGGGCTCCGGGTTGATTGCGATGGAGCCACTGTAGCGGGCCGGCGCCGCCGCGATAAGACGGTGGCCGCCGTCAACACCCTTGCGCAGCGCGCAAAGGCCATGGCCAAGGGCAAGGACAAGGACATCGTATGGACAGGTTCTCTGAATTGAAGGCGTTTTGCCTGGTGGCCGCCTGCGGCGGCTTTTCGCCGGCCGCGCGCCAGCTGGGCGTGGCCACTTCCTCGGTGACGCGGCTGGTGGATGCGCTGGAACAGCGTCTGGGCGCGCCGCTGCTGAACCGCTCGACCCGCAGGGTGACCCTGACCGACAGCGGCCAGCAGTACTACGACAGCGCCCTGGCCATCCTGTCGCAGCTGGAGGCGGCCGACGACACCGCCACCGCCCACCAGGGCGAGGCGGCCGGCCTGCTGCGGGTCACGGCGCCGGTCACCTTCAGCACCCTGTACATCGCGCCGCTGCTGGGCGAGCTGGCGCGGCGCCATCCCCGCCTGCAGCTGGAACTGCAGCTCTCCGACACCGTGAGCAACATGGTGGACGACGCCATCGACGTGGCCATCCGCATCGGCACCGCGCAGCAGCAGCCCAACCTGATCGCGCGCCGCCTGGGCGGGCACCGGCGCGTGATCTGCGCCAGCCCGGCCTACCTGCGGGAACACGGCACGCCGCGGCAACCGTCAGACCTGCTGGGCCATAACTGCCTGCTGTTCTCCTATGGCGGCACGCGGCGCGGCTGGCGCCTGCGCGAGCCAGCGTGCGACGGCCAGGGCAGCGCTGAACCCGAGGCCTGCATCGACCTGCCGGTGCGCGGCACCCTGGCCGTCAACAACTCGGAAGTGCTGCGGCGCGCGGTGCTGGACGGCGTCGGCCTGGCCATGCTGCCGGAATGGCTGGTGCGCGCCGACCTGGCCTCGGGCGCGCTGCTGCCGGTGCTGTCCCGCTACCAGGCCAATCCAGGCGAGATGGACATCGCCCTGTACGCCATGTACGCCGCCAACCGGCGCGGGTCGGTCAAGATCAAGGCCTTGGTCGACCTGCTGGCCGAGCGCCTGCCCGCCGATGGCTAGCCTAGAGGCGCAGGTCGGGGTCCTGCTCGAACAAACCCGCCAGCCAGGCCGCGAACACGCTCAGCTTGGGCGACGCCATGCGACCCTGCGGATACAGCAGCGACACCGGCATGGGCGTGGGCACGGCCTGCGGAAGTACCTCCACCAGCCGCCCGGCCGCCAGGTGCGGGCGCGCCTGGTAGCTGGCGGCCTGCACCAGACCCAGGCCCTGCAGGGCGCAGCTGATGTAGGCGTCGGCGTCGTTGACGGCCACCGGCCCGCTGATGGCGCTGCTGCGCACGGCGCCGTCCGGCCCCATCCACTCCCATTCGAAGGGGCGGCCGGTGCGGCCGGAAAAGTGCACCACGCACTGGTGCCGCTCCAGCTCCTCCACCGCCAGCGGGGTGCCGTGGCGTTCCAGGTAGGACGGCGCGGCGCAGGTGACGAAGCGCATGGTGCCCAGCTGGCGTCCGACCATGGACGAATCCTGCAGCTGGCCGACGCGCAGCACGCAGTCCATGCCCTCCTGGGTCAGGTCCACCAGGCGGTGCGTGAGGCTGATGGCCAGCTGCACCTCGGGGTAGGCGTGGTGGAATTCCGCCAGGCGCGGCACCACCAGATGGCGGCCCAGCGCGCCCGGCAGGTCGACCCGCAGCTTGCCCCGGGGACGGCGCGCCTCCGGCCCGCGCAGGGCCTGTTCGGCGGCCTCGATGGCGCTCAGGATTTCCACGCACTGGCGGTAGTACTCGGCGCCGTCCGGGGTGAGCGACAAACGGCGCGTGGTGCGCTGCAGCAGCTGGGTGCCAAGAAAGGCTTCCAGGTTCTTCAGGGTAGCCGTCAGCGCCGCGCGCGGCAACTCCAGCGTTTCGGCGGCCTTGGTGAAGCTGTTGGCCTGCACGATGCGCACGAATGTCTGCATGGCCTTGACCTTGTCCATGGGGCTCCCGGAATTGTTCATTAAATGTGAAAAGTATAGGGCGATTATGCCCTGATTATCTGCGGCCCGCTTTTGTCTACACTGGCCGCATCCCCTACCCAATCAAAGGAAACGACATGAAACCGCATGAACCCGACATCTCGCACGGCATGGTGCTGCTGCTGGCCATCGCCTCCGGCCTGATCGTGGCCAGCCTGTACTACTCGCAAACCCTGGTGGGGCCGATCAGCGCCGCCACCGGCCTGTCCACCGGGGCGGCCGGCCTGATCGTGACCCTGACCCAGGTCGGCTACACCCTGGGCCTGCTGTTCGTGGTGCCGCTGGGCGATTTGCTGGAAAACCGCCGCCTGATCGTCAACGCCCTGCTGTTCACGGCCGTGGCGCTGCTGGTGGCCGCCTTCGCCACCACGGCCTGGGTGTTCCTGGCGGCGGCCCTGGCCATCGGCCTGGGTTCGGTCGCGGCCCAGATCCTGGTGCCGTTCGCGGCCCACCTGTCGCACGAAGCCACGCGCGGCCAGACCGTGGGCAAGGTGGTCAGCGGCCTGCTGCTGGGCATTATGCTGGCCCGTCCTGCCGCCAGCCTGATCGCCGACCATAGCAGCTGGCACGTGGTGTTCGGCGGCGCCGCCGTGGTGATACTGGCGTTGGCCGCCATCCTGCGCGCCCGGCTGCCCGAGCGCGTGCCGGCCGCCCCGCTGCCCTATGCGCGGCTGATCGGCTCGCTGTGGACGCTGTTCACCACCACCCCGGTGCTGCGCCGCCGCGCCGCCTACCACGCCGGCCTGTTCGGCTCCTTCAGCCTGTTCTGGACCGTCACTCCGCTGATGCTGGCCGGCCCGCAGTTCCACCTGTCGCAGACCGGCATTGCCATTTTCGCCCTGGTGGGCATGGCCGGCGCAGTGGCCTCGCCCATCGCCGGCCGCCTGGCCGACGCCGGCCACACCCTGCCCGCCACCGCCGCCGCCCTGCTGCTCGGCGTACTGGGCTTCGCGCTGCCGATGATCGCTCCCGGTTCGCGCAACGTGGCCCTGGTGCTGCTGGTGGCGGCCTCCATCGTGCTGGACATGGGCGTGGCCGGCAACCTGGTGCTGGGCCAGCGCGCCATCTTCACCCTGGGCGCCGAGGTGCGCAGCCGCCTGAACGGCATCTACTTCGCCCTGTTCTTCGCCGGCGGCGCGCTCGGTTCGGCGCTGGGCGCCTGGGTCTACGCGGCCCATGGCTGGCACGCCGCCCTGCTGACCGGCATGGCCTTCCCGGCCCTGGCCCTGCTGTACTGGGTCACTGAATATGCGCAACATGCGATGCAGGGACGAAAGCTGGCCTAAAGGCGGATATCCCTTCGTATAGCTAGACGCGGCCCGGCGCCTTGCCGAGAATGGGTCGCAGGGGCCGGACAGCGTTCCGGCCCTTTCCCGTTCAACGCACACCAAGGAAACGCCATGACCGCTACCCGCACCATCAACACCGTCACCGTCAAGGACGGCACCCTGATCCATTACACCGACTGGGGCCACGGTCCGGCTGTCGTCTTCAGCCACGGCTGGCCGCTGCAGGGCGACGCCTGGGAAGACCAGATGCTGTTCCTGGCCGAGCATGGCTACCGCGTGGTGGCCCACGACCGCCGCGGCCACGGCCTGTCCAGCAAACCCTGGCACGGCAACGACATGGACACCTACGCCGACGACCTGGCCACCGTGATCGAAACCCTGGACCTGACCGGCGCCACCCTGGTGGGCCACTCCACCGGCGGCGGCGAAGTGGCGCGCTACATCGGCCGCCACGGCACCGGCCGGGTGGCGCGCGCCGTGCTGGTGGGCGCCGTCACCCCGCGCATGCTGGTCGGCGACGACAATCCGAACGGCGTGCCGATGGAGGTGTTCGACGGCATCCGCAGCGCCGTCAAGGCCGACCGCTCGCAATACTTCAAGGACCTGACCCTGCCCTTCTACGGCTACAACCGCGAGGGCGCCAAGGTTTCGGAAGGCGTGCGCGACAACTTCTGGCTGCAGGGCATGCAGTGCAGCATACGCAGCGCCTACGCCTGCATCAAGCAATTCTCGGAAAGCGACTTCACGGAAGATTTGAAGAAGATGACCATCCCGACCCTGGTGATCCATGGCGACGACGACCAGATCGTGCCGCTGGCGGCCACCGCGCGCCGCGCCGCCGAGCTGCTGCCCCAGGGCGAACTGAAGGTCTACGCCGGCGCCCCGCACGGCCTGCCGACTACCCACAAGGACCAGCTCAACGCCGACCTGCTGGCCTTCCTGCGTTCCTGAGCATGGATGACGACGGCGACGGCGAGCACGCGTTGCGGCGCGCGCTGGCGCATGAGCTCAACCAGCCGCTGGCCGCCATTGCGCTGCACGCGCGGGCGGCCAGCCTGTGGCTGAAGAAGCCAACGCCCGATGTGGGCCAGGCGCTGGCGGCGCTGGAGCAGCTGGCCGCCGCCGTCGATGCATGCGGCGCCGCCGTGCGGGACATGGCTGTCAGGCCAGGCGCGGCGCCTGCGGCGCCAGGCGGAAGCGCCCCACCAGGCCGGCCAGCAGGCCGGCCTGTTCGCTGAGGCTGACGGCCGCCGCCGCGGCCTGTTCCACCAGGGCCGCATTCTGCTGCGTCACGCCATCCATCTCGGCAATGGCGGTGTGGATGTGGCTGATGCCGGTGCTCTGCTCGCTGGAGGCCGCGCTGATGCCGGCCAGGATGGCGCGCATGCGCGCCACGCTGTCCACCACCTCGTCCATGGTGCCGCCGGCGCGCGCCGCCTTGCCGGCGCCCTCCCCCATGCCCTGCACCGAGGCGTCGATCAGCAGCTTGATCTCGCGCGCGGCCGCCGCGCTGCGCTGGGCCAGGCTGCGCACCTCGGCCGCCACCACCGCAAACCCCTTGCCCTGCTCGCCCGCGCGGGCCGCCTCCACCGCCGCATTCAGCGCCAGCAGATTGGTCTGGAAGGCGATGCCGTCGATGACGGAGGTGATGTCCTCGATGCGGCCGGCGCTGGCGTTGATGTCGCCCATGGTGCGCACCACGTCCGCCACCACTTCCCCGCCACGGTGCGCCACCTCGCCCGCGTCGCCGGCCAGGCGGCTGGCCGCACGCACATGGTCGGCGTTGCGGGCCACGGCCTGGGTCAGCTGCTCCATGGAGGCCGCCGTCTCCTCCAGCGAACTGGCCTGGGTCTCGGTGCGGGCCGACAGGTCCTGGTTGCCGGCGGCGATCTGGGTGGAGGCGGTGGCGATGGTGTCGGCGCTGTGGCGTATCGCCCCTATCATCGAGGCCAGGTTGTGCTGCATGGTCTTCATTGCGTGCAGCAGGCTGCTGTCGTCGCCCGGCGCGGTGGCCACCGCCATGCCCAGGTTGTTGGCGGCGATCTGGCGCGCCACCTCCACCGCATATTCCGGGCTGCCGCCCAGGGCCCGCTGCAGGCTGCGGTTGATGGCCGCAACCACCAGCGCCAACAGCGCGCAGGCCAGCGCCGTCCAGCCCAGGGCACGGTACAGCGAGGCGCGGAAGGCAGCCTCGATGTCGTCGGTGTACACGCCCGTCACCAGGGCCCAGCCCCAGGGCTGGTAGCTCACCACCCGGCTGAGCTTGGTCGATACCTCGCGCCCCGGGCGCAGCCAGCCATAGGACAGGAAACCCTCCCCGGCCGCGCTGGCGGCGATCTGCGCCACCTCGCGGAACACGTAACGCCCGTCAGGGTCGCGGAAGTCCAGCATGGATCTGCCATTGATGGCCGGATTGCCGGGATTCTGGATCGCGCGGCCATCCACACCAAGGATGGCCACGTAGCCGTCCTCGCCGTAGCGCAAGCTGGCCAGCACCTCCCGGGCGCGGGCCTGGGCCTGCTCGCGGTCCAGGCCCATGGCACGGGCGCTGTCCGCGATGCCGCGCACGATGGACAGCGCGGCCTGGTCCACATGCCGCAGGTCGGTGCGGCGCTCCTCATAGCCGGCCGTGCGGCTCTCGAAGGCGTGCAGCACCGACAGCGCGCAGACGCAGGACAGGCCGGCCGCCAGCGGCAGCCACAATTTCTGGCGAAAACTCAGTTTTTTCATGATGAACTCCTTGGGGACGATAGCGGCAGGGTAGCCCGCGCGCGGCGCGCGGACCATCCACACCGGGCGCGCAACTGTTTTGCGCCCCGCGCAATGGAGGTTGGGCCCGCCCTATCCCTAGGTATAACTAGGCGCTGGCGCTGGAATTTTGCAGAATGTGCCACATCGGGCGCCGCGCGCGCCGCCACCGCCAGGACACCCCATGCCACGCACCATCACCAAGCTGCTGATTTCCCTGCTGGCCGCCGCGCCGCTGCTCGATTATCCCGGCGCCGCGCGCGCGGCCGCGCCCCAGGTGCGCACCCAGGCGCCAGGCTACTACCGCATGATGCTGGGCGACTTCGAGATCACCGTGCTGTCCGATGGCACCCACGCCTTCCCCATCGACAGCGTGATGACCAACATCACGCCGGCCACCATCGCCGCCGACCTGTCCCTGGCCCGCCTGGCCCAGCCCGTACAGGGCTCGATCAATGCCTTCCTCATCAACACGGGGAGCAAGCTGATACTGGTCGACAGCGGCGCCGGGGTGCTGTACGGCGACTGCTGCGGACGGGTGCTGGCCAACCTGCGCGCCGCCGGATACCGGCCGGAACAGGTGGACGAGATCCTGCTCACCCACCTGCACAAGGACCACGCGGGTGGCGTCAGCGCCGGCGGCGCCCCCGCCTTTCCCAACGCCGTGCTGCGCCTGGAACAGCGCGAGGCCGATTACTGGCTGAGCAGGGAGCAGCAGGCCGCCGCGCCGGAATTCCTGCGCAGCTTCTTCGACGCCGCGCGCGCGGCAGTCCAGCCCTACCGCGACGCCGGCCGCTTCCAGCCCTACTCCGGCTTCGGCCAGCTGGAGCCGGGCATACGGGCCCTGGCCGCGCCCGGCCATACCCCGGGCCATGCCGCCTACCTGGTCGAGAGCCGCGGACGCCAGCTGCTGGTCTGGGGTGACATCGTGCACGTGGCGGCCCTGCAGTTCCCCAACCCGGAAGCCACCCTCAAGTACGACAGCGACGCGGCCGGCGCCGCCGCCACGCGCCGCGATCTGCTGCAACTGGCGGCCCGCCAGGACATCGTGGTGGGCGCGGCCCACATCGCCTTCCCCGGCCTGGGCCGCATCCGCCAGGACGGCGCCAGCTACCAGTGGCTGCCGCTGAACTACGACGGCGCCCCCGCCGCCAACTGACACCGCCAAGGAGTCCGCCATGTCCATCCGCGTCATGATCGCCGACGACCACGCCCTGCTGCGGGCGGGCATCGTCTCGGTACTGTCGTCCAACGAAGGCATAGAACTGGTGGCGCAGGCCGGCAACGGCCAGGAAGCCATCGACGAGTTCCAGCGCGTGCGGCCGGACGTCACCTTGATGGACCTGCACATGCCGCTGCTGGGCGGCTACCAGGCCATGCTGGCGATACGCGCGCTGAACCAGCGCGCCAAAGTGATCGTGCTGACCGGCGACCGCGGCGACGCCCAGATCCAGCGCGCCCTGAACGCGGGCGCCGCCGGCTACCTGCTCAAGGGCGAAGGCCGCATGGAACTGGCCGAGGCCATCGAGTCGGTGCACGCGGGCCGCAAGTACATTCCGCCCCAGGTGGCCATGGAGGTCGGCGCCTGGCTGGGCGCCAACGCCCTGTCGGCGCGCGAGATCGACGTGCTGCGCCTGGTCGCGCTGGGCAATTCGAACCGGGAAATCGGCGCCGAACTGGGCATCCGTGAGGAGACCGTCAAGACCCACGTGAGCGCCGCCCTGGTCAAGCTGCACGCCCGCGACCGCACCCACGCCGTCACCATCGCCACCCGGCGCGGCATCCTGGCCGAGTGCGCGATCTGACTCATTGCGGGCGGCCCATGCCCATCAGCCGGTCGCCCACGTGGATGCCGGACTGCATCAAGTGCTTCCCGAGACGCAGCGCGAACGGCTGCCAGCGCCGCAGCGCGGCGTCGATGTCGCCATCGCCCGACAAGGCGCGCGCCAGCGTCATCGCATTGTCGGCCGCCTTGGCCGCGCCGCCCGCCGTGTGCGGCCGCACCGTGAAGGCGGCGTCCCCAGTCAGCACCACGCGGCCATGCACCATCTGCGGCACCTGCACGTCCTGTATCACCTGCATGAAGGGCTGGTCGGTCGCTTCCACCAGGGAGGCGAACGACGGCGCCAGGATGCGCCCGGCGTCGGCGCGCAGTTGCGCGGCTTGCAGCTCGCCCATGGCGCCGGGCGGCAGCGTGCCCTCGTGCAGCTGGCCATCGGCGCCGGTGAGCGCTGCGTCCAGCTGAGGACCGGCCGGAATGCGCCGGTACCAGACCCAGTTGCGGCGGCGCCGGCCCGGCTCCATGGCGCCGTCCGCGCCCGGCACCAGGTACTGCAGCAGCATGTGGCCGGTCTCGTGCTGGAAGCTGAAGCTGTCCGCCAGCACGGCCGCCGCTTGCGGCGCCAGGGCCGATTCCGGCGCCAGGCCGCGCCAGGCCACATAGCCGGCGTAGCGCGGCGCCAGTTCCGGATAAAGCTGGGCGCGCACGGTGGAGCGGGTGCCGTCGGCGGCCACCAGCAGGTCGCCCCGGGCCGTGTGGCCATCGTCGAAATGCGCGCTCACACCGCCGGCGTCCTGCTCGAAGGACACCAGGCGCCGGCCCCGGTGGATGACGCCGGCCGGCACCGCCTGGTTCAGGGTGTCGTACAGCATGGCCCACGAGGTCTGCATCTGCGGCATGGACTGGCGGCTGATCACCTCATCACGCGGGTTCAGGTAGATGCGGTCCGGCGACAGCACGCCCAGCGGACGCGGATAAGTCACGCCGGCCGCCTCCAGCGCCTTCTCGGCTTCCGGCTGCAGCACCAGGCCGCCGCCCCGGCTGCCGAGCAGGCTGGTGGAGCGCTCATACAGCTGCACTTCCCAGCCGATGGCGCGCAGCGACACGGCCGCATACAGCCCGCCCAGCGATGCGCCTATGATGATGGCGGTTTTTTGCTTGTTCATGGTGACCTCCCGTTGCTGGTTACATGCTTCCAATGTAAGGCCGCAAGGCGCCGGCGATAAGCGGTCCGTGACGCACAGCTGCGTTGCGCCCTGCGCAAGGACTCAGCTCCGCCTGGCGGCCAGCCTGGCGCGCGCCAGCAGGCTGGCGGGATCCTGGTCCTGCAGGGCGCGCCGCAACTGCGCGCCGGCCTCGGGCAGCGCCGAACGCCGGCTCCAGAACAGCGATACCGCAGTGCGGCGCAGTTCAATGGCGCTCCACGGCCGGGACAACCGGCCATGGCGCGCGAAGCAATCGCAGGCGGTGCCCGGGATCACCACCGCGTCCAGTCGGCCGGCCTGGAACATGCGCCAGCCCTGCAGGTGGCTGCCGGTCTCGTACGCCCGCGCCCCCAGCGCGGCCAGTTCGGCCGTGGCCAGCCCGGTCCAGCGCAGCTGACCCACCGTGGCGCCGCGCAGCACATCCGGATGCGCGCCCTGCGGCAGCACCAGCAACACCCGCTCCGGACCCAGCACCATGATCTCGTCCGCCTGGCGCAGCAGACGCTCCGAGGCAATCGCCACCATGGCGTCCAGAGAGCCGCCTTCAAGGCCGCTGAGCACGCGGGCGTAGGGCGCCAGGTACGGCACCAGAACCTGGCCGCTGGCCGCGCCGAGCGCACGCACCAGTTCAATGAAGGGTCCGCGCACGCCGGAGGGGGTGTGCAGCACCCAGGGTTCCAGGTCCGGCAGGCCGACCAGCGGCCGTGGCGGCGCACCCGCGAGGCACGGCAGCGGAATGGCGGCCGCCAGGTAGCGCAGGAAGCGGCGGCGCTCTGTTGTGTTGATGTTCATGCCGGTGTCCTTTCACGGGAGACCGGTTGACGCTCCGCCCCCGGGGACAATGTAACGGCCCGGGGCCGGCGCCGGAAGATGCGCCGCCCGCGCAACTGCTTTGCGTTACGCGCAAAAGCCAGCCCCCTTCCTCCATTGAGTGGGGACGTCTCCCTCTTTTGGGAGAGCTGCCGGCCGGGCGCCTTGGCGACAATTTCGGCATGAGCATAACGCATGGTGGCGCGGATGGGCCGGCGCCGCAACCAAGCCCGGCACTCCGTGACGCGGCGGCCCGCTTGACACGCCTGCTGGCCTGCTTGCCGGCGGGCGCCAGCGCCGCCACCCTGGCGGCGCTGGCCGGCCACGCCGGACAAAGCCGGCAAGCGCGGCAGCTGCTGGACCGGCTGGTGGCGGACGGAACGCTGGTACGCCACGGCCAGGTGTACGCCCATGCCGACGCCGCACTGCGGCTGGCCGAGTACCAGTCCATGGAGCCGCCGCAGCGCCAGGCGCTGCACCTGCGCCTGGGCCGCCGCCTGCTGGAGGAGTCCGGCCATCCCGGCGCCACGCCCGCACCGGCCGTGCTGTACGCCATCCTGGAGCAGCTCAACCGCGCACACGATGCCATGCCCATGCAGGCCGAGCGTTCGCAGTGCGCACAGCTCAACCTGCTGGCCGCACGCGCGTCCCGACAGGGAGGCGACTGCGCTGCGGCGCTGTCCTACCTGCGCGCCGGCTGGCGCCTGCTGGGCGAGGATTGCTGGCAGCGCCACCATGCGCTGTCATTCTCGCTGCTGCTGGAACAGGCAGCCTGCCTCGGGCTGCTGGGCCGCCATGCCGACGCCCGCGCCGCCGCTACCGAACTGCTGCGCCGCGCCGACTCGGAACAGGACCGGCAGCGCGCGCAGGAAGCCCAGCGCGCCCTGCAGGACGGTGCCGCCACTTAGAGGACGTTTCAACTTGAGCGTGGCCAGGCGCAGCTCCCGGGACCGTGGGCCTGCACGGCGAGCAGCTGCGTCCTCCTAGCGGCGCTTGCTCTGGATGATGCCCAGCCGCTCCGCGCTACGCACCAGGTCCGGCATGGAGCGCGCCTGCATCTTGTCCATGACCTTGCGCTTGTGGACCTTGGCCATGATCTCGCTGATGCCCAGCTCCATGGCCACCTGCTTGACCAGCAGCCCGCCTATCACCAGGCCCATGACTTCGCGTTCGCGCGGCGTCAGGCTGTCGTACCGGCGGCGCAGCTCGGCCAGCTCATTGCGCGCGCCCTGGCTTTTCTCGTGCGCGGCCAGGGCCGCGGCCACCGCCTCCAGCAGCTGCTCCGGCTCCACCGGCTTGGTCAGGAACTCGATGGCGCCTGCGCGCATGGCCTGCACCGTCATGGGGATGGAACCGAAGCCGGTCAGGAAGATGACCGGCAGTGCGCAGCCGCGCGCCGCCAGTTCGCGCACCGCCTCCATGCCGTCGACCCCGGGCATCTTCATGTCCAGGATCAGGCAGGCCGTGCAGTCCGGTTCAGGCAGCGCCAGGAACTCGCGCGCGCTGGCATAGGCCCGCACCGCATAGTCCTCGGCTTCAAGCAGGCGCGCCAGCGCGGCGCGCACCGCGTCGTCATCATCCACCACATACACCGTTTGCTGCATCAACCCACCATCCTGTCACGATTACGCCGCACACGTCGGCAATATAAACACAAAACTGCTGCCGCATGGCGCACGCGGCGCGGCGTGGATACGTCCGTGGTGGGCTTCCACCACCGAGCGGCAAATGGCCAGGCCCATGCCCATGCCGTTGGCCTTGGTGGTGTAAAAGGCTTCGAACAGCTGGTCCGCCACCTGCGGCGACAGGCCGGTACCGCTGTCCTCCACCCGCACCTCGATCTCGCGGCCGGCGCCGGCGCGCGACGAGATGGCCAGCGTGCGCTGCGCGCCGGGCGACTCGTTCATCGCGTCAATGGCGTTGACCACCAGGTTGAGCAGCAACTGCTGCAGCTGCACGCCATCGCCCACCACCATGCTGTCGGGCGCATCGAGCGCCAGTTCCAGCGCCACGCCCTGGCGTTCCAGCTCACCGCGCGAGATGGCCAGGATATGGCGTATGGTCTCGTGCAGGTCGAGCACCTCGTGCGCCGGCGGCGCCTTGCGGGTCAGCTGCTGCAGGCTGCGTATCATCTGGCCGGCGCGCTTGCTCTGGACCACGATATCCTGCATGCCCTCGCGCACCTTGTCCAGCTGGGGCGGATCGCGCTCCAGCCAGCGCAGGCTGGCGCCGGCGTTGGAAGCGATCGACATCAGCGGCTGGTTGACCTCGTGCGCGATGGAGGCGGTCAGCTGGCCCACGGTGGTCACGCGCGCGACCCGCGCCAGGTCGGCCTGGGCCGAGCGCAGCGTATCCTCGGCCTGGCGCCGCGCCGTGATGTCGGACACGGTGCCGACATACAGGGTATCCTCGTCCGGCAATGGCTTGCCGACGCCGGACAGGTAGCGCACCTCGCCATCCGGGCGCACGGCCCGGTACTCGCTGCGGATGGTGGCGCGGTCGCGCACGGCGCGCAGCGCGCTCTCCTCCACGCGGGCGCGGTCGTCCGGGTGGATGCACGCCATCACGCTGGCGAACGGGATACGGCGCCGGGCCGGATCCAGCCCGAAGATACGGCAAAATTCGGCCGAACACTGCAGCAGGCCGCTCGCCGTGTCCCAGGTCCAGCTGCCGCTGTGCGAGATCTGCTCGCCCATCAGCAGCGTTTCCTGGCTCTGGCGCAGCTCGGATTCGATGCGGCGGCGCTGTTCGTTCTCCGCCATCAGCTCGGCGTACAGGCGCGCAGTCTCCAGCGACACTGCGGCCTGCCCGGCCAGCAGCTGCAGCACCTGCAGGTGCTCGGCCGTGAAGGCGTCCGGCGACAGGCGGTTTTCCAGGTACAGCACGCCCAGCAGGCGCGACTGCTTGAGCAGCGGGATGCACAGGGCCGCACAATCCGGATGCGCGGCAAGGTAGGGATAGTCGCCAGGCTCGGCGGCGCCGGCGCCCTCGAACCGGGCGCCGGCCCGCACCAGCCGCCCGCTGCGCACCGCCTTGTTGAGCAGCGCCAGCGGCAGCTCACGCTCGCTGGGCTGGTGCTGGTCCAGCTCCACCACGATGCCGGCGGCCGTGCTGTGCGCGCTGGCCTCGGCCACGGCGCGCCCGTCCTGCCAGCGCAGCAGCAGGCCGCGCTGCGCACCCGCCTGCTGCAGCACGATCTTCATCAGGGTGCGCACCAGGTCGTCAAGCACGATTTCCTCGCTCAGCGCCCGTGCCGCGCGTATCACGCTGTCGATGTCGCGGATGGCGGCCGTGTCGGTGAACGATACCGTGCCGTCGCTGGCGCGCGGCGGCGCCGCCATCAGCTGCGGCAGCGTGCGCTCGATGTGCGCGGCCTTGGCCGCCGCGCCCCAGCGGCGGTAGGCGTCGCGGGCGCCGCGCGTATAGGCGCGGGCGGCGGCGGCCAGGCCACTATCCTGGGCCAGCGTGGCCGCCAGCTCCCACGCCAGGCCGGCGTACTGCTCGTAGCCGCGCGCTTCGGCATGGGCGATGGCATGCTCGCAGGCGGCCAGCGCCTCGCGGCCCCGCCCGTCCAGGCCGAGCAGCACCGCCCGGGCCACGGCATGCTTGTCGGCGAAGGTGTCGGGATGGAGATCCGCCCACTGCCCGATGCGCGCCGCGTGCCCTTCCAGCACCGCGCGCGATTCCGCTCCCGGCCCCGGTGCCTGCCGCGCCAGCGCGCCCAGCACCAGCACGCTGTACAAGTGGTAGTCCAGCTGGTGGATGTGGGCCGGCGCGGCCCAGGCCAGGCCGCCGGCGCGCTCCAGCGCGTCGCGCGCATCGGCCAGTTCGCCGGCCAGGTAATGGGTGATGGCGATGTACAGCCAGCGCCAGAACTCCATGGGCGGCATGCGGCCGCCCAGCGCATAGCCGGGTGTCCAGCCGCGCAGGGCAGCGCCGCCCAGGGCGCCGTCCGTGCTGCGCAGGCCGTTGACGAACTCCTGCTGCAGCAGCAGGATGGTTTCCACGTCGGCGAAATCGGCCTCGCGCACGAATGGCAGCAGGCGGGCGATCTCGGCGCCCAGCGCCTCAAGCGGGACGCCCAGCACCATGCAATTGCAGACGATGTGGCAGCATTCATATGAGGCGGTGGTGGTGTCGCCCGCCGCCAGCGCCAGCGCGTAGCCTTCGCGCGCACAGTCCACGGTCCATGCCAGCGGCTGGGTCCAGACTCCCACCTGGTCCATCGGCAGCAGGACCTGGGCCAGGTAGCCGCGATGGTCCTGGCGTTCGGCCAGCGCCCGCGCCGCCAACGCATACCCATAGCCCTCGGCATAGGCGCCATAGCGTTCGGCGGCCAGCACGCCCAACCAGGCCAGGGCTACCGGCGCACTGGGCGACATGCCGCGCTCGAAGGTCAGCCGCAGCAAGTGGCACAGCTGGATGAATTGCAGGCGCGGGTCGGTCATGGTGGCGGGGAAGGACAAGGCCCACAGCAGCCCCATGGCAGCCTGCGCCTCGTCATCGCGCAAGGGCGGCAGCGCCAGCAGGGTGGCGGCGCAATCGCCCCGCAGCAGCGGGCGGATCCCGGCGTAGGCGAGGTCGCAGGCCTGGTCGTCGGGATGGGCGGGAATATGGATGCCGAAAGTAGCCAGCGCGGCCAGGGCCAGCGCCACCGCCGCACTGAACTCGCTGCGGCGCATGTGGATTTCCAGCCGCAGCCGCCAGGCCTGGGCCCGCACCGGCAGCGGCAGCGCCGCGGCGTCCGCCAGCAGCGGCAGCAGCACGCCCAGCGAGCGTTCCAGGTGGCCACTGAGAAATTCGCAGCTGGCCTGCTCCAGCGCCAGTTCCACCCGCAGCACGCTGCGCGCGGCATCCTCCAGCGCGGCCTCCATCGGCTGCTGCGCCCCGGTCCATTCCAGGCGCCGCACCGCCGCCTCCACCGGTCGCTCCCCCACCATCTGTTCCAGCAGGCCACGCGACAACCCCAGGTAGCGCAGCGCCGACTCATAGGCACAGCTGCGGCGCGCCCTGCGGGCGGCATCCAGGGCAAGCTGCGCGAAGCGCCGGCGCTCCTCCTGCGCCAGCGGCTGCAAGCCCGCCTGGGCCAGGTGGTCGGCGGCGCGGAACACCAGCTCGTCGCGGTTGGAGGCCGTGGCGCGCCGCGCCTGCAACCGCGCCAGGCCCAGATGCAGTTGCTGCTGCAGCGCGGCCTGCGTGGTGGCGTGCACCGCCTCCTGCACCCGGTCATGGCTGAAGCGGTAGCCGTCCCCGCTGCGCTGCACGGCCTCCGCGGCGAGGGCCGGCAGCAGGCGCAAATGGATCTGCTGTCCGGGAAGCTCCAGCAGCTCACCCAGCAGCGTGGCGTCGCCGCCCTGCCCCAGGCAGGCCAGCGCCGCCAGCACGTGCTGCGTCTCGGAAGGAAGCCGTCCCAGGCGCACCAGCACCAGGTCCACCACGTTGGCGGTGTAGCCGCGCGCGCGCATGGCCTGCAGGTCGAAACGCCAGCGGCCATCGCGCACGTCACGCGCGATCAGGCCGTCGTCGGCCACGGCCTGGATGAACTGGCGTACGAAGTAGGGATTGCCGGCGGTCTTGCCGTGCACCACTTCCGCCAGCGCGCCGGCCTGGCGCCGGCCGCTCCCGAAGGTGTCGGCCAGCATGCGGGCCAGGACCGTCTGTCCTAGCGGCGCCAGCGCCACTTCGCGCAGGCGCGGTGCGGCGGCGCGCAGGGGCTCCAGCAGCAGCGGCGCCCCCGGCCCGGCCTCGCCGCCGTGGCGGCAGCTGACCGCCAGCAGCATGGGAACGGCCTGGCTGGACGACAGCAGCGCGGCCAGCACCTCGGTGGTGGCCGCGTCCAGCCATTGGGCGTCATCCAGCATCAGCAGCAAGGGATGCGCCGGGGCGGCGAACGCCCGCACCAGCGCCAGCACGGCGTGCCTGAAACGGTCCTGGCTCTCCGGTCCGGACGCGGCGGCGCACGCGCCGCCCAGCAGGGAGGCCAGTTCCGGCACCAGCTCGCACGCCAGGGCCGCGCTGCCGGCCAGGCCTGCACGCAGCCGCTCCCGCCAGTAGGCGGCCCCGCCCTCGCCCAGGATGCGCAGCACCACGCTGCGCAGGGCGTCCGCCAGCACCGCATACGGGATGTCGTGCCGGTACTGGTCGGCCTTGGCCCATCCGGCCGCCAGGCGCTGCGTGCGCGGCGCCGCCAGCAACCCTTGCAGCAGCGCCGACTTGCCGACACCGGAGGCTCCGCTGACCAGCAGCAGCGCCTGGCGCCCGCTGGCGCACACCTCGTCCAGTGCGGCGCGCGCTGCCGCCGCCTGGGCTTCGCGGCCATACAGGCGCGCCGGAAAAGCCAGCGCGCCGGCGCGGTCCTGCTGGCCCAGCGGGAAAGGCGCCAGCATGCCCCGGCTGTGCCAGGCCAGGCGGCAGCGCCGCAAATCGCGTTCCAGCCCCGCCGCGCTCTGGTAGCGCTGCTCCGGGCTCTTCTCCAGCAGCCTGGCGACGATGCGCGCCAACACCTCGGGCAGGCCGGGGCGGACCTGGTCCAGCGGTGGCGGCGGCGACGCCAGGTGGGCGTGGATCCACGAGCCCGGCGCCGCGCCAGCCTCGGCCTCCGGCTCGAACGGCAGGCGCCCGGCCAGCAATTCGTGGAAGATCACGCCCAGCGAGTACAGGTCGCTGCGGGCGTCCGGGCTGCGGCCGGTGCGGCCGCTGTGTTCCGGGGACATGTAGGCCGGCGTGCCGCATAGCGCTGCGCCGTCGGCGGCGCCGTGGACCGGCCCGGCCATCCCGAAGCCGGCCAGCCGGCAGCGTCCCGCAGCGTCGATACGGATGCTGGTGGGTCGCAGGCTGCGGTGCGCCAGGCCGGCGCCGTGCAGCGCCGCCAGGGCGCCGCTGGCGCCGATGGCCACGGCCAGGAAGGTGTCGATGTCCACCGCGCGCGCCTGGCGCTGGTCCAGGGTCTCGGCCTGGTCGTCGGGGTAGACCAGGGCCGGGCCGCCCTGGCGCCGTACCAGCGCCGTCGGCGCCAGGGCCCAGGCGGGCGGGAGCTGTTCGCGCAACGCGTACTCGGACTGCATCTGCTGCAGGGCCTGGGCTGCCACTGCCTCGGACGCGGGCTGCGCCAGCAGGATAGTGGCGTCGCCGCCGCGCCAGCCGCGCAGCCAGGCCAGGGCGCCTTCCTGGTGCAGCACATGGAAGCGGTAGCCGTCCAGGTCCGGTCCGGAGGCGGTGGGCTCGCCATTCATGGCGCTCCACCCATGGCCTGCTGCAGGTGCTGCAGCAAGGCGTCGACGTCGATGGGCTTGTGCAGGAAGGCGATGGCGCCGGCGCGCAGGGCCCGCGTTTCCATGGCGCGCTCGCCGAAGCCGGTGATGAAAATCAGGGGCAGGCGCACGCCCCGGGACAGCAGCTGCTGCTGGCAATCGAGCCCGCCCATGCCTTGCAGCTTGATGTCCAGCACGGCGCAGCCGTAGCGCTCCAGCCGGCCGTCTGCCAGGAAGGACTCGGCCGACTCGTACCCGGTGACGCTGTAGCCCACCGACAGCAGCAGGTTGCACAGCCCCTGCCGGACGGCGTGGTCGTCATCCACCACGGCGACCTGCCATTGGCCCAGCTGGCCGTCTTCCACCCCACCCATAACACTCCTTCGTTCCGATACGCCAAGCGCCGGTGGGCAAGATAGCGCGCCACCAGGGAGCGCCGCCGGGTCCACCGTCCGGCCCCATCTTATGCCGTGCGGTGGAGCGGGGATAGTATCTGTACGTATAGGTAATCAAGGAATGCTCGAACGGCGCCAGGGGCGACTCAGACCGGATCGAACACCTGGCGATCCACGTAGCACCAGCCCCAGGTCTCGCCGGGCTCCTTGGAGCGCATGATGGCGTGCCCAGTTTCCAGGAAATGGCGGGTGGCGTGCTTGTTCTTCGAGTTGTCGCAACAGCCGACCTTGCCGCACGCCATGCACACGCGCAGGTGCACCCAGGTGTCGCCGGACTTCATGCATTCCTCGCAGCCGCTGGTGTTGGCGTCACGGGTGTGGATCTGGTTGAGGTGGGTGCAGGCGGCCATGGGCTACTCCTGGATAGGGGGCGAAGCCGTCATGCTAGCGCAAAGCGCGCGCCGCGCGGACCGCCAAAAGGACGAGACGGCGCCCGCCTCTGGCAAAAGGGAGAACGCCGGCCGGCGCCGATTTCTGATAGGCTCCAGCCTCCCCACCAGAACGGAGCCGCCATGACACAGCCAGACCACCGCGCCACACTGACGGCGCTCACGCGCGCCCTGCGCGACCTGCACAAGCAGCTGATCCATGTCGAGACCCAGTATTTCGGCCAGGTCGGCAGCCCGCTGGAGCACCTGCAGCTGATCACCAACCACCCACAGTTCGCCTGGCTGCAGCGGCTGTCGGTGCTGATGGCGGAACTGGACGAGCGCCTGGACGATCCGCAGGCGCTGGACGACGCCACCGCCAGGGATTACCGCGCCGCGGTCGAGGCCCTGATCGGCCCCGGCGCGCCATCGAACCAGGAATTCCGCGACAAGTACAGCGCCATGCTGCACGACGGCGCGGACGTGGTGATGGCGCACGGCGCCGTGCGGGCCGTGCTGGCCGGGCTGCCCAAGCCGGGCCAGCCGGGATAGGCCGGCGGCCGCGTCCCGGTCCCCCTTGCCGTCAAGCCTTGCCGGCGCGGCGGCGCGCCAGCATGCCCAGCATCCCCAGTCCGCCCAGCAGCATGCCGCAGGTTGCCGGTTCGGGCACCGGGGGCGGCGCCACAAACGTGGAGGACGAATAGGTGCGGAAGTTGTAGTCATACAGCGGCTGCGCGGATCCGTTCGCATATGCCATGCCATTGCTGTAGGTTTTGATGCCCCCGCTGATCAGCAGGATGGTATCGCTCTCGAACATCAGATAATAGGTCTGGTTGGGAGTCACGGTCACCGCGTTCCAGGCCACGTCCACCCACTGGCTGGCCGATCCCTGCGCGGTACCGCTGGCCAGCTTGATGCCGCCCTGGGTCGGCAGCGCCGTCCACAGCGAAATCGTCACCGGACCGCTGGGTTCCGCCTTGGAGCCGAGCATCAAGCCTGCCCCGGACAGGTTGGTGGCCGAGGTCTGGAACGACTGGGCCACCATGCTTTCATCAAAAGACGACACATTCATCAAGCCGGACGAAACATTCTGATCCAGCACCTGGGCCGCATGGGCCAGCGGCGCACCCACCGCCAGGCAAACGGCCAACCAGCAAGGCTTCCACACCTTAGGCATAGCATTCCCCTTTTAACAAGTCACTCCCGGCGCATAGACCCGTAGTAGTTACGCAGGCCGCCACCGGGCTCAGCGGCTGCGCATGATGGTTATCAATAAAACATTTTTATATGTGCATTGTTACGCTTTTAAAATTTTTGCGCCGCACGATTAATGCCGAGTTTGCCCCACGTTGTTGTGATTCCATGTTCGTTATCTCACGTTAAAACATACTTCAGCGCAGGCAGGCCGCCGTGTTGCTGTCGTGTAGCATTAAATTGTTTCCTTGACACAGCTGGCGATGCCGGCCGGGACTGCGCGAAGGCAGTGGCGGCAGCGGCGATGGTTGCGCATAACATTTGATTGATATTTTTGTTGACATGAACATCCAGGACACGCACACTTGCACTCGCCGGTTTGATGTTCCTTGTTTCACTGGGGCTCCCCCCTGCCGCCTCGCGGCCTTGGCACCGCCTTGCCCACGTGGGCAGGCGGTGTTTTCTTTGACTACACGGTGCTCGATAGCAGCCAGCTGATGGATTACGGCATTAGGCAGGCCACGGAAGGCGTGTACCGGCATGGCGCATGGCAGCCGGGACGCTGGCTGAACGGCGATGAAACCCACCAGGGCCGCCAGCTCATGCTGCGCACGGACGCGTTCAGCATCCAGCGGGTCCGGCTGTACCGCTACCGCTGACGCTTCGGCGGTGATAATCCCTGCGGTTATAATCCCTGCCATTCATGAGGGAACCGATGCCGCCAACAGCCCAGCTCAACGAACTTTTGCAGGAGGTCCAGCCCTGGCTGTCCGCGCGCGATGTACTGCGTATCCGGCGCCACGCGGCGGCGGCCGACCAGGCCGGATGGCTGCATCCGGCCCAGCAGGCCCTCATCCACCAGCGCGGCTGGCTCAGGATGCTGGCGCCGCAGGCCAGCGGCGGCGCCGAACTGCCGCTGCCATCCGTGGTACGGCTGGAAGAAGCCCTGGCGGCCGCCGATGGCAGTGTGGGCTGGGTGGTCACGCTGTGCGCGGGCGCCGGCTGGTTCGCCGGTTTCCTGCAGCCTGAACTTGCGGCGTCCATCACCGGCACACGGCGCGTGTGCCTGGCCGGCAGCGGCGCACCCACCGGCCACGCCGACCTGGAAAACGGCGGCTACATCATCAGCGGCGCCTGGGACTACGCCAGCGGCGCGCCCATGGCGAGCCATTTCACCCTCAACGCCATCCTGCGCGAAAACGGCCAGCCACTGCTGGACGAACATGGCGCGCCGCGCATCCGGGCATTCGTGCTGCCTGCCGCCGCAGTGGAACTGGCGCCGTCGTGGCAGACCATGGGCCTGCGCGCCACCGCCTCGCACAGCTACCGCGTGCATGAACGATGGGTGGACGCCAGCCATGGGTTCGACCTGACGCCGCAGGGCGCCCGCGCCGCCGGACCGCTGTACCGCTATCCGTTCCGCGCCCTGGCCTTCGCCACGCTGGCGGCCAATGTGTCCGGCATGGCGCTGCACTTCCTCAGCCTGTCCGGCGACATCATCGCCGCCCGCCGCCTGTCGCCACTGTCCCGGGGTGTGGCCGGACGCCCCGAAGTGGCGGCGTACCTGGAACGCGAACAGTCCGCCTTCCTGGCCGCGCGCAGCGCATTCTATGGCCGGCTGGACGCGGCCTGGCCGTCGCCTGACCAGGCCAGGGCGGCTGCGCTGGAACAAACCGCCCTGGCGCTGGTGCAGGCCGCCCGCCAGGCAGTCGATGGCGTCTATCCCTATTGCGGCCTGCAGGCCGCCAATCCCGCCACCGCCATCAACCGGGTGTGGCGCGACCTCCACACCGCCACCCAGCACTCGCTGCTGCTGCCGATCTAAAAAAGCGGGAACTTTTCCGCAGTCCGGTGCGAATATAAGAAAACACATAACACAGCACCGTGAACGAGACCGATGACATACAACTGCTGCGCGCCACCCGGCTGGGCGACGCCAACGCCTTCCAGAGCCTGTACCGGCGCCACCGCTCCCGCCTGTATGGCTACGCACTGCTGCACTGCGGCGCACCGGAGGTGGCGGCCGATGTGGTCCAGGAAGTCTTCATCGGCCTTCTTAACGACGACTACCGCTTCGATCCGCTCAAGGGCATGCTGTCCAGCTTTTTGTACGGGGTGACGCACAACCTGCTGCTGCGCCACGCGCGCCAGAACGAGCGCTGGGTGCAGCCCGATCCCGATGTGGAGGACGGCGAGCACGGGGACGGCGCTACCGGCTTGGCCAGCGCGGCCGGCGGCGCAGGAGATATCGGCGAGAACGGTCCGCTGCACGCGCTGCTGGACCAGGAAGCCGCTGACCACTTGCGCCGGGCGCTGGCCAGGCTGGCCCCGCATTACCGCGACGTATTGATCCTGTTTGAGCTGCAGGAGCTGTCGTACCAGGAAATCGCCGGCATCTGCCAGCTGGACATCGGCACCGTGCGTTCACGCCTGTCGCGCGGCCGTTCGGCACTGTACAAAGCCCTGGCCCCGTACCGGGCCATCCACCAGAACCTCGCTTAGGAACACCGACATGCAAACCATCGACATCGAACCGCACCGCAACGATGGCCGGGGCCGCGCCCCCGAGTGGGCCGCCGCGCGCCGGGTACTGGCACATGCGGCGCCGCCGGACAGCGTGGAAGCCGCGCTGCTGCAAGCCTATGTCCGGCGCCACAAAAAGCGGCCGTGGTATCGCCGCTGGACATTGGACGGTCTTGCCTCCGGCGCCGGGATCGCCTCGGTCGCCGTGGTGCTGCTGATGGCCGTCGCCGGCACCCTGGCGCCGCTGCCCCAGGCCGACCTGGCCGCGCATGCACCCGGCGACGGTTTCCTCTCGCTGGCCACGCCCGAGCAGATCGCGGCCGCCGTCCATCCGCAGCTCAAGCGCGCCAACCTGACGCGCCAGGCGCTGGTCCAATTGGGCATACCGATTGCGTCCGATGCGCCCGATGAACTGATCCATGCCGAACTGCTGGTGGCAGCCTCCGGCGAACCGCTGGCCATCCGGCTGGCCGTCAATTAAGCCCGTCACAGGAGGCAGGCATGAAACACAGCTTACTCACCATCTCCATCGCGCTGCTGGCATGGGCGCCATCCGTCTACGCGCAGCAACACAACACCATGGTCATCGACAGTAGTTCGAGCGAAGTGATGATGCTGCGCCTGAGCGCAACCTCGCGCTGCCAGCAGGCATGCGTGGTGCGCGACGCCCCCTATTCTGCCGAACGCATCATCGACAACGTGCGCCTGCTCGCCGATGGCAACCGCATCGCCAGGAGCAGCAGCGAGCAGCTGTTCCGCGACTCCGCGGGCCGCAGCCGGGTGGAATCGACCTGGCTGAATCAGGGACTGGTGCAAATCCAGGACCCGGTGCAAGGCTACAGCTACCGCCTGTATCCCGGCGACAGGTCGGGCATCAGGATGGCGATCAGCGAACCGGCCGCCTCCAACAGCAATGGCTCGGTGCCGCCGCTGGCCACGGTCAGCATCTCGTCCGGCGCCAGCATGGTGGCCGAGCAGCTGGCGCCGGCGCTGGCCGGCGCCGTGGCGGCGACGGACAGCCTGCGCAGCACGCGGGCGCTGGGCACCCGGCAGATCGAGGGCCTGACGGCCGAGGGCACACTGGTCACCACCACCCTCCCCGCCGGCAAGGCCGGCAATACGCTGCCCATCGTGAGCACGGTGGAAACCTGGCACTCGGCGGCGCTGAAACTCGACTTGTACGTCAAGAGCGTCGATCCGCGCTATGGAGAAACCATCAGCCGGGTGCAAAAGATACATCGCACGGAGCCCTCCGCCAGCCTGTTCACGGCGCCCGCCGACTACACGGTGCGCGACATCCAGCGCCGTTGATGGCGCGCCGCCCTGACCAACCACTTCCACATCCGACGAAAGGAAGCCCCCCATGAAAGCCTCCGCCACCTTGTTCGCCCTGCTGCTGGCTGCCCAGGTCCTGCCCGGGACCTGCGGCCTGGCGCACGCGCAAACGGCAGACGCCAGTGCAGCGAGCCGAGAGGATGAATCCGACGGCAGGAAGCTGCAACTGGAATATGGCAGCGCCTACGGTTACGACTTCAAGATACCGCCCTATACCGTGGACCAGGTAACGGACAGCACCAAAACCCTGGCCGACGGCAACCAGATCAGGAAACGCGAGGTCGTCAACCGTATCCAGGACCAGCATGGCAGGCTGCGGCTCGCCTACCAGACCACGGCCGGCAAGGAACGCATCCTGATCGTCGATGCCAGGGCCAAGGCCGGCTACCTGATACGGCCGGAACGCCGCGACGTCCTGCGTGTCAGCGGTGAACCTGCCCGATATCGCGTCTACACGCCACTGACCGCCCGCACCATCGTCATGTCTTGGGCCAGGGAAGTGCGGACCAATCTGGGCAGCAAGGACTTCGAAGGCCACAAGACTGCCGGCACGCTCACTGAAACGTTTTTCCCCGCCGGCAGCGCCGGAAATGAAAGGGAGCTGGTGGAGACCAGCGAGGTGTGGCGCTCCGGTGAATACGCCCTGTACACCTACCAGCGCAGATATACGGCGCTGGGCGGCGAAGCGATCACCCGGCTGGAAAATTTCAAGGCCGGCGAGGTGGCCGATGCGCTGTTCAAGATCCCGGCCGATTACACGGTACGCGATATCGTGTTCAATGCCGCTCCGCCTGGGCCATGAGGATGCAAGCCCTGCTGCTGCTTGCCATGGTCGCCGCCGCGCGAGCGCAGCAGCCTGCCGGCGGCGGCCCCATGCGCGAACAGGCCGGTGCCACCGAGGCCGCCGTGGTGCGCGTCACTGGCGTGCGCGCCGTGCCGTGGAAAAGCTACCGCGCCATGGCGGCCGCGCTGGCAGCCTACGGCAAGCACAAGGCGCTGGCGCCGGACGCGATCTTCCGCTTCGCCGTCATGCCGCCGCCCGGCCTGGCCCTGCCGGCGAATTTCCTGCTGCGCGTGCGCACCCGGGACGGCGTGGAGTTTCCCATCACGCTGGACAACGGCGAACTGTTCGAACTGCCCGCCCTGCCCGATCCTGGGGTCGAAGCCGACCTGGTCAGCAATTTCAAGGGCGGCGTACTGCGCATCGGCCTGCTGGTGCATACCCTGGCCGTGCCGCCCGAACAGGAACGTCTGGGCGACGCCCGCCTGCGCTGCGAAATCACCGAGGCCATCGCCGACGCCGACGACCCGGGCCGCAACGTGGACCAGCCCACCCGCAGGAATGGCCGTTTGCAGCGCCAGAGCCGGACTTATTGCAACGCCAGGGCCAGGGTGCTGTACCGGCCCCGCGCTGCCACCAGCGGCGCCACCATCACCGAGGCCGGCCGCAAGGAACCGCTGAGGTCCGAGGGCGGCGCCTACCGCCTGCCGCTCAGCGACCAGGCCTGGAGCAACGACGCCATCATCGCCTTCCAGTACCAGGCGCCGATGCGGCCGCTGCGCCTGGCGGAAGTAGCCGTCTACAGCGGCGACTAGACCACCATCAGCTTCACCGATTTCAAGTCCATCGAATTGGGACCGGCGTGGATGGTGAAGCTGCCCGGCTCCACCACGCGCTGCATGTCCTGGTTGTAGAACCACAGGTCGGAAGGCTTGATGTCGAAGGCCAGGGTGCGCTTCTCGCCCGGCTGCAGCGTGACCCGCTGGAAGGCCTTGAGCTCCAGCACCGGCCGGGTGGCGGAGCTGACGTCGTCGCGGATGTAGATCTGCACCACTTCGTCGCCGACCCGCTTGCCGGTGTTGGCCACGTCCACTTCCACCCGGGTAGCCTCGCCCACGGCGATGCTGGACTTGGCCAGGCGTGGCGCCGAGATCACGAAGCTGGTGTAGCTCAGCCCGAAACCGAAGGGATACAGCGGCTTGGTCGAGCCATCGATATAGCCGCGCCGCGCGGATGGCTTGTGGTTGTAGAAGATGGGCAGCTGGCCCACCGAGCGCGCGATCGACACCGGCAGCTTGCCGCCCGGGTTGGCGCGGCCGAACAGCAGGTCGGCCGCCGCGTGGCCGGTCTCCTGCCCCATGTACCAGCCTTCGATGATGGCGCCGGCCTTCTCCGCCAGCAGGTTGATCGAGAGCGGACGGCCGTTCAGCAGGAATACCACGGTCGGCTTGCCGAGCGCGAAAATCGCTTGCGCCAGCTCGTTCTGCTGGCCCATCAGGTCCAGGCTGTCGCGGTCGCCCAGGTGGTTGTCGGCCCAGGCTTCGCGGCTGGTTTGCTCGTTGTCGCCCAGGACCATGATGATGGTGTCGGCCGACCTGGCCGCCTGCACCGCTTCGGCAATCAGCTTGCGGTTCACTTCCGGCGGCGTGAACTTGATCTCGTCCTGGCCCCAGACCCGGCTTTCGGTGATGCGCACGCCCTCGGCGTAAGCCAGCTCGAAACCCTGGGCGCGACTCTCGGCCAGCAGGCCGTCGTGGATGGATACCACGTGGCGCGGCACGTCGGAGTAGCCGCCTATGGGCGTGTCCTTGGCGTGGGTGCCCAGCAGCAGCACCTTGCCGACCTTCTTGCCGTCCAGCGGCAGCAGGCCGCGCTCGTTCTTGAGCAGCACGGCGCTGCGGGTGGCGGCGCGGCGGGCCAGGGCCACGGCGTCCGGGGTGGCGGTCAGGCGGTCGGCCGCCTTGGCGTCCACATAGGGGTTTTCAAACAGGCCGGCGTTGAACTTCAGTTCCAGGATGCGGCGCACCACCGTGTCGATATCGCTTTCGGCGATGCGCTTTTCGCGCACCAGCTCGGCCAGGGTCTGGTAGCCCAGACCGTCAGGGGTCTCGATATCGACCCCGGCGCGGAAGGCGTAATAGGCCGCTTCCTTGGGCGTGGCGGCCAGTTTGTGACGCGTGACCAGTTCATTGATGCCGAAGTAGTCGGACACCGTGACGCCCTTGAAGCCCCATTCCTCGCGCAGCACCTTGCGCAGCAGCCAGCGGTTGGCGTGCGAGGGCACGCCGCCGATCTCGTTATACGAGGGCATGACGGCGCCGACATTGGTTTCCTTGATCAGCTTTTCAAACGGCGGGAAGAATTCCTCGCGCAGGGTGCGTTCGCTCACTTCGGCCGGGCCGATGTTGGTGCCGCTTTCCGGCTGGCCGTGGCCGGTCATGTGCTTGAGCGTGACATACACCTTGTCCCGGGCCAGCCTGGGCGACTCGCCGGCGAAGCCCAGCACGGCGGCCTTGCCGATCTCGCCGCACAGGTAGGGGTCCTCGCCGAAGGTTTCCTCGATGCGGCCCCAGCGCGGTTCGCGCGCCACGTCCACCACCGGCGCCAGCGCCAGGTTGGCGCCGCGCGCCCGCATCTCGCGCGCCGCCACGCTGAAGATCTCGCGCACCAGCTGCGTATCGAAGGAGGACGCCAGGCCGATGGCCTGGGGGAAGCTGGTGGCGTCGCGCGCCACGTAGCCATGCAGGGCTTCCTCGTGCATCAGCAGCGGGATGCCGAGGCGGGTCTGCTCCACCGCCCACTTCTGCACCGCGTTGACGTAGTTGGCCGTCTCCAGCGCTTTGCGGTTGGCCACCGCGCCGGTGTCCCCGGCGCCGGCGGCCTGGCCCAGCTGACGGTCCGACGGGCGGGCGATCATGCCCAGGCCGTGGGGATAGACCTGCTGCGCCTTGGCTGCCGAGAACTCGCCCTTGGCGTCCTGGATCGCGGGCTTTTGCTGCCAGGTGCACTGCATCTGCATGATTTTTTCTTCCAGCGTCATGCGGGCCAGCAGGTCGTCGACCCGGCGCGCCACCGGCAGCGTGGGGTCCTTGTACGGTTCGCTGGTGGCGGCCATGGCCGGCAGCATGGTCAGGCCGGCCAGGCCGGTCATGGAAGAGAGGAACTGCCTGCGGTTGCTGCTCATGTCGTATGTCTCCTTGATGTATTTATGTATTCAACGCTTGCCGCTGCGGGTGCTGACGTCCACCCACACGGCCAGGGTCAGGATGGCGCCCTTGACGATCATTTGCCAATAGGTGTCCACGTCCAGCATGGACATGCCGTTATCCAGGCTGGCCATGACCAGGGCGCCGATCAGGGCGCCGTGCACGGTGCCTGAGCCGCCGCGCATGGACGTGCCGCCGATGAAGCAGGCGGCGATGGCATCGAGTTCGCCGGAGGTGCCGGCCGAGGGCGAACCGGCCGCCAGGCGCGCCGTGTTGACGATGCCGGCCAGGGCGCACATCAGGCCCATGATGCCGAAGATCCACAGCTTGACGGCCCTGACGTTGATGCCGGACAAACGGGTCGCCTCCATGTTGCTGCCCACGGCATACACGCGGCGGCCAAACACGGTCTGGGTGGTCACGTAGCTGAACACGCCCAGCAAGGCCAGGAGCAGCAGCACCGGCAGCGGGATGCCCTCGTAGGAATTGAAGGTGAGCACAAAGGCGGCAATCACGGCGCCGGTCACGGCCAGCTTGATGGCGTCGCGCCAGGCCGGCGCCACGGCCAGCTGGTGCAGCGCGTGGCTGCGGCGCTGGCGCCACACGAGGAAGGCCGCCACCGCGAACAGCGCCACGCCCAGCACCAGCCCGGCCTGCGGCGGCAGATAGGCCTGTCCGATGTAGACCAGCTGGTCCGACACCGGCGCCACCGTGGCGCCGCCGGTCACGCCCAGCACGATGCCGCGGTAGGCCAGCATGCCGCCCAGGCCGACGATAAAGGAGGGGATGGCCAGATAGGCCGTCAGGTAGCCGTTGAACAGGCCGATGAACAGCCCCACGGCCAGCACCGCCGCCAGGGTGATGGGCAGCGGCAGGTGGTGGGTGGAATCCAGCACCGCCGCCACCCCGCCCAGGAGGCCCAGCAGGGAGCCTACCGACAGGTCGATCTCGCCGGCGATGATCACCAGCGACATGCCGCAGGCGACGATGCCGGTGATGGCCATCTGCCGCATCAAATTGGACAGGTTGCGCGGCGAGACGTAGCCGCCCTCGGTGTGGTAGCTGAAGAAGCCCCAGATCAGCGCGACGGCGATCAGCAGGGCCAGCATCTTGTACTGCGTGAACAGCTTCTTGATGTCGTTACTTTTCATGATGATCACTATGTTAGTGCGCCTGCTCCAGCGCCGCCGCCAGCACGGTTTCCTGG
This sequence comes from Duganella kummerowiae, assembly GCF_053572355.1. Classification (NCBI taxonomy): domain Bacteria; kingdom Pseudomonadati; phylum Pseudomonadota; class Betaproteobacteria; order Burkholderiales; family Oxalobacteraceae; genus Duganella; species Duganella kummerowiae. Next base: position 221,860 of record NZ_JBKFEH010000002.1, read on the forward strand.
CTCAGATTGTCGTTGATGAAATCGCCGCGCAGCCTACCCTCGCCTATCACCAGCACGCGGTCCGACATGCCCAGCACCTCGGCCATCTCGGACGACACCATGATGATGGACATCCCTTCCCTGGCCAGGTCCAGTATCAGCTGGTAGATCTCGTACTTGGCGCCCACGTCCACGCCGCGCGTGGGCTCGTCCAGGATGAGGATTTTCGGGCGCGTCAGCAGCATCTTGGACAGCACGGCCTTCTGCTGGTTGCCGCCGGACAGACCGGTAATCGGCAGGAAGGGGCTGGACGTCTTGAGCCTGACGCTGGCGATTTCCTTGCGGATGGCCACCAGCTCGGCCTGCTGGTCGATCCGGGTGTGGCGCGCAAAGCTGCCCAGCACCGACAGCGTCATGTTGTGGCCCACGCCGAGGTCGGGCACGATGCCGTGCTGCTTGCGGTCCTCCGGCACCATGGCCAGCCCGGCGCGTATGGCCTTGAGCGGGGTGCCGGTATCGAGCTTGCGCCCTTCCAGCCACACCTCGCCGCTGTGGCGCCCCGGATAGGAGCCGAAGATGGCCGACACCAGCTCGGTGCGCCCCGCCCCCACCAGCCCGGCGATGCCGAGGATTTCGCCGCGCCGCAGCGAGAACGAGATATCGTCCACGCGCTTGCGCTGCGGGTTGTCGGCGTCAAAGCAGGTCACGTTACGGGCCTCGAACACCACCTCGCCCGGCTGGTGGCTGCGCGGCGGGTACAGCTGGTTCATCTCGCGCCCCACCATCTGGGCGATGATGCGGTCTATGTCCATCTGCGCCATGGGCGTGGTGGCGATGTGGCGGCCGTCGCGTATCACGCAGATGGTGTCGCAGATATCGGCCACCTCGTCCAGCTTGTGCGAGATGTAGACGCAGGTCACGCCCTTGGCCTTGAGCTGGTGGATGATGGCCAGCAGCACCTTGATCTCGGCCGCCGTCAGCGAGGACGAGGGTTCGTCCAGGATCAGCAGGCGCGCATTCTTGTTCAGGGCCTTGGCGATCTCGATCAGCTGCTGGTGGCCGCCGCCGTACTGCTTGACGGGCAGCGCCACGTTGACGTCGCGGATGTTCAGTTCCGCCAGCAATTCGGCCGCGCGGCGGTGCATGGCGCCATAGTCCATGCGCCCGCCGGGCAGCGTGATCTCGTTGCCGAGGAAAAGGTTCTCGGTCACCGACAGTTCCGGCACCAGCATCAGTTCCTGGTGGATGATGACGATGCCGGCCGCCTCGGTCTCGCGGATGGACTGGGCCCGCAGCGGCTGGCCGTCCCACACGATCTCGCCGTCCCAGCTGCCGTGCGGGTAGACCGCCGACAGCACTTTCATGAGCGTGGACTTGCCGGCCCCGTTCTCGCCGCACAGGCCCACGCATTCGCCCTGGCGTATCCGGATGTCGATGCCGTTCAGTGCGCGCACACCGCCGAACTCCTTGACGATGTTGCGCATCTCCAGAAGATAATCGGCCATGGCGGCCTCACTTCCGGCAACAGGGGCGTGCACCGCCCCAGGCTTGCACCTGCTCCATGCTGCTGTCTCCTTGTGTCTTGTTTTATTATCGTTTAGTGGTTGTGGCGTGGCAGCTGGTCTGCCACGCCCCGGTACTTGAGGGCCAACTCCATGCAGGCGCCGGACTCCATCTGCCCCACCGTTGCGCGGTACAGCTCCTGCCACGGGGTCTGGCTGGGTGGCACCGGCGGGATGCCTTCCGCCTTGCGGGCCGCCAGCACCTCGTCGCTGACCAGCATGTCGCAGGTACCCGCATTCAGGTCGACGCGGATGATGTCGCCGGTGCGCACATAGGCCAGGCCGCCGCCCACCGCGCTTTCCGGCGAGGCGTTCAGGATGGACGGGCTGTCCGAGGTGCCGGACTGGCGGCCGTCGCCCAGGGTGGGCAGGTTCTGGACGCCGCGCTTGATCAGGGCGTCCGGCGGCTGCATGTTGACCACCTCGGCCGAGCCTGGCCAGCCGACCGGACCGGCGCCGCGTATCACCAGCATGCTATCCTCGTCGATGTTCAGGGCGGGATCATTGATGCGGGCATGGTAGTCGCCCGAGCCGTCGAACACCACGGCGCGGCATTCGAACACGTTTTCCTGGCCCGGGCGGCTCAGGTAGCGGGCCCGGAAGGCGTCCGAGATCACGCTGGTCTTCATGATGGCAAAGTCGAACAGATTGCCCTTCAAGACGAAGAAACCGGCATCTTCCTTGAGCGGCGCCGCGTACGGGTAGATCACTTCGCGGTCTGTGGTCTCGCGGTGTTGCAGGTTCTCGCGCATGCTGCGCCCGGTCACGGTGATGCGGTCCGAACGCAGGCGGCCGGCCTGCTCCAGTTCCCACATGACGGACGGCACGCCGCCGGCGCGGTGGAAACGCTCGCCCAGGAACTTGCCGGACGGCTGCATGTTCAGCAGCAGTGGCACCTTGTGGCCGTATTCCATCCAGTCGCTGGACTTCAGCTCCACCCCGGCGTGGCGCGCCATGGCCATGATGTGCTGCTGGGCGTTGGTGGAGCCGCCGATGGCCGCATTGACCACGATGGCGTCCAGGAATGCCTCGCGCGTCAGGATGGCCGAGGGCCGCAGGTCCTGGCGCGCCAGTTCCACGATGCGCCGCCCCGTTTCATAAGCCATCTGCCCCCGTTCGCGGTAGGGCGCGGGGATGGCCGAGCAGCCGGTCAGCGACATGCCCAGCGCTTCGGCAATGGCGTTCATGGTGGAGGCCGTGCCCATGGTGTTGCAGTGGCCGGCCGACGGCGCCGACGCGGCCGCCATGGCCAGGAATTTCTCTTCGTCGATCTGGCCGGCCGCCAGCAGCTTGCGGCCCTTCCAGATGGCGGCGCCCGAACCCACCAGTTCGCCGTCCAGCCAGCCGTCCAGCATGGGGCCGCCGGACAGCACGATGGCCGGGATGTCCACCGTGGCGGCAGCCATCAGCTGCGAGGGCGTGGTCTTGTCGCAGCCGGTGGTCAGCACCACGGCGTCGATGGGATAGCCGTGCAGGATCTCGACCAGGCCCATATAGGCCAGGTTGCGGTCGATGGCGGCGGTCGGGCGGCGGCAATTCTCGAAGATGGGGTGCAGCGGGAATTCCATGGCAATGCCGCCGGCGTCGCGGATGCCGTCGCGCACGCGCTTGGCCAGTTCCAGGTGGATGCGGTTGCACGGGCTGATGTCGCTGCCCGACTGGGCGATGCCGATGATGGGTTTGCCGGAGCGCAGTTCCTCCGGCGTGATCCCGTAGTTCATGAAGCGCTCCAGGTAGAGCGCGGTCATGTCGATGTGGTCCGGGTTGTCGAACCAGTCCTGGGAACGGTAGCGGCGCGCGGCGCCTGTGTGGTCACTCATGTTGCGTATCCTGATGGTGAATAGTGATGCTGCGGCAGGCCGGGCGCCTCGGCCCGGAAGCGGAACACCCCGCCGGCCAGGGGCTCGCGCGCCAGCGCGGCGGCGTCCAGTCCCTTGCGGGCGGTGGTGGCGTACACGGTGCGCAGGTCGGCGCCGCCGAAGGCCACCTTGGTGATATTCGAGCACGGCATGGGGATGGTGTCGCGCAGCACGCCGCCGGCGTCGTAGCGCTCGATGCGGGCGCCGCCGAACAGCGCCACCCACAGCGATCCTTGCGCATCCACGGTAGTGCCGTCCGGGTAGCCGCTGCCGTCTATGCGTATCAGCACCCGCTTGCCCGAGAGCCTGCCATCCGCATCGACGTCGTAGGCATAGATGGTTTTTTCCAGCGTGTCCGTATGGTAGAAGGTGCGGCCGTCCGGGCTGGCGCAGGGGCCGTTGGTGATCACATAGCCCCGGTCCTGGCGCTGCGGGACGCCGCCGTCCCAGCAGTACAGGGCGCCGCTGGGCTGCTGCTCGGCGTTGTCCATGCTGCCGAACCATAGGCTGCCGTGGCGGTCCACATAGCCGTCGTTAAGGCGGTTGCCGGGCAGGTCCTGCTCCAGCATCAGCAGCGGTTCGGTGTCGCCGCTGCCGGGCGCTAGGCGCAGCAAGCGTCCCGGCAGCCCGCATACCAGGCCGCCGTCGCGCATGGGCAGCGCGAAGCCGGTTTCGTCCGGCAGCGCCCAGCTGTGGCGCTGGCCGCCGTCGGCGCCGCAGCGGTGCAGCTGTCGGCCCTTGATGTCGACCAAGTACAGCGCCTGTTCGCCGGCATGCCACACCGGGCCTTCGCCCAGGGTGGCGCCCAGCGCCCAGATGCACTCAGGGCTGGCGTTCATGCGCCATACCATCCGGCGTCGACGAAGTAATCGCGGCCCGAGCAGCGGCCGGCGTTGTCGGAAGCCAGGAACAGCGCCATGGCGGCGATGTCCTCGGGCTCCACGCGCTGGTGCAGGCATTGCGCGGCCAGGATGTCCTGCTCGCCCTGCGGCGTATGCCACAGCGCCATCTGGCGCGGGGTGCGCACGGAACCGGGGATGATGCAGTTGACGCGGATGCCGTCGCCGCCCAGGTCGCGCGCCAGGCCCCGCGTCAGGCCTTCGATGGCGGCCTTGGCGGTCATGTACAGGCTCAGGCTGCCCAGCGCCAGGTGCCAGGAGATGGAGCCGAAATTGAGGATCACGCCGCCGCCTGCCGCCTTCATGCCGGGCGCCACGGCCTGCGCACAAAAGAACTGGTGGCGCAGGTTGACCGCCAGGCTGTTGTCCCAGTATTCCGGCGTCACGCCCTGGATTTCATGGCGATGGTCGTTGGCGGCGTTGTTGATCAGGACTTCCACCGCGCCGTGCTCGCCCTCGATTTGCGCGAACACCTGGCTCAGCGCCTTCAGGTCGGTCAGGTCGCATTCGAAAAACACGGGCGGGTAGCTGGACCCGGCCAGGCTGGCCGCCAGCTCGCGCGAGGCCTCGGCCGCGATATCGATGAAAAACACTTGCGCGCCCTGTTTGGCAAAGGCGTCGACCAGCGCCGCGCCTATGCCGGTGCCGCCGCCGGTGATGAGCACCCGCTTGTTGGCCAGGCTGGGATAGGTGGCGTACACCATCGGTGCTCTCGTGCCGGCTGTTGCTTGGACCATCTTGTTACCTCCAGTTGATACGTATTCGTTGTGGTTGGGCTCAGGTGAGCAGGCCGCGGCGCGCCAGGTTGCGGTACAGCGCGCGCACGCCAAAGGTCCAGGGCGCGATCTGGTCGCTGCGCTGCACGTGGTTGACCAGTGCGCCCAGCGACGGGGTGGCGATGGTGACGCGGTCGCCCAGCTTGTGGGTGAAGCCGGCGCCGGCCGCGCCACGGTCCTTGATCGGCGAGAACATGGTGCCGAGGAATAGCATGAAGCCGTCCGGGTACTGGTGGTGCGGGCCGCAGGTCTGCTGCACCAGGTCGAGCGGATCGCGGCTGATCTCGCGCATGCGGCTTTCGCCATCGAGCGTGAAGCCATCCTCGGCGCCTTCGATCAGCATGCGCAGCTCGGCGCCGCGCACGGTGTCGATGGTGAAATGCTGGTCGAACAGGCGGATGAAGGGGCCGATGCCGCAGGAAGCGTTGTTGTCCTTGGCCTTGCCCAGCAGGAGGGCGCTGCGGCCCTCGACGTCGCGCAGGTTGACGTCGTTGCCCAGGGTGGCGCCCTGCACCTGGGCGCGGCTGTTCACGGCCAGCACGATTTCCGGTTCGGGATTGTTCCAGTTGGAGATAGGGTGCAGGCCGACGTCGGCGCCAAAGCCCACCGCCGACATGGGCTGCGACTTCGAGAATACCTCGGCGTACGGGCCTATGCCCACTTCCATGTATTGCGACCAGGCGCCGCGCGCGATGAACTGCTGCTTGAGCTGCTCCGCTTCCGGCGAACCGGGCTTGATGGCAGACAGGTCGGCGCCTATGTCCTTGAGCAGGGCCAGTCGCAGTTCCTCGGCGCGGCTGGCGTCGCCGCCGGCCTGCTCCTCGATCACCCGCTCCAGCAGGCTGACGGCAAAAGTCACGCCGCAGGCCTTGATGGCTTGCAGGTCGTTGGGCGCCAGCAGGCGCGGGGTGTCGGCGGTGGCGGCGCCGGGGTCATTGCGCAGCGCGGTTTCCAGCAGGGCCTCGACCCGGCCCAGGGGCTCGCCCTGGGCGGCGCGGGCCCAGGCGGCGGCGTCCTCGCGCTCCAGCAAATCGGACACGGTGGGCGCATGGCGCGTGATGTCGACCACCTCGCCGTTGCGCACCACCACCACGCTGGGGCCGTCGATCTCGCCGCCGCGCCACACGCGGCCCACCAGCAGGGCCTGGGGCAGGTCGGCGGGCAGGCAGGTCGCCAGCGGTATATCAGTCAATTTGCTCATGAGCGTCATCCTCTTTCTGGTCAGCAGCCGTTTTTGTTTTGGAGTTGATTTATAAAGTTGAGTTTGTTGCACGTACCATTTAATTATCCTAAAATGAATAGCGCTAACATTTCATCAGTGTGAAGGAATTATGCAAGCAAGTCAACACGCTAAATATGGCCTCGTTCATCGCCTGCTGGCCCTGGTATCGGCAGCGGCGCTGGGATGGGGAACGGCCCAAGCCGCAAGCGGCGGCGCCCCCGAGCCGCAGCGCTGGGTGGCGTCCTGGGGGTCGGCGCAGCAGGTGCCGGAACCGGCCAACGCGCTGGCGCCCGAGCAGTGGCGCGACGCCAGCTTGCGCCAGGTGGTGCGCCTTTCCCTGGGCGGCAGCCGCCTGCGGGTCAGGATCAGCAACGCCTTCGGCAGCGGGCCGCTGCTGGTAGGCGCGGCCAGCGTGGCGCTGGCCCAGGCGCCGGGCAAGCCCGACCTGCAACCGGACACCATCCGCCCCCTCACCTTCAACGGCAGCACCAGCGTGATGGTACCGGCCGGCGCCGAATATTACAGCGACGAGGTGGCGCTGCCGGTGGCGGCGGGAGCCGACCTGGCAGTGTCGCTGTATTTCACGGCCGAGCCGGCGCGCCAGACAGCCCACACGGGCGCGCGCACCCACACCTTCCTGGCCAAGGGCAACCGCGTGGCGGAGCCTAGCTGGGACGAACCGGGCAAGGTGACCCGCTGGTATGCGCTCAGCGACGTGGAAGTGCGGGCGAGCGCCACGGCCGGCGCCGTGGTGGCCATCGGCGACTCCATCACGGACGGCTATGGCGTCACCGTGGACGGCAACAACCGCTGGACTGACGTCTTTGCCGAACGCCTGCGCAAGCAGGGCCTGGCGCTGGGCGTGGTCAACGCCGGCATAGGCGGCGGGCGCATGCTGCGCGACGGCCTCGGCCCCAACCTGGTGTCGCGCTTCGACCGCGACGTGGTCTCGCGCGCCGGCGTCACGCACGCGCTGGTGCTGATCGGCGTGAACGACATGGGCGGCCAGCACCGCAACACGCCCGACCTGCCGGCCGACCGCGCCAGGCTGCTGGCCGACCTCAAGCTGGCGCACCGCCAGCTGGCCGAGCGCGCCCACGCGCACGGCGTGTGCCTGATCGGCGCCACCGTGACGCCCTACGGCGGCAGCGACTACTACCACCCGGGCCCGGAAAACGAGGCCGACCGGCGCGAACTGAACGACTGGATACGCCATTCCGGCGTGTTCGACGCGGTGGCCGACTTCGACGCCGCCCTGCGCGATCCGGAGCGCCCCGATCGCCTGAAGAAGGAACTGGACTCCGGCGACGGGCTGCATCCCTCGCTGGCCGGCTATCGGGCGATAGCCGAAGCCGTGCCGCTGGAGCCGTTGCGCCGCAATTGCGGGGCGCGCTGACAGCGCATGGACTGCGGCATGGACTGCCATGCGGCAGCGACCTACACACTATAACTACATCCTATGAGACAACTCCTCGCCGCACTGGCGCTGCTGGCGGCCCTGCCCGCCCTGCCCGCTTATGCACTGGGCCAGAAACCCATCGCCTCCTTCGAACAAGCGCCGCCCATGGCCGTCTCCCTGGCGCAGGATGGCCAGGCCGCGCCCATTTACGTGGACGGGGCCGACCATCCCGGCGTGCTGCGCGCGGCCGCCGACCTGCAGGCCGACGTGGAACGGGTCAGCGGCGTGCGCCCCGACCTGCGGCGCTCCGGCCAGCCGCAAGGCGCCCAGGTGGTCATCATCGGCACCATAGGCAAGAGCGCGCTGATCGACAGCCTGGCCGCCAGCGGCAAGCTGGACCTGTCCGCCACCCGTGGCAAGTGGGAGGGCTTTCACATCCAGACCCTGGACCATCCCCTGCCCGGGGTCGATCATGCGCTGGTGATCGCCGGCAGCGACAAGCGCGGCGCCATCTACGGCATCTATGAAATCTCCGAGCAGATCGGCGTCTCGCCCTGGACCTGGTGGGCCGACGTGCCGCCCGCGCGCCACCCGCGCATCCACATCGCCGCCCCGGGCGCCGTGGCCGACGCCCCGGTGGTGCGCTATCGCGGCATCTTCCTCAACGACGAGGCGCCTGCGCTGACCGGCTGGGTGCAGCAGCACTACGGCAAGTACAACCACGCGTTCTACGAAAAGGTCTTCGAGCTGATCCTGCGCCTGCGCGGCAACTACCTTTGGCCGGCCATGTGGAATTCCGCCTTCTTCGACGACGATCCGGAAAACGGCCAGCGCGCCGAGGAATACGGCATCGTGATGGGCACCTCGCACCACGAGCCCATGATGCGACCGCAGCAGGAATGGAAGCGCTACGGCAGCGGCCCGTGGGACTACCACCGCAATGCCGAGGTGCTGCGCAAGTTCTGGACCGGCGGCCTGCAAAACACGCGCGATGTGGAAAAGCTGATCACCATCGGCATGCGCGGCGACGGCGACGAGCCCATGTCGGAGCAGGCCAACGTGGCGCTGCTGGAACAGATCGTGGCCGACCAGCGCACCATCATCGCCCAGCAGACCGGCAAGCCGGCCGCCGAGGTGCCGCAGGTGTGGGCGCTGTACAAGGAAGTCCAGGAGTACTACGAGCGCGGCATGCGGGTGCCGGACGACGTCACCCTGCTGTGGTGCGACGACAACTGGGGCAACATCCGCCGCCTGCCCACGGCCGCCGAGCGCCAGCGCACCGGCGGGGCCGGCGTCTACTACCATTTCGATTACGTGGGCGGGCCGCGCTCCTACAAATGGATCAATGTCACGCCCCTGCCCAAGGTGTGGGAACAGATGCACCTGGCCTGGCAGTACCAGGCCAGCCGGCTGTGGATCGTCAACGTGGGCGACCTCAAGCCCATGGAAGTGCCGATGGAGTTCTTCCTCACCTATGCCTGGAACCCGGCGGCCTGGCCGGCCGAACGCCTGCCGGACTACCTGCGGCTGTGGGCCGCGCGCGAATTCGGGCCGCAGCATGCGGACGACATCGCCGCCATCGTCGCCAGCTACGCCCAGTACAACGGCCGCCGCAAGCCGGAAATGCTGGAGCCTAACACCTACAGCCTGACCGACTACCACGAAGCCGAGCGCATCGTGGCCGACTACAACGCCATTGCCGCGCGCGCCGAACAGATCTCGGCCGCGCTGCCGCCCGAGCGGCGCGACGCCTTTTATCAGCTGGTGCTGTACCCGGCCAAGGCCGGCGCCGTGGTCAATGAACTGTACGTGACGGCCGGCCTGAACCGCCTGTACGCGAAGCAGGGCCGCGTGGCCGCCAACCAGCTGGCCGCGCGCGCCCGCCAGCTGTTCGCGCTGGACGCGGAACTGGTCCGCCGCTACCACCAGGACATCAGCGGCGGCAAGTGGAATCACATGATGTCGCAAACCCACCTGGGCTACACCTACTGGAACCAGCCGCCGCGCAATGTGATGCCGGCCGTGTCCGAGATCCAGCCGGCGGCCGGGGCCGAGATGGGGATCGCGGTGGAAGGCGGCGACCAGGCCTGGACCCGGTTCGACGGCGGCGCGCTCACCCTGCCGGCGCTGGACGTGTTCAGCCAGGCGCCGCGCACGCTGGACATCTTCAACCGGGGAACCGCCAGCTTTGCGTACACGGTCAGCGCCAGCGAGCCGTGGATCACGCTGGACCGGCCGTCCGGCACGGTGGCCGACCAGCAGCGCATCGTAGTAGGTGCGCGCTGGGACCAGGTGCCGGAAGGCGCCACCATTGCCACCCTGACCATCACTGGCCCGGACCAGGCCAGGGCCACGGTGCGCGTGCCGCTGCACAAACCGGCCGGCCACGCGGCCGTGCGCGGCCGCATCGAGAGCGGCGGCGTGGTGTCCATCGAGGCGGAACACTATACGCGCGCGGTGGCGGCGCCGCAGCGCAGCTGGCTGACCATCCCCGGCCACGGCCGCACGCTGTCCGGCGTCACCAGCCTGCCAGTCGATGCGCCAGCCATACGCCAGCCCGGCATGCGGCTGGAATACGATATCCACCTGTTCAAGGCGGGCGCCGTCACCCTGCACGCGACCCTGGCGCCCACCCAGAAATTCCAGCCCGGCGCCGGCCTGCGCTATGCCGTGTCGATCGACGGCGAGACCCCGCAGGTGGTCAATGTGCATGCGGACGGCTCGCAGGCGTTCTGGGAGCGCAGCGTGGCCGACGGCGCCATCACCTTCAAGACCCGCCACACCATCGCCCAGCCGGGGCCCCACACGGTCAGGTTCTGGCTGGTCGATCCGGGACTGGTGCTGCACAAGCTGCTCATCGATGCCGGCGGCCTGAAGCCCAGCTACCTGGGGCCGCCGGAAAGCCCGCTGCGCTGAACAGGAGACTCCCATGCGCATCTTGATCCATGCGGCGCTGGCGGCGCTGCTGCTGTGGTGTTCCGCCGTGTCCGCGGCCTTTGAAGAGGACGGCTATGAGCTGTGGCTGCGCTACCGCCCGCTGCAGGGCGCCGCCCGGCAGCAGCTGCAAGCCCAGGCCCGCTCCATCGTGCTGGCCGGCCCGTCCTCGCCTACCACCCGCGCGGCCATCGATGAACTGGTTCGCGGCATTACCGGCATGGCCGGGCGCACCCCGGCGCTGGCTGAACGTATAACCGACGGCGCGCTGGTGCTGGCGAGTACACGCGGCCTGGCGGCCCTGCCCGGGCTGCCGGCACTGGCGTCGCCGGCCGACGAGCTGGCCAATAAGCTGGCCGCGCTGGGCCCGGAAGGCTATCTGCTGCGCCGCACCCGCATCGGCAAGCACCAGGTCACCCTGGTGGCGGCCAACAGCGACGCCGGGCTGCTGTACGGCGCCTTTGCCTGGCTGCGCGCGGCGGCCACCGGGGCCAGCCTGGACGTCATCGATACCGCGTCTGCGCCCAGCCTGCGGCTGCGCGTGCTGAACCACTGGGACAACCTGGACCGCAGCGTGGAGCGCGGCTATGCCGGCCAGTCGATCTGGGACTGGTGGGCCCTGCCCGACATCGTCGACCGCCGCTACACCGACTATGCGCGCGCCAATGCCTCGCTGGGCATCAACGGCACGGTGCTCAACAATGTCAATTCCAGGCCGGAGGTGCTGACCGCGCCGTATATCGCCAAGGCCGCCGCCGTGGCCGATGTGCTGCGGCCCTACGGCATCAAGGTCTACCTGTCGGCGCGCTTTTCCACTCCGCTGGAATTGAAGGAAACCGCCAGCGCCGATCCGCTCTCGCCCGAGGTGCAAGCCTGGTGGCGGCGCAAGGCCGACGAGATCTACCGCGCCATTCCCGATTTCGGCGGCTTCCTGGTCAAGGCCAATTCGGAAGGCCAGCCCGGGCCGCAGGACTATCACCGCAGCCACGCGGACGGGGCCAACATGCTGGCCGCCGCGTTGGCCCCGCATCACGGCGTGGTGATGTGGCGCGCCTTCGTGTACGCGCCCGGCGCCGGCAAGGGCGGCGACCGCGCCCGCCAGGCCTACGACGAATTCCAGCCCCTGGACGGGCGCTTCGCCGCCAACGTCCTGGTACAGGTGAAGAACGGCCCTATCGACTTCCAGCCGCGCGAACCCTTCCATCCGCTGTTCGGCGCCATGCCGCACACGCCGCTGATGATGGAGTTCCAGGTCACCAAGGAATACCTGGGCTTTTCCACCGACCTGGCCTACCTCGGCGCCCTGTATGCGGAAACCCTAGGCAGCGATACGGGACGTGCGCCGCAGGGCCTGAGCGTGGCGCAGGTGCTGCAGCAGGGCATGGGCGGCATGGCCGGGGTGGCCAATATCGGCAGCGACCGCAACTGGACCGGCTCGCACTTCGACCAGGCCAACTGGTATGCCTACGGGCGCCTGGCCTGGGACCCGCAGGCTTCACCGCGCGCCATCGCGGTCGAGTGGGCGGCGCAGACCTTCAGCCCTGATGCGCGCGTCACCGAGCCGGTGGCGGACATGATGATGCTCTCGCGCGAAGCCGTGGTGGACTACATGACGCCGCTCGGCCTGCACCACCTGATGGGCAGCGCCCACCACCACGGCCCCGCGCCCTGGGTGGACGACCTGGAACGGCCGGACTGGAATCCGGTCTATTACCACCGCGCGGGACGCGACGGCATAGGCTATGACCGCACGGCCAGCGGCAGCAACGCCGTGGCCCAGTATGCGCCGCCGCTCGCGCGCCTGTACGCCGATCCGCGCACCACGCCGGAGCGCTACCTGCTGTGGTTCCACCACCTGCCCTGGGATTACGCCATGCCGTCCGGCCGCACCCTGTGGGCCGAGCTGGTGCACCGCTACGACAGCGGGCTGCAGGCCGCGCTCGACCTGCGCGCGCGCTGGAGCCGGCTGCGGCCCCTGATCGACGCGCGCCGCCACGCGGAAGTGGACCAGCGCCTGGGGCGCCAGGTGGACAACGCCCGCCTGTGGCGCGACGCCTGCATCGCCTATTTCCAGTCGGTGTCGGGCCTGCCGCTGCCGCCCGGGGTGCGGCCGCCGGCCCAGCCGCTGCAGTACTACCAGTCCCTGCGCTATCCCTACGCCCCGGGCCGGGGCTGAGCAAGGTCCCGGGCCGTATGGTAAAGTTTGCGCTAACATGCACAACCCTATGAGATGTTAGAAGGCAGATGAATAAAAACAAGGTGAAACCTGAACCGGACCAGAACGACGATATCCGCCCGCACGCGCCCACCATGCAGGACGTGGCCAGGCGCGCCGGGGTGTCGCCCATGACGGTGTCGCGCGTGATGAACGGCGATACCAATGTGCGCGAGAAAACCCGCCAGCGCGTGGACGCGGCCGTCGCCGAGCTGAACTACATCCCCAACCAGGCTGCGCGCCGCCTGGCCGGGCTGCGCCCGATCCGGGTCGGCTTCTTGTACAGCAATCCCAGCGCGGGCTACCTGAGCGAATTCCTGGTGGGCCTGCTGAACGAGGCCAGCCCCAACAACATCCAGCTGGTGGTGGAAAAGTGCGCCGCCGACCAGCACGACATCGAGCATGCGCAGCGCTTGATCGCCAATGGCGTGGACGGCATCATCCTGCCGCCGCCGCTGTGCGACTCGCCCAAGCTGGTGGACCTGATCGCCAAGTCCGGCCTGCCCGTGGTGGCGGTGGCCTGCGGCCAGCCCGACAAGCGCGTGAGCGGGGTCAGCATCGATGACTTCCAGGCCGCCCACGCCATGGCCAGCCATTTGATCGCGCTCGGACACCAGCGCATCGGCTTCATCACGGGCAATCCCAACCAGAGCGCCAGCGCGCGCCGCCTGGCAGGCTTCCAGGCCGCCATTGCCGAGAAGCGCCTGCCGGCCGATCCCGAACTGATCGCCCAGGGCATGTTTTCCTACCGCTCCGGCCTGGACGCGGCCGAGCAGCTGCTGGCGCTGGAGCAGCGTCCCACCGCCATCTTCGCCAGCAACGACGACATGGCGGCCGCCGTGGTGGCTATCGCCCACCGGCTGGGGCTGGATGTTCCGGGCGACCTCACCGTGGCCGGCTTCGACGACACCGCCCTGGCCACCACCATCTGGCCGGAGCTGACCACGGTGCGCCAGCCGGTGGCCATCATGGCCGAGGCGGCGCTGGAATACCTGGTGCAGCAGATACGCGCGCGCCGCAACGGCGCCCCGGAAGACCCGCGCCACGTGGTGATGGATTACACCCTGGTGCGGCGCCAGAGCGACGCCGCGCCGCGCATGCGGCCGCCGGCGCTGCTGCCGGTGCGCCCGCGCTAGGCACGGGCTGTACGGAACGGTCCCGGCGCGGCGCGGCGTGTAAAATACGGCAAGTTTTTACCCCCGCCCCGCATCACGAAAGGAGACCCCGTGAAACCGAGCTTACTCATCAGCCTGCTGCTGGCCGGCGCCGCCCAGGCGCAAACCGTGCAAATATCCATCGTCGGCCCCGGCGGCGTGGAGAAGACGGCCGGCACCATCAAGATCGAACAGAACAAATATGGCGTCCTGCTGACGCCCGACCTGAAGGGCCTGCCGCCCGGCGTGCACGGCTTCCACCTGCACGAGAAGCCGTCCTGCGAGCCCAGCACGGCGGACGGCAAGACGGTGCCGGCCGGGGCGGCCGGCGGCCACTGGGACCCGGACAAGACCGGCGCCCACAAGGGGCCGTATGACGACAGCGGCCACAAGGGCGACCTGCCGGCCCTGTACGTGGGCGCGGACGGCAGCGCCGTGACGCCAGTGCTGGCGCCGCGCCTGAAAGCGGAGGAACTGGCCGGCCACGCCTTGATGGTGCACGCCGGCGGCGACAACCACAGCGATCATCCAGAAAAACTGGGCGGCGGCGGCGCCCGCATGGCGTGCGGCGTGGTGAAGTAAGGCAGCCTGCGGCTGCGCGATACGTGAATGCAAAAAGCCGGTCTGTTTGCACAGACCGGCTTTTTTAATTCTGGTGGGAAGTGCAAGTTTCGAACTTGCGACCCCTGCAGTGTGAATGCAGTGCTCTACCCCTGAGCTAACCTCCCGTTGCGGGTGCTTTGGTGGGAAGTGCAAGTTTCGAACTTGCGACCCCTGCAGTGTGAATGCAGTGCTCTACCCCTGAGCTAACCTCCCAAAGCGAGGCGAATTATAGCAAGCGCCCCAGGGAAAATGGAAGGGCAAATTCGAAAAATCCTTGAATCCGCCTCACTTTGCTTAAACCGCAGGCAGCGCCAGCGCCGTGCGCCAGATGCAGCTGCCCTTGACGGCCTTGTCCAGGCCGTCCAGCACCTCTTCGTGCGCCGCCAGCTCGTCCGCGCCGGCCGGCTGGAAGATGATGTCGGCCATGGCCACCGGCTCCAGCAGCTCG
Source organism: Duganella kummerowiae (assembly GCF_053572355.1). Lineage (NCBI taxonomy): Bacteria > Pseudomonadati > Pseudomonadota > Betaproteobacteria > Burkholderiales > Oxalobacteraceae > Duganella > Duganella kummerowiae. The sequence goes on from NZ_JBKFEH010000002.1 coordinate 236,910, forward strand.
CCGCCAGCCACCACTTCCTCCACCACGTCCATGCCCAGGCTGTTCTGGCCGCGCGTCATGGCCAGGTAGACGTCGGCCAGCAGCTCGGCGTCCAGCAGCGCGCCGTGCAGCTTGCGGTGCGCATTGGAGACGCCGTAGCGGTCGCACAGCGCGTCCAGCGAGTTGCGCTTGCCCGGATGCAGTTCCTTGGCGTGCACCAGGGTGTCGATCACGCCCTTGATGTGATCGGTGAAGTCCGGCAGCTGCAACAGCTTGAATTCGTGGTTCAGGAAGCCCAGGTCGAAAGGCGCATTGTGGATGATGACTTCGGCGTCCCGGATGTATTCGCGCAGCTGTTCGACGATCTCGTGGAAGCGCGGCTTGTCGCTCAGGAATTCGGTAGTCAGGCCGTGCACCGCCAGCGCGCCCTCTTCCGAGTCGCGCTCCGGATTGATGTAGAAGTGCAGGTTGTTGCCGGTCAGCTTGCGGTTGTACAGCTCGACGCAGCCTATCTCCAGGATGCGGTTGCCCAGCTTGGGATTGATGCCGGTGGTTTCGGTATCGAGGACGATTTGACGCATGGGATTCTATCGGTACGGGTAAGTCAGCCGCGCAGTATAGCCTACTGGCCGCGCACGGAGGCCACGCCGCGGTTGGCCAGCATGTCGGCGCGCTCGTTGCCGGGGTGGCCATTGTGGCCGCGCACCCAGCGCCAGTCGACCTGGTGGACGGCCTGGGCCTGGTCCAGGGCCTGCCACAGGTCGGCGTTCTTGACCGGCTCCCTGGTCGAAGTTTTCCAGCCGCGCGCCTTCCAGCCGTGTATCCATTCGCTGATGCCTTTCTGCACGTACTGGCTGTCGGTGTGCAGCACCACCTCGCAGGGCCGCTTGAGCGCGTTCAGGGCTTCGATCACGGCCTGCAGTTCCATGCGGTTGTTGGTGGTGTTGTGGGCGCCGCCGAAGATTTCCTTCTCGCGCTCGCCGGAGGTCAGCAAGGCGCCCCAGCCGCCGGTGCCGGGATTGCCCTTGCAGGCGCCATCGGTAAAAATTTCAACCTTATCCATCTCGTAGTTCTCTTGGTAGTTTTCTTTGTAGTTCCAGTTCCCGTTGCCGGTTGGTGACGGGCACGGCCACCGGGGCCGCTGCCGCCTTGCGGGTCCAGGCCGGCCCGATCAGGCGCATGCCCTTGACGCGCTTGATGGCCTGCACGATGTAGACGCCGCCCAGGTAGGGCCACCAGCGCGCGCCGGCCCGGTCCATGAAGGCGTAGCGGTGCAGCCATTTCTCGGTGCGGCAGGCGGGCGCATAGCAGCCGAAGTGGCTCTGGCTGGCGCCCAGGTTCAGCAATTTTAACCAGTCTTTCATGCGCAGCATGGAAATCAATTCCTCGGTGCGGGGCAGGAAGTCCGAGCCTCCCAGGCGCCGCATGCCCTGGCGCATGCCCCACAGGCTGGCCGGGTTGAAGCCGCAGATGATGACCTGGCCTTCGGGTATCAGGACCCGCTCGACCTCACGCAGCACCTGATGCGGCTCGCGCGCGAATTCCAGCACGTGCGGCAGCACCACCAGGTCCAGGCTTTGCGAGGCAAACGGCAGCTCCTCCACATCGAGGGTGACCACCGCCGGACGCGCCGCCCCGGCCTCCCCCTGCAAGGGATGGGGACGGATGTCGGCCAGCCACTTGGATGGCATGCGGCTGGCCGCCAGCGCATCGATTTGCGGCATGCCGATCTGCAGCGCGTTGTAGCCGAAGATGTCGGCTGTCAGGTTGTCCAGGCAGCGTTGCTCCCATGCACGCAGGTACACGCCAGCCGGCGTTTGCAGCCAGCCATCCAGCGCTATAATGGATTTTTCCGACGCCTTATCCATGCCCAGTCCCAAGTGCCAACATTCGCGACCCAATGACCATATCTTCTACCAACGCCTTAACTGTCCTCACGGTTCCTGCTTTCCAAGATAACTATCTGTGGCTGATCCATGACGGCACGCATGCCGCCGTGGTCGATCCAGGTGACGCGAAGCCGATACTGGCCGCCCTCAAAGCCCACGGACTCAAGCTCACCGCCATTCTACTCACCCATCACCACGCTGACCACATCGGCGGCGTCCCTGAATTATTACAGCAATATCCGGTTCCCGTTTTTGGTCCCCGCAACGAGGACATCGCCGCCGTCACCCTGCCGGTGGGCGAGAACAAGGTGATCGACGTGCCGGGCCTGGCGCTCAGGCTGTCGGTGCTGGACGTGCCCGGCCACACCATGGGCCACATCGCCTACGTGCGCGCGGCCCAGGACGGCGAACCGGCCTGGCTGTTCTGCGGCGACACCCTGTTTGCGGGCGGCTGCGGCCGCCTGTTCGAAGGGACGCCGGCCCAGATGATCAGCTCGCTCGGCAAGCTGGCCTCGCTGCCCGACGACACCCTGGTGTACTGCGCCCACGAGTATACGCTGTCCAACCTGCGCTTCGCGCGCGTGGTCGATCCCGACAACGAGGCGCTGCAGCAGCGCGTCAAGGTGGAGACCGACAAGCGCGAGCACGACCTGCCCACGGTGCCCAGCACCATAGGCCTGGAAAAGGCCACCAATCCCTTCCTGCGCTACCGCGAACCGGCCATTGCGGCCCAACTGGTGGCGGCCGGCAAGCTGGACGCCAACAGCACCGCGCTGTCGGCCTTCACCGCACTGCGCCTGTGGAAGAACAACTTCTGAGGACGTAAAAAAACCGGAGCGGCCAGCGTGGCCTGCTCCGGTTTGCCGTGATGGCGCCGCGGGCGGCGCCATCACGTCATCAGATTTCCTCGTACAGCGGCAGGGTCAGGAATTCCTCGAAGGCTTCCGAGGTCGCCATGTTCTCGAAGATCTCTGCGGCGCGCGGATAGGTCGGACCGTCGCCGCCCGGCGCGGCGGCCTGCACCTTGGCCAGTTCTTCGGGGATCATGGCGCGCACCATCTCGGCCGTAACCTTGCGGCCATCTTCCAGCACGCCTTTATCGGAACGTATCCACTGCCACACCTGCGAGCGGCTGATTTCGGCCGTGGCCGCGTCTTCCATCAGGTTGTGGATGGGCACGCAGCCATTGCCGGCCAGCCAGCTGCCCAGGTAGTGGATGCCCACGTTGATGTTGTAGCGCAGGCCGGCTTCCGTGATCGGGGTCTCGGGCTTGAAGTCCAGCAGCTGTTCGGCCGTGACGTCCACGTCCAGGCGCTGCTTGTCGATCTGGTTAGGCTTGTCGCCCAGCACCTTGGTGAACTCGGCCATGGCCAGGTCGACCAGGCCCGGGTGGGCCACCCAGCCGCCGTCGTAGCCGTCGGTGGCGTCGCGCGCCTTGTCGGTGCGCACCCCGCCCATGGCGATCTCGTTTTTCTCGGGATCGTTCTTGATCGGGATCAGGGCCGCCATGCCGCCTATGGCCGGGGCCTTGCGCTTGTGGCAAGTCTTGAGCAGCAGCAGGGCGTAGGCGCGCATGAAGGGCGCCGTCATGGTGACCTTGGCGCGGTCGGCCAGGCAGAACTCCTTGTCCAGCTTGAACTTCTTGATGCAGGAGAAGATGTAGTCCCAACGGCCGGCGTTCAGGCCCGCGCTGTGCTCGCGCAGCTCGTACAGGATCTCGTCCATCTCGAAGGCGGCCAGGATGGTCTCGATCAGCACGGTGGCCTTGATGGTGCCCTGCGGGATGCCCAGTTCATCCTGGGTCATGACGAAAATGTCGTTCCACAGGCGCGCTTCCAGGTGCGATTCCAGCTTGGGCAGGTAGAAGTATGGGCCGGCGCCGCGCGCCAGCTGTTCCTTGGCATTGTGGAACATGAACAGGGCGAAGTCGAAGATGCCGCCCGAGATGCGCTTGCCGTCCACCAGCACGTGCTTCTCGTCCAGGTGCCAGCCGCGCGGACGCACGACCAGGGTGGCGATCTTGTCGTTCAGCTTGTACGACTTGCCGTTCTGTTCCAGCGAAATGGTGCGGCGCACCGCATCGAACATATTGATCTGGCCGGTGATCTGGTTGTCCCAGTTGGGGGTGTTCGAGTCTTCGAAGTCGGTCATGTAGCTGTCGGCGCCCGAGTTGAAGGCGTTGATGACCATTTTGCGCTCGACCGGGCCGGTGATTTCCACACGGCGGCATTCCAGGGCCTGGGGTATAGGCGCGATGGTCCAGTCGCCGCTGCGGATGTGCGCGGTTTCCGGAAGGAAGTCGGGACGCTCTCCGGCGTCCAGGCGGGCGGCACGCTCCACGCGCACGGCCAGCAACTGCTGGCGGCGGGCTTCGAATTCACGGCTCAGCTCGGCCACCAGGGCCAGCGCGTCGGCAGTCAGGATGTTCTCGTAGCCGGGCTTGATCTCGCCCGTGATTTCCATGCCTGCCGGCAAGTTGAGGGTGGATTGCGTCATGGGTGTCTCTCCGTTAGTAAAAGGGTGGTCCCGGACCATTATAAGCACAGCTGGCGCCCGTTCCGGACCTTAATCATTAGTGTAGCGGTTCGGTTACATGCTGCCGGGATTTCAAGTATATTGAAATGGAAGTTATGGAAACGAGACAAAACATCACTTCATTTTTGCGTATTTATCACAAGTGAGCGGGAGCGGTAAGGAATGGGACAATTCCGGCAGATATCCACCTTTGTCGACGTGGTGGCGCGCGGCAGCCTGTCGGCGGCGGCGCGCGCCGAGGGCATCGCCCCGGCCATGATAGGCCGGCGCCTGGACGCGCTGGAGGCACGCCTGGGAGTAAAATTGCTGCAGCGCACCACGCGCAAGCTGGCGTTGACCAACGAGGGCGCCGCCTTCCTGGAAGATTGCCAGCGCATCCTGGCCGACCTGGAAGATGCCGAGGCCGCCGTGGCCGAGCGCAGCGCGCGCGCCAGCGGCCACCTGATGGTGTCGGCTCCGGCCGGCTTTGGACGCCAGCACGTGGCGCCGCTGCTGCCCTCCTTCCTGGCCGAGCACCGCGACGTCACCGTCACCCTGAACCTGAATGACCGCGTGGTGGACCTGATCGGCGAAGGAGTGGACGTGGCGATCCGCATCGCCAGCCTGGCCGATTCCAGCCTGGTCAGCGTCAAACTGGCCGACAACGAACGCGTGGTGGTGGGCGCGCCGGCCTATTTCAAGCGCCACGGGGTGCCGGAAACCCTGGCCGACCTGGCCAGGCACAATTGCCTGCCCATCAGCAGCGAAGGCAGCCAGCGCGGCTGGACCTTCCAGGAAAACGGCAAGAACGTGGTGCTCAAGGTGAGCGGCAACCTGGCCTGCAACGACGGCCAGGTGCTGCACGCATGGGCCCTGGCGGGCAAGGGACTGGCGTGGCGCTCGATGTGGGAAGTGGGCAGCGAGATCGAGGCGGGACGGTTGCAGACGGTGCTGGACGGGTACTGCGCGCCCGGCAACGACATCTACGCCGTATTTGCCCAGCGCCGCCACCTGCCGCTGCGGATACGGGCCTTCGTGGACTTCCTGCGCCATGCCTACGCCCAGCCGGACTACTGGAAGAAGCCGCTCACGTGATGTATCTGCCCGAAGTACAGGCGAAAAAAAATCCTCGGATACCGAGGATTTCTTTAGTCGTTTTGATCCAGCGTATTACAGCGGGGTGATGTTCGACGCTTGCTTGCCTTTGGGGCCGGCGGTCACGTCAAACGAAACGCGCTGGTTCTCTTGCAGCGACTTGAAGCCTGCCGACTGAATCGCCGAGAAGTGAGCGAACAGATCTTCGCCGCCTTCGTCAGGGGTGATAAAGCCGAAACCCTTCGAGTCATTGAACCATTTTACGATACCAGTTGCCATACAAATTCCTATTTCAGTTAAGTTGGGCTTGCGCCCGTGATATCGTTTTGAGACAAGATTGCAAGACCAGTTAAACTGCCCTACTCTTGATCAAACGATGCCGCATTATACCCAATTGAACGAGAAAAGCACGTTTTGTCGAAAATAAATGCCAATGCACTTGTTTGGTGCCAAAACCGTTGTTTTTACTGCGTTTTTCAGGGATATGTGTCACTATAGACAAGTAAATCCTACACGATTTGCGCTGGATCAAGCGCACCGCAGAAACGGGATTTGCGCAGTTTTACACGGCGCCGGGGTCCAGATGGCGGGGATCGCGTGCGGCCCGCTGCAGCAGCTGCGCGGTGTCGGCCGAAATGGCGTGCCAGTCGCCCTCGCCGCCTTCCATCAGGGCGCGCAGCATTTGCTCGATGCGGCGGCATTCCTGGCCCAGGGCGCCGAAGCCAAAGGTGCCGGCCGATCCGGCCACCCCATGCAGCAATTCGTGCAGCACATGCAGTGTGTCCGGCGCCGGCACGCCGTCCGCGCCGCGCGCCGCTGCGCAGGCCGCCAGCGCAGCGGCAATCTTGTCCAGCGTGCCGGGCACGGTGGCGGCGAACTTGTCGCCCAGTGCCTGCAGGCGGGCGCGGAAGTGGGGATCGGCCAGGGGCGCCATGCTTATTTGGTGCCGAAGATGCGGTCGCCGGCGTCGCCCAGGCCCGGCATGATGTAGGCGTGGTCGTTCAGGTGGCTGTCCAGCGAGGCGCAGTAGATTTTCACGCCCGGATGCGCGTTCTGGAACACGGTAATGCCTTCCGGCGCCGCCACCAGGGCCAGGAAGATGATCTGGTCGTCGCCGACGCCGCGCGACTTGAGCACGTCCACCGCATGCACCGCCGAATTGCCGGTCGCCACCATGGGGTCGCACAGGATGAAGGTGCGCTCGGCCAGGTCGGGCAGGCGCACCAGGTATTCCACCGGCTGGTGGGTGGCGGGGTCGCGGAACACGCCGATATGGCCCACGCGGGCCGAGGGCACCAGGTTCAGCAGGCCGTCGCTCATGCCGATGCCGGCCCTCAGGATCGGCACGATGGCCAGCTTCTTGCCCGCGATGACGGGCGCGTCTATGGTGGCCAGCGGGGTCTCGATGGTGCGCGTGGTCAGCGGCAGGTCGCGCGTGATCTCGTATCCCATCAGCAGCGTGATTTCCTTGAGCAGCTCGCGGAAGGTGCGGGTCGAGGTGCCCTTGTCGCGCATGTGGCTGAGCTTGTGCTGGATCAGCGGATGGTCGGTGATGTAGAGATTGGGAAAGCGCGGATCTTGTTTCATGGTCATGTTCTGGTGATCAGGTATTACACGGCATTATCCCAGCCCGGACCGCCTCAGGGAATGGTTACGGCAAAATTATTGTCCCTCCTCGAGCAGGGCGCGCTCCAGGATGGCGCCGCAATCAACGCCATCCGGCAGCCGTCCATAGGCGCCGCCCGGATCGCGCGCCAGGCGCGATGCCACGAAGGCGCGCGCCACGTAATCGGGCGCATGGCGCAGCAGCAGCCCGGCCTGCACCGCCAGCACCACCCGCTCGGCCAGGCGGCGGGCGCCGTATTCGTCGGCGCCGGCGTGCTCCAGGTCGGCCAGCAGGGCCGCCGTGCAGGCAGTGTAATCGGCATCGTCCTGCCCGGCCAGCGCCAGCTCGGCCGCCAGCGCCTGGCGCGCGTCCGGGTTCCTGCCCAGGGCGCGCAGCAGGTCCAGGCACATCACGTTGCCCGATCCTTCCCAGATCGAATTGACCGGCAGTTCGCGGTACAAGCGCGCCAGCGGACCGTCCTCCACATAGCCGCTGCCGCCGACGACTTCCATGGCCTCGGCGCCGAAGCCGGGACCGCGCTTGCAGATCCAGTACTTGCCGGCCGGGGTCAGCAGGCGCGCCAGCAGCGCCTGGGACGGCTCGCCGGACTGGTCGTAGCAGCGCGCCAGCCGCATGGCGAAGACGGTAGCGGCCTCGGATTCCAGCGCCAGGTCGGCCAGCACGTTCTGCATCAGCGGCTGCTGCGCCAGCGGGCGGCCGAAAGCCACGCGGCGCCGCGCATGGTGCAGCGCATGCACCAGCGCGGCCCGCATGGCGCCGGCACTGCCCAGCACGCAGTCCAGGCGCGTATGGCTGCCCATCTCCAGGATGGTGGGCACGCCGCGTCCCGGCGCCCCCAGCAGCCAGCCGTGCGCGCCGGTAAATTCCACCTCGGAGGAGGCGTTGGAGCGGTTGCCCACCTTGTCCTTGAGGCGCTGTACGCGGATCTGGTTGCGGCTGCCATCCGGCAGGTAGCGCGGCAGGAAGAAACAGGACAATCCTGCATCGGTCTGCGCCAGCACCAGGTGGGCGTCGCTCTGCGGCGCCGAAAAGAACCATTTGTGGCCGACGATGCGGTACACCTGCTCCCCCTCCTCGCCATACAGGCGGCGCGCCTCGGCCGGCTCCAGCGCGGTGGCGCGGGTGGTGTTCAGGCGCACGTCCGAACCGCCCTGCTTTTCCGTCATGCCCATGCCGACCAGGGCGCCTTCCTTCTGCTCGACCGGCAGGGAACGCGGGTCGTAGCGGCGCGACAGTATCTTGGGCAACCATTTGGCGGCCAGCCGCGGCGCCTGGCGCAGCGCGGCCACCGAAGCGTAAGTCATGGTGACCGGGCACTGGGTACCGTTCTCGACTTGCCCGAACAGCAGGTAGCGCGCCGCCCGCGCCACGTGGCTGCCGCCGTCCCAGGGCGAGGCATGGGCGCCCTCGACTATCAGCAGCGCCATCAGGCTGTGCCAGGCCGGATGGAATTCCACCTCGTCGATGCGGCGCCCCTCGCGGTCGAACTGGTGCAGCACCGGCGCGTAGAGGTTGGCCAGGCGGCCCAGGTCCAGCACCTCGGCCCGGCCCAGTTGCTCGCCCAGACGCCACAGGGCGTGGTCCTCGGCTGCGCCGCCCTCGCGCAGCAGGGCGGCGCGCAGGGCCGGGTCGCAGCCGTACAGGTTGATCGCGCCCAGCGGCGGCACGGTGTTGGCCAGCGCATGCGTATCGAATTCATTCATTTTGCCCTCGCTGTCTTTCATTGCACCTAAGGGAATAATAATTTCATTTAATGCAATTTAAATTAGCGCATATTCATGGCTTTTTCACTCTGAAGCAGCGTTTTCAGTCACCCGCCGCGACAAATACACAAAACCGTCATGAATCTTGTCTTTTTTCATGTAAATCCGCCTGCATCAATGATACATTTCGTTCTGGTTTACAGTTCCGGCCCGAATCAGCTCACGCGATGCTTTCCAGCACCTCCTCCCAGCCGCAAGGCCCCTTGCGCAACGAAACAGACAACCTCATGGAAGAGGCTGGCGATGTTGTGTTCCGTCTCAACCTGCCTGGCCAGATCCTGCACGCCAGCCGGCGCGCCACCACCTTCATGGGCTGCACCCGCGAACTGTCCGGCGACACGCTGGCCAGCCATGTCGCCGATCCCGACCGGGCCCCGCTCAAGGCCGTGCTGGCCGATGTGACGCAGACCGGGGTGGCCAAGCTGGTCGAAGTGCGCCTCAGGACCGCCGACACCGAAGTGTGGCACGAATTGCGCATCTCCACCTTCCTGAACCAGGCCGGCAAGCAGGAACTGCTGGTGGTGGGGCGCGACATGTCGGCCCAGCACGCCACCGAGGAGCGCCTGCGCCACCTGGCCACCCACGACGCCCTGACCGAACTGCCCAACCGATTGCTGCTGGCCGACCGCATGCGCATGGTGATCGCCACCGCGCGCCGCTCGGGCCAGGGCTTCTCGGTGGCCACCATCGGCCTGGATGGTTTCAAGAAAGTCAACGACGGCATCGGCCATCCGGCCGGCGACGCCCTGCTGCGCATGGCGGCGGCGCGCCTGCGCAAGACCTTGCGCGATTCCGACACCCTGGCGCGGGTGGGCGGCGACGAATTCGTCGCGGTGCTGCCCGGCACCCATACCGAGGCCCAGATCAAGCTGGTCACCGGGCGCCTGATCGCCTCCCTGCAATCGCCGTTCGAGATCGACACCCACACGGTCTACATCGGCGCCTCGGTGGGCGTGGCGGTGTATCCGCTGCACGCCGAGGACGACGCCCGCCTGCTGGCCCTGGCCGATGCCGCCCTGACGCGCGCCAAGGCCACCGGCAAGGCGCGCTGCGTGGTGTACAGCCAGCGCGACGGCGACAAGCCGCAGCACGACATCTCGCTGGAGGCGGCCATGTTCCAGGCCGTGCGCGAGGGCGAGTTCCTGCTGCACTACCAGCCCATCGTGGACGCGCGCACGCGCGAGATCCAGGGCTTCGAGACCCTGATGCGCTGGAAGCACCCGACCCTGGGCATGGTGTCGCCGGCGCGCTTCATCCCGATTGCCGAGACCAACGGCCTGATCAATCTGCTGGGGGCCTGGGCCCTGAAGGCGGCCACGGTGCAGCTCAAGCAGTTCCAGGAGGTGGCCGGGCGCAGCCTGTACATGTCTGTTAATATCAGCCCGCGGCAATTCCGCAACGATAAATTTTTGGATGTGCTGGACGACGCCATTGCGTTTTCCGGCGTTTTAGGTGAGCAATTGGTTCTTGAAATAACAGAAGGCACGCTGATGCTGGACCCGGCCCATGCCGAATCCATCCTGTCCAAAATGACCCAGCGCAAGGCCCGCATTGCCATCGACGATTTCGGCACCGGCTATTCCTCGCTGGCCTACCTGAAGCGCTTCCCGATCTCGGTGCTGAAGATAGACCGCGCCTTCATCCGCGACCTGCCCGAGTCCACCAAGGACTCCGCCATCTGCAACGCCGTGCTGGACCTGGCCAAGCACCTGGGACTGAGCGTGGTGGCAGAGGGGGTGGAAACCGAGCCGCAGCTGCACTACCTGGAGCAGCGCGGCTGCCAGTACATCCAGGGCTACCTGACCGGCAAGCCGATGGCGGCCAACGTGGCCATGGCCGCACTCAAGGACAGCACCTACGCCCATCTGGTGCCGCCGGCCGAACCGCGCCAGGTGTCCGCATGACGCCGCCGTACAAGGCCGGCACGGCGCTGGGCGAGCAGACCCTGTCCAGGCTGTGGGAATGCACGCGCAGGCGCGGCGACCTGCCCGGCTTCGCCAAGGCCATCACTTCCATCCTGGGCGCCATGCGCGGCGAGGACGAGCAGGAATTCAACATGACCCGCACCGTGCTGTCGGACCCGGTCCTGACCCAGAAGGTCCTGCGGCTGGCCAACAGCACCATGTATTCGGCCTTCGGGCAGCACGTGAGTACCGTCTCCAAGGCCGTGCTGGTGCTGGGCACGGAAGCCATCGGCCACCTGGCCCTGGGCCTCAAGCTGATCGAGGAGCTGGCCTCCTCGACGCCGGACTCCGCCGTCGCCCACGTGGAAATGGAAAAGGCGGTTTTATCCGGTATCGTGGCCCAGCAGGTGGCCGAGGCCGCGCACAGCCGACACGGCGAGGAAGCCGTGGTGTGCGCCATGCTGCAGCGCCTGGGCGCACTGATGCTGACCTACTACATGCCGGAACAATGGGCTGCGCTGCTGCAGCACGCCGGGCAGAACGCGGTCACGCCGGATGCGTGCGCACCGGAGCTGCTGGGACTGACCCTGCAGGAGATCGGTCACGCCGCCGCCCTGCACTGGGGCCTGCCGGCCAGCCTGGTCAAAGGCATGCGCGACCTCGAGCCGCCCGAGGAAGGCGCCGAAGTGTCGTCATCGGACTGGGTGGCGGGCCTGTCCACCATGGCTTCGCGCTGCGCCGACGCCTTGTGGAACGACGACCCGGAAGGCCATGCCCAGGTGGCCGCGCTGACCGAACGCTACAGCGCCATGCTGGGCGTCGAGCCCGAGCAGCTGGCCGAGGCCATCGAACAGGCCAAGGCGGTGGCGGTCAACGACCTCACCATCGCCCCGCTGTCGCGGCCGGCCGAAAAGCGCGCCGAGGCCCTGGCCAAGAAACGCCAGCGTGCGGCCGGCAACAAGATCCTGCTCAGCGGCCTGGCCGACATGCGCGACATGCTGGAGACCGCCAGCCCCGGCCAGATGGTGCAAATCGCGCTGGAAACCATCTACAAGGGCCTGGAATTCTCGCGCGCCGTGGCTTTCGTGCGCAACCGCCGCGACGGCACCTATGCGGCCCGCATCGGCTTCGGCGAAGGGACCCGCGAACGCCTGCCGCACATGAGCTTTGAGGACAACTACGAGCCGAACGTGTTCTTCGCCGCCCTGCACAGCGACCGCGTCATCTTCATCGAGAATGCGCGCGACCCCAAGTTTGCGGCCAAGCTGCCCGGCTGGTGGACCGCCACCCTGGCCGAGGCGCGCAGCTTCGTGATACTGCCGCTGACCGCGGTTGGCCAGCCGACCGGCTTCCTGTACGGCGACTGGGACGATTCCTTCCCGCCCATCCGCCTCAACCCGACCGAATTCGCCCTGCTCAACGACCTGCGCGGACTGGTGGGCCGTTCGATCGAACAGCGCCACAAGCTCGAGCCGGTGGCCAACCGAGGCTAAGCCGCCACGCCCGGGCGAAAAACAAATTGTTACCGAGAAATTAATGCTATAGACTGGCCGTCATCACCCCAGCCGCGCCATGCCCTGCCGCATGGCCTGCGCGGCGCAAACACGGCCCCGCCCCCGCCGTTTCCAGCATAAGGAAACACCATGTTTGCTCGATTGACCATCCGCACCCGCCTGATCGGCACAATCGCCTTGTTATCCATCCTGCTGGTGCTGATCGGCGCCAGGGGCATCCAAAGCTTGTCGGTGTCCAACGCCGTGCTGAAGGACGTGTACGCCAATAGCATGGTGTCCATGAAGGCCATCTACGAAGCCCAGATCCAGATCGACCGCGCGCGCCTGTCGCTGGACCGGGTGGCGCTCAAGCCGGACGCCGCCAACGTCGAGGAAACCCTGACGCGCGCCCAGGGCTTCCTCGACACCAGCGACAAGCTGTGGCAAAGCTACCTGGCGCTGCCCTTCGGCGAGGGCGAGAAGGCGCTGGCCGACCAGGTCGGCGCCCAGCGCAAGGCCCTCATCAACGACGGCATCCTCCCGGCCGCCAAGGCGCTGCGCGAGCACAACCAGGCCGAGATCGACCGCCTCATGCTGAGCGAGGTGACGCGATTGTTCCGGCTGTACACGGACAGTTCGGAAAAACTGTCCACCTACCAGCTCAAATCGACCCAGGAACAGTACGAGCGCAGCCAAGCAGACTATGGCCGCAACATGATGCTGGCAACGGCCGCCATCGTGATCGGCCTGGCCTTGGCCGGCGTCTCCGGGGTGCTGCTGGTGCGCGCCGTAATGGGGCCGCTGGACTCGGCCCTGGGCCATTTCAACGCCATCGCCGAAGGCAATCTCGCCAACCGCATCGAACTGGGACGCCAGGACGAAATGGGCGCGCTGATGCGCGGCCTGGCCCAGATGCAGGAGCGTCTGGCAGGCACGGTCACCAGCGTGCGCGACGGCAGCGACGCAATCGCCACCGCCAGCAACCAGATCGCGGCCGGCAACCTGGACCTATCCCGCCGCACCGAGCAACAGGCCGCCAGCCTGGAAGAAACCGCCTCGTCGCTGGAAGAGCTGACCTCCACGGTGCGGCAGAATTCGGAGAATGCGCAGCAAGCCAACGCGCTGGCCTCGTCGGCTTCGGGCATCGCGCTCAAGGGCGGGGAACTGGTGACACGCGTGATCGACACCATGGGCCAGATCACCGCTTCCTCCGCCAAGATTGCCGACATCATCGGCGTGATCGACGGCATCGCCTTCCAGACCAACATCCTGGCACTGAATGCGGCGGTGGAAGCGGCGCGCGCCGGCGAACAGGGACGCGGCTTCGCGGTGGTGGCGTCCGAGGTGCGCACCCTGGCCCAGCGCAGCGCGGCGGCAGCCAAGGACATCAAGGCGCTGATCAACGATTCGGTGGAAAAAGTCGGCAGCGGCAGCAGCCTGGTCAACGAGGCCGGCGCCACCATGCAGGAAATTGTCGCCAGCGTGCAGCGCGTGACGGCTATCATTTCCGAGATCAGCGCCGCCGGCCGCGAGCAGGAGGTGGGCATCGAACAGATCAACACGGCCGTTGCCGAGATGGACAATGTGACCCAGCAGAACGCGGCCCTGGTGGAACAGGCGGCGGCGGCCTCGCAAGCCATGCAGGAACAGGCCGTCAGGCTGGCGCAGATGGTGAGCGTGTTCAAGGTGGAGGGCAGCCGTGCCGCTGCGCCGGCGCCCAAGCCGGCGCCAGCGCCGCGCCGCCCGGCGCCTGCGGCGACCAAGGCCGCGCCCCCTGCGCGTCCGGCGCTGGCCAGGCCTGCCAAGCCTCCCAAGCAGGCCGGCAAGGAAGCGGAGTGGGAAGAATTCTGAGCCGGCCAGGGCCCGCTGACGCTCGGCCTGGCGCCAGGATCAGCGCGCCGTATCAGTGTCCGCCTTCAGCGCCCGACTTCAGCGGGCGATGTCTGGCGTGTTGACGTGCACGTCGCCGCACTGGGCGCGGTGCTGCAGCGCGTGGTCGATCAGCACCAGGGCCAGCATGGCTTCGGCGATGGGCGTGGCGCGGATGCCGACGCAGGGGTCGTGGCGGCCAAAGGTTTCCACCGTGACCGGCACGCCATCCTTGTCGATCGACTGGCGCGGCGTGCGGATCGAGGACGTCGGCTTGATGGCGATGGACACCGTGATGTCCTGCCCGGTCGAGATCCCGCCCAGGACGCCGCCGGCGTTGTTGCCGATGAAGCCCTGCGGGGTCAGCTGGTCGCCGTGCTCGGAACCCTTTTGCGCCACCGACCGGAAGCCGGCGCCGATCTCCACGCCCTTGACGGCGTTAATGCCCATCATGGCGTAGGCGATGTCGGCGTCCAGCTTGTCGTACAGCGGCTGGCCCAGGCCGACCGGCACATTGCTGGCCACCACCTCGATGCGGGCGCCGATCGAGTCGCCTTCGCGGCGCAGCTCGTCCATGTAGGCTTCCATGCGCGCGATCAGGTCGGCGTCGCCGCTGGCCGCGAAGAAGGGATTGGCATGCACATGCTCCCAGCCCTGGAAAGGCACGGCGATGTCGCCCAGCTGGCTCATGCAGCCCTTGAACTCGGTGCCGTACTTCTCCTTCAGCCACTTCTTGGCGATGGCGGCGGCGCCCACCACCGGTGCGGTCAGGCGCGCCGACGAGCGGCCGCCGCCGCGCGGGTCGCGCACGCCGTACTTGTGCCAGTAGGTGTAGTCGGCGTGGCCGGGTCGGAAGCTCTCGGCGATGTTGCCATAGTCCTTGCTGCGCTGGTCCTCGTTGCGGATCAGCAGCGCGATCGGGGTGCCGGTGGTCACGCCTTGGTACACGCCGGACAGGATCTCGACGCGGTCGGGCTCCTGGCGCTGGGTTACGTGGCGCGAGGTGCCGGGACGGCGACGGTCCAGGTCCGGCTGGATGTCCGCCTCCGACAGCGCCAGGCCCGGCGGGCAGCCATCGATCACGCAGCCGATCGCGGGGCCATGGGATTCGCCAAACGTGGTAACGGAGAACAGCTTGCCAAAGGTATTGCCGGACATAGTAGACGTGGAGGTTGGTGGTGACTAGACTCAATTTTACCAGTCCGCCGCCCGCCCCGTCCCCTGAAACCCACGGTTTTTGATAAATGTTGCCACTGAGAATGTTACATGAGTGATAAACGGTGGAAAACCCCATTCCCTCTTATCAATTCGCTATATACTTGACCGTGAAACTGAGCAAACGTGGAGAAGTGACGCATGCCCTCATCGATCAGCAACCTGGAGTCTTCCAAGGATGATCACGACGACCTGGTATTCCTCGATGAGCATCCGGCTGCGGCTGCCGTGTCCGGCCCGGACTGCGTATGGCGCGTCATGATCATCGACGATGACGAGGACGTGCATTCGACCACCACCTTCGCGCTCGGCAACCTGGACATGCAAAACCGGCCGCTGCAATTCGTGCACGCCTATTCCGCCAGCCAGGCCCGCGAGATGCTGCGGCACGAGCGCGACATCGCCGTCATCCTGCTGGACGTGGTGATGGAGCAGGACGACGCCGGCCTGCAGCTGGTGCGCCACATCCGCGAAGAGCTGCGGCTGCACGACGTGCGCATCATCCTGCGCACCGGCCAGCCCGGCTATGCGCCCGAAATCGACGCCATCCGCGATTTCGACATCAACGACTACAAGACCAAGTCCGAACTGACCCGCATCAAGCTGTTCACCACGGTGACGGCGGCGATCCGCTCGTACGAGCAGATCCGCAAGATCAACGACAGCCGGCGCGGCCTGGACCAGATCGTCCACGCCAGTACCCGGCTGATGTCACTGCACGGAGTACAGAACTACGGCGCCGGCGTGCTGGCCCAGGCGCAAGCGCTGCTGGACCAGCCGGTGGACGGCGTGCTGTGCGTACAGGACTGCCCCAGCGGCGACTGCCAGCAGCTGATGGCGGTGGCGGCCTGCGGCGCGCATGCCCACCTGCAGGGGCAGCAGCTGACCATGCGCGAGCAGCCGCGCGTCCACGCCGCCCTCGAGATGGCGCTGGCGCAGCGCCGCAACCAGTACGGGACCGACTACGTGGCGCTCTACTTGCCGGGCAAGTCCAGCCGCGACTTCGCCGCCTTCCTCGGCCTGGCCCGGCGCCCCAGCGAGATCGACGAGCAGCTGCTGCAAGTGTTCAGCGGCAACGTGGCGGTCGGGCTGGACAATGTGGAACTGGTCAGCCACCTGCACAACGCCGCCTTCTACGACCAGCTGTCCAAGCTGCCCAACCGCACCCGCCTGGTCGAGATCCTGGACGAGGCCCTGGCCGGCCCGGCGCGTAATGACGCCACCATCTCGCTGGTCGACCTGGACCACTTCGCCGAAACCAACGACGCCCTGGGCCATCATTTCGGCGACGCCCTGCTGGTGGCGGTGGCCAACCGCCTGCAGCACCAGTTGGGCAAGGAACTGACCGTGGCGCGCATAGGCGGCGATATCTTCTGCGTGCTGGGCGACTCCAGCCTGGTCAATCCGGCCCGCATCCTGGCCCTGTTCCAGACCCCGTTCAGCATCGACGGCCAGGATGTGCAGCTGACCGCCACCCTGGGCCTGGTGCGCCTGTGCGAGCATGACGGCGGCGGCGCCGATGCGCTCAAGGACGCCGACATCGCTCTCAAGCGCGCCAAGTCGCAGCAGCGCGCAGGCCATTTCTACTTCTCGCGCAGCATGGGGGTGGAGATCCGCGAACGGGTGCGCATGATGCACGCGCTGCGCACCGCCTTTGGGCAGAACCAGCTGTTCGTGGTGTACCAGCCGCAGATCGACCTGGCCACGCGCAGGCCGGTGGGCGCCGAGGCGCTGCTGCGCTGGCAGACGCCGGACGGCAAATTCATCTCGCCCGACCGCTTCATCCCGATCGCCGAGTATTCCGGCCTGATCATCGACCTGGGCGAATGGGTGATGCGCACCGCCTGCCGCGAACTGGTGGCGCTGCGCGCGGCCGGGCACCGGGACTTCGTCATGTCGATCAACGTGTCGCAGGTGCAGTTCCGCCATCCCTACTTCCTGGAGATGCTGCGCAACGCGCTGGAGGATACCCAGGCGCCGCCCGAGTTCATCGAACTGGAGATCACGGAATCGATGGCGATGGAGGAACCGGACCTGCTGATACGCATGCTGGCGCAGATCAAGCAGACCGGCGTCAGCATTGCCATCGACGACTTCGGCACCGGTTTTTCATCGCTGTCCTACCTGCAGCGGCTGCAGATCGACCGCCTCAAGATAGACCGCGCCTTCGTGACCGAGATCACCGGTTCGGCGCGCGGCAGCAGCATAGCCGAGATGGTGATACAGCTGGGCCGCAACCTGGGCCTGTCCGTGATCGCGGAGGGCGTGGAGGACGAGCGCCAGGCCCAGATCCTGCTGGACCTGGGCTGCCCGCATGCCCAGGGCTTCCTGTTCGCCCGCCCCATGACGGCGCAGGCGCTGGACAGCTGGCTGGCGGGCGGCGCGCTGCGCGGCGCGGCCTGACGCGGCCCGGCCTGGCGCGGCCCGGCCTGGCGCGGCCCGGCCTGACGGCTTATCCGGCCGCGCGCACCAGCTCCAGCCAGGCGCGCGCGGCGAAGGACAGGTGGCCGCCGCGGCGCCAGGCCAGCATCAGCTTCCAGTCCAGCGCAGGCTGTTCCAGCGCCGCCACCACGAATTGCCCCCTGGGCAGGGTGTCGCAGAACAGCCTGGGCAGCAGGGCAACGCCCACGCCCAGCCGCACCAGGGAGGCCACGAAGTCCCACTGCCCGCTGCGGCTGCTGATGCGCGGCGTGAAACCGGCCTGCAGGCAGGCCTGCCACACGATCTCGTTGAGCGCGAACGACTCGCCATAGAAAATGAAGGCGCTGCCGGCCAGCTCGCGCAGCGCGACGGTCTTGCGGCCGCGCCAGGCGGAGTCCATGGGCGCCAGCAGGCACATGGGCGAATTCACCAGCGGTACGGCGTCGAATTCCTGCCATACGCCCACGTTGGCGGCGTGGTCCAGCAGCGTACCCAGCTCCAGCGCTCCGGCGCGGATATCGTTTTCGATGGATTGCGAGCCGCCCTCGAACAGCTTGAGCTCTATTTCGGGATGTCGCCGGTGATAGTCGGCCAGCAGCGGCGCCAGCACCGCGTGCGACTGCTGGGTCACACCCATGCGCAGCTCGCCGCGCCTCAGCTGCTGCAGGTCGCCCAGCTCCACACCCATTTCCTCGTGCATGGCCAACAGCGCGCGGCCACGCTGCAGCACCACCTGGCCGGCGTCGGTCAGCGTGAAGCGCTTACCTACGCGGTCCAGCAGCACCAGGTCCAGCGACTGCTCCAGCTGCTGCACCATCTTGCTGACGGTGGGCTGAGTCACGTGCAGTTTTTCCGCCGCGCGGCTGAAGCCCTGCTGCTCGACCACGGCGATGAAGTAGCGCAGCGAGCGGATATCCATAATGTATTCCGGATTCGAATGATTTTCATAATTCTAATTCATTTTATCTTTCCGAAGCTGCAGCCTAGAATGGCCTCCATGAAACGCATCCTCTTCACCGTCGCCCAAGTCCTGGCATTGATCGCGGCCTGGTATGGCGCCGACCGCGCCGCTGCCTGGCTGCAGTTGCCCTTCTCAGGCGGCGTGCTCGGCTTGCTGGCCATGGTGGCGCTGCTGCTGGGCGGCGTGGTGCGCCCGGCCACGGTCGAGCAAGGCGCCGACTGGCTGCTGTCGAATATGCTGCTGTTCTTTATTCCGCTGGTGGTGTCGGTGGTGCAGTTCACCGGCCTGTTGCAAAGCGAGGGCCTGCGCCTGCTCGCAGCCATCGGCCTGGGTTTCATCGCGGTGCTGCTGGCGACCGCCTTCACGGTCGAGTGGGTATGCCGCTTCGAGCGCGGCCTGCGCCTCAAGCGCCTGCGCCGGGAGCGCATGGCATGACGCCGCTGCTCTACCTGGTGCTGACGCTGGCCCTGTTCTACGCCAACCGCGCACTGCACCGGCGCTACGGCTACTTCTGGCTGACGCCTGCCATCTCCACGTCGGCGGTGCTGATCGCCATCCTGCAGTTGTCGTCCACGCCCTTCCCGCAGTATTTCGGCGACACGCGCTGGCTGGTGTGGCTGATCGGCCCCGCCACCGTGGCCTTCGCGCTGCCGATTTACCAGTACCGCGCACTGGTCAGGCGCCACTGGCTGGCGCTGGGCCTGGGCAGTATGGCAGGGATAGCCGCCTCGCTGGGCAGCACGCTGCTGCTGGACCGCGCGCTGGGCCTGCACGGCAGCCTGGCGCACAGCCTGCTGGCGCGTTCGGTCTCGACCCCGTTCGCACTGGAAGCCACCAAACACCTGGGCGGCTCGGCCCAGCTGACCGGCATCTTCGTGGTGATCACCGGACTGTTCGGCATCCTGCTGGGACAAACCCTGCTGGCGCTGCTGCCGCTGCGCATGCGGATCGCGCGCGGGGCGCCGTTCGGCGCCGCCGCGCACGGCTTCGGCATGAGCATGGCGCGCCAGCTCGGGCCGCAGGAAGGCGCGGTCGCCAGCCTCACCATGATTTTCAGCGGTATATTGATGGTGCTGCTGGCGCCGCTGCTGGGCCGTCTGCTGGCCGCCTGATGGTGTTGCCGGGATGGCCATACCACCATGCAGTCAGGTCATGACTTCTTGCTTAGCCATATGTAGCCGGCTACGCCCGAGATCAAAGAGCCAACAAGGATGGCCAGCTTCGCTGCGCTCACGATGTCGGGAAAGCCGGGGAACGCCAGGTTCGCGATAAAGATGGACATGGTGAACCCAATGCCGCCCAACATCGAAACGCCGACGATGTGGGACCACCTCAGGCCATCCGGGAGCTTGGACACGCCGAGAACCACCGCCGCCACACATGCCAACGTGATTCCCACGGGCTTGCCCATGACCAGCCCCAATATGATGCCCAAACTGTTCGTGGACAGCAGGTGCTGCGGCCAGTCCGGGGACAGCACGATGCCGGTGTTGGCAAGCGCGAAGACAGGCAAAATGATGAACGCGACAGGCTTATGGAGAGCGTGCTCCAGGCGGTGGGATGGCGATTCCTCATCGTCTTGTGCCCTGGAGAACGGGATAGCGAACGCCAGCAAGACTCCGGCAATGGTGGCGTGCACGCCAGATTTCAGCATCAAAAACCACATCAGCACGCCGCCGATGAGATACGGCGGGAGCACGGTGATACGTAATTTATGGTTGATAAACATGAGTGCCCCGAATACCGCCAGTGCACCCAGCAAATAAGCAACCGACACCGTAGAAGTGTAGAACAAGGCGATTACAACAATCGCGCCAAGATCATCCATGACGGCTAGCGCCGCGAGGAATACTTTCAGCGCCGCGGGCACGCGGCTTCCAAGCAACGCAAGCACACCGAGTGCAAACGCGATATCTGTCGCCATTGGGATGCCTAAGCCCGGTTGCGTTTCAGTACCATGATTCAAGCTGAAGTGTATCAAGCTGGGCAATGCGATACCGCCGACCGCCGCGATAGCGGGAAGGATGGCCCGCTTCAAATCGGAGAGTTCGCCGCAGTAAAGCTCGCGCTCAAGCTCCAGGCCGACAAGGAGGAAGAAGACCGCCATCAACGCATCGTTGACCCACAGCTCGATGCTTAATCCGGCAACGTTTGTATGCCAGAATTGGAGGTACTGCGGGCCTAGCGTTGTATTGGCAATACTTAGCGAGACGATTGTGCACACAATAAGCACAATGCCGCCTGCTTTGGATGAGTTGGTAAATTCGGTGAAGGAACGGGATACAGCAGTGGAAATTTGCATAGTCGAGCGAAGTCCGACGTGGCGGCCCGACCGACGCAATTCCTGGCAAACCACAATGGCGTTGCCACCCTCCACCAGATTATAGCCGAAGCCGATGAAAATTCGACGGTTTCACGAGTATTTCAGCAAACGCGGCAGTGACTCCACAAGGCACTATTACCGTCAGGCTACGTGCGTGACAATACGTGCCCCCCAAGGCGCAAGTTCAGTCAGCCGCTTGATCCGCCTCGGCAGGCCAGTCGCGGATATAAGCCTTGAGCATGCGGTTCTCGAAGCTCTGCGCCTCCAGCACGGCGCGCGCCACGTCGTAGAACGAGATCACCCCGAGGATGGTGCGGGCGTTCATGACCGGCAGGTAGCGGGCGTGCTTTTCCAGCATGATGCGGCGCACTTCATTGACGTCGGTGTCCGGGGTGACCGTGATGGGATGGTCGTCCATGTGCTTGCGCACGGTGCCGGTGCCCACCGAGCCCGCGTTGCTGTGCACGGCCTTGAGCACCTCGCGGAAGGTCAGCATGCCGACCAGGTCGCCAAACTCCATCACCACCAGCGAGCCGATATCCTTTTCCGCCATGGTGTTGGCGGCATCCGCCAGGGGTTGATCGGGGCTGATGGTGTAAAGGATATTACCTTTGACTTGGAGAATTTCGGAAACTTTCATGGTGGGCCGTCCTGTCTCGGGTTGGTCGCTCTGTGGATGGGAGTCTGGTTGTTCTCGCCTTTCAGGCAGAATGTATCGTATGGGAGGCAAAAAAGCCAGTATTGCGGATAACCAAACCGCACCATGCCCGCACTCTGTTGTTGACCGGCGATTAACGGCAGTCCAGCGGGCCGAAATGCTCGGCCAGGGGCTGGCCCAGGCCGGCCTCCACGGCGCTCTCCACGGTGCGCGCCAGCGCGGCGGCGTCGCGTGCGGCCTGCAGGTCGCGCTCGTCGTCGCCATCACCCACCACGCCGGCATTGACGGCCATGCCGCCAAACACGAACAGGCGGTAGACATCGGCCACGGTCAGCTTGTCCACATTGGCCAGCAGCACCCATTGGTCGCTGCCCTCGCTGACCCGCTTGCCCCACTCCACCCGGCGCGGCGGATCGACGTTGACCCGCCCCACCCAGCCCTCGGCCAGCATTTTCTCCAGCAGCTTGTCCATCTCGTCAAAGCCCAGCCGGGTGCGCAGGCGGATCTGGCCGGCGCTGACCAGGGCCGTATCGCCGCACACGCAGGCCACGTACAGCACCTTGAGGATGGCCATGGCGTCCACGAATTCGCCGCCGGGCACCGCCTCATGCCACCAGCGCTCATACTTCACCACCGGCAGCGCAGCCACCAGCAGCGCGCCTATCAGGGTAATCATCCACGATAAATAAACCCACAGCAGGAACAGCGGCAGCGCCGCCAGCGCGCCATAGATCTTGGAATAGGTCGGGAACTGGACGATGAAGATGGCAAAGCCGCGCTTGGCCAGCTCGAAGGCGACGCCGGCCACCAGCCCGCCCCAGGCGGCGTCGCGCCAGTCCACGTCGCGGTTGGGCACGGCCACATACAGCAGGGTGAAGCCGCCCACGGTCAGCGCCAGCGACACCACCGTGTAGATCAGAGTACCGAGGATGGGGATATCGCCCACCAGGTCGCTGGTGGCCATGAACACGCGCGAGGACAGGGTCAGCGACACCCCTATCATCAGCGGCCCCAGGGTCAGGATGGCCCAGTACACCAGGATGCGGCGGGTCCAGCGGCGCTCGCCGCGCACGCGCCAGATCCGGTTGAACACGCGCTCGATCAGGTTCATCATGGCGATCGAGGTAAACACCAGCGCCACCGCCCCCACGGCCGACAGCCGCGTCGCCTTGGAGGCAAACATGGTCACGTAGCCCATGATGGTGCTGGAAATCGCCTTGGGCATCACGCTCTGGATGAAGTACGCATCCAGGGCGCTGCGGAAGGTGGTGAACATGGGGAAGGTGGTGAAGATAGCCAGTGCAATGGTCAGCAGCGGCACCAGTCCCAGCACCGAAGTGAAGGTCAGGCTGCCCGCCACCTGGGGCAGGCTTTCCTCGCGCAGGCGGCGGCTGGCGAACAGCAGCAGGTCGCGCACCTCATGCCAGGACAGGGAACGGACGGTCTCCACGCCGCTGCGGCAGCGGTGGAACACGTATTGAATGAAGGAAGACAGGTATTTCAATAACTTGTACTCGATATGGTGGATATAAGAATAGCAAACATGCTATCCGCCAAGCGCCCTATAATAACGCTGATGAACTCACGCAACCTGATAATTCTCGTATTGTTTTACTCGCGGCACGGCGCCACGCGCAAACTTGCCGAGCTGATCGCCCAAGGGGTGGAAAGCGTGCCGGGCTGCGACGCCCGCCTGCGCACGGTGCCCGCCGTGTCCACCGTGGCCGAGGCCACCGAGCCGGATGTGCCCTCCGCAGGTGCGCCCTATGTGGAATTGGCCGACCTGGAGGAATGCGCCGGCATCGCGGTCGGCTCGCCTACCCGCTTTGGCAACATGGCCGCCGCCATGAAGTATTTCTGGGACGGCACGGCAACCCAATGGCTGGGCGGCGCCCTGGCCGGCAAGCCGGCCTGCGTGTTCACCTCCACCGGCAGCCTGCACGGCGGCCAGGAAGCCACCCTGCTTTCCATGATGGTGCCGCTGTTCCACCATGGCCTGATGGTGCTGGGACTGCCCTACACCAACCCGGAACTGATGACCACCGCCAGCGGCGGCACGCCCTACGGCGCCAGCCACTGGGCCGGCCTGGATGGCGGCAAGGCCTTTACGGAAGATGAGAGACGCCTGGCGCTGGCGCTGGGCAAACGCCTGGCCGAAACCGCGGTCAAACTACAAGCGCCGCGCGTGGCGGCATAGGGGACAGACATGGAAAGCAGCATGCACAAGGCATATCACTGGGGCGCGATGGGCAGCCTGGGCGCCCTGATCCTGCTGTGCGTGCTGTGGGAGACGGTGCTGGCGCCCCTGCATCCGGGCGGCTCCTGGCTGGTGCTCAAAGCCGTGCCGCTGCTGTTCCCGCTGCTGGGACTGATCAAACGCGACATCTACACCCTGCAGTGGACCTCGATGATGATACTGCTGTACTTCGCCGAGGGCGTGGTGCGCGGCTACAGCGACCGGGGCAGCGTATCGGCCTGGCTGGGCTGGGGCGAAGCGGCCATCGTCTGTGTCTACTTCGTGTGCGCGGTGCTGTTCCTGCGGCCCTACAAGCGCGCCGCCAGGCAAATGGCCAGGGAGCTGCTGGACAAGATCAAATCCAGCACGGTCAAATGAATCCTGATTTTCTGCGCGAATGCCGCACCGCGGTCGGCGAGGCCCATGTATTGACCGACGCCGCCGGCATGGCGCCCTACCTGACCGACTGGCGCGGCCGGTTTACCGGCAAGGCGGCGGCCGTGCTGCGCCCCGCCAGCGTGGAGCAAGTGGCTCGGCTGGTGCGCGCCTGCGCCTTGTACCGGGTGGCGCTGGTGCCGCAGGGCGGCAACACCGGCCTGGTGCTGGGCAGCGTGCCGGACGCCAGCGGGAGCGCCTTGGTGCTGTCCCTGGCGCGCCTGGACCGCGTGCGCCAGGTCGATCCCGTCAACCTCACCATGACCGTGGACGCCGGCTGCATCCTGCAGCGGGCGCAGGAAGCGGCGGCCGCGCATGGCTGTTTGTTCCCATTGTCGCTGGCGGCCGAGGGCAGCTGCACCATAGGCGGCAACCTGTCCACCAACGCGGGCGGCACCGGCGTGCTGCGCTACGGGAACGCGCGCGAACTGTGCCTGGGGCTGGAGGTGGTCACGGCGCAGGGGGAAGTCTGGAATGGCTTGCGCGGCCTGCGCAAGGACAATACCGGCTACGACTTGCGCGACCTGTTCATTGGCGCCGAAGGCACGCTGGGCATCATCACCGGCGCGGTACTGAAGCTGTATCCGGCCCCCAAGGCCAGCATCACGGCGCTGGCCGCCCTGCCCTCGCCAGCCCACGCCCTGCGCCTGCTGGCGCTGATGCAATCGCGCTGCGGCGCCAGCCTGACCGGTTTCGAGCTGATGTCGCACTACTGCCTGTCCCTGGTGGGCCAGCAGTTCCCGCTGCTGCGCCAGCCCTTCTCCACGCCGCATGGGCAGTATGTGCTGCTGGAGCTGTCCAGCAGCGAGTCCGAAGCGCATGCGGTGGCGCTGCTGGAACAGTCGGTGGCCGCCGCGCTGGCGCAGGACATCATCGAAGACGCCGTGGTGGCCGCATCGGTGGCGCAGTCCAGGGCGCTGTGGCAGCTGCGCGAGCATATCCCGCTGGCCCAGGCCAAGGCCGGCAAGAACATCAAGCACGATATCTCGCTGCCCGTCTCCAGCATCGCCGCCTTCCTGGACGCCACCAATCCGCAGCTGGACGCGGCCTTCCCCGGCTGCCAGCTGGTGTGCTTCGGCCACCTGGGTGACGGTAACCTGCATTACAACGTGGCGCCGCCGCCCGGCGTCTCCAACGAGGATTTCCTGCGCAACCAAGACGCCGTCAACCGCGTGGTGCACGACAGCGTCATGGCCTTCGGCGGCTCGATCTCGGCCGAACACGGCATAGGCGCACTGAAACGCGGCGAACTGGCCCGCTACAAACCGGCGGTGGAGCTGAACATGATGCGGGCCATCAAGGCGGCGCTGGACCCGCTCGGTATCATGAATCCCGGAAAAATTCTGTGAAGGGATGATCATGAACACCAGCTACACCCTTGCCGCCCTGGCAGCCGGCCTGCTGGCCGTGGCGCTGCCCGCCGCCCGCGCGCAAACCATGCACAAATGCGTACACGAGGGCAAAACCACCTATGGCGACCAGCCATGCGAGGCCGGCGCCGACACCGTCCTGCCGGCGCCATACGCACCCAAGGCCGATCCCGGCGCAGCCTCGGACCTGAAACGGCAGCGCAGGGAAGCGGCCGCGCTGGAAAAGGCGCGCCACCAGCGCGAGGACCTGTACGCCCGTGAGCAAGCCAAGCTCTCCGCCGTGGCCGACGCACGCCAGAAAAAGTGCGCCAAGCTGGCCCTGGCCAAGCGCTGGGCCGACGAGGATGCGCGCAACGCCTCCGTGCCCAGGCGGGACAGCGCACAGCAGCGCGCTCGCCGCGCCGGCGACACGCTGGCGCTGGAGTGTCCGCGCTGATGGGGAGCGCCGCCCTGCGCCGCTTGTCGCGCTGGCTGCTGCAGGGCGAGTGGCGCGCACATCCGCTGCGCGCGCTGACGGCAGTGGCGGCCATCGCCATCGGCATCGCGCTGGGCTTTGCCATCCATTTGATCAACGCGGCCGCCATCAACGAGTTCTCGTCCGCCGTCAAGGGCCTGTCCGGCATGGCCGACGTGCAGGTGGCGGGCACCGAGCCGCTGTTCGACGAAAATATCTATCCCGTACTGGCGCAGCGGCCCGGGGTGGCCGTGGCTTCGCCGATACTGGAATTCGATGCTTCGGTCGGCGGCCGCCAAGGCGCCCTCAAGATCATCGGCATCGACGCCTTCCGGGCCGGCTATATCGCGCCCGACCTGATGGGCGTGCCGGCCGAAGGCGCAGCCGAGGATACGCTGGCTGACGACGCCATTTTCCTGTCGCCGGCCGCGCGCGGCTGGCTTGACCTGAAAGACGGCGGTACGCTGGCGCTGCGCTCCGGCGTGGCCGACGTGCCGCTGCGCGTGGCCGGTTCCCTGCTGCGCGCCCGCAGCGGCCAGCGCCTTGGCGTGATGGATATCGCCGCCGCGCAGTGGCGCCTCGACAAGCTGGGACAGCTGTCGCGCATCGACCTCAAGCTGCGCGACGGCGTCAACCGCGACGCCTTCCGCGCCGCGCTCGCGGCCGACCTGGATCGCCTGCATCCGGGGCGCTTCCGCGTGCTCATCCCCGGCGGCGAGGAGCAGGACAGCCGCAACGACGCCATGAGCCGCGCCTACCGCGTCAACCTCACCGTGCTGGCCCTGGTGGCGCTGTTCACGGGCGCCTTCCTGGTATTCTCTACCCAGGCCCTGTCCGTGCTGCGGCGGCGCAGCCAGTTCGCCCTGCTGCGCGTGCTGGGCCTGGACCGCCGCCACCTGCTGCGCCAGATCCTGCTGGAAGGCCTGAGCCTGGGCGTGGCCGGATCGGCCATCGGCATCGCGGCCGGCTATGGCGTGGCGGCCGCCGTGCTGCATTTCCTGGGCGGCGACCTGGGCGCCGGCTACTTCGCCGGCGTGCGCCCGCAAGTGCATTCCACGCCGCTGGCGGCGCTGGTGTACTTCGCGCTGGGCGTGGCGGTGGCCGTACTGGGCTGCCTGGCGCCCGCGCTGGAAGCGGCGCGCGCCAAGCCGGCCGTTGCGCTCAAGTCGGGCACGGAGGAAGGCGCCATGCGGCGTTTGGCGCGTCCGTGGCCGGCGCTGGCCTGCCTGGCGCTGGCCGCCGCGCTGACCCAGGCGCCGCCGGTGCTGGAACTGCCGCTGCCCGGCTACCTGTCCATCGCGCTGATGCTGCTGGGGACCATCGCCCTCATGCCGCGCCTGGCCGCAGCCGTTTTCCGCGACGCCCACCGCCGCTGGAGCGCGCGGGCGGCGCGCAAGCCGCAATCGTCGGCCGTGCTGTCGCTGACGCTGGCGCGGCTGGCCAACGCATCCGGCCAGGCCGGGATCGCGCTGGGCGGCGTGCTGTCCAGCTTTAGCCTGATGGTGGCCATGGCCATCATGGTATCCAGCTTCCGCGTGTCGTTCGACGACTGGATGCAGCACATCCTGCCGGCCGACCTGTACACGCGCTCCACCAGCGGCGGCAGCACCGCCGCCCTGCGCCCCCGGGAGCAGGCCGCCATTGCCGCCCTGCCCGGCGTGGCGCGGGTGGACTTCATGCGCTCACGCTCCATTTCCCTGGCGCCCGAGCGGCCCAACGTGGCGCTGATCGCGCGCGGCGGCATCGACGCCAACGACGCGGCGCGCACTTTGGCGCTGACCGGTCCGGCGCTGGACGCCAGCCAGCAAGGCGGGCTGGCGCCGGCCTGGATCTCGGAAGCCATGGTGGATGTGTACGGCATGCGGTTGGGCCAGCGCATCCGCCTGCCGCTGCAGGGCAGTCTGCGCGAATTCGTGGTGGCCGGGGTATGGCGCGACTACGGCACGCCCACCGGCTCGGTGCAGATCCGCCTGTCCGACTACCGCGCCATCACCGGCGACCAGGACGCCAGCAATGCCGCCATCTGGCTTGCGCCCGGCGCCAGCGCAGCCGCCGTCACTGCCGAACTGAAGCGCCTGCGGTTCGGACAGGAGCTGGAGATCAGCGCGCCGGACGATATCCGCGCCTTCAGCATGCGCGTGTTCGACCGCAGCTTCGCCATCACCTATCTGCTCGAGGCGGTCGCCATCGTGATCGGGCTGTTCGGCGTGGCCGCCACTTTCTCGGCCCAGACCCTGGCCCGGGCCAAGGAATTCGGCATGCTGCGCCATGTGGGCGTGACCCGGGGCCAGGTGCTGGCTATCCTGTCCATCGAGGGCGGCGCGCTCACGGCGCTCGGCATCGCGACCGGTTTCGTGCTGGGCTGGGTCATCAGCCTGGTCCTGATTTTCATCGTCAACCCGCAGTCCTTCCACTGGACCATGCAGCTGCACATGCCCTGGCCGCTGCTGGGGGGCGTGGCGGCGCTGCTGCTGGCCGCCGCCGCGCTGACCGCGCTGGTGTCGGGCCGTAGCGCCTTGTCAGGCGGGCCGATACGGGCCGTGAGGGAGGACTGGTGATGCTGCGTTACCTGATCGCGCTGCTGGCGCTATTTTGCATGGCTGCCAGCGCTGCGCCGCCACAGTACGATGCCGTCACGCCGCTGGCGGCGCCGCTGCGCTTTCCGGGCGACCTGGGCGCCCACCCCGGCCACAAGACCGAATGGTGGTACGTGACCGGCTGGCTCAACACGCGGGACGGCAAGCCGCTGGGCTTCCAGGTGACCTTCTTCCGCAGCGCCACCGCGCACGGCCGGGACAACCCCAGCGCCTTCGCGCCCAGGCAGCTCATCATCGGCCACGCCGCCGTCTCCGACCCGGCGCAGGGCAAGCTGCTACACGACCAGCGCAGCGCGCGCGAAGGCTTCGGCCTGGCCTACGCCAAGGCCGGCGACACCGATGTGCGCCTGGACGACTGGCGCATGCGGCGCGGCGCCGACGGCAATTATGCGGTCTCCGTGAATGGCGCCGGTTTTAAGCTGGACCTGGTGCTGGCGCCATCCCAGCCACGCCTGCTGCAGGGCGAACAGGGCTACTCGCGCAAGGGACCTAAGCCGGCCCAGGCCAGCTACTACTACAGCGAACCGCAACTGCGCGTGACCGGCACCGTGGCGCGCGGGAGCGGCAATGCCGCCGTCACCGGCAGCGCATGGCTGGACCATGAATGGTCGAGCGAAGTGCTGGACGCCGAGGCCCAGGGCTGGGACTGGATAGGCGCCAACCTGGCCGATGGCGGCGCGCTGATGGCATTCGAGATCCGCAGCCGCACAGGTGCTAAACTATGGGCGCACGCGACATGGCGCGATGCGTCCGGCAAGATCACGCAGTATCAGCCCGACCAGGTCAGCTTCACCCCGCAACGGCGGTGGCGTTCGCCCCGCACCAATGCCGAGTATCCGGTCGCCACCCGCCTCACCACCGGCAGCACCACCTGGGACATCCTGCCTTTGCAGGACGACCAGGAGCTGGACTCGCGCCGCTCCACCGGCGCCGTGTACTGGGAAGGCGCCGTCACGCTGGGACGCGACGGCAAGCCGGCCGGCCACGGCTACCTGGAAATGACGGGCTATGCCAGCCGCATGAAATTATGAACATTGTATGAACACTGATTACCGGCTTTGAACCAGATGAGCACCGACACCGCAGCCTACAATATGAGCAAGCATCCCGCCAGCCCGGCGCCCGCCGCATCTTCCAGCCCCGCCCAGGAACAGCGTAAGGGCAGCCTGGCGGCCCTGCGCGGACTGGCGCCCTTCCTGCGCCCCTACAGCAAGCGCTTTGCCGTGGCCGGTGTGGCGCTGGTGGTGGCGGCAGGCGCCACCCTGGCCATCCCGGCCGCCTTCAAGCAGATGATAGACCTGGGCTTCGGCGCCGCTGCCGGCGCGCGCAGCATCCAGCACGTGGACCTGGTGTTCCTGGCGCTGTTCGGGCTGGCCGCGATCCTGGCGGTGGCGACGGCGGCGCGCTTCTATTCCGTGTCCTGGCTGGGCGAGCGCGTCACGGCCGACATCCGCAGCGCCGTGTACCGCCACGTCGTTACCCAGAGCCCGGAGTTCTTCGAGACCACGCAGACCGGTGAAGTCCTGTCGCGCATCACCACAGACACCACGCTGATACAGTCGGTGGTCGGCACCAGCATCTCCATGGCGCTGCGTAACATCCTGCTGTTCGTGGGCGGGCTGGCGATGCTGTTCGTGACCAGCCCGCGCCTGACCGCCATCATCATCGGCCTGCTGGTGCTGACCGTGCTGCCCATCGTGATGTACGGCCGCCGCGTGCGCAAGCTGTCGCGCGACTCGCAGGACCGGGTGGCCGATGCGTCCGCCCTGGCCGGCGAAATCCTCAACGCCATGCCCACCGTGCAGGCCTTCACCCATGAACGCATCGAGTCGGAACGCTTCGGCGCCTCGGTGGAAGGCGCGTTCCGCACCGCCATGGACCGCATCCGCGCGCGCGCCATCCTGACCATGCTGGCCATCGTGCTGGTGTTTGGCGCCATCGTGTTCGTGCTGTGGCTGGGCGCCCATGCGGTGCTGAACGGCAGCATGACCGGCGGCGACCTGGGGCAGTTCATCCTGTACGCCTCCATCACGGCGGGCGCCATCGGGGCCCTGTCGGAGGTGATGGGCGAGGCCCAGCGCGCGGCCGGCGCCACCGAGCGTTTGCTGGAACTGATGTCGGTGAAGTCGCCCATCGTCTCGCCGGCGCAGCCGCTGGCGCTGCCGCCGCGCGCGGCCAACGGCGCCGCCCTGAGCCTGGAAGCAGTGCAGTTCCACTACCCTTCCCGGCCCGAGAGCGCGGCCCTGGACCAGGTCTCGCTGGACATCAAGCCGGGTGAAACCGTGGCCGTGGTGGGACCGTCCGGCGCCGGCAAGACCACCCTGTTCCAGCTGTTCCTGCGTTTCTACGATCCGCAGCATGGCAAGATCAAGCTCGATGGGGTGGACATCACCCAGCTGGCCCTGCATACCCTGCGCGACGCCATCGGCATCGTGCCGCAGGATACCGTGATCTTCTCGGCCGACGCCATGGAAAACATCCGCTACGGCCGCGCCGACGCCAGCGACGAGGAAGTGATACAGGCCGCCAGGCTGGCCGCCGCCCATGAATTCATCGAGCGCCTGCCGCAAGGGTACAAATCCTTCCTGGGCGAGCGCGGGGTGCGCCTCTCGGGCGGGCAGCGCCAGCGCATCGCCATCGCGCGCGCCCTGCTGAAGAATCCGCCCCTGCTGCTGCTGGACGAAGCCACCAGCGCGCTGGACGCGGAATCGGAACGCCTGGTGCAGAAGGCGCTGGAGGCGGCCATGCAAGGCCGCACCACCGTCATCATCGCGCACCGCCTGGCCACCGTGCAGCGCGCCGACCGCATCATCGTAATGGAGGATGGCCGCATCGTCGAAACCGGCACCCACGCCGAGCTGGTGGCGCATGGCGGCATCTACGCCAACCTGGCGGCGCTGCAATTCCACAACGTCCATATCGAGCATTAAGCCCGGCTTCAGCCGCCAGCCGGCGCGCGCGCCCAAAACCCGGTAACATTGGGCTCCTCAACAGGAGCACGCCCATGACCGATGCCGAACTGCGGCAGCAATGCCATACCATATTGCCCGGCCACCGGGCGCAGACGCCGACCGAGCAATTCGCCGCCATGTCGGCGTGGTGCGCGGCGCACGGCGTCAGCCATGACATGTACGGCAACGGCGAGTTGCTGCAGCAATTCGAGCAGAAAATCGCCGACCTGCTGGGCTGCGAGGCGGCCGCATTCTGCATCACCGGGACCATGACCCAGGCCACCGCGCTGCGCATTGCCTGCATGGAGCGCGGCAGCCGCCTGGTGGCGCTGCATCCGACCGCCCACATCCTGCGCCACGAGCGCAGCAACTACCAGCTGTTCGACCACTTCCAGGCGCTGCAGATCGGCGATCCTTTCCGCCCCTGGACGCTGGAGGAATTGCAGGCCGTGCCCGACCAGCTGGGCGCGGTTCTCCTGGAGCTGCCCGCGCGCGAGATCGGCGGCCAGTGCCCGGACTGGGATGATCTGTTGTCCATCAAGGCGCAGTGCCGGCAGCAGGGCATCCACCTGCACATGGATGGCGCGCGCCTGTGGGAGACGGCTGCCGCCTACGGCAAGCCGCTGGACCAGATCGCGGCCGGCTTTGACAGCGTCTACGTCTCGCTGTACAAGGGCATAGGCGGCCTGGGCGGTGCCGTGCTGGCAGGCAGCGAGGCCTTTGTCGCCAAGGCGCGCCAATGGTTCCACCGCCAGGGCGGCAACGTGATCCACCGCACGCCCTACGTGGTGGCCGCCGCCATGCAGTTCGATGCCCGCCTGGCCGCCATGCCGGACTACTACCGGCGCACCCTGCACCTGTATGAAGCGCTGCGTGCCTGGCCGCAGTTGAAACCGAATCCGGCGCGGCCGCAGGCCAATATGCTGCACGTGCATATGCCGGTGTCCTGCGAGCGTGCGCTGGAACTGCGCGACCAGGTCGCGCGGCAGCATGGCGTGTGGCTGTACAACCGGGTCGCCCATGCGGCGCTGCCGGACCACTGCTACACCGAGCTCTATGTGGGGGATAACCTGCTGGCCGTCCCTGCGCAGCGGCTTCCGGAAATTCTCGGCCTGTGGTCGGCCGCACTGCTGAATTAGATTACACTTGCGCCTTTTGCCGGCTCCCTCATCATGACTTTCCAGAACTTCGGCCTGATCGATCCCCTGCTGCGCGCACTGGATACCCTGGGCTACCGCGAGCCGACGCCGGTGCAACAGCAGGCCATACCCGCAGTCCTGGCCGGCCGCGACGTGCTGGCCGCGGCCCAGACCGGCACCGGCAAGACCGCCGCCTTTGCCCTGCCCATACTCCAGCAGCTGACCATGGCGGGCGTCGCCATGCCGCAATCGGTGCGCTGCCTGGTGCTGGTGCCCACGCGCGAGCTGGCCGAGCAGGTCTACGAGAGCTTCCGCACCTACGGCGGCAACCTGCCGCTGCGCTGCCATGTCGCCTATGGCGGCGTGCCCTTGGAACCGCAGATCGCCAGGCTGCGCAAGGGGCTGGACGTGCTGGTGGCCACGCCCGGCCGCCTGCTGGACCTGCGCCATCAGGGCGCGCTGCATTTCGACGCGCTGCAGACCCTGGTTCTGGACGAGGCCGACCGCATGCTGGACCTGGGCTTCGCGCGCGAGCTGAACGCCGTGTTCGAGGCGCTGCCGGCCAGGCGCCAGGTGCTGCTGTTCTCGGCCACCTTCTCCGACGATATCCGCGCCATGGCGGCGGCGCTGCAAAACGATCCGCTGTCCATCCAGGTCAGCCCGCGCAACACCGCCGCACGCAGCGTCAGGCAATGGCTGGTCACCACCGACAAGAAGCGCAAGCCGGAGCTGTTCCTGCATTTGCTGCGCAAGCTGCGCTGGGGCCAGGCGCTGGTGTTCGTCAAGACCCGCAAGGGCGTGGACCAGCTGGTGAAAACCCTGCAGGAACAAGGCATCAGCGCCGACAGCATCCACGGCGACAAGACCCAGCCGGCCCGTTTGCGCGCGCTGGAGCGTTTCAAGAAAGCCCAGGTGCAGCTGTTGGTGGCCACCGACGTGGCCGCGCGCGGACTCGATATCGAGGCGCTGCCGCAGGTGATCAACTTCGATCTGCCCACCGTGGCCGAGGATTACATCCACCGTATCGGCCGCACCGGGCGCGCGGGCGCCGAGGGCGAGGCCATTTCGCTGGTCTGCGCCGATGAAGTGGACCAGCTGCGCGAGATTGAAACGCTGATGCGCCAGACCATACGGCGCGAGGAGGAACCGGGCTTCGAGGCCGATCACCGGGTGCCGGAGACCGGCGCCGCCGGCCAGGCCGCAGCGGCGGCCAAGGCTGCTGCGGCAGGCGGGAAGAAGCGCCCGTTCACCGGGCCTCCCGGCGGCAAAGCCGCTGCCGCCCCCCCTATGTCTGCGCAGCCGGCCGGCAAAGCCAGCAGCACCGGCCGCGCCGCCCCAGTGGCGAACAAGAGCGCTGCGCCCCGCCCCGCAGGCAGCGCCCCAGGCTATGCCAGCAAACCAGGCGTCCCTGACAATGCCGGCAAGGCGCGTCGTAGCGCCGCTGCGCCGTCGGCGCCCAGGGGCGCAGTGGTGGTGGCAGGTGGGCGTGGCGCCAAGTCGACGGCCCGCGCCACCGCCCGCGCCACGGCGTCCAAGCCCCGGACCGGCAAGCGCTGAGCGGTTAAAATAGCGCCTTGACCAAGCCCCGCAACACTAGGAGTATCGAATGCAGCAATACCTGGACCTCATCAACACCGTGCTGGAGACCGGCAGCTGGCAGGACAACCGCACCGGCATCCGCACCCTGAGCGTGCCAGGCGCCATGATGCGTTTCGACCTGCTGAAAGACGGTTTCCCCGCCGTGACGACCAAGAAGCTGGCCTTCAAGTCGGTGGTGGGTGAGCTGTGCGCCTTCCTGCGCGCCTCGCGCAGCGCGGCCGACTTCCGCGCGCTGGGCTGCAAGGTATGGGACCAGAACGCCAACGAAAACCAGCAGTGGCTGGAGAACCCTCACCGCCTGGGCGAGGACGACCTAGGCCCGGTCTATGGCGTGCAATGGCGCCAATGGCCGGGCTACAAACTGCTGGACACCAGCGCCGGCCAGCAGATCGCCGACGCCCAGCGCAACGGCTACACCGTCATCGCCCCGCTCGATGATGGCGGTGTCAGGAAAGTCCTGCTGTACAAGGCCATCGACCAGATCCGCGAATGCCTGGACACCATCGTGCACAATCCGGGCAGCCGCCGCATCCTGTTCCACGGCTGGAACCCGGCCGTGCTGGACCAGGTCGCGCTGCCGGCGTGCCACCTGCTGTACCAGTTCATCCCGAATCCCACCACCCGGGAGATTTCGCTGTGCCTGTACGTGCGCAGCAATGACCTGGGCCTGGGCGCGCCGTTCAACATGGCGGAGGGCGCGGCCCTGCTGCACCTGGTCGGCCGCCTGACAGGCTACACGCCGCGCTGGTTCAGCTACTTCATCGGCGACGCCCATATCTACGAAAACCATATCGACATGGTGAAGGAACAGCTGACCCGCAAGCCCTACCCGGCGCCCCGGCTGGTGATCTCGGACCGCGTGCCGGACTTCGCCCGGACCGGCAAGTACGAACCGGAATGGCTGGAAAAGATCGAACCGTCCGACTTCTGCCTGGAAGGCTACCAGCACCACGCGCCCATCACGGCGGCGATGGCGGTATGATTGGCGGCGATCCCATGCAGATCGACTTCATCCCCGGCACCATGTGCGACCAGCGCCTGTGGGGCAAGCTGGTTCCGCTGCTGCCGGGCGATGTGGAAGCTAACCATATCCCGCTGTACAAGGCCCGCACGCGGGCGCAAATGCAAGCTGTGATTGCGGCGCGCACGGCGCCGCAGGCCCACATCGTCGGGTTCTCGCTGGGCGCGTATCTGGCGCTCGAACATGCGCTCAACCACCCGGAGCGGGTGGCCTCGCTGGTGCTGATCGCCAGTTCGGCCAGGGCGCTGCGTCCCGAGGAAAAGGAACGCCGCCAGCGCACCATGACGGCGCTGGAAAAACATGCCTTTGCCGGCATGCCGCCCAGCCAGCTGCGCAATTTTGTCCATCCATCGCACATGGGAGACAAGACGATCACGGAAACCATACAGCAGATGTCGCTGGACCTGGGCAAGGACGTGATGCTGGCGCAGTTCGTGGCCGCGATGGACCGCGAGGACCTGGCCGCGCGGCTGGATCAGTTGACCTGCCCGGTACTCATCATCGGCGCCGAGGAAGACGCCATGGTCAGCGCCGGCGACCTGCGCGAGATTGCCGCGCAGTCCCCGCAAGTCCGGCTGGCCATCGTGCATGGCAGCGGCCACATGATCCCGCTCGAAGCGCCAGACCAGCTGGCCGCCGCCCTGTCCACCTTCTATGCCAAATAACATCGGGGTCAGTCTCTAATCGGTACATGAGCCTGCTTTTTCCAGCGAACCCATGTCCGAATTAGAGACCTGACCCCGGGGTTGCCGCTGGCTTTTAGGCGGCGTTGGCCAGTTCCAGCAAGTCCACGCCTTGCAGGCCGGCCAGGTCCTGGGTCAGGTTGCCGGCAAAGGCGGCGCGGCTCGGCTGGCCGTTCTTCAGCCACCTGCGTACCGCCGCGCGGATCTGGTCCAGCGTGCAGTTCAGCACGGCGGTGCGGAACTGCTGGCGCGCGCCGTCGTCGATGCCGCGCTGGCGCAGGCTCCAGGCGTGCAGCACCTGGTCGTAGGGCGCGTTCGGCTTGTCCATGCCCTTGATCACGCAGATGATGGCTTCTTCCAGCTCCTCCTGCGAGAACTCGGCTTCCAGCACCTGGGCTATGGCCCAATCGAAATCGGCGTAGGTGCCGGCCAGGCGCGGATCGCGGTAAGACGACATGCTGAAGGTGCCGGTACTGCCCGCATAGCCGGCATTGCCGCCGTAGGCGCCGCCCTTCTCGCGCAGCGCCGGGTGCAGCAGCTGGTTGGTGATCAGTTCAGCCGCCACCGCGAGCGCGGCCGAGCCGTCCTCCTGCATCATGGGCGCGCGCCATACGGATACGCAGTGGTTGATCTGGCTGACCGCGTGCAGCGCTACGCTGCTCAGCGGTGCCTCGGCCAGCGACGGCGCCGCGCTGCGCGCCACCGGCTGCGATGCCGGCAGTGCCAGCAGGCTGCCCAGCGCCTGGCCATCCTCGCCCACCCCGGCCGACAGCACGGTCGGCCTGATGGCGATGATACGTTGGTGCAGGGCCTGCAGCTGCTGAGCGATGGCGGCCAACCCTTCCGGCGTCCCGATCTGCTTGAGCAGGCGGCCGAAGAACGGCAGCGCGGCGGCGCCGCTGATTTCGTCCTCGAAGCGGCGCAGCGGCGATACCGGCGCCGCCGCCGACAGCATGGCGTAGCGGTTGCCGGCCTGCGCCAGGCCGTTCAGGCGGTCCTGCACCTGGCTGTCGATCAGGAAGGCCAGACGCTCATGTTCATCGAAGCGCGCCTCGGCGATGCTGCGCGACACCAGTTCGGCGATGTTGGCATGCTCCTCGCGCAGGCCGCTGGCGCCATACCACAGGTCCAGGTGCAGGGCGCCGCCCGGCTGCTGGGTCGCCTCCAGGCCAACGTGGAAGGATGGCGCCATGCGCTGGCGCCAGGCGGCGGCCTGTTCGTAGTCCATCTCGCCCACGCCCAGTTCCGTCACCAGGTCGCTGTACAGGCGCAGCCACGGCCAGTCCTCGGTGCTGAAGCCGGACACGTCGTACAGCACGCGCACATACGACAGGCCGTTGGAGGCGATGGAGAACGGCAGCATCCTGGCGCCTGCCGTCTCCTGCACGGGCGGCACCGGCAGCGAGGGACGCGGATGCGGGCTGACGTCCGACGGACGGATGCGCGGCAGCACCTCGGAGCTGGACGGCAGCTGCTGGTGCGCTTCCAGCGCCTCGGTGTCCGCTTCGATGCGGGCACGCTCAGCGTCGCCCAGGGCCGCCGTGCGGGCCGCCAGCTGGGCTTCCTCGACGGCGTCGCGGGCCTTGAAGTAGTCGGCGTCCGGGATCACGCTGGTGGTCAGGCGGTTCGGCGAGTCCAGCAGATTGCGCACCAGGCCCTTGAACCAGGCCGGATCCTGGATCGCCGCTTCCAGCTTGGCCAGGTGCTCGTCGCTGTCGAAGGCGTCGAACACATTCCCGGCGCGCATGGCCACCGGCAGCGCGTGCAGCAATCGCGTGAGCGCGTTCGGCATGCGGCCGCTGGACGTGTCGCGCTGGCTGTAGCGCACGTCGCGCAGGGCCGCCTGCAGGGTTTCCGTTGGCACGCCTTCCTCGGCGGCCTGTTCCAGCGCGGCCCAGATGCGGGCGCGGGCCTGTTCGATCTGCGGCTCGGTCAAGCCTTCCATGCCGATGTGGAAGATCATCTGGCGCGGGCCATCGTCGTGCCCGTTCAGGCGCGACGGACGGCCGTAACCGGCCGATTCCATGGCCTTCATCACCGGCGCCGACGAATCGCCCAGCAGGCCGGACGACAGCAGGTAGGCGTTGTAATAAGTGTCCAGGTCGGCCGATTCGCCCAGCAGCCAGGCGAACTGCAAGCCGTATTCATCCGGCTTGGCCTTCTGCGAGGGGATACGCACTTCATTGGACTTGGGCGCGGCAAAGCCGGCAGCCAGCTGCGGCAGCATGCGCGGCGCGCTGCCGGACAGCTTGGACAGCACGCGTTTCTCTATCTGTTCCTGGATCTCGGCGGCGCTGATGTCGCCGGCCGTCATGAACACCGCCTGCGACGGGTGGTAGTGGCTGGCGTGGAATTCCTTGAGCATCTCGTGGGTCAGCTCGGGGATCACCAGTGGATCGCCGCCCGATTCGACCTCGTAGGTGGTGCCGGCCAGCAGGGTGCTTTCGACGCCGCTGTACAGGGCGCGGATAGGATCGTTGAAGGCGCCCTTCATCTCATTGAACACCACGCCCTGGTACGACAGCTTGCCATCCTTGAGCACGTAGCGCCAGCCTTCCTGCAGGAAGTTCAGGTAATCGAGATTCGGGAAGAAGGTCGCGTCCAGGTAGACGTCCAGCAGGTTGAAGAAGTCGGCCTTGTCGGTGCTGGCAAACGGATACACCGTGCGGTCGGCATAGGTGAAGGCGTTCATGAAGGTGGCGGTGGAGCGCCGCATCATGGCGAAGAAGGGGTCGCGCACCGGATAGCGCTGCGAGCCGCACAGGGCCAGGTGTTCGAGGATGTGGGCGCGGCCGTCGCTGACGTCCGGCACCGTGGGGAAGGCCACCAGGAACACCATCTCGGCCGAATCGCTGGCCAGGTGGATGTGGCGGGCGCCGGTGGTGGTCTCGATGTAGTCTTCAACCGTGGCTTGCAGCGAGGGGATGGCGCGGCTGCCAGTTTTTTCAAAAGTCGTCATGGTGCTCTGTTTGACTGTAGGTGAGCCGGTATCCTATCGTAAACATGGCTTGCGCAACGGATGGCGTGCGCGGCACTTCCCCCTGCACCGGGTTTCAACGATAATGCGCGCCATCCGCCCTTGAGCCTAGCCACCATGAGCAATCTGACCATTATCGTCGCCACCGACGCCGGGCGCGGCATCGGGATCAACAATACCCTGCCGTGGCGCCTGCCCGAGGACCTGGCCCATTTCAAGCGCCTGACCACCGGCCACGCCATCATCATGGGCCGCAAGACCTTTGACTCGATCGGCCGCCCGCTGCCCAACCGCCGCAATATCGTGGTCACGCGCAACCCGGCCTGGTCGCACCAGGGCGCCGAAAGGGCCGCCTCCCTGGAGGCCGCCGTGGCACTGGCCAGCGGCCTGCCGGCCTACATCATCGGCGGCGCCGAGATCTACGCCCAGGCCCTGCCGCTGAGCCATACTCTTGTCGTCACGGAAATCGGCCACACTTTCGAGTGCGACGCCTTCTTCCCAGCCATCGATCCCACGGTATGGCAGGAAACGGGGCGCGAGCAACATGTCTCGGCCGATGCCCTGCCCTATGCTTTCGTCACTTACCAGCGCAAATAAGGAAACAACCATGTCCGGACAAGGATTCCACGTACACGGTCCGCACGACCACGCGGTCGAACACGCCGCCCACCAGAGCGACAGCTTCTCCAATAACATCGCCGTGATGACGGCCATCCTGGCCACCGTGGGCGCCATGTTCGGCTACCAGGGCGGCGCCACCCAGAATGACGCGGCCCTGTTCAAGAACAATGCCGCCATCGAGAAAACCAAGGCCGCCAACAGCTGGAATTACTACCAGGCCAAGTCCAACAAGGAAAACCTGGCCGAACTGGCCATGACCCTGCCCGGCGTGGACCACGAGCGCTACAAGGCCCAGGTCGAACGCTACGAGGCGGAAAAAGCCAGGATCAAGAAGGAAGCCGAGGAACTGGACAAGGCTGCCGACGAGTGGAACAAGAAGTCGGACGAAGCCCTGCACACCCACCACCAGTGGGCGCTGGCCACCACGGCCGAGCAAATCGCCATTTCGCTGGCCGCCATCACCCTGCTGACCCGCAAGAAATGGCTGCAAGGCGCGGCGTACGGCGTTGCGGCGGTCGGCATCGCCCTGGGGGCCTTTGCCTGGCTGCACATCGATCCGCTGGCCAGCCTGCTGGCACACTGACAAGGAATAAGCGGACGCCGCTCCGCCCTGCGGGGGCGTACACTGCATGTCATCAGGCTGTTGCAATCTTGCACTAATATGACGTGTGATATTTTTTCACCGGATCGCCCGCATTTCTGCGAGAATCCCGTTCTTAATTTTTTGCGCCGTAGCGCCCTGCCCGCCTCTGCACGATAGTCAGGGGCGGTCTTCTTTTTGGAGACACCATGAAATTCCGTTTCCCCATCGTCATCATCGACGAGGATTTCCGTTCCGAGAACACCTCCGGCCTGGGCATACGCGCCCTGGCCGACGCCATGGAAAAAGAAGGCATGGAAGTGGTGGGCGTGACCAGCTATGGCGATTTGTCGCAGTTCGCCCAGCAGCAATCGCGCGCCTCGGCCTTCGTGCTGTCCATCGATGACGAGGAATTCGGCAGCGGCTCGGCCGAGGAAACCGACCATGCGCTCAAGACCCTGCGCGCCTTCGTCGAGGAAATCCGCTACAAGAACGCCGACATCCCGATTTACCTGTACGGCGAAACCCGCACCTCGCGCCACATCCCCAACGATATCCTGCGCGAACTGCACGGCTTCATCCACATGTTCGAGGACACCCCGGAATTCGTGGCGCGGCACATCATCCGCGAAGCCAAGTCCTACCTGGACGGCCTGTCGCCGCCCTTCTTCCGCGCCCTGGTGGAATACGCCAACGACGGCTCCTACTCCTGGCACTGCCCCGGCCACTCCGGTGGCGTGGCCTTCCTGAAGTCGCCCATAGGCCAGATGTTCCACCAGTTCTTCGGCGAAAACATGCTGCGCGCCGACGTCTGCAACGCTGTGGAAGAACTGGGCCAGCTGCTGGACCACACCGGCCCGGTGGCCAAGTCGGAGCGCAACGCGGCCCGCATCTTCAATGCCGACCATTGCTATTTCGTCACCAACGGCACCTCGACCTCGAACAAGATGGTATGGCACTCGACCGTGGCCCCGGGCGACATCGTGGTGGTGGACCGCAACTGCCACAAGTCCATCCTGCACTCCATCATCATGTGCGGCGCCATTCCCGTGTTCCTGATGCCGACCCGCAACCACCTGGGCATCATCGGCCCCATCCCGCTGGAAGAATTCTCCATGGAGAGCATACAGCGCAAGATCGAGGCCAATCCGTTCGCGCGCGAAGCCGTGAACAAGAAGCCGCGCATCCTGACCATCACCCAGTCCACCTACGACGGCGTGGTGTACAACGTGGAAACCCTGCGCGAGCTCCTGGACGGCAAGATCGACACCCTGCACTTCGACGAAGCCTGGCTGCCGCACGCCACCTTCCACGATTTCTACAAGAACATGCACGCCATCGGCAAGGACCGCCCGCGCGCCAAGGAATCGATGATTTTCTCGACCCAGTCCACCCACAAGCTGCTGGCCGGCCTGTCGCAGGCTTCGCAGGTGCTGGTGCGCGAGTCGGAATCCGTCAAGCTGGACCAGGACGCCTTCAACGAGGCTTACCTGATGCACACCTCGACCTCGCCGCAATACTCCATCATCGCCTCCTGCGACGTGGCGGCCGCCATGATGGAAGCGCCGGGCGGCACCGCCCTGGTGGAGGAATCCATCCTGGAAGCGCTGGACTTCCGCCGCGCCATGAAGAAGAT
Source organism: Duganella kummerowiae (assembly GCF_053572355.1). Taxonomy (NCBI): domain Bacteria; kingdom Pseudomonadati; phylum Pseudomonadota; class Betaproteobacteria; order Burkholderiales; family Oxalobacteraceae; genus Duganella; species Duganella kummerowiae. The sequence goes on from NZ_JBKFEH010000002.1 coordinate 278,920, forward strand.
CGACCAGGAGTGGGGCAAGGACTGGTGGTTCAAGGTCTGGGGTCCGCAGGAATTCGCCGAAGACGGCATCGGCTCGCGCGAGGACTGGGTCATCCGCGCCGAGGACGACTGGCACGGTTTCGGCAACCTGGCGCCGGGCTTCAACATGCTGGACCCGATCAAGGCCACCATTGTCAACCCCGGCCTGTCGCTGGACGGCAAGTTCGACGAGACCGGCATCCCGGCCTCCATCGTGACCAAGTACCTGGCCGAGCACGGCGTGATCATCGAGAAATGCGGCCTGTACTCGTTCTTCATCATGTTCACCATCGGCATCACCAAGGGCCGCTGGAATACCTTGCTGACCGCACTGCAGCAATTCAAGGACGACTACGACAAGAACCAGCCCATGTGGCGCATCCTGCCGGAATTCTCGGCCGCCAATCCGACTTATGAAAAAGTCGGCCTGCGCGACCTGTGCCAGCAGATCCACGACTTCTACAAGGCCTACGACGTGGCGCGCCTGACCACCGAGATGTACTTGTCGGACATGGTGCCGGCCATGAAGCCGTCGGACGCGTTCGCCAAGATGGCGCACCGCGAAATCGAACGGGTCGCCATCGACGAGCTGGAAGGCCGCATCACCTCCATCCTGCTGACGCCTTACCCGCCGGGCATCCCGCTGCTGATCCCGGGCGAGCGCTTCAACAAGACCATCGTCGACTACCTGCGCTTCGCACGCGACTTCAACGAGCGCTTCCCCGGCTTCGAGACCGACGTGCACGGCCTGGTCAAGCGTGAAGTGGATGGCAAGCGCGGCTACTTCGTGGACTGCGTCAAACAGTAACAGCGCACGCATCCGCCCCGCAAAGGCAGCTTCGGCTGCCTTTTTTGCACTTTTGTTATTGCGATGCAGCATACCCTGCTACACTAGGCGGCATCCATAACGCAGGAGGGAGACGGATGAAACGCGTGATCTTCAACCAGAAAGGCGGGGTCGGCAAATCCACCATTGCCGTCAACCTGGCCGCCATCGCAGCGCACCAGGGCAAGCGCACCTTGCTGATCGACCTGGACCCACAGTGCAACTCCAGCCGCTACCTGCTGGGCGATGCGGCGCAGCAGGCCGCGCCTACGGTGGCGGCCTATTTCGAACAAACCCTGGCCTTCACCATCTTCCCTACGCCGGCGCGCAGCTATGTGCACGCCACGCCGTTCGAGAATCTGTCGCTGATCGTTTCGCATCCGGAGATCGGCGACCTGCAATCGAAGCTGGAGTCGCGCCACAAGATCTACAAGCTGCGCGACCTGCTCAACGAGCTGGAGGCCGAGTTCGACGAAATCTTTGTCGATACGCCGCCGGCCTATAACTTCTTCAGCCAGTCGGCCCTGATCGCGGCCGAGCGCTGCCTGATTCCGTTCGACTGCGATGATTTTTCGCGCCAGGCCCTGTACACGCTGATGAACAATGTGGCCGAAATCCAATCCGACCACAATCCCCGGCTGCGCATCGAAGGCATCGTCGTCAACCAGTTCCAGCCGCGCGCCAGCCTGCCGCAGCGCATGGTCGCGCGCTTGCTGGAAGAAGGATTGCCTGTGCTAGACAGTAAATTATCGAGTTCCGTGCGCATACGCGAGTCGCACGAACATAATCTGCCCATGGTACACCTTGATGTGCGGCACAAACTTAGCCAGGAGTTCCGCCAACTGTATGACGAGCTCTCAATGCGCGACACCGCACCGCAACATGCCGTAGCGTAATTCCTGTTAATTTGTTGACTATGGGCAGCTTCGGCTGCCCATATTTTTTTCTAAAGCAATGCATTTAGGCACTTGATTTTGCCTGATTAATCCGGCTAACATGATGCTAGCCACAAGAATTCAGCTCAGCTTGTCTTCAGCAAAACAGATGATTGCAAAACGATATCTGTCGTTAGCACTATATAAAATTCTGGAAAACTAGCTAAACGCAAAATAAATCGTTGCCCAAACGCGACGTTGACGAAAATTAATATTCGTTTGCAAGCTGAAAATTTGTACGCATTTGCCTGCGATCTCCTGCTATCTCCTGCGATTTTAATTTCCCACAGTTAAGGTTGGCACACGTTCAAGAGAAACGTTTGTATCCTTGTGGAAAATTCCCCATAGAATCGGTTCATCGAACTCACAGGAGCAATACGTAATGCAAAGCAAGCTCGTGCGCGGCACCGTGGTTGCCGCAATGATCACCTTGGCTGGCTGCGGTGGCGGAAGCAATGATACTTCCACCGCAGCAAATAACACCGTGCTGCTTAGCAGCATAAGCACTGCCAGCGGCGAAAACAATGGCACTACCGCCCTCGTCCGCCAGGGAGCTGCGGCCAGCACTGCTGGCAGCACCACTGCCTCCAGTACCGCCAGTACCGCGGTAACTCCGGCTGCGGCGGCCCACTTCCTGAGCCAGGCAAGCTTCGGACCTATCGATTCATCCATCAATTTCGTCGCGACCAATGGCCCGGCAGCCTGGCTGGATGTACAGCTGTGGACGGCTCAGACATCGTTCACCACGTATATGACGCAATTGCAGGCGTCGCTTCCGTCGGGCTCCAAAGTGACTGCAGAGGATATGCAAAGCGCTTTCTGGTGGCAGGCCATAACCGGTTTCGATCAGTTGCGCGGCCGTGTGGCATATGCGCTGTCGCAGATTTTTGTGGTATCGGCAGTCAATGGCGAACTGTACCAGCGCCCATACGGCATGTCGTCGTACTACGATGTGCTAGGCAAGAACGCGCTTGGCAATTTCCGCGATTTGCTGACGGATGTGGCCCTGCATCCCACCATGGGCATCTATCTTAATCACTTGCGTAACCAGAAAGAAACCGATACCCGCATGCCGGACGAGAACTTTGCGCGGGAACTGATGCAGCTGATGACGATAGGCTTATATCAGCTAAATCAGGATGGCACGTTAAAGCTGCAAGACGGCAAGCCTGTCGAAACCTATACCCATGATGATGTGATGGGTCTGGCCAAGGTCTTCACAGGCTGGAGCTGGGGCGGGCCGGACCAGAGCGACGAACGCTTCTGGGGCACGGTATGGGACCCCAACCGCGACACGCTGCCCATGCAGAACTATCCAAAATTCCACTCCACCGCGTCCAAGTCCTTCCTCGGCGTGACCGTGAGTGGTGGCGGCACCGCAGCGTCCGAGGTGAAGACCGCGCTGGATACCTTGTTCAACCATCCGAACGTTGGTCCTTTCATCAGCCGCCAGCTGATCCAGCGACTGGTGACCAGCAACCCGAGTCCGGCTTATGTGTCACGCGTTGCTGCCAAGTTCAATAACAACGGCTCCGGCGTGCGCGGCGACATGAAGGCGGTGGTCAAGGCCATCCTGCTCGACAGCGAGGCCATGGACACCACTACCACCAAGAAACTACGTGAGCCGGTACTCCGCCAAGCCAACTGGCTGCGCGCGTTCAAGGCAACGTCAGTATCGGGTAAGTATCTATTCTGGGCAGCCGACAGTGCCGTCTCCGGTTTGGGCCAGAGCCCGCTGCGCGCGCCTTCGGTTTTCAATTTCTACCGCCCAGGCTACGTACCGCCTAACACCGCTTTGGCAAGCGCCGGCATGGTGGCGCCTGAAATGCAGATCACCGGTGAACCTTCCGTGATCGGCTACCTTAACTATATGCAGAATGCACTGCTTTACGGGGTGGGAAAAAACTCGGAGGTCAAGGGCGACTACAGCACCGAGCTGGCCATGGTCGATGCCCCGGACAAACTGGTCGACCGCATCAATCTGCTACTCATGAGCGGCACAATGTCCAGCTCCTTACGTTCACAACTCATTGCCGCCGTCACCTCGGTAGTGCAGCCCAAGGTGGAAACCTGGAATGGGTACGACGTCGCCAACGCCAAGCGTAACCGCGTCTACCTGGCGATCTACCTGACGATGGCATCTCCCGAATATCTGGCTCAAAAATAAGGCTGGCACCATGACCCATATCCCCAATTCCCGCCGTCACTTTATCGGCAACATGCTGACCCTGGCAGGCGGCAGCGCCATTCCGTTCAGTCTCAACCTGGCTGCCATGGGTACGGCGGCGGCCCAGACCGCCGCCGACTACAAGGCTCTGGTCTGCGTGTTCCTCACGGGCGGCAACGACGCTTTCAATACGGTGCTGGCAACCGACAGCACCTCCTGGTCCGAGTACCGACGGCTGCGCGCCACCGGCAGCGCGATCGCGCTGGCAGCGCCCGGCGCCGCCGGCGGCGTGCTGCCCATTACGCCAACCACGGCGCAGAGCGGCCGCACCTTCGCGCTGCACCCCAGCCTGCAAGGCATGAAAACCCTGTTTGACAACGGCAGCGCCGCGATCGTGGCAAACGTGGGTCCGCTGGTGCAGCCGCTGACCAAGGCACAATACCTGTCAAGCGCTTACACCAAGCCGTCCAAGCTGTTTTCGCATAACGACCAGCAAGCCACATGGCAAACCCTGGCTCCCGAAGGCAGCCAGTCGAGCGGATGGGGCGGGCGCTTTGCCGACATGATGGCTTCGGCCAACACCAGCTCCATGTACACCGCCATTTCGGCGTACGGCAACGCCATGTTCCTTAGCGGCCGCACGGTGCAGCAATTCCAGGTGTCGCCGGACATGGCGCCCATTGCAAACCTGAACGGCACCCTGTTCGGTGCTTCCGGTTCCGCGCTGCGCAACATTATCACTGCGGACAGTACCGACGCCTTCCAGAAGGAGCACGCTGCTGTCATGCGTCGCGCCATCACCAGCCAGGCCTCCCTGAGCTCGGCCATGCTGCCGGCCGGCTCCTCCGGCGTGCCCAATCCGCCGGCTTTCATCAGTCCGGTCACCGGCGCCTCGTCCGTCAATCCGCTCGCCGTGCAGCTGCAAACCGTTGCTCGGATGATAGGCGCGCGTAATGCGATGGGCCTCAAGCGCCAGGTGTTCTACGTCAACCTGGGCGGCTTTGATACCCATGATGCGCAGGTCGGCACCCACTCCGAGCTGCTGGCCAAGCTGGCCCACGCCATGACTTATTTCGACAGCGTTCTCGCCACGCTGCAAGGCGCCGACATGCGCAAGCAGGTAACTACCTTCACCGCTTCCGATTTCGGCCGTACCTTCAGCAGCAACGGCGACGGCACCGACCACGGCTGGGGATCTCACCATTTCGTGATCGGCGGCGCGGTCAAGGGCAAGAACATTTATGGAACGATGCCCGTGACAGGCGTCGGCCACGCACAGGATGTCGGTAGCGGGGCCCTGTTACCCAGCTATTCCGTGGAACAGTATGGAGCAACGCTGGCGTCCTGGTTTGGATTGTCGGCCACGCAGCTGACCGACGTCTTCCCCAACCTGGTCAATTTCAGCAACAGGAATCTCGGTTTCATGGCCTGATGCGGCCGAGGGGATAAGCGCTGGGCGGCATGGCGCCGTCCAGGGTAGAGGCCTGCGGCAAGCGCGCCGCGCCGCGGGCTTGCCGCGGCGGATCGTGGTGGATTAAACGGTAGTGTTAACCAGATTGCCGCTGGTGCTGCCATTGCCCGGCAAGTTGCTGGCCAGCGCCTGCAGGAAGCTGGTCAGCTTGCTGTTGGCTGTGTCGCCGTCGGTGCTGCTGCCGCTGATCTTGTCGAGCAGGTTCTTGAACGCGCTTTCCAGGTCCGAGGTGGAGCCGGTGCTGTCGGTGCCCTCGGAGCCGTCGGTACTGTCGGCCGAGGTCGACGCGCTGGACGACAACTTGGCGATCAGGCTTTGCAGGTCGGCATCCAGCTTGCCGGGGCCGCCGGGGCCGCCCGGACCGCCGGAACCGGATTCCCCATAGGCCGGAGGAGCCTCGCTGTTGGCGGCGCCCTGCTCGTGCAGCGCGCCCATCAGGCTCTGCATGAAGCTGCCCAGTGCCTCGGCCACGCTTTGCGCGTCGGCCGTGCTGTCGGTGCTGTCGGTGGTGGCCGACGAGTCCGAGGTGCTGCTGGACGAGCTGCCGTCGCTGGTGCTGGTGTCGGTGATGCCAATGGACGCGAGCGCGCTGGCGATCGCATCCATGAAGCCGCCGCCTCCATCGGGCGGAGGCGGCGGCGGCATTTCGCCGCCGCCGTTGACACTGCTGGTCGACGACGTGCTGCTCAGTTTGCTCAAATAGCTCAGTTGACTTGCCGAGCTTGAGGTCAGGGCGCTGATGGACATTGATACTCTCCGGTGAATAAATTATGGTTTGGGGGGCACTACAGGTACTGCGTTACTGCCATCAAGGCCGCGGCGGACGCTGCGGCTTGTCTTCTGCCAGCTTCTTGCGCTGCTCCGGCGTCAGCACAGCCAGCAATTTTTGTTCGGTGCGCACATGCTGCAGCCCGATGTTGGCCTGAGCCTGGGCTGCTTCCCGGGCCAGTGCGGCCGCCTTGGCGTCGTCAAACTTGTCAGACCTGGCCAGGGCCTGCAGCGCCTCGCGCGCCTTGGCCGCGATCTTGCCCTGTTCGCGCAGATAAGGCGCTTCGGCGTGCAGGATGGCGAACACCTTGTCCTCCTGGGCTTCGTTCAGCTCGACGCCATGCAGGCCACGCGGGCCAGGGCCACCGGCAAATCCGCCGGGGCCGCCGAAGCCCGGACCAAATGGCGCCGGGCCGTGCTCACCGTCCTGGCCGCCACGCGGACCGCCTTCGGGGCCGCCATGCGCGGGACCAAAACCGCGCCGTTCGCCGCGTTCACCGTCGGGGCCGCCTGGCCCGCCCGGCCTCCGGCGCTCGCCATCGGCCGCCGGGCCGCAGTCGGCGCCCGGGCCGCGCTCCGCATTCGGGCCGCGCGGGCCGGGACCGCCAGGAGCGCCGTCGTCCGCGTGGGCCGGCGCAGCGGCGGCGCCGCTATCGAGATCGGCGGCGTGGGACCAGCCCAGAGGCAGCGCCAGGGCGGCGGCCAGCACGATCTGTTGTACGCTAGCTCTTTGAATTTTTTTCATGCAAACAATCCTCGTAGGGTGGGGAGTGCTCATTCTCGGAGGCAGGGGTGTAAAGCGCTGTAAGTCACGGGTAAAACGATGTAAAGAATGCTTCTTGCCCAGCGCGGGGAAGCGGTGTAAAAGCGGGTAAATGGACTCTGGCGCAACAATGGGCGCTGTTATCATAGTGAAATCGAAACTGAAGTGAACTTGCAGCAATGAGTAAAGTACTCCTGATAGACGACGACATCGAACTGGTGGGCATGTTCAAGGAATACCTGGAACAGGAAGGCTTCGAGGTCAAGGCGGTGCACGACGGCGAAGCCGGCGTGGCCGAGGCCTACACCGGCATGTACGCGATCGCCATCCTGGATGTCATGATGCCGCGCATGAACGGCCTGGAAACCCTGCGCCGTATCCGCACCACCAGCCAGCTGCCCATCCTCATGCTGACCGGGCGCGGCGACGACACCGACCGCATCGTCGGCCTGGAACTGGGCGCCGATGACTACGTGGCCAAGCCCTGCACCCCGCGCGAGCTGACCGCGCGCATCCGCGCCATCCTGCGGCGGGCCCAGAGCGCGCCCCAGGAGGCGGGCGCCAGCAACGCCATCACGGTCGGCCAGCTGACCATGTGGCCGGAGCAGCGCCGCGCGGCATGGGGCGGCGTCAAACTGGAACTGACCAGCACCGAATTCAACCTGCTGGAGGTATTGGCCCGCAACGCCGGCCGTCCGGTCAGCAAGAACACCCTGTCGGAGCAGGGCCTGGGCCGCCCCATGCAGCGCTTCGACCGCAATATCGACGTGCACCTGAGCAGCCTGCGCCACAAGCTGGGCACCATCGCCGATGGCCGCTCCTGCCTGCAGACGGTATACCGGCTGGGCTACCAGCTGATCAAGGAGTAAGTGTTGGGCCGTCTGTTCTGGAAGTTCTTCCTGTGCATACTCCTGGCCCAGCTGGCCGCCACGGTGGGCATAGGCGGCGCCGTCTGGCTGAAAAACCGCAGCCAGGAAGCCAAGGACCCGACGGCCGACCTGGATACCAGCCCGCCAGCCGAGATGGCGGTCACCTCGGCCGCCGCCACCCTGGCATATGGCGGGCCGAAGGCGCTGCGCAGCATGCTGGAAAACATGGACATGCACCGCGTCTACGCCGTGGACGAGAAAAACCATGAAATGCTGGGCCGCATCGTCACCAAGCCCATGCTGGCCGAAGCGCGCTACCTGCTGGTCCAGGACGGCAGGCAGGCGGACAGGCACAACGGCGGACAGCGGCGCGTGGTGCGCCAGGTCACCGACACCGAAGGCAAGCGCTATCTGCTGTTCATCCCGTCCGGCGGAGGCCATCCCGGCATGGGTGGCGACAGCAATCCCATCGTCGCTACGCTGCGCGGACGCACCGTCGATCCGCTGGGCCTGCGCGCATTGCAGGAGCCGCGCGGACCGGAGAATGGCCCGCCGGGCAATGCCGGTCCTGGTGGTTTCCGCCCCGGACCGGGTGTTGGCGCGCCTGGCGGCCCGCAGCAGCAGCGCCCTGCGGCGACGACGCAGGGTGCGGGCGCGGCCAGCGCCGCCTACGATTCGGTGCCTGGCCCGGCCAGCGCGCAGGTGGCCTCCGCGCCGGCAGCGACAGGCTCTCCGGCCATTCTGGCGGCGCCTGCGCAGGGCGGCGCCACGCCCTCCCCGGCCAACGCCGGACCGCCGCCCGGTCCGCCCGGCGGTCCGGAAGGCATGGAGCGCTTCGGCCAGCCCGACAACCGCGACTTCTTCGACCGCAGGCGCGGCTTCAATCCGCGCTTCCAGCCGATGACGCCCTGGCTGCCGATCGCCGCCGCCGTGGCCGCCAGCCTGCTGTTCGCCTTTCTGCTGGCGTGGTATTTCTCGCGCCCTATCCGCGAACTGCGCCTCGCCTTCGAAGCGGCCGCCGGCGGCGACCTGGCGCCGCGCTTCGCCCACGTCAACGGCAGCGGCAACGAACTGCACGACCTGGGCCGCGATTTCGACCAGATGACGGAACGCCTGCGCAACCTGATCGAAGGCCAGACCCGCCTGCTGCACGACGTCTCGCACGAGCTGCGCTCGCCGCTGGCGCGCCTGCAGGCCGCCATCGGCCTGGCGCACCAGCGCCCTGACAAGCTGGGCGCCTCGCTGGAGCGCATAGAACGCGAGAGCGTACGCATGGACAAGCTGGTGGGTGAGCTGTTGACGCTATCGCGCCTGGAGGCCGGCGCCATGAGCGCCCTGCACGACGAGATCCCCATGGGCGAGTTGTTGATGGAAATCGCCGGCGACGCCGAATTCGAAGCCGCCAGCCATGGGCGTCACGTGGTGCTGGAGGGCGAAGCCGAAGTGATGGTGGTGGGGCACACCGATCTGCTGGCGCGCGCCATCGAGAACGTGGTGCGCAACGCCGTCAAGCATAGCCCGGACGGCGGCACCGTGCAGCTGCAGGCGGTGCGGGTGGCGCGCCAGCTGATCGTGCGGGTGCTGGACCGCGGCCCGGGCGTGCCGCCGGAAGACCTGGACACCATCTTCCAGCCCTTCTTCCGCTCGGCCAACGCCAGCACCGAGGGCCACGGCCTGGGCCTGGCCATCGCCCTGCACGTGGTGCAGGCGCATGGCGGCGCCATCAAGGCCAGCAACCGCCCCGACGGCGGCCTGTGCGTGGAGATCACCCTGCCGGTGGCGCCAGCCACGGCCTGAACACGGCGCCGGGCGCCGGGCAGCGCCGGTGCTGAAGGGCCCGCTGGCCCGCTATCTCAAGCCTTGGGCAGGGTGACGCCGTGCTGGCCCTGGTATTTGCCGTTGCGGTCCTTGTACGAGGTCTCGCACACCTCGTCGCTTTCAAAGAACAGCACCTGGGCGCAGCCTTCGCCGGCGTAGATCTTGGCCGGCAGCGGAGTGGTGTTGGAAAATTCCAGGGTCACATAACCTTCCCATTCCGGTTCGAACGGCGTCACGTTGACGATGATGCCGCAGCGCGCGTAGGTCGATTTGCCCAGGCACACGGTCAGCACGTTGCGCGGGATGCGGAAGTATTCGATGGTGCGGGCCAGCGCGAACGAGTTCGGTGGGATGATGCAGACATCGCTCTTGATGTCCACGAAGGAGTTGGAATCGAAGTTCTTGGGATCGACGATGGTGCTGTTGATGTTGGTGAAGACCTTGAACTCATCGGCGCAGCGGATGTCGTAACCGTAAGAGGAAGTGCCGTAGGAAATCACCTTGCGGCCATCCTCCGCGCGCACCTGGTCGGGGAAGAACGGCTCGATCATCCCATGCTGTTCCGCCATCCGGCGTATCCATTTATCGCTTTTAATCGTCATCGCAAAGCCACTGTGAAATCTGGTGAAGACGAGATTTTACGCGAAACCGCCACTGCGGCAGAACAATTTTGCCGCTTCGTCATGCCCGCCGGCGGACCGGGACGGCGCCCGCATCGGCCAGCAGTTGGCCTATCATCTCGCGCGTGGCCTGGGCGGCGGCGGCCGGCGACTCCATGGGAAACAGGTGGCCGCCGGGCAGCAGGCGGAAATGGCGGCCCACCAGCGCGCGGGTGTGCTCCAGGCCGGACTGGCTGGTTTCCCACGAGTCGGTGCCGCCGATGAAGCCTATCGGCACCGGATAGCCGGAGCGCAGCAGCCCGCCCAGGTGGTGTGGCAGGTTCTGATAGACGGCGGTCTCCTGCTCGCGCGTGAAGCGCAGCTGGACGCCGTCCGGGTGCGGCTTCAGGCCGCTGTCGATATAGTCCTGCAGCACCCCGGGGGCCCAGGCCGCAAAGATGTCCTTGGCGGCGAAATGCTCATAGGCGGCCCGGGCGTCCGGCCAGACATGGCGGCGGCGTACGGAGAACTTGGCCGGCGGCACCTTTTGACCCAGGCCCAAGCTCTTAATCATGCGCAACACCCAGGCGCGCCAGCCAGCCACCACGGGCGCATCCAGCATCACCACGCAACGCACCAGATCCGGCCTGGCCTTGCCCACCAGCAGACTGAGCATGCCGCCCAGGGAATGTCCAACCAGGATCACCGGCTCGTCGTAGCGATTCGTCAATTCTTCGATGTATTCCTGGACCAGGTGCGGCCAGTTGCTGGTGACCGGATAGCGCGGATTATGGCCATGCATGTCCAGCGCCTGGATGTCGAAGTCAGGAGCCAGCAAGGCGAAATACTGGCGGTACACGCCAGCCGGGTAGCTGTTGGCGTGGGCAAAATGCAGCTTGGGTTTGTTCATCGGTGATTCCTGCGTCTCCTCAATACGGAAACGGCCTCCCTGTGTGTTTTTTTGCATTGTAACGGCCATATCCCGTTGCCGATTGGTGCTAGCGCTCTAATCGTATATCAGCTGGAAAATATCCTTGCAAATTCGCAATCTGGCTGCAAAAATATCAATTCATAAAAAATCAATTAGAAATGGCCACTGTAGAGAAGGCAGCAAGCGGAATCACTCCCGGCGATGATTACGTTGACTATCAGGAAGGTGCAACCGAACTGCAGATAGGGCTGGAACAGGCCGGCAGGCTTGAAAGCGATTATGATCAGGATACCTTCGCAATACCGGTTCAGGCGGGAGTCAGTTACCACGTCCATGCCACAGGACAAAGCGATGAGGGAGGTGCGCAGGCGGCGCCGGCGCTCGATGTCACCCCGCCGATCGGTCTTGGCGGCTATGCCTACGGCATCGGCGACCTCGATTTCACTGCGGCCGGTAACGGCGCGTACTACGTTACCGTCCATCACGGCCCCGGAGTGATCGCCAGCATGGGTTATCAACTGATGGTGGCCTTGGCATTGGATGACTACGCGGGTAACAACACCACGGCGGGCAGCTTGCCGACCGGGGGTACCGTAGCGGGCACGCTGGAATCACCGTTGGACGAGGACTGGTTCAAGATTACACTCCTGCCCAAGCAAGCGTATGCATTCATCCTGAACAGCTCATCGGAGCGGAGCAACTTCAAGTTATACGATGCCAACGGCAAGGATATCGACCTGCACGCCTCTGGGCGAGGCGATGGAAGCTCGGTGCTGACTGTCAGCAGCACCCTCGGTGGGGATTACTACCTGGGGGTTACCGACAGCTACTACAGTGGCAGCTATACATTGAGAAGCGAAATCATCCCTCCGGACGATATCAGTGCTGACCGCAACACCAGCGCCACCCTGCCGATAGGTGGAACCTTGAGCGCCACCGCTTACCTGGCCCGGGATGTCGATTGGGTCAAGGTCAGCCTGCTGGCCGGCCAAGGGTACACGTTCGGCCTGCACGCCACCTACAGCAATGGCCAACGGGCCGCGATGTCCGAGCTCAAGCTGGTGGATGCCGAGGGGAAGGTCGTACAGTACACCGCTAACAGCCCTGCCGGACGGACGGACCAGTTGCTGAGCTACCAGGCCAAGGCCAGCGGAGATTACTATCTCGTGGTCGGTGGCAACAGTGCCACCTTCAATGTAGGGTACACCTTGACGTCCTACAGCCAGCAAGGCGACGCACAGGCGGCAGACAGCAGCACCACCGCCTTGCTGGAACACGGAAAGGCAACCAGGGCAGCCATCGACTATGCGGGCGACCGTGACTGGTTCAAGGTGGATCTGAAGCAAGGCGTGCCTTACGAATTCAGGGTATCTGCCCTGGGTACACAAGGCGGCACACTGGACACCACGGACGGCATCCTTGAGCTCGTCCTGATGGGAGCTGACGGCACGGTCTATTCCGAGGCCTCGATCCGGGGGTTCAGCACCTCGCGCAACGAGATGGACGCGACTGTCGAACGCAGCGGCACGTACTATCTGCAGGTCAGCACCGGTAGCACGAACACCGGTAGCTACAGCTTGACCATCTATGGCGAGCAAAACGGGGCCGATATTCAAGCGCCAGAGCTGTTCAGCCTGAACGCCCCATTTCAAAATTCGCATCGTGACCCCGATGACTGGGACGCCATCACGCTGATCTTCAATGAACCTGTGCAACTGCGCGAGGGTACGGTGACACTGAGCATCGACGGTGGCGCCACAGTAGCCACTTTCAGCACCGCCAACCACACGCTGGAAGTCATCTATGGCACTCACGTCAAGCTGGTGGGGGCACCGGTTTTACTGCCAAACACGACATACAAGCTGGTGGTGTCGGCAGGCCTGGTCTCCGACAAGGATGGCAATGTCACCCTGGTCGATTCAATTTCGGGCGGACTGACCTACCCGTATCGGGACGGCGGGACCGACGGAAATGACGTGTTTTACGCAGCCCAGCGACATGACGGTGTGTTCTCCTACAACGGCGGGGCCGGCACCGACACCGTTGTTTTCGCAGGCAAAAGCAATGAGTACTTCGTCAGCGCGGGACGGGTTGGACACCTGGGTGAATATGGCCTGACCTTCAAGTCGGTGGAGCGCATGCAGTTCGACGATGCCACCGTCGCCTTCGACCAGGGCGGTACCTTGCCAGAGCTGTACCAGCTGTATCGCGCCGCCTTCGACCGCAAGCCCGATGAGGGTGGATTGGGCTACTGGCTAGCGCGGGCAGAAAAAAACGTGTCCATGCAGGAGATTGCAGAGAGTTTCATCAACAGCACGGAATTTTCCAACTTATACGGCAAGTCGTCGGGCAACGGCGATTTCATCACGCACCTGTACCAGAATGTACTGCACCGTATGCCGGACCAGGGGGGCTTCGACTACTGGAGCCAGATCATCGAACACGGCGTGCTGTCGCGCGCCCAGGTGCTGCTGTCATTCAGCAATAGTCCCGAGAACTCAGCCGCCGTCCATGCCGAAATCGTGGCGGGCATGCGCTATATCCCCTACATCTGAACAAGGGAATCAGTAACCATACCAATACCGGGTCCGCTCACGGCGGTATTCCTCCAACCCGATGCCGTCCCCGATATCGATAGTGACGGCGCCGCTGGCGTCGGTACGCAGGCGGCGCATGCCCAGGGCGCCGTAGCGGTCCCATACTTCCTGCTTGGGGTGGCGATAGCGGTTGCGGTAGCCGACCTGGAACAGGGCGACTTCAGGCCGCACGGCTTGCAGAAAAGCGGCCGTGGACGAGGTGCCGCTGCCGTGGTGCGGCGCCAGCAGGATGTCGGCCTTGAGGTTGGTACCAACGCGCCGCAGCAGCTCGGCCTCCTGGCGGGCCTCGATATCGGCCGCCAGCAGCACGGATCCGCCGCGCGCCGTGATCTTCAGTGTGCAGCCGCGTGCGTTGGGCTTGAGCGCCGCGTCCTGATAGCTCTCCGGCGCCGGGTGCAGCATCTCGAATTGCACACCATCCCAGCCCCACCGCTGCCCGGCCATGCAGCGGCTGTGGGCGGCTGCCGCGCGCACCGCCGGATGTCCCAAGGGCAGCGAGGAGGACAGCCAGCCCACCGCCACCCCTTGCAGCACCTGCAGGGCGCCGCCGGCGTGGTCGGTGTCGCTGTGGCTGACGATCACGCCATCTAGCCTGTGGATGCCGCGCGAGCGCAGGTAAGGCAGGATGACGCGGTTGCCGGCGTTGGACTCGGGCGTGTAGGCCGGGCCGGTATCGTACAGCAGACGGTGGCCACTGGTTTCGACCAGTAGCGCCATGCCCTGCCCCACGTCGAAGGCCGTAATGCGCAGCTTGCCCGGCTCGGGATGCGTGGGCTGGGCCGCCAGCAGCGGCACCCAGGTCGCCAGCCCCAGCCAGCGCTGAGGCCAGCCGCGCGGCGCCAGCAGCCACAGGGTGCCGAACAGCGCCCAGGCAAAGACCCACCAGGGCGGCTCCGGTGCGCTCCAGACCGCGGCCGGCCAGGCGCTGCACCACTGCAGCAGCGCGGCCAGCCACTGCACCAGCAGGTGGGCCAGCCCGAGCACCAGCGTCGCCAGCGGCGCTGGCAACAGGCAGCCCAGCAACGACAGCGGCGTCACCACCAGGCTGACCAGCGGAATGGCGATGGCGTTGGCCAGCGGGCTGACCAGCGACACCTGCGAAAACAGCAGCATGGTCAGCGGCACCAACCCAACGGTCACCGCATATTGCGTGGCTACGGCGGCGTACATCGCGCCACGCAGGCCGGCGCATGGCGCTTGCGCCTGCTCCGCCGCCTGCGGCCCGGCCGGGCGGCGCCGAACGCGCTGCACAGTACGCCCGACGGTGGCGTACATGATGATGGCCACCGCACCGAACGAGAGCCAGAATC
Source organism: Duganella kummerowiae (assembly GCF_053572355.1). NCBI lineage: Bacteria > Pseudomonadati > Pseudomonadota > Betaproteobacteria > Burkholderiales > Oxalobacteraceae > Duganella > Duganella kummerowiae. The sequence goes on from NZ_JBKFEH010000002.1 coordinate 293,992, forward strand.
CCGGCCACATCACGGCCCAGGGGTCAAGCACCACCACCACGCCCAGCGCGCAGCACAGCACATGCGAAAAAGCCGTGATGCGGTTGCTCCACAGCGCGATGGCCACCACGCACAGCATGTACAAGGTGCGCTGGGCCGGCACGCCGAAGCCGGCCAGCAGCACGTAGGCAAAGGCGGCCAGCGCGCCCGCCAGCGCCGCCACCTTTTGCGCCGGCAGCAGCAGCGGCAGCTGGGCATGGGTATGGAAGGAATGCGCCCACAGCTTGAAGGCCGCCATGGCGAACAAGCCCGCCACCATGGTGATATGCAGGCCGCTGATGGAGATCAAATGACCTATTCCGGTGCGGTTGAAGACTTGCCAGTCGTCCTGCCCGATGCCGCGCTGGTCGCCGACCACCAGGGCCACGATCACGCCCGCATACTCCTTGCCCGCCAGCGCCCGCAGGATGCGGGCGCGCAGCACGGCGCGGCAGCGCTCGACCGCGTAGCCGAAGCCGGGCACGACGTCCGCCAGCCTGGCGCTGGGGCTGTCGGACCGCACATAGCCGGTGGCGCGCACGCCCTGCTCCAGCAGCCAGGCCTCGTAATCGAAACCATAAGGATTGGCATTGCCATGCGGGCGCTGCAGCCGTACAGTGAAGCGCCAGCGCTGGCCCGGCTGTACATCGGGAACGGCGCGCAGCGCGCCCCGGTACCCGGCATACCAGGACAGCGCCACCCGGCGCGGCGCCACGCCCTCGGATTCGACGGCAAAGTTGAATCGCACGCCCTGCTCGAACCGGTAAGGCAGGCTGTCCACCACACCGGTCATGACGATATCGCGTCCTTCATCCGCCAGCGGCAAGGCATCGTCCAGCACATGCGTGGCGACGGCCGCCGACCAGGCAAAGCCCAGCAAGCCTGCGGCCATGGCGCACGCCAGCAGCCTGGCCAGCTTGTCGCGGATGGCGCCCGTTTTGCGGCGGACGAGTAGCGGCGCCACCAAGCCCAGCGCCAGCGCTGCGTACAGCCAGCACCAGCCTGGCCGGGGCAACACGGCCTGTGCCTGCAACAGCATGGTTCCCGCCACCCATCCCAGCACCCATCCACGCATCGCGCCTCCCACTGCCCAGTTGGCATCAGGCGATGGTAGCGATGGTCAAGGCAACGGAGTTTGATCTATCGCCACCTGCAGGAGTATAAATAAATGTACAAAAGTGGCTACGCTAACGATTTCCAGATCTGCGCGTGGCCGATATGTTCAGCAATTTACGTCCTGGTGACCCCGTCGTTTTACAGAAGGCCTTGCGTTTCTTGTTTCAGGACGCCAATGGACGATATTGGCTGCGTAGCATTTACGGACAGCGCGTTACGCCATCAGGAAAGTATGACTTTGTAACGATGCGTAGTGGGATCATTCGCGTGGCGCGTCCAAATGGTAGCTTTGCTTTTTCAACCCACCTCGGCTTGAGCGGCGGCGCTGACGTCAGATACGCGGGATCAGTACGATTCGCGAACAATGCAGGGCCGCGACGTGGGACAATGGTCCACTGGCAGAACGATTCTGGACAATATCAACCGACCGCATCAATGGCATATGCCGCCGGTTTACCGCTGGGCTTATTTGTGCAATATTGAGGGGGCTAGCATGATGGATCAGAGTGCAATTGAGACGATCACTACACTCTCCTCGAGGGATGCCGCGACCTTGCTTATGGAGCGCTATCCGGCTGATACCGCCAGCTGTGGTGCAGCCTTCACCGTCATGGCGCATCGTTCCTGGAAGCGGCCTGATCAAATACGTCTGGCCCGCTTTTACCTGCGGAATATGCCGTTCGCCAGCGCCAAGCCATACGAAGTGCTGGCATCGTTCATGTCGCTGCCGTCATTGATCTCCGCTGTGAAAGACGCACTGCCATCCAATGCCGATGATCTGAAGCTTGTCGCGTATCACGTCGCGCCGGTGCTGCGCAGGAATGCGAAAACAGAAAGAGATCGGCATGCCGTTGATGCGTTCCTGGCGCAACTGCAGGGTTAAATCGTCATGCGCGGCAGGATGGCGCGGGCGTTGGCGCCGGTGGCGGTGGCCACTTCGTCCACGCTGATGCCGCGCAGTTCGGCCAGCATGGCGCCGATGCGGGGGATCTGGTCGGGACTGTTACGGCCGGGATGGACCCAGGCCGGGGAAATATCGGGCGCATCGGTTTCCAGCACGATGGATTCCAGCGGCAGCCCGGCTGCCAGGCGGCGGATCTGCAGCGCGCGGGTGAAGGTCATGGCGCCGCCAAAGCCCAGCTTGCAGCCGGCGTCAATATAGCCTTGCGCCTGCTGGACGCTGCCGTTGAAGGCATGGGCGATGCCGCCGGCCGGCGGAATCTGGCGCACATGCTTGAGCACCACGTCCTGCGAGCGGCGCACATGCATCAGGGCCGGCAGGCCGAAATCACGGGCTATCCTGAGCTGCTCGCGGAAGAAGTGGACCTGCTTGTCGCGCATGGCCGGCTCGGTCAGCATGGGGATGAAGAAATCCAGCCCTACCTCGCCGATGGCGACAAAGCGCGGGTCGTCCATGGCCGCCGCCACCCGCTCGCGCAGCAGCAGCAAATCACCCTCGCTGGCGTGCGGCACGTAGATGGGATGGATGCCGAGCGCGTAGCAGCCATTGTCCACGCTGTGGGCCAACTGCCGGACCATGGAAAAATTCCCCACTTCCACCGCCGGAATCACGATCATGGCGACACCCTGCCCGGCCGCCAGCGCGGCCTGGCTGGCCGATTCGGCGCCGAATTCATGGGCGTCCAGGTGGCAATGGGTGTCTATCCACATGGCGGACTCTTAAAGCGTGTCGGGCTGCAGGCCGGCGTCGGTCATGCGCAGCACGCGGTCGCAGCGGCGCGCCAGCTCGATGTCATGGGTGACGATCACGAAGGCCGTGCCCAGGGTGCGCGACAGTTCCAGCATCAGGTCGAAGATCTGCTGCGCCGTGCCGTGATCGAGGTTGCCGGTCGGTTCATCGGCCAGCACGCAGGCCGGCCGGGTCACCAGGGCGCGCGCCAGGGCCACGCGCTGGCGCTCGCCGCCGGACAGCTCGCCCGGCACGTGGGTCACGCGCTTGGCCAGGTTGACGCGCGCCAGCACCTGCTGCGCCGCCTCGTTGGCCTCGGCCCGTTTGGTGCGGCGTATCAACAGCGGCATGGCGACATTGTCCAGCGCCGAGAATTCCGGCAGCAGGTGGTGGAACTGGTAGACAAAGCCCAGCTGCGCGTTGCGCAGATCGCCGCGCGCCTTCTCGCTCAGGCTGGCGAAGTCCTGGCCCTGCAGCGTGACGCTGCCGGCGGTGGGCGTATCCAGCCCGCCCAGCAGATGCAGCAGGGTCGACTTGCCGGAGCCGGAAGCGCCGACGATGGCCACGCGCTCGCCGCGCCGCACGTCCAGGCTGATGTCCTTGATCACCTGCACCGCGTAGGCGCCCTGGGTAAAGGTCTTGCCCAGTCCCCGGCAGGACAGCACCACCGGTTGGTTCTCCTGATTACTCATAGCGCAGCGCCTCCGCCGGTTTGACACGGGCCGCCCACCAGCTGGGGTACAGGGTTGCGACGAAGGCCAGCAGCACCGCCATGGCGCCGATCTGGAACACATCCGGCCAGCGCATATCGGACGGCACGGTGCTGATGGTGTAGATATCCTTGGACAAGAACTGCACTCCTAACAGATGTTCGATGAACGGTACGATGACGTCGATGTTGAGCGCCACCAGCACGCCCAGCCCGACGCCGATGATGGTGCCCAGGATGCCCACCAGCGCGCCCTGTATCATGAAGATCTTCATGATGGAGCGCGGCGAGGAACCCAGGGTGCGCAGGATGGCGATGTCGGCCTGCTTGTCGGTCACCGTCATCACCAGGGTCGACACCAGGTTGAACGCGGCCACCGCGATGATCAGGGCCAGGATGATGAACATCATGCGCTTTTCCGTGTGCACGGCGGCAAACCAGTTGGCGTTCAGCCTGGACCAGTCGCGCATCACCAGGTCGCCGCTCATGCTCTGCTTGAGCGCCACGGCCACCTCGGGCGCGCGCTGCATGTCCTTCAGGCGCAGGCGCAGGCCGGAAGGGGCGTCTATGCGCAGCAGCTTCTCGGCGTCGGTCAGGTGCACGAAGGCCAGCGCTGAATCGAATTCATTGTGCCCGGCCTCGAAGATGCCGACCACGGTGAAGGAACGCAGGCGCGGCAGGATGCCGGCCGGGGTGGGCTGGCCCTGCGCCAGGGCCAGGGTCACTTTGTCGCCCAGGTTGGCGCGCAGGGCGCGCGCCAGCTCGATGCCGAGCACGATGTTGTAGGCGCCCGGCTGCAGCGCATCGAAACTGCCGCGTTTGGTGTGCGCCGCGACATCCGACACGGCCGGCTCCATGTCCGGCAGGATGCCGCGCACCACGGCCGGACGCAGCACCTCGTCGCGCACCAGCATGCCCTGGGTCTCGGCAAACGGCGCCGCGCCGGTCACTTCGGGGTTGCGGCGCGCCTCGTCTGCCGCCTGGCGCCACTGCGGCATGGAACCGCTGGCGTCGAACACCTCGACGTGCGCCAGCACGGACAGCATGCGGTCGGTGACTTCCTTCTGGAAGCCGTTCATCACCGACAGCACGATGATGAGCGCCGCCACGCCCAGCGCGATGCCGGCCATGGAAATCAGGGAGATAAAGGAAATGAAGGAATTGCGCCCGCTGCGCTTGCCGGCGCGCGTATAGCGCAGGCCGACCAGCCATTCATAGGGCAATTGTTGGATGAAACGCATGGGGCGGGATAGCAGCCGTCAGTGTCAAAGCCCGCAGTGTGCCATATCTTGGCACTTTCATGGGTGAAACACCGCACCAAATGGAAAACGCCCCGGGCGGGACCTCACGGCGCGTGCCAGCGATGCGCCAACCGGAAGGGTCAGCGACAAGTATCAAGTGTCCATTCCAGCCTGCTATGCCCTACAATCGCGGGATGACACAGATCACCCTCGCCTTGCCCTTCGCCCTCCCCCCTGCGGAAATGGCGCCAGACCTGCTGCGCGCCGTGCAGGCGCCCGCCCTGGCAATGTTGCTTTCACGGCACAGTAACTTGCATTCCTATCATCTTGACGACGCCAGCCGCGTGCTGCCGCACGAAGCCTGGCTGGCGCATGCGCTGGGCCTGGCCGGCGCGCCGCAGCGGCCGCGCGCCGACGCGCCGCTGGCGGTGGCCGCCATGCGCGGCTGCGGTCTGGGCGCCGAAGCGCAGCAAGGCCACTGGTTCGTGCTGCAGCCCATCCACGTGCAGATTTCACGCACCCACATGCTGCTGGCCGAGCCGCGCCTGCTGCGCCTGGCCGAGGAAGAGTCGCGCGCCCTGTTCGCGCTGGCCCTGCCCTATGTGCAGGAGACCGGCAAGACCCTGCTGTATGGCGGCCCCGACTTGTGGTTCCTGCGCGCCGACGACTGGGCCGGCCTGTCCACCGCCAGCCCGGACGCCGTGGTCAGCCAGAGCTTGAGCGACTGGCTGCCCAGCGGCGAGCAGGCGCGCGCTTTCCGCCGCCTGCAGAACGAGGTGCAGATGCTGTGGCACGAGCATGCCGTCAACGAGGCGCGCCAGGCGCGCGGCCTGCAGCCGGTCAATTCGCTGTGGCTGTGGGGCGGCGCCAATGCGCTCACCGTCACCGCCGCCCAGCCGGCGGTGGGCATTACCGCCGCGGCCGGCCTGCCGGCGTGGATGAGCGCCGTCAGCGCACCGGCCCTGCGCCAGGTCTCCGCCGCGCAGCTGGTGGCGGACGGCCGCGACGCCGCCATCATGCTGGCCGACCTGATACCCGACGCCCAGGCCGGCGACTGGGGCATGTGGCTGCAGCAGCTGCAGCGTCTGGACACGGAATGGCTGGCTCCCCTGCTGGCCGCCCTGCGCGCCGGAAGCATTGGCCGCCTGGCGCTGGTGCTGGGCCACCGCGACGACTGGATAGAGGTCGGCTGCAGCCGCTACGGCCTGTATCAGTTCTGGCGCAAGCCTTCCCTCTCGCTGCTGGGGAAAGCAGCATGACCCGTATCGCCACCCGTCCCTGCCCCTGGCGCGAAGCGGAAATGCTGCGCCAGGGCGGCATCCACCCGGTGCTGGCGCGCCTGTATGCGGCGCGCGGCCTGGCCGATCCCGGCGAGCTGGCCAGCGAACTGGGCGCCATGATCCCGCCCTCCGGCCTGCTGCACGTGGACGCCGCCGCCGTGTTCCTGGCCGATGCCATTGCCGCCGGCCGCAGCATGGTGATCGTGGCCGATTACGACTGCGACGGCGCCACCGCCTGCGCCGTCGCCCTGCGCGGCCTGCGCAGCATGGGCGCGCGTATCGATTTCATCGTGCCCAACCGCTTCGAATACGGCTACGGCCTGACGCCCGAGATCGTGGCGCTGACCGCGCGCGAGCATGAACCGGACATCATCATCACGGTCGACAACGGCATCGCCAGCCTGGACGGCGTGGCCGAGGCCAGGCGGCGCGGCATCGACGTGGTGGTGACCGACCACCACCTGCCCGGCGACGAGTTGCCGGACGCGCGCGTGATCGTCAACCCCAACCAGCCGGCCTGCGGCTTTCCCAGCAAGCACCTGGCCGGCGTCGGCGTGGTGTTCTACGTGCTGCTGGCCCTGCGCGCCGAACTGCGCCGCCGCGGCGTGTTCGACGCCCAGACCCAGCCCAAGCTGGACAGCCTGCTGGACCTGGTGGCGCTGGGCACGGTGGCCGACGTGGTCAAGCTGGACACCAACAACCGCATCCTGGTGGCCCAGGGCTTGAAGCGCATGCGCGCCGGCCGCATGCACGCCGGGGTGGCGGCCCTGTTCCGGGTGGCGGGACGCGATCCGCGCAACGCCAACCCGTTCGACCTTGGCTTCGCCCTGGGCCCGCGCCTGAACGCGGCCGGCCGCCTGGAAGACATGTCGCTGGGCATAGAATGCCTGGTCACGGACGACGAGGCGCGCGCCTGGCAGCTGGCCCAGCAGCTCAACGAGATCAACCTGAAGCGGCGCGAGATCGAAGCCGGGATGCAGGACACCGCCCTGCTGCAGCTGGACCGCTACACGCCGGCCGACAGCAGCACCATCAGCGTGTTCGACGACTCCTGGCACCAGGGCGTGATCGGCATCGTGGCCTCGCGCCTGAAGGAAAAGTTCTACCGCCCCACCATCACCTTCGCGCCCGGCGCCGAGGGCTGGATCAAGGGCTCGGGCCGCTCCATCCCGGGCTTCCACCTGCGCGACGCGCTCGACCTGGTGTCCAAGCGCGCGCCCAGCCTGATCGAGAAGTTCGGCGGCCACGCCATGGCGGCCGGGCTGACCATACGGGCTGAGGCCTTCGAGGCCTTCGCGCAGGCTTTCGAGGAAGTGGGGCGGTCTTGGCTTACCCGGCAGCAGCTAGAGCGCGTAATCGAGACCGACGGACCGCTGGAGGACGAGTACTACAGCACCGCCTTCATTGAACTGATGGATGGCCAGGTATGGGGCCAGGGCTTCGCCCCGCCCGTGTTCTGCGACGAATTCCGCGTGGTCAGCCAGCGCATCCTCAAGGAACGCCACCTCAAGCTGCTGCTGGAGCGCAATGGCAGGCGCTACGATGCGATCTGGTTCGGCCATGTCGACGCCCTGCCGGACCGCGCGCGGGTGGCGTTCCGGCTGGACGCCAACGAGTATAACGGCGTAACCAAAGTGCAATTGCTGGTGGAGCACGCGGAGCCGGCCTGACACCAGCACTCCAGAATCAGTTTGCAATTCATCCGAAATCGGAGTATAACCACTCCAACGACGGAGGAATCATGCATCTCAACTATGCCTACCCCAGGAGCCGTTTCGAGCCCACGGTCCTGGTGGACCTCAACTCCAAGGCCGAGCGCGAGCGCCTGTCGCAATCGGCCCTGAAGGGCTTTTTCAAGCTGATCGAGGCGTGGGGCGTGCGCGACGAGGACGCCCGCCAGCTGCTGGGCGGCGTCTCCAGCAGCACCTACTACGACTGGAAAAAGAAACCGGACCGGGTGCTGGAGGTGGACTGCATCACCCGCATCTCCTACCTGCTGGGCATCTACAAGGCGCTGCACATCCTGTATGGCGACAAATTGGCCGACCAGTGGCCGACCCTGCCCAACAAGAACACCATTTTCGGCGGCCGCACCCCGCTGAGCGTGATGCTGGCCGGCGGCCTGCTGGCCATGCAAACGACGCGCAAGCTGCTGGACGCACGCCGCGGGGGCCTGTAAGTGCCGTTCAAGCACACCCCGGCCCTGGCCATGCTGCGGCAGTTCGACACCTGCCGCCTGCTGCCCTCGCGCTTTGCCGATGTCGAGGATTCCGTGCTGTCACCGCTGGCCGACGGCGACGCGCACTTGCACGACCTGTTCGACCTGGACAACGCCACCAACGCGCGCCTGCTGGCGCAGAACGGCGCGGCGGCTGGCATCGACATCGATGAACTGGTGTTCGGCGTGCCCAACTTCCGCATCATCAACGCCGCCTACACCTATGCACGGCCGGAAGGCAGCCGCTTCAACGACGGCGAGCGCGGCGCCTGGTACTGCGCCTTCGACGCCGGCACGGCCCTGGCCGAGGTCAGCTTCCACAAGGCGGTGGAATATGCCGAGATCGGCCGCTACGACGACAGCGTGCAGTACCAGGCCATGCTGGCCGACTTCACGGCCCAATTTCATGACCTGCGAGGCGATGAGCGCTTTGCCGACTGCCTGGACCCGGACAGCTACATCGCCTCCCAGGCCCTGGCCGCGCGCCTGCTCGACAGCGGTTCGCTGGGCCTGATCTATCCCAGCGTGCGGCGCGCCGGCGGCACCAACCTGGCCTGCTTCCGCCCCGCGCTGGTGGGCAATGTACGCAAAGGCCCCGTGTATCGGTTAACATGGCGGGGCAACCCCGTACCGATCATCGAAACCTGTTGAGCCATATGATGCAAACCAAGCCAGAAAACGATACCGACCTGCGCCTCAAGGTCAACCGCGAAACCGCCCGCCTGCCGTGGGTGGAGCTGCTCAAGCACTTCGCCGCCGGCAACGTGGTGTGGGTGGCCAACTCACTGGACCTGGTGGACGTGGCGGTGCGCATTTCGCATGACGACAAGGCCAGCATCACCCAATGGATGAACGCCGGCCTGCTGGCCAAGGTCAGCGACCTGCAGGCCCAGGGCTGGCTGGAGGCCAACGCCGAGCTATGGGCGGTGGTGGTCAGCCCCTTCATCCTGGTGCAGGAACAGAAAGCCGTGAAGGGCGCGGTCCACTGAACGCGGCGGCCCTTGGCTGACATAAATTGCAATGGCAATGTATCATTGGGCCATGCCTGCCCTCATCCCCATCGACAAGCCACGCAACAGCGGCAGTTCCGCCGACATCGCCCACGACATCGCCGAGGCCATCGCGGCCCGCAAGCTCCCGCCGGGAACCAGGCTGAGAGAAGAAGCGCTGTGCCGGCTGTATTCGGTCAGCCGCACCAAGATCCGCGCCGCGCTGCTGATCCTGTCCAAGGACAAGCTGATCAACGCGGTGCCGGACAAGGGCGCCTTCGTGGCCCAGCCCAGCGAGACCGAGTCGCGCGAAATCTTCGCCACGCGCCGCATCGTGGAGGGAGCGCTGGCGCACGAATTCGTGGCCCGGGCCAAGGCGGCCGATTACCGGCGCCTGGAAAAGCACTTGAAGGAGGAACGCTGTTCGCTGGACCAGGCGCCGTCCAAGGCCAGGCAGCAGCTGCTGGGCGACTTCCACGTACTGCTGGCCGATGTGGTCGGCAACCAGGTGCTGCGCGAAATCGTGCGCGAGCTGGTGGGCCGCAGCACCCTGATCACCATGCTGTACCAGTCCGAGCGCGACACCGCCTGCTCCGCAGACGAGCATCGCGCCTTCCTGGACGCGGCCAAGGCCGGCGACGCCGACCAGGCGGCCCGCATCATGCTGGACCACCTGCACCATGTCGAAGCCGCCCTGGACTTTGGCAGCAGCACCTCCGCCGCCAGGAAAGACCTGGTCAGCGCCCTGCTGATGTAGACCGGCGGCCCATCATGGTGCTGTTGATGTCCTAGGGCTGTAATCTGGCCTTGCACGCTGCGATGGCAGATACCGCCCGATTGACCATCGCCCCCATATAACTCGCCACATAGGCGTTATATGCGCTCTGCCCCATGGTAGCGGGATTGTCCTGGGCGTCGCATTGCGGCGGCGTGGCACGCAAAGACTGCAAGCGTTCGCGCAGCAACTCATCCGAATTTGCCACGCTGGCCATCACTTCCTCGTTCTCTTTCATGGCGTCCTCGAATCTCTTGGCACTTTCGCCAGCCATCAATGCCACATCTTTCAGGGCGTACCCTGCGGCGGCATCAGCGCGAAAGGACACGTCGGTTGCAAGCGCTATCCGACGCAATTCAATCAGATTGGCGTTACCGCTGCAAACAGGCAGCTTGGGTGCCAGGTAGTCGAGCGAAGCCGGACACTTGCCGGCGCCAGCAGCCTGTGAGCCGGCTGCAGACTGCGCTGCTGGCTGGGTGTTGGCCGGCTGCTCGCTGCCGCCTCTCGCCTCGCCTGCCTTGGCTGGCCCCGCTGCCACAGTACGTCCGGCTGGTTCGGAAGCTGCCTTAATCGAATGTTTGCCTTGCGCCCCGCCTTGTTGAGGTGCGCTGGAAGACGTGGTCTCGTTTTCGAGCCGCTCAGCCGCCAGGCGTCGCAAGACGGGTTCCAGCGTGACCCGCTGCTGTGCGATGGTTTTTTTCAGACTCGCGACCACATCGCGGCGCGTGGCTGGCGCAAACTGGGCGGCCTGTTCCAGGAAACGGTCAGCATCATCAAAAACGTTCAAGCCCAAACTGGCGTTAGCTGCCAGAAAATTGGCGTCGAAATTCTTCCTATCCAGCTTAAGCGCGGCGACAGACGACTCCATCGCCCCCCTGAAATCCTTGATCAGCAACTGGTCACGCCCGCGTTGAATCAGGCTGGCAAGGCGCCCCTGCGTGCCGGAAGGTGCTTGCTCTTGCGCTGCTGCAGACGCATCAGTATCGTTGTCCAACGCCCATTTGTACTGAACCGCCAGGACCGACGCAACCGGCTTGCCATTGCGCCGGGCCGCGACGAATTTACATAGGCGTATGCCTTCCAGCGCGGCATTATCCAGTGATTCGAAACCGCTCGATTCCAGTATCCTGGCGCTCTGCACCGCGCCATCGGCGCCGATAGCAAACTCGATCACGGTACTGCCCTCCTCTTCATTGCGCAAGGAACTCAGAGGCCACTTTGGCTTGTCGCAAGTCGTGAAGTCCGCAACCGCCTTGGCATTCGACCTGTTCTCGTCGGCGTTGGCAACCGACAGTAGCGCTGCCGTCGCCAGTACACAGCCATAGCACACCAAGTTTATCAATGAGAATTGCATACCGCCTCCGTGCCACCGGACTTCGCTAAGCACCATGGGAGTCAGCCCCGGGCGTTCTTGTACGGCTACTGGTAACACTTCTTCAGCAATGCGTTGTATTGATCGGCATCGAGCATGCCTGAGCGCTCCACGTCGTCCAGCACCGCACACTCTCCGCCCTCTTTTACGCCGGTTGCCTTCAAGGGCGGAGCAGCTTTTTTCTGCGCATCCCGGATGCGTTGTGCATGGCGTAGCTGGTCAGCCATGGAGCGCAAAGCATTATCGGCCTTGGTTTGCTCCAGAGCCCTTACCTGAGCATTGCAATGCGCCATGGTACGGTCCAGTTGCTGCTCAAAACGTTGCAATTGCTCGCCAAGGGCCTCGCAATGCCTGGTCAGACATGGCTTGGACGCCCCGCCGGGCGCCTGCTTGCAGACCAGATCATCCAGCATGCAAGCCGAATGATCGGCGGTGATGGTCTTGATCTTGCTTGATTGCGCAGCCTGGTAGTCCTGACAATCCCGGGCCTCGCGAACAAAGCCCAGCTGGGCAGGCAAAACGATGGGGCGATTAAAGACTTCAGCGGCAACGGCGGGCGCTGCGGCGCACAGAGCGGCGGCGGCGGCGGCGGCGGCGGTCATCATACGCGATATTTCCATTTTCCCTCCAGCCCACCTCATGTATCGCGCGGAATCGTGATAGATCGGTGTTAGAAGAGTAGACGACAACCGTAGAATTGTCAAATAAGCATTACCTCACTACTTCCACCTGATAAACCTGCCCCTGCACTGCATTGAAGGCGAGGCTGTAGCCGATGGCGCTACGCTCGCTGCGGGCCGGGATACTTTTTACTTCCACCGGCACGGCCGTGCGCAGCACGCAGCGGCCGTCCTGGCGCGCTGTGATGCGGGCGGCGCGCAGCTGGCCAGCTTGCCAGCGGATGTCCACCACATAGCCGCCGCGCGCCGCCAGCCCCTGGACCTCGCCCTCCTGCCACGCATCCGGCAAGGCCGGCAGCAGGTGCAGTTCCTGGTTCTGGCTTTGCAGCAGCATCTCGATCACGCCGGCCGTGCCGGCGAAATTGCCGTCGATCTGGAATGGCGGATGGGCGTCGAACAGGTTGGCGTAGGCGCCGCCGTGCTTGTCGCCCGGCCTGGTCAAGCGCAGCAAGTTGCGGAACAGGGTGTGGGCGTGATTGCCATCCAGCAGGCGCGCCCACATGTTGACTTTCCAGGCCAGGCTCCAGCCGGTGCCGTCGTCGCCGCGCAGTTCCAGCGTGCGGCGCGCCGCGTTGGCCAGCTGCGGCGTCGCCAGCGGCGAAATCAGGTTCGCCGGATGCAGGGCATACAGGTGGGATACGTGGCGGTGGTGCGGATCGACATCCTCGAAATCCTTGTACCACTCCTGCAACTGGCCCTTGGAACCCACCTGGAATGGCAGCAGCTTGCCGGCGGCGGCCTGCAGCTCGGCACGGAAATCCGCGTCCACGCCCAGCGTCCGGGCGGCCGCGTCGACGTTGCCGAACAGGTCGCGGGCGATCGCCATGTCCATGGTGGAGGCCACGCTGACCACGCCTTTCTGCTTGTCGCCGTAGTAGAAATCGTTCTCGGGCGAGGTCGAGGGCGAGGTGACCAGGTGGCCGTCGGCATCCGTCTGCAGCCAGGCCAGCATGAAGCGCGCCGCCTCCTTCATGACGGGATAGGCGCCCTGCAGGTAGGCACGGTCGCCGCTGTACTGGTAGTGCTCCCACAGGTGGCGGCTCAGCCACGCGCTGCCCATGGCCCAGTTGGCCCATTTGGGATCGCCCTTGCCCAGGTCGCCGACCGGATTGCTGGTGGCCCAGATGTCGGAATTGTGGTGCACCGCCCAGCCTGGGGCGTGGTAGTAGGAGCTGGCGGTTTCCTTGCCGGTCACGGACAGGTTGCGTATCAGGTCGTCCAAGGGGGTGAACAGCTCGGCCAGGTTGGCGCTTTCAACGGGCCAGTAGTTCATCTGCACATTGATGTTGGTGGTGTAGTTGCTGCTCCACGGCGGGCGCACCGCATTGTTCCAGATGCCCTGCAGGTTGGCCGGCGCGTTACGCGTGCGCGAGGACGAGATCAGCAGGTAGCGGCCGTACTGGACGTACAGCGCTTCCAGTCCGGCGTCCGGCTGGCCTGCCGTGTAGTCGGCCAGGCGGCGGTCGGTAGGGATGGCGCTGCGGTCCGCCTCGCGCGGGTTGATGGTGAGCGAAACGCGGTCGAACAGGCGGTGGAAGTCGGCCAGGTGGGCCGCGCGCAGGGCGGCGTAGCCGCGCCGGGCGGCGCCGTCGAGCGCGGCCCGGGCCAGCGCGTGCTGGTCCTTGCCGGCGCTGTCCGGACACTGGTCGTAGCCCGCAAAGCTGGTGGCGGCCGACAGCAGCAGCACGGCTTCGGAAGCGCCGGTCACGGAGACGCGCTGGCCGTCGCTGGTTACCTTGCCATCCTTGACGATGGGCTGGACGATCAGCTCGTAGCGCATGCCCTTGCAGCCGGCGGGATCGTCGTACACGACGGGTTCGGCGTTGTAATTGACGTAATTGGGATCGACATGGGCCGGCGCCTTGCCGCGCAGGACCAGCGCGCCATCGGCGGCCGTGGCCTCGGCACGCAGCTGGCTGCCGGCCTCCAGTTCAAAGTTCAGCTGGCGCGGCCGGTCGGCGCTCAGGCGCACCACGATCACCTGGTCCGGCGCCGAAGCGAACACCTCGCGCTGGTAACGCACCCCGTTCACGGTGTAGGAGGTAGTGGCGATGCCGTCGCGGATGTCCAGCCCGCGCCGGTAATCGGCGGGCTGGGCGCCCTTCAGGTCCTGGCGTATGCGCAGGTCGCCCAGCGGCAGGAAGCTTTCGCTGTAGCGGCCCTGCATCTTGCGCGCCAGCGCGTAGCCCGCCGCGTAATCGCCGCGCGCCAGCGCCGCCCTCACCTCGCCCAGCGCCTGGTAAGCGCCGGGATTGATGTTGGCGGCAACCGGGCCGCCACTCCACAAGGTGGCCTCGTTCAGCTGCAGCAGCTCCTCGCCGGGGCGACCGAACACCATGGCGCCCAGGCGGCCGTTGCCGACCGGGAGGGCTTCGGTCCACACCGAGGCGAGTTTATCGTAGTGGAGCGACAGCGCGTTGGAGGCAGCGGCCTGCGCGTCCTGCGCCAGCGATACGGCCAGCACGCCGGCCAGGAATGGGAAGAATGTGGTTTTCATGCTTACATGCTAACCCAGATCGGCGGGCAATTGTACTCAATATATTGCGTACTAACCAAGGACCGCTAGCGCGCCGTCTCGGCCAGTTCGTGGGCCAGCGCATTGTGGCGTTCGACCACCACCGGCAGGTCGATGGTGGCCAGCTGCCCGTCGCGCACCACCACCTTGCCGTTGATGACGCTGTAGCACACGCTGGGCGGGGAGCAGAACACCAGGGCCGCCACCGGATCGTGCAGCGCGCCCGCGTAGGCGATGCCATCGAGCTTGAAGGTGACGATATCGGCCGACATACCCGGCTTGAGCGCGCCTATATCGTCGCGGTTCAGGACCCTGGCGCCGCCCAGCGTGGCCACTTCCAGGGCCTGGCGGGCGGTCATGGCGTCCGGGCCGAAGCCCACCCGCTGCAGCAGCATGGCCTGGCGCACCTCGCCCATCATGTGGCCGGCGTCGTTGGAGGCGCAGCCGTCCACTCCCAGGCCCACAGGCACGCCCCGGTCCAGCATGGTGCGGATGGGCGCGATACCGGACGCCAGCCGCATGTTGGAGCACGGGCAGTGCGCCACCCCGGTGCCGGTGCGGGCGAACAGGTGGATGCCGTCGTCGTCCAGCTGCACGCAGTGGGCGTGCCACACGTCGCGGCCCACCCAGCCGCAATCCTCGGCGTATTCGGCAGGCGTCATGTTGAACTTCTCGCGGCTGTAGGCGATATCGTTGAGGTTTTCCGCCAGGTGGGTGTGCAACGACACGCCATGATGGCGCGCCAGCGCCGCCGCTTCCTTCATCAGGTCGCGCGACACCGAGAACGGCGAGCACGGCGCCACCACGATGCGCTCCATGGCGTGGCGTGAGCCGTCGTGGTAGGTCTCGATCAGGCGCTGGCTATCCTTGAGGATGGCGGCTTCTGCCTCCACCACGCGGTCCGGGGGCAGGCCGCCCCTGGACTGGCCCACGCTCATGGAGCCGCGCGCCGCGTGGAAGCGCATGCCTATGCTGCGCGCCGCTGCTATGCTGTCATCGAGCCGGCAGCCGTTCGGGTAGATGTACAGGTGGTCGCTGCTGGTGGTGCAGCCGGACAGTATCAGTTCCGACATGGCGGCCAGCGTGGACACCTGCACCATCTCCGGCGTCAGGTTGGCCCAGATCGGATACAAATTGGTCAGCCAGTTGAACAGCTCGCCATTCTGGGCCGCCGGAATCACGCGGGTCAGGCTCTGGTACATATGGTGGTGGGTATTCACCAGTCCCGGCATCACCACCTGGCCGCTGGCGTCTATGACTTCATCGGCTTGCTGCGGCAGATCGGCGCTGGGGCCCACCTGTTCAATCACATTGCCGCGCACTAAAACCGCGCCGTCCGCGATTTCGCGGCGCTCCTCGTCCATGGTTACCAGTACACGCGCATTCTTGATCAGTAGAGTCTTGGTCATCGCTTCTTCGAGAGTTGAACACTGCGGAAACAATGCATGGGCACTGCGGAAACAATGTGTGGGTTATGTTTGGCCTGCGTCCGGATTATGCCTGCGTTCGGCGCACCTGTTATCGAGGATTTACTTGGAAAAAAGGTAATCGCAATCCTGCCCTGCCGGATCGCGCGCCAGGATGCGGTCGTACAGGCCAGTGTTCCCGGCGATGCTGCGCTCCACGTCTTCCGGCAGCAGCAATCCGGCCACCACCTGACGGCCGGCAGCGGCGCGCACGGCGTCCACGTAGGCCTCGCGCGTGGCATAGCGGGCTTCCAGGCTGGGGCGCGGATCGCCGGCCGCGCGGCGCTCGGCCTCGGTGCGGGCGAAGGGCACGAAGCTGCCGTCGAAGCGTGAGGTGGCCCACGCGAAGCCGGTGTCCGGCGCGCGCAGGTTCCATCCGGTGTGGGTGCCCAGCGGCGCCTGCAGTTCGACCAGGCGCACGCCGCCCTGGTCGTTGCCGTCGGCGTCCGGCGCCGGAACTCGGGTCTCGTAGTCCGCCAGCTGGCGCGGTGGCGCCACGTCTGCCACGCCCTGACCTGCAAACCTGGGACCGAAGTCCAGGCGCGGCGGGCGCAGGTTCTGCCGCGGCGGCGCCAGCCCGGCGATGGCCGGAAAGGCGGCGCGGTAGCCCGATACCGTGACCAGCGTGCCGTCGGCCAGCCGCGGATAGGCGCTGGCCGGGGGCGCCTTGCCTTGCAGGGTCCAGTCGTCCAGCGCCAGGACCAGGGCGCGCATGGGCAGGTAATGGTCGCTGGTGGAGACGCACTGCGTGAACGGCGCTCGTGTGCGCGAGCGGCCCACGTAGTGCTGCGCACCCATGAAGGCGTACAGGCGCACGTTGTCCGCCGGCGCGACGTCCTGCTTGCCGTCCGGCGTGGTGGCGATCAGCGAGGCGCCGCGGTTCCAGAACTCGGTCGAGGTGTTGGCGACAAACAGCTTCGGCAGGCGGCCGTCGCGGTCGCGTGCGCGGTCCAGGGTGGAGGCGGTCACGCCGGTCACCGGGTCGCGCGACGGCGCCGTGGTGAACGGGAAGGCGTCGGCCGGGTAGTCGTGCTCCTCCAGCATGGAAGGATGGCGCGTGGGCTGGGCAAAGCGGCTGTTGAAACCGGCCGAGCCGCCCGCGCCCGGCACCTGCAGGTAGGCGCCGCTGAACACCAACTGGCCGCCCTCGTCCACGTTCAAGCCATCGTGCATCATGCGGCCGATCAAGCGCCCGGACTGGCTGATGCCGAACATGAGCACGTTGCGCGGCGCCGGCGCACCCTCGAACGGATGATCGCGGAACCAGGACAGCAGGTCGCGGATGCCGGCCAGTCCGGCACCCGTCACGTACGGGTCCCTGGCGGCGTAGCTCACCTCGTAGATCACGCCAGGCTGGAAACCGCCATCGAGCCGTATGCGTCCGGGGCCGCCTGCCTGCTCCGGGGCGGCGAACCGCCAGCGGCTGCGCAGGATCACACGACGCATGTCGCCGGGACGGGCGCGCTCGGTCAGCACCGCCTGCCTGTCGTCCGGCGTGGCCGGCTCGTAGGTCAGACCGCGCATGCCGGCGTAGGTGGCGATGGCGGCGGGCGCCGCCACAGTGAACTCGTTGTACACCTTACCAGTGACCCCGCGCGCCACCGGCGGCCGGAACACCAGCGGACGGTTGCCGGGCGCACCGGGCGCCACGTCCCAGGTCCAGGCCGAGAACAGCAGCGAAAAGCCGTGCCGCATCAGGAAGCCGTCGCCAGCGTCGGCAGCGGTAATCGGATCGTTGTTGGCCGGGCTGCGGCCGTTGACCTGGCCAAGGATGGCGATGCCACCGCGGTTGTTCACGTCGTACAGCAGGGTGGAAGGCTGGCCGCCGGCAGGCCGCAGCAGCACGAATTCGCTGGAAAACACCACCTTGCCGCGCGCGTCGCGCGGCGCCAGCTTGAGGTCCACGATGGCGGCGTTGGCTGGCGCGTCCGGATCGAGCGCGTAGTGGGCCACGCCGCGTATCTTTTCGTAGGCGCCAGCCTCGCCGAAGCTGGCGCCGGACGCGAACGGCGCGCGTTCCGTGATTTCGATACGCTCGACGGCGGCCTGCGCCGGGCAGAAGCAGCAGGCCAGCGCGGTGCCCAGCAGCGCCGCTGCGGGCTTCAGGCGCGAACGCCCCGACATGCAGCCATCGCTGGCGCCCCGGACGCCGGCCGCCGCGGTGAGGGCGCCATCGCGGCGGCGCGGGTTGAAGAACTCTATTAAGGATTGCAGGTACATGGACGCTCACGGTCTGGACAGGTTGGACTGTCAGCAGTGTAGCCCGGCTAGTGTCCTGAATGGGAAGTTCTAGCGCATGTCCAAGGGCCGGGCCTTGCGCGGCGGCGGGAAGACCTTGTCCAGCGCTGCCAGGTTTTCCGGCGTCAGCACCAGGTCGGCGGCGGCGCGGTTGACGCGTACATGGACCGGATCGGCGGCCTTGGGAATGGCCAGCACACCGTCCTGACGCAGCACCCAGGCCAGCGCGACCTGGGCCGGCTTGACCTTGTGCGAGGCGGCGATGGCCTGCAGGGTGGGATTGTTCAACATGGCCTTTTGTTCGCGGCCCACGGATTCCAGCGGCGAATAGGCCATCACCGGCATGCCGCGCTCGCGGCACCAGGGCAGCAGGTCGAACTCGATGCCGCGCCTGGACAGGTTGTACAGCACCTGGTCGGTAGCGATGGCCTGGTCGGGCGCCAGGCGCTCCAGCTGCTTCATGCCATCGATATCGAAATTGCTGACGCCGTAGTCGCGTATCTTTCCGGCCTGCTTGAGCGCTTCGAAGCCCTTGATGGTCTCTTCCAGCGGCACCGCGCCGGGCCAGTGCAGCAAATACAAATCGATGTAGTCAGTACGCAGGCGGCGCAGGCTGCGCTCGCAAGCTTGCTGGATGCCGTGGAAATCGGCATTGTGGGGATAGACCTTGGTGACCAGGAATACTTCCGTGCGGCGCCCTTCGATGGCGTCCGCCACCACCAGTTCGGCGCCGCCCTCGGCATACATCTCGGCCGTGTCGATCAGGGTCATGCCCAGGTCCAGGCCCAGCTTCAGGGCGTCCACCTCCTGCTGCTTGCGGTGATCCTGTTCGCCCATGTACCAGGTGCCCTGGCCCAGCACGGGAACCAGGACGCCGGATGGCAAGCTCAAATGCTTCATTGTCGTTCCTCCGGTGCTAATGCGTTGCCAACTTTATCACGCTGGGCGCAAACACGCAGGATGGAACGATATGCTTAATTAATCTGCTTAATTACTCAGCAGCAGGCTGGCGATGATGCCGGTGGTGATCGCCACCAGCACATAGTCACCGCCGGTTTGCACCCAGTGGTAGCCGCGCGGCGGGGCGCTCAGGTGGTGGGCACGCCAGTCGTCCACCACGTACTGGCGGCCCCGGTATTCGGCCGGCAGGCGGCCGCCCTTGTACAGATTGTGGCGCGGGCCGGCGCCGCGGTGTTCGCCACGGTCCGCCGTCGGACGGTAATCGTAGCGGTCGTTGCGGCGCTCGCCACGGTCATCCCGGCGATCGTCATGCCGGTCATTGCGGCGCTCATCGCGGCGGTCATCCTGGCGATGGCCCTGGTCGCGGCCACGGTCCGGGCCACGGTCTTGCGCCTGCGCGGCGCCGATGGCGCCCAGATAGGCGCTCAACAGCGCGGTGGCGATGATTTTCCTGTTCATCTCAGCTCCTCGGTGGGAAGGTCCATGATAGAACCACTATAGCTGCAACGCCGCTGGCCCTCCGTTCGCTGACGTACAAAATTGCAGTCCCGGCCATCAAGGCTTTACCTGGCGCTCCTGGAATGCATGGCGCGCCCCATCGTTGGCGGCGATGGTTTTGGGCTGCACGTCCAGCACCATCAGCGGCGAGCCTTCACCTGCGCCCTGGCTGGCCGTGATGGCTGGCCATTGCGGCAGGCCGGCGCCGTTCGGGTTGCCGGTCTTGATGAAATTGGCGAAGTAAGCCTGCATTTTGCGAGACACTACGCGGTCATGGTCGGTCCAGGCGTAAACCTGGTTGCTGTCCAGGTTACCCAAGGCGTACTCGATTTCGGCGGAGTGCGCGGCGCCCCTGGAGGCCGGACCGCCGGCCCTGGTGGCCGGGCGCGGATGCACGTAGTAGTAGCGGTAGGTGGGCTGGCCGCTGGTGCGGGCATGGGTGTCTATCCATTTCCAGGTGCCGAAGGCGATGAACATGTCGCTGGCCAGGTGTGTCGCCGCCACCTCCACCGGTCCGGCGTAGGCCTGGCGGGCGGCGCCGGCCTGATCGCCATAGAAGCGCTGGAGGGCGGCGGTGAAATTCTCCTCGGTGGGAGGATTGTCGCCCAGGATGTTCCTGGCATGGCCTTCGGCCGAGTTCCAGCCCGCCAGCAGCGGCACGCGGGCCTGCTCACCCGCAGCATAGATGTCTCTCGGAGCGCGCGGCAGGAAATAGCCATCGGTGATGGCACTGAAGCGCGGCATGCCGGGCTTGGCCGACAGCTCCAGCAATTGCTGGGCGGGCAGCGCGCGCAGCGCCGCGAGGCCGTCCGCGCCTGCCGCCTGGGCGAATTTCATGCCTTCCCGCTCGGCGTACTCCAGCGGCGCCAGCGGCATGGCGCCTAGCAGCGCGCCGCTCTCGCCGATGGCCCCTGCAATGGTGTCCCTGGCCAGCGGGGAAGCCATCTGGGCGCTGACCGAGAACGAGCCCGCCGACTCGCCGGCAATGGTGACGCGCTGCGGATCACCGCCGAACGCCGCGATATTCCTGCGCACCCATTGCAGGGCCGCCGCCTGGTCCATCAGGCCGTAATTGCCGGAAGCCTTATGAGGCGATTCCGCCGTCAACTCCGGATGGGCGAAGAAACCGAACACGTTCAGGCGGTAATTGACGGTGAGCGCGACAATCCCGCGTGCGGCCATGCTGGCGCCATCGTAGCGCGGCTCGGAGCCGTCGCCGGCCATGAAGCCGCCGCCGTAGAAATAGACCAGCACCGGCAGTTTCTTGCCAGCCGCGCCAGGCGGGGTCCAGACGTTGAGGTACAAACAATCCTCGCTGACGCCGTCGGAGCGGAACACCATGTCGCTGAATAGAGGCAGCTGCATGGCGCGCGGCCCGAAATGATCAGTCTTGCGCACGCCCTGCCACGGCGCCACCGGCTGCGGCGCCTTCCAGCGCAGTTGGCCGACCGGCGGCGCGGCGTACGGTATGCCCTTGAACGCGCGCACGCCGTTGGCTTCCAAGGTCCCTTGCAGGGCGCCGTCGGCGATATCGACGCGCAGCGTACCGACGCCCGGCGTATCGACGCCCGGCTTACCGACGCCCGGCGTATCAGAGGCGGCGTAGCTGGATGCCGCCAGCAGCATGGCGGGGATGGCATAGGCATAGGCATAGCGTATGGTTTTCATGTTACTCCAGTGGATAATATCTGCAGCTGGGGCCAGCGCTCCCTGAAGCGCTTGGCGGCCACCCGCTGCTGGAATGTGGCGGCGTCGGCCCTGGCGGGATTATGCCGCACGCGCAGTGCAAACAAGTCGTCCAGCCCATGCGGGGCGACGATACCCATGCTGTCGTCATCGTTCAGGGTGACGCCCACGCAGGTGGCGTACTCCGGCCAGGTGGCCACGCCCTCCTCCAGTGAGCGCAGCGGGGCGACGTGCCGGCCCAACTGCGCCAGGAACCACCCGTGCACGGTGGCCTGGTTGGTCACGTCCCACTGCACCCCGGGCCGGCGGCTGCGCAGCAGCGCTGCCAGTTCGGCATCGCGCTCCGGTCCGCCTGCCGCATCGAAATACACCACGTCGATATCGTCACTGCTCGTGGCGTCCACACCGTGCAGCCGGTCCCAGACCAGGTTGCGCACCGCGCCCGCGCCTATGCACCAGGACGACAAGCCCAGCGCACGTACCTCCGCCAGCAGCGCCATCAGCTCTTGCGATCCCCTGACGATGGCGGTCAGTCGCTGGCGTAAAGCCTCTTCCCTTTGCGCACCGTTCAATGGCCGCCGCCCAGATAGGCGGCGACCACCTTGGGATCGGTTTTCAGGCTGTCGGCCGGGCCGTGCACGGAAATGGCGCCGTTCTCCAGCACATAGCCATAGTCGGCCACGTTCAGCGCGGCGGCGGCGAACTGTTCGACCAGCAGC
This sequence comes from Duganella kummerowiae, assembly GCF_053572355.1. NCBI lineage: Bacteria > Pseudomonadati > Pseudomonadota > Betaproteobacteria > Burkholderiales > Oxalobacteraceae > Duganella > Duganella kummerowiae. The sequence continues at coordinate 316,162 of NZ_JBKFEH010000002.1, forward strand.
ATGGTCACGCCTTCCGCCTTGAGGCGCGTGATGATGCGAAACACTTCCTCGACCAGGATGGGCGCCAGTCCCATCGACGGCTCATCCAGGAGGATCACCTCCGGGTTGAGCATGACGGCGCGCGCCATGGCCAGCATTTGCTGTTCGCCGCCGGACAGGGTGCCGGCCAGCTGGCCCTGGCGTTCCTTCAGGCGCGGGAACAGTTCCAGCGCCTTTTCGAGGTCCCGCTTGATGTCGCCCTTGGGACGCGAGCGGGTAAAGCGCGGGAAGGCCCCCAGCAGCAAATTGTCGGTCACCGTCATGGAAGCGAACACGCGCCGGCCTTCCGGCGAATGCGCCAGCCCGGCGCGCGCGATCTTGTGGGAGTCGTCGCCGGTGATGTCCTTGCCGTCCAACGTGACCTTGCCGCTCTTGGGCTTGATCATGCCGGAAATGGCGCGCATGGTGGTGGTCTTGCCGGCGCCGTTGGAGCCGATCAGCGTCACCAGCTTGCCTTTCGGGACGTCCAGCGAAATGCCATGCAGGACTTCGACTTTGCCGTAGGCGGCGTGCAGGTTGGAGATCGATAGCATGCCTCTTCCTTTGCAGGTTATTTCAAGATGAGCGTGGGTAGGCGCCGCGACGAAGACAGTGCGCCTGCACGGCGAGGAGCGGCAACGACGCCATGGTCATTTTGAAATGACCTGCGCGGGCTGGGCGCCGCCCAGGTAGGCTTCGATCACCTTGGGATCGTTCTGCACGGCGGCCGGTTTGCCTTCCGCGATCTTCTGGCCAAAGTCCAGCACCGTGACCGTGTCGGACAGCGCCATCACCACGTCCATGTGGTGCTCGATCAGGATGATGGTGATGCCGTGCGCGCGGATCTTGCGTATGATGGCCATCAGTTCCTTGATGTCGGGCGCGGTCAGCCCGGCCGCCGGTTCATCGAGCAGCAGCAGGCGCGGGCTCAGTCCCAGGGCGCGGCCTATCTCCAGCAGCCGCTGCTTACCATACGGGAGGTTGCGCGCCTCCTCGTTGGCCATGTCCGCCAGGCCGACAAACTCCAGGATGCTGGCGGCCCGCTCGCGCGCGGCCTTTTCCTCGCGCCGGTAGCGTGGGGTCTGCAGCATCACGTCCAGCACATTGGAGCGGAAGGTGTTGTGCAGCCCGACCAGCACGTTTTCGGTCGCGGTCATCTCGCCGAACAACTGCACGTTCTGGAAGGTGCGCGCCACGCCGCCCAGCGCGATCTGCGACGGCGTGCGGCCCGAGATCACGGCGCCAGCGAACGACACGCTGCCCGCCGTGGGACGATAAATCCCCGTCAGCACATTCATCATGGTGCTCTTGCCGGAGCCGTTGGGGCCGATCAGCCCATGCACGGAACCCTGCAGCACGTTCAGGTCCACCTGGTTCAGGGCCTTGAGGCCGCCGAACTGCATCAGGATCTGCTCCACCGCCAGCAAGGTCTGCCCCACGGCGCCGCCCTGGGCCTGCGGGAACGGCTCGGCGCCATGGCCGGCCACGGACAGTGACTTGTCGTGCGACGGCCCCTTGTCCAGCAGGCCGCGCAGGTAGCCGACGATGCCATCCTGCAGGTAGTAGACGACGAACAGCGTCATCAGCCCGAAGATGGTCAGGCGCCAGTCGACGATATTCTCCAGGTGGAAGGAGAACGCCGCCATGCCGATGGTCGCCACCAGCGGCACCAGCACGCCGCGCACGGTGCTGCGCCCGCGCGCCAGCGCCACGCCGGAACCGATCACGCCCAGCACGGCCGCCGCCACCGCGATCTTGCGGAACAGTTCGATATCAGCCAGCAGGCTGGGCAACATCACCACGATCAGCGCGCCGATCAGCGCGCCGGAACGCGTCTTGCGTCCACCCATGATCACGGCCAGCAGGAACAGGATGGTGAGCTCGAAGTTATATGTGTTGGGCGAGATGTACTCCTCCGAATACGCATACAGCGAGCCGGCCAGCCCCGCGAAGCCGGCGCTGATCACGAAAGCATATACCTTGTAGCGATACACCGAGACGCCCATGCAGTCGGACGCGATCGGACTGTCGCGCAGCGCCTCGAAGGCGCGTCCCAGGTTGGACTTGAGGATACGGTGCACCACGATCAGCGACAGCACCATCAGCGCCGCCACCAGATAATAAAAGCCCACCTCGCCCATCTTCTGCCCGAAGAATTCCGGCTTGGCCAGCTTGATGCCCATCGGCCCCTCGGTCAGGAAGCTCATCTCGTTGATGAGGATCTGGATGATGGTGCCAAAGGCCAGCGTCACCATGGCGAGATAGGGACCAGTGACGCGCAAGGCCGGCAGCGCCAGCACGGCGCCAAACACGGCGGCGCACACCACGCTGGCTGGCAGCGCCACCCAGAACGGCATGCCCAGCTTGAAGAACAGCACCCCGCTGACATAGGAGCCGATGCCGAACAGGCCCGCGTGCCCCAGCGACACCTGCCCCGTGTAGCCCACCACGATGTCCAGCCCGAACAGCAGGATGGCGTAGATCAGGATGGTCTCGAACAGGTGGATGTAATAGGGATTGGTGATCAGCACCGGGTACAGCACCAGCACCGCCAGTCCCGCCACGCTAGCCGCGATCAGTGTTTTGGTCATGGTCAGACTTTCTTGATAGCGGCCTTGCCGAACAGGCCGGACGGCTTCACGGCCAGCACCAGCAGCAGGAGCAGCAAGCCCGGGACTTCCTTGTAGCCGGTCGAGATGTAATAGCCTGTGGTGGTCTCGGCGATGCCCAGTATCAGCCCGCCGACGACGGCGCCCACGCCCGAGGTCAGGCCGCCGATGATGGCCACCGCGAACGCCTTCAGGCCCAGCGAGGCGCCCATGGTGGCGCCGGTCAGGGTCAGCGGCGCCACCAACACGCCGGCGAAGGCCGCCGTGGCCGACGACAGCGCGTACGAGAAGGTGATCACCATGCGCGTGTTGATGCCCATCAGGCCGGCCGCGTCGCGGTCGTTGGCGGTGGCCACCACCGCCTTGCCGTAGATGGATTTGCGGTTGAACAGTTCGACCGCCAGCATCATGGCCAGCGCCCCGGCCACCACGGCGATCTGCATGGGCTGCACGTTGGCGCCCAGCACCTGCAGCGGCGCGGAACTGAGCGGCGAGGGGAAGGTCAGGTCATCCTTGCCCCAGATATTCTCGGCCACATTCTTGAAGATGATGGCCAGCGCGATGGTGGACATGATCCAGCCGAATTCGGACTTGATCCTGATCGCCGGGCGCACCCCTATCCATTCCACGAACACGCCCTGCAGCGCGCCAAAGGCCAGCACCACCGGTATCATCAGCAGATAGCCCATGTAGGGCCCGCCGTGGATATTGCTGACCAGGCTGAGGCCGACCAGGGCGCCCAGCATCAGCGACTCGCCCTGGCCGAAGTTCAGGGTGCCGGAAGTCGCAAACGTGAGTTGATAGCCGAACGCGATCACGGCATAGATCATGCCGAGCGCGATCCCGCTCAATACCAGTTGCAGCAAGATGTCCATGGTTCCCTCTGGGGCGACAAGAAAAAGGCCAGTCTTGAAGTGCTCAAGGCTGGCCGTTGGTGCGTGTGGCGGCGGGCCTTACTTGGCCAGGACCACCTTGCCATCCTTGACCTCGCCGAACACCGTGATGGCGGCGTCGATGGCCTCGTGGTCATCCTTGCTGTACGGTTTCTTGTAGGTGGTGACCACGCCCTCCACCGTCTCGTTCAGGTTTTCCAGCGCATTCTTCACGGCCGGGCCGTCCGTGGTGCCGGCCTGCTTGATGGCGGCCGCCAGCAGGTAGATGGAATCGTAGCCCTGGGCCGCCGACACCGGCGACGGCATGCGGTCGCCGGCCGGCTTGTAGGCCTTGATGTAGGCGTCGATGAAGGCCTTGCGCTTGGGCGTGTTCGGATCCTGGATGAAGGTCTGCGGCATGCGGGTGCCGTTGCCGTTCTTGCCGGCGTTGTCGATGAAGTTGGCCATGGACAGGGTCCAGCTGCCGATCAGCGGCACCTTCCAGCCCAGCTTCTCCATGCCGTTGGCGATCTGCGCCAGTTCGGGGCCGATGCCGTAGGTGAGCACGACCTCGGCGCCGGCCTGCTTGGCTTTCAGCAGCTGGGCCGTCATGTCGACGTCCTTGAGGTTGTATTTCTCGACCGCGACCGCCTTCAGGCCTTTTTTATCCAGCGCCTTTTCCAGGTCCTCGCGGCCCAGCTGGCCGTAGTTGGTGGAGTCGGCCAGGATGGCGACCTTCTTGAACTTGCGGCGCGTGACCGCTTCCTCCACGATCATGGAAGACTGGATCTGGTCGCTGGCGGAATTGCGGAAGATGTAGTTCTCCGGCTTGTCGGCAAACTGTTTGGTGATGATGGAGCCGGTGGCGACGTTGTTCATCACCGGGATTTTCGCGTCCTGGTAGAAGCGCTGCGAAGCCAGGGCCACGCCGGTGTTGATGTAGCCAACCGTGGCCACCACCTTTTCCTTGTTGATCAGTTCCTGGGCGATCTGCACGCCGCGCTCGTTCTTGGCTTCGTCATCGCGCTCGATGAGCTGGATCTGGCGGCCCAGGATGCCGCCCTTGGCGTTGATTTCGGCGGCAGCCAGCTTGACGCCGTCGCGCATGGACACGCCCATGGGCGCGGAACCGCCGGTGAAGGGGCCGGCCACGCCAATCCGTATGGGCTCGGCCGCCTGGGCCGCTGCCGTGAAACCGAGAACCAAGCTTGCTGCGATCAACTTCCGTGCGAAATTCATCTGCCGTCTCCTTGTCACCACGATTTTTATGATAGTCGGAGGGTCGTTGCAGCTGGAAAGCCGCCCCCATCGATGGCCCATTGTAGGTTAGTAGATCGACAGCAGCAACACATACGTGTGCGGCATCGCAGCAAGGAGCGACGGCCTAAAGGTCAGGGGTGCGGTGCTGGAGTGCGTGGGCAGCCACCCGCATATGGGCCTCGGCCAGCGCCTCGTTGCGATCGAAGCCCATGGAGCCGTCGCGCAGGCCGATGGCCATCGCCATCACGGCTTCGGGATAATCGAGGTCGGCCGCCTTCTCTATCCAGCGCCGCGCCGATTGTTCGTCGCGCGGCACGCCGTCGCCGCTCAGGTACATATTCGCCAGCACGAACATGGCGGCCGGCAGCGCGCGCTCGGCGGCGTAGCGCAGGCAGCGCGCAGCGCTCCTGGCATCGCGCTTGACCGCCATGCCATTCTTGTACATCAGGCCCAGGTAATAGCTGGCCAGCGGATCGCCGGCCTGCGCCGCACCGCTGAACAACTTGAACGCCTTGGGCAGGTTCTGCGCCACGGTGGCGCTGCCGCGCAGGTACAAACGGGCATCCTCGATCGCGCCGGCATGGACCTGGCCACAGGCCAGCGCCGCCGCTGCCACCCACGTCATCACCCATGCCATCGCGCGCACCATACGCCCTCCCCGTGCACTCATTTGGACAAATCGACCGCGTACAAAGCAAAACCCTTGCCCGCGCCATCGTCGTCCTTGAGCAGGCTGACGTTGTCCAAGCCGGCCGCGCGCGCCAGGTCCAGTACGCCGGGTGCCGTATGGAACAGCACAGGTCCCTTGGTGCGCACCGGCTGGAAGCGCCAGCTGCGCGCCGCACCGTTGGCGGCGCGGCTGACCTGCTTGACGCGCTGAATGTAGGCGATCAGCACGTCGCGGCTGGCGTCGGGCGAGGCCAGTACAGTGCGGGTGCCGTCCAGGCCGGGGAAATTACCGCCGCCATTGGCGCGGTAATTGTTGGTGGCGACCAGGAATTCCTGTTTCGCTCCTACCGCCTTGCCCTGGTAGCGCAGGTCCACGATGCGTTTGCCCACCGGCTGGGTGACGTCGATGCGGTAGCCCAGGTCCGGGTCGGACGGCATGTCGAAATTGAAGCCGAAGAAGGCAGTGTCGACCAGCTCCTGCGGCTCGCTGCGCGACGGATCGATACGGCGGAAGCGCTCGGCCGACTTTTCCAGCCATGCTTTCAGGCCCGCGCCATCCACCTTCACCGCATACAGGGCGTTCGGATACAGGTACAGGTCGGCCGCGTTGTTCAGCGCCAGGCCGCCGGCCTTCACATCCGTGTAGTCGCCCGGCCCGGCCGAGCCGCTCTTGAACGGCGCCGACACCGACAGCACCGGCAGCGCGGCATATTGCGGCAGACTGGCCTGCACGTAGCGGCGCACGTAGTCGGCCTGGGCCTGGTTCACCAGCTGGATGGCGCTGACGTCGCCCAGGTCGGCGAAATACGAGGTCATGCGATAGTCGCTGCTGCCCACCGGCGTTTGCACATAGCGTATGGTGGCTTCATGCTCATCTTTCACCAGGGCGGCGATGGCCGGATCGGGCTCCACGTAGCGTCCGGCGCCCAGCTGGATGGGACGCGCCTCCACCGTGGTCTGGTCCTGGTCCACCAGCCAACGCCGGCCGTCGTGGCGCAAGTGCAGGCCGATCACGCCCAGGTGCTTGCCCCACAGGTTGGCCATCACGGTCGGTACGCCGTGGACGAAGCCCCTGGCCTTGTCCACGCCGGGCAGGTCGAAGGCCGGGAAGGTGCTGGCGGCGTTGGGGAACAGCTGGTGCGCATGGCCGATCAGCATGGCGTCGATGCCGGGCACCTGGGCCAGATAGTAGCTGGCGTCCTCCATGCCCGGCTCGTAGGGCGCGCCACTCAAACCGCCGTGGGCGATGGCGATCACCAGGTCGGCGCCCTGGGCGCGCATCTCGGGGATGTATTTTTGCGCGGTCTCGCGCACGCCTTCGGCATAGACCTTGTCCTTGAGCCAGCGCTTGTCCCATTCCAGCACCCCGGGCGGCGTGAAGCCGATGATGCCTATCCTGATGGTGGCCGTGACGGGCTGGCCATCGGCTCCAGTGGCCTTCAACTGGCGTTCCAGAATGCGGTAAGGTTCGAACAATGGCTGTCTGGTCCGCATGCTGTAGATATTGGCCAGCACGATGGGGAAAGCGGGACCGGCGCAGCGCGGCCGGGCCGGATCGAGGCTGTCGACCTGCAACCGGCTGCCGGTCACCTGGCTCAGGTAAGCCAGGCCGTAGTTGAATTCGTGGTTGCCGACCCCGGCGCCATCCACCCCAACCGCGTTCATGGCCTTGTAGATGGCCAGGGTCTGGCCGCAGCCGACCGGCGCCACCAGCGCCTGGTAATCGGCCAGCGCCGTGCCCTGGATGGCGTCGCCGTTATCGAGCAGCAGGGTGTTGGGGAATTCAGCGCGCGCCTGGCGTATCAGGGCGGCGGTGCGCTCCAGGCCCATGGAGGGATCGGCCTTGAGCTTGTAATAATCATAACTGAGCACAGTCGCGTGCAGGTCGGTGGTTTCCAGCACGGCCAGGGTGGCGCGGATACCGGCTGCCGGCACGGCCCATATCGGCGCGCAGGCCAGCAGCAAAGCGGACATCACCAGACGACGGGGGTAGGGGCGCATGGGTTATAAATTACCTAGGATGCGCAGCATGATACGCACAGCGGCACACGCCAGCAAGCTTCCAAGGTGGTAGCGCCGCTCGAATTTTGTATCATGTGGCGCAAATGCCAAGCTTGCACAACAATTCAGCAGCCCGCTTTCCCCTACAGGGCGGCGGCGGCCATAGGGTATAATCCAAGGTTTGATTTCAGCCACAGAAAAGATAAAACATGGAAGCCGAACGCATCAACTCCCTCTCCGCCCTGCTCGCCGATCTGACGACCCGCGAAGCCGAACTTCGGAGGTATCTTTGACTTCGACAAGAAGGCAGAGAAACTCGAACAACTGAACGGCGAACTGGAAGATCCCGCCGTCTGGAACGATCCTAAAAAAGCCCAGGAAATGGGCAAGGAAAAGAAATCGCTTGAAGCCGTGGTCGAGGCTCTGACCAAGGCCGAAGCGGACCTGCGCGACATGGGCGACCTGTTCGACATGGCGCGCGAGGAAGGCGACGATGACACGCTGGAAGCCCTGATCGAAGACGCCGAAGGCGTGCGCAAGGTCATCGAGGGCATGGAATTCCGCCGCATGTTCAGCAACCCCATGGACCCGAACAACTGCTTCATCGACATCCAGGCCGGCGCCGGCGGCACCGAGGCCCAGGACTGGGCTTCCATGCTGCTGCGCCAATACCTGCGCTATTGCGAGCGCAAGGGCTTCAAGGTCGAGATCATGGAGCAGTCCGACGGCGAGGTGGCCGGCATCAAGACCGCCACCCTGAAGGTGGAGGGCGAATACGCCTACGGCTTCCTGCGCACCGAAACCGGCGTGCACCGCCTGGTGCGCAAGTCGCCGTTCGACTCGGCCGGCGGCCGCCATACTTCGTTCGTGTCGCTGTTCGTGTACCCGGAAGTGGATGACTCCATCGATATCGAGATCAACCCGGCCGACCTGCGCATCGACACCTACCGCGCCTCCGGCGCCGGTGGCCAGCACATCAACAAGACCGACTCCGCCGTGCGCCTTACCCACAACCCGACAGGTATCGTGGTGCAGTGCCAAAACGACCGTTCCCAGCACCGCAACAAGGCCGAAGCCATGGACATGCTGAAGGCCAAACTGTACGAACTGGAACTGCGCAAGCGCATGAGCGAGCAGCAGAAGCTGGAAGACTCCAAGACCGACGTCGGCTGGGGCCACCAGATCCGCTCCTATGTGCTGGACCAGTCGCGCATCAAGGACTTGCGCACCAACTTCGAGACCGGCAACACCAAGGGCGTGCTGGACGGCGACCTGGACGACTTCATTTCCGCTTCCCTGAAGCAGGGCGTATAAACCGATGAGCAAACAGCGCGCATTGATCTTCGACATGGACGGCACCATCGTCGACAACATGGCTTTCCACACCAAGTCCTGGCTGGCCTTCTTCGAACGGCGCGGCCAGGTGCTGGACCCGGACGCCTTCTTCCGTGATTCGGCCGGCCGCCAGGGCCATGAGATCATGCGCGGCTACCTGGGCCAGCACCTGACGGCGGAAGAAATCGCCCTGCTCGACCACGAGAAGGAAACCCTGTACCGCGAGCTGTACGCGCCGCACCTGGCCGCCACGCCAGGATTCGAGCAATTCATCGCGGGCGCCAAGGCCCAGGGCATCAAACTGGCGGTGGCCACCGCCGCGCCGCCGGACAATATCGATTTCACCCTGGACGGCCTGGACCTGCGCAAGCAGTTCGACGCCATCGCCGGCGCCGCCGACGTCGCGCGCGGCAAGCCGCACCCGGACGTGTTCCTGCTGGCCGCCGAGCGCGCCGGCGCCCTGCCAGCCGACAGCATCGTGTTCGAAGACGCGCCGCTGGGCGTGGAAGCGGCGCGCCGCGCCGGCATGCGCGCGGTGGTGCTGACCACCACCCTGCCGGCCGAGGCCTTCGCCGAATTCGACAACGTGATCTGCATCGCCCCCGACTTCAGCGCGCTCGATATCGACGCCCTGTTCGCAGCGGAAGCGCGCAGCACGGCAGCCGCCACCAACTAATCACCTCAACACAGAAACAAAGACCATGACTACGGATCTGCAAGAACTAGCCGCCGCGCCAGACGAGAACAAGATCATCGCGGAACGCCGCGCCAAGCTGGCCGCCATCCGCGCCGAAGGCGTCGCCTTCCCGAACGACTTCAAGCCCGAGCACAAGGCCGCCGACCTGCACGCGCAGTACGGGCAGAAGACGCGCGAGGAACTGGAAGCCGAACCGGTGGCCGTGGTGCTGGCCGGCCGCATGATGCTCAAGCGCGAAGCGGGCAAGAAGGCCGCCTTCGCCACCCTGCAGGACGCGTCCGGCCCGCGCGCCGACGGCCGCATCCAGATCTACGCCACCCTGGACCTGACCGGCGAAGCCGCCATGGCCGCCCTGCACCACTACGACCTGGGCGACATCCTGGGCGTCAAGGGCACGCTGTTCAAGACCAAGACCGACGAGCTGACCATCAAGGTCACCGAGCTGCGCCTGATCACCAAGTCGCTGCGCCCGCTGCCGGACAAGTTCCACGGCCTGGCCGACCAGGAGACCAAGTACCGCCAGCGCTACGTCGACCTGATCATGAACGAGGAAACGCGCCGCACCTTCAAGGCCCGCACCGCCGCCATGTCGTCGATCCGCCGCTTCATGGAAAAGAACGGCTTCATGGAAGTCGAGACCCCCATGCTGCACACCATCCCTGGCGGCGCGGCGGCCAAGCCCTTCATCACCCACCACAACGCGCTGGACATGCAGATGTTCCTGCGCATCGCGCCCGAGCTGTACCTGAAGCGCCTGGTGGTGGGCGGCTTCGAGCGCGTGTTCGAGATCAACCGCAACTTCCGCAATGAAGGCGTGTCGATCCGCCACAACCCCGAATTCACCATGATGGAGTTCTACGCCGCCTACACCGACTACAAGTGGCTGATGGACTTCACCGAGGCCGTGATACGCCAGGCCGCCATCGACGCCCACGGCACCGCCGAGCTGACCTACGGCGGCCGCGCGCTGGACCTGTCCAAGCCCTTCCACCGCCTGACCATCGTGGAGGCGATCAACAAGTACGCGCCCGGCTATACCGCCGAGCAGCTGAACGATGCGGAATTCATCAAGCGGGAGCTGCTGAAGTTCGGCGTCAAGCCGCACGCGCACTCCGGCCTGGGCGCGCTGCAGCTGGCGCTGTTCGAGGAAACCGCCGAAGCGCAGCTGTGGGAGCCGACCTACATCATCGACTACCCGGTCGAAGTGTCGCCGCTGGCGCGCGCCTCCGACACCCGCGAGGGCATCACCGAGCGCTTCGAACTGTTCATGGTAGGCCGCGAGATCGCCAACGGCTTCTCCGAGCTGAACGACGCCGAAGACCAGGCCGCCCGCTTCCAGGCCCAGGTGGCGGCCAAGGACGCCGGCGACGAGGAAGCCATGTACTACGACGCCGACTACATCCGCGCGCTGGAATACGGCATGCCGCCGGCCGGCGGCTGCGGCATCGGCATCGACCGCCTGATGATGATCATCACCGACTCGCCCAACATCCGCGACGTGCTGCTGTTCCCGCACCTGCGCCGCGAGGAGTAATACAAAGGCCGCTGCGAGCGGCCTTTGTTTTCACCGGAAGACGACACCAAGGCCGTATCCAGCGGCCTTTGTTTTACTGTATTACCCGGTAGCAGGGCGTGTACGGCTTGCCGGCCAGTTTCATCCGGCTTTGCGCCACGAAAGACGCCAGCAGCGCGTCCATGGGTCCCATGATCTGCCGGTCGCCGTGGATCTCGAAGTGACCGTACTTCTCGATGGCGCGTATGCCCTCTTCCTTCACATTGCCTGCCACCACGCCCGAGAAGGCGCGCCGCAGCTGCGCCGCCAGCAGGTGCACCGGCTGGTTCTTGTGCAGGCTCAGGTTGCGCATGTTCTCGTGCGTGGGCGCGAACGGGCGCTGGAATTCCTGGTCTATCTTCAGGCTCCAGTTGTAATAGTAAGCGTCGCTGCGGGCCTTGCGGAATTCGCGCACCTGCTTGATCCCTGCCTGCATCTCGCGCGCCACCAGTTCCGGATCGTCGACGATGATCTTGTAGCGCTGCTGCGCCTGCGGGCCCAGGGTGTCGTGGATGAACTGGTTGATCTGCACGAAGTACTCGCGCGAGCTTTCCGGTCCGGTGAACACCAGCGGGAACGGGATCTCGGCGTTATCCGGATGCAGCAGGATGCCCAGGATGTACAGGATTTCCTCGGCCGTGCCGGCCCCGCCCGGGAATACCACGATGCCGTGGCCGGTGCGCACGAAGGCTTCCAGGCGCTTCTCGATGTCCGGCATGATCACCAGGTCGTTGACGATGGGGTTGGGCGATTCGGCCGCGATGATGCCCGGCTCCGTGATCCCCAGGTAGCGGCCCGCGCCCAGGCGCTGCTTGGCGTGGCCTATGGTGGCGCCCTTCATCGGGCCTTTCATGGCCCCAGGGCCGCAGCCGGTGCAGATGTCCAGCCCGCGCAAGCCCATCTGGTAACCCACTTCCTTGGAGTAGTTGTACTCGGCGCGGTTGATCGAGTGGCCGCCCCAGCACACCACCATGTTGGGGTTCAGCATGGGTTTGAGCACCCCGGCATTGCGCAGGATGTGGAATACCGCGTCGGTAATGCCCTCGGTGGCGTTCAGGTCGAACTTGGGATTGTCCGTCACCTCGTTGCTGACGAAGACGATATCGCGCAGCACGGCAAACAGCTGCTCGTGTATGCCCTTGATCATCTTGCCGTCCACGAAAGCGGTGGCCGGGGCGCCCTTGATATCGAGCTTGATGCCGCGCTCGCGCTGGATGATGCTGATCGAGAACGACTTGTAGCGCTCCAGCAGTTCCTTTCCATCGTCGATAGTGCTGCCGCAATTGAGCACCGCCAGGGCGCAATTGCGGAATATGGTGTACAGGCCGCCCTGGCTGGTGTCCAGCAGCTTGTTGACTTCTGCTTTGGACAAAATCTCCAGCTGGCCTTCGGGCGAGATCAGGGTATCGACAACGTCATGTTCCATGATGCGTAAGTCCTTTATTCAGTTTCGCTGCGGCGTGCGCTGCCCGCAGTGCCAATATACGACAACTTGGCAACATTGGCTAATCCGCCTGGAAACTTACGCTGCACAGCACAAATTGAATTTTCGGCCTGCAGCGGTTGAAAAGCTGTTGCCTGCCGCGCTTTGTGGATTAAAATGGCGCGCCTATCGGAATCCGGCAGGCGGCGCCTCATCCACAAGACAAGGCGCTGCGGCCGGATATTGTTTATTTACCGTCGATTACGTTTAGGAGGAACCGCATGAGCGGTGCTACCACCACCAAGGAAGTTGCCATTCCTGAGTTCAAGCAGATCATGGGGCACCCCGCTCCATTGTGGATGTTGTTCATGACCGAGTTCTGGGAACGCTTTGCGTTCTACGGCATCCGCTGGGCCCTGGTGCTTTATGTCGTGGCACAGTTCTACAACGGCGATCCGTCCGGCCAGTCGGCCGCCAACCTGATCTACGGTTCCTACCTGGCGGTAGTGTATGCCGCCGCCCTGTTCGGCGGCTACGTGGCCGACCGCGTGCTGGGTTACCAGCGCTCCATCCTGATCGGCGCCGCATTCATGGCCGCCGGCCTGTTCCTGATCGCCGTCCCGGACCAGAACGTGTTCAAGTTCGGCCTGGCCACCATCATCGTCGGCAACGGCCTGTTCAAGCCTAACATTTCCACCATGGTCGGCAAGCTGTACAGCACCGGCGACGAACGCCGCGATTCCGGCTTCACCATTTTCTACATGGGCATCAACTCCGGCGCCCTGGTCGCCCCCGTGCTGACCGAATACCTGGCCACCACCGTGTTCGGCATCAACAACATGCCCGCTTATAAAGTGGTGTTCATGTCGGCCGGCGTCGGCATGCTGATTTCGCTGGTGTGGTTCTTCATCGGCCGCCAGGGGCTGAAGGGCATAGGCGCGCCCGAACCGCAAGCACGCGATCCCAAGCGCATGGTCTACGTGGTGCTGGGTGCGCTGTGCGTGATCCCGGTGGTCTACCTGCTGCTGGCGGCTGGCGCCAAGAACCTGCAGGTGGTGCTGTCCATCCTGTTCGTCATCCTGGCCGTGATGCTGCTGGTGGAAGGCATCCGCAATGGCAAGGTGGCGCGCGACAAGGTGATCGCCATGCTGCTGATCTTCTTCTTCAACATCATGTTCTGGATGTTCTTCGAGCAGGCCGGCAGCTCGTTCACCTTCCTGGCCGAGAACATCGTCAACCGCGTGATGTTCGGCTGGACCTTCCCGACCGCCTGGTTCCAGACCGTGAACTCGATCGCCATCATCGTGTTCGCGCCCATCGTGGCGCTGGTGTGGGTGGGACTGGGCCGCGCCAATCCGTCCATCCCGCGCAAGTTCGGCCTCGGCCTGCTGTTCAATGCGTCCGCCTTTGCGCTGCTGATGTATGCGCTGTCCATGCTGGTGGACGTCAACAACAAGATCCCGTTCTGGACCCTGGCCATGGTGTATGTGCTGCAGTCCATCGGCGAGTTGTGCCTGTCGCCCATCGGCCTGTCGATGGTGACCAAGCTGGCGCCGGTGCGCCTGGTGGGCCTGGGCATGGGCGGCTGGTTCCTGTCCACCGGTATCGGCAACAACCTGTCCGGCATCTTCGCCTCGGCCGTGAGCGGCGAGGAAGGCATGTCGGTAGCTTCGGCGCTGAGCGGCTACACCATGGGCTTCTACTCCCTGCTGGCGGCCGGCGTGATTTTGTTCCTGATCGCCCCGCTGATCCAGAAGCTGATGCACGGCGTGAAGTAATCCTGATCGCCACATTCCAAGCCGCAGCGGATGCTGCGGCTTTTTTTATTCGAATACCTGCTTCAGCGATTGCGCCTCCGGCAACGCATCACTCCAGGCCTCCAGCTGCGCCAGGCTGGCTTTCGCCAGACGGCTTCTTACAGTCCTGGGCAAGGGACCGAAACGCCGGGTGAGTAGCCTTTCCAGCAGCGCCACGGCGCCTTCCCTGCGGCCTCGTTCCAGGCCTTGCTCCAGGCCTTGCTCCAGGCCTTGCTCCAGGCCCTGCTCCAGGCCCTTCTGCCTGCCTTTGTCCATGAGCCACTCCTCCAATGGGGTAATCCATTCGATGGTTCGCTTCATTTTGCGCTCCTTCTGCATCTTGAGAACAGCCCGCCAGTAGCGTTCCTGATACAAGCCAGGCAAAGCCATCATCCAGTTGATCACTTTGAACATGGTGATTATGCGCTGTTTGGGCCAGCCATGCTGGTACAGCAGCTTGGTGAGCTGCCACTTGGCCGCATACAGCTGCTCCGGGTCGTGCCGGGCCTGCTGTGTGCGCAGGTGTGCCACGGCAAGCCAGGCAAACGGGTTATGCGAGGCCAGCAGCTCGTCCATGCGGGCGGCGTAGTCAGCCAGTTTGGCGGTGGCGAAAGAGATACCCATCACCGTTCCCAGCACCTCGTTGTGAAAGGCATTGGGGCGCCAGTTGGCGTCTTCATCGGCAAGCAACACCAGGCTGGCCACCGGCCGGCCGTACTGCTTGAAGATGCGGTAATTGTAATCGAGTACACGGCTCGCCAGGGCGGCATCGCGCTGGGCCTGGACCTCAATATGGATCAGCACCAGCTGCATGCCGCCATCGCGCAACCGGACCTCGGCCAGCTTGTCCGCCACCAAGGCATTCGTGGCGGCTCCGAATCCTATCCCCTCCAACTCCTTGTCGCGAAAACGGGGCCGCTTGCTCCAGTCGATTTGAATGCTGAGCTCGGCAAAGAAGAACTCCATGAAGGCGCGGAAAGCATGCGTCATCGCGGCTTTCCAGGGCAAGTCATAGCGGGAGGGAGGAACGGTCGGTGGCATCGTCCCAGTCTACGGCCCGGCCCAGAGGGGCAGTATTGAGGAGGTTCAAAGGTGTGCGCCACAGCGCTGGCGCCGATGCGGCCATGCATGGAGGCGCAGGACTACGCTATTGACAGCCTGAAGCGCGCGCTGGCGCGCTAGACGGGCGCAGCTGCATGGGATGACTGTCCAGCCAGGATTGCAGCGTGTCCGCCGCGCCGGGCGGCAGGTGCAGGCCCAGCTTGGCGCGGCGCCATAAAATGTCCTGCGCAGTGCGCGCCCATTCGTAGCGGCGCAGATAGTCGATTTCCACCTGGTACAGCCCGGGCACCACTTCCGCCCCCATGTCGGACAGCTGCAGCCGTCCGCTCAACAAGGTGTGGATGCGGGTGCCGTAGGCGCGCACGTAGCGGCACAGCACCGGCGCCGGCAGCCAGCCGTAGCGGTTCTGCATGTCGCTGACCCAGTTACCGAATTCCAGCACGGCGCGGTTCTGCGGCTCGGCGCCGTAGATGTCGCCGCCCGGCAGGCAGGCGTCATGGGTCCAGCCGCCGTGGCGGTTCTCCAGCGGGCGCGACAGCATGTCGACCGCTTCCTCGGCCAGCTTGCGGAAAGTGGTGATCTTGCCGCCGAAAACGCTCAACAGGGGCGCGCCCTCCTGGTCCAACTCCAGCCGGTAGTCGCGCGTGACGGCGCTGGCGTCGGCGCCATCCTCCACCAACGGACGCACGCCGGAATAGGTCCACACCACGTCGCCCGGAGTGACCGGCTGCTTGAAGTAGCGGCTGGCCAGCTGGCACAGGTAAGCGATTTCCTGCTCGGAGATGGCGACCGCGTTGCTGTCGCCGTGGAAGTCCACGTCGGTGGTGCCGATCAGGGTGAATTCGCGCTCGTAGGGGATGGCGAACACGATGCGCCCGTCCGGATGCTGGAAGATGTAGGCATGGTCATGCTCGAAGATGCGCCGCACCACGATATGGCTGCCCTTGATCAGGCGCAGGTGGCGCGCTTCCTTGCGCGGCAGCGCGCCGTGCAGGAAATCGGCCGTCCACGGGCCGGCCGCGTTGACCACGGCGCGCGCGTGGACGCGGATCTCGCCGCAGCCGGCTTTTTCCAGCGTGGCATCCCAGCGGCCCGGCTGGCGCTCCAGCTGGCGGCACACGGTGCGGGTCAGGATGGTGGCGCCCTTCTCGGCCGCGTCCATGGCGTTCAGCACCACCAGCCGGGCGTCGTCCACCCAGCCGTCCGAATAGAGGAAACCTTCGGTATATTCAGGCTTGAGCGGCTGGCCAGCCGGATGGCGGCGCAGGTCCACGCCCGATGAACCCGGCAGCAGCTCGCGCCGCGCCAGCAGGTCGTACATCAGCAGCCCGGTGCGTATCAGCAGGGCCGGACGCTGGCCGGTGTCGCGCGGCATCACGAAGCGCAGCGGCCACATGATGTGCGGCGCGCTGCGCAGCAGCACCTCGCGCTCGATCAGGGCCTTGCGCACCAGGTTGAATTCATAGTGTTCCAGGTAGCGCAGGCCGCCGTGGATCAGCTTGGTCGAGGCCGAGGAAGTGTGCGCGGCCAGGTCATCCTTCTCGCACAGCACCACCGACAGTCCGCGACCGGCGGCATCGCGCGCGATCCCGGCGCCATTGATGCCGCCTCCGACCACCAGGAGATCGCAATCGAGTGTGTGCTGCGGTTCCGCCATGTGACACCAGCTGCTGTGAAATGAATGTTAGTGATATATCAACAGGATATATCATACAACACTATGGCACAGGCGGCATTTAAGGGAAAGGATTTTTCGATGGTCTATAATCGCCCGCACCAGATCACCAAGGGATAATTGTCTTGACTGCTTCCACACCCGATTTGTCCACCTGGCTGACCCGCCGCAACCTCATCCGTGGCTTCATCGGCCTGGCCCTGGCAGGACTGCTGGCGGCCGGCGCCCTGCTGGCCTATGCCCTGCTGTGGGTGGCGCCCAACCTGCCGGCGCTGGACGCCATCACCGATTACCGGCCCAAGATCCCGCTGCGCATCTACACAGCCGACAAGGTGCTGATCGGCGAATTCGGCGAGGAGCACCGCGACTTCATCCCCATCAAGGACATGCCGGAGATGATGAAGAAGGCCGTGCTGTCCATCGAGGACAAGCGCTTCTACGAGCACCACGGCATCGACTGGCTGCGCGGCCTGGGCGCGCTGCGCGCCAACATGGGCTTCCGCCGCGCCCAGGGCGGCTCCACCATCACCATGCAGGTGGCGCGCAATTTCTACCTGAGCCGCGACAAGGCCTACGCCCGCAAGCTCAACGAGATCATGCTGGCCATGAAGATCGAGGCTTCGCTGAACAAGGACCAGATCCTGGAGCTGTACATGAACCAGATCTACCTGGGCCAGCGCTCGTTCGGCTTCGGCAGCGCCGCGCAGAGCTATTTCGGCAAGCCGGTCAAGGACCTCAGCATCGCCGAGATGGCCATGCTGGCCGGCCTGCCGCAGAATCCGGCCAACCACAATCCGGTCTCCAACCCCAAGCGCGCCCGCCAGCGCCAGCAGCTGGTGCTGAAGATGATGCACGACCAGGACGTCATCACCGACGCGCAATATGAGAAAGCACGCCACGAGACCCTGCACATCAACCGCCGTGGCCAGGAATTCGACACCCACGCCGAATACGTGTCGGAACTGGCGCGCCAGGCCGTGTACGCCCAGTTCAAGGAAGAGTCGTACACGCGCGGCATCAGCGTCTACACCACCATCCTGAAAGCCGACCAGGACGCAGCCTATGAATCGGTGCGCCGCAACGTGCTGGCCTACGACCAGCGCCACGGCTACCGCGGCCCGGAAGCCTTCATCACCCTGCCCGAGGGCGAGGAGGAACGCGACGACGCCATCGAGGACGCGCTGCAGAAGCGTCCCACCAGCGACCGCCTGATCCCGGCCGTGGTGCTGGAGGCCGGCCCCAAGGCGGTCAAGGTGCAGAATCCGCAGGGCGAGGAGCTCACCATCAGCGGCGACGGCCTGAAGCTGGCCGCGCCCGGCCTGTCGGACAAGGCCAGGGATGGCATACGCCTTCGCCCCGGCGCCGTGGTGCGCATCATCAAGGGCGACAAGGGCGCCTGGGCCATCACCCAGGTGCCGCAGGTGGCGGCCGCCTTCGTGTCCATCGACGCGGTCACCGGCGGCTACCACGCGCTGGTGGGCGGCTTCGACTACAACCTGCAGAAGTTCAACCACGTGACCCAGGCCTGGCGCCAGCCCGGCTCCTCGATCAAGCCATTCGTGTATTCGTCGGCGCTGGAGCGCGGCTTCTCGCCGGCCACCCTGATCAACGACGTGCCGCTCACCCTGCCCGGCTCGGAAACCGGCAATGAAGTGTGGAGCCCGCAGAACGACGACGGTGTGTTCGACGGTCCGATCAGCATGCGCATGGCGCTGTCCAAGTCCAAGAACGTGCCCTCGGTGCGGCTGCTGCGCGCCATCACGGTGCCGTATGCGCACAACTACCTGGGCAAGTTCGGCTTCACCCTGGCCAAGTGGCCCAGGAACCTGACCATGGCCCTGGGCACCGGTTCGGTCACCCCGCTGCAGATGGCCGGCGCCTACGCGGTATTCGCCAACGGCGGCTATAGCGTGCAGCCCTACCTGATCGAGCGCATCGTCGACGGCGACGGCAAGGTGATTTCGGAAGCCAAGCCCTCGGCCACGCTGCAGGACGAGGCGCGCGTGATCGATCCGCGCAACGCCTACGTCACCGACAGCATGCTGCGCGAAGTGACCCGCACCGGCACCGGCGCCGAAGCCGGCAAGCTGGGACGTCCGGACATCGCCGGCAAGACCGGCACCACCAGCGACGCGGTCGATGGCTGGTTCGCGGGCTACGGCGGCGGCATCGTGGCGGTGTCGTGGATGGGCTATGACGATCCCAAGTCGCTGGGTGGGCGGGAATTCGGCGCCACCGTGGCCATGCCCATCTGGATAGACTACATGCGGGTGGCGCTCAAGGGCCGCCCGCCGCAGGAACGCTTGGTGCCGGCCGGCCTTACCCAGGTCGATGGCGAATGGCTGTACGACGAATTCACCGGCGACGCCGCGCGGCGCACGCTGGACATGGACGACCAGGAACCGCAGGCGGAATCGGTGCAGCCGGTGCCGCCACCGGCCCCGCCAACGGCGCCCACGCCTCCCACCAATTGAGGGCAACCGCGGGCGACTGACGGCGACGGCAGACGGCAATGGCGCCCCGAGCGGGCGCCGCTTTTTATGCCGCCACAGCCGGCCGCGGCCGCAGGCTGCTGCGCACGAAGCGCACCGTGCTGTCCGCAAACTGGTCCGGCGTGACCTGGGCCGCGCGGTACTTCCAGCGCTTGACATACCAGTCCTGGAACATGGCCAGCACGTGGGCCGCCAGCAGCTCCGCGTCGCAGCCGGCCGGAGTGCCGACCTCGCGGATGGCGCCGGCCAGCAGGCCCTGCACATACAGTTCCGAATCCTTGGCCATGCTGCGCTGGTCGGGCGGCAGCACGCGCGAATCCATGAATACGAAGTAGAACCAGGGCTGCAGGATTTCGGACAGGTAGATCGAGGCCCGCACCAGCGATTCCAGCCGCAGCATGGCATCGCTCACGTCCGAGAACAGCAGCGGCACCTCGTGGGTGGTGTGGCGCACCACATCCTCTATCATCTCGGCCAGCTGGTCCTTGCCTGCGATGTAGCCATACAAGCCACCCATGGACAGTCCGGTTTCGCTGCACAGGTCGCGCAGGTTCATGGCCCGGAAGCCGCTCTCGTTGGCCAGGCGGAAGGTGGCGTTGAAGATTTTTTGAAGGTTTTCCAATGCGGGCTTGCGGCGCTTGACGCCGATACGCTGCGCATTGCGGTCCAGGATATAGCTCCAGATATTGTCGCCATCGACTGGCGTCATGCGCTGGAATTGTTGGAAGTCCAGAAGTACCGGCAAGGATCGCTCCGAAGATGAGGTTGGCCGCCGATTATAGCGCGGGGCGCGGTCGCCCATGCTAGGATGAGGGCATTACTCGGCTCTGCGGGAGGCCTGTTTGGGCGAATGGAAGCAACTGACGCCGTCGCAGCCGCTGCGGCTGCGCTTTGGCACGGCATATGGCCTGACCGACGTCGGCACGGTACGGGAAGTCAACCAGGACAATTTCCTGATCGATCCCGACCTCGGCCTGCTGGCCGTGGCGGACGGGATGGGCGGCCACGACGCCGGCGAAGTCGCCAGCAGAGAAGCCCTGGCCCTGCTGCACCGATACCTGCGCGACAGCGGGCGCGCGCCGCACCCCACGCCCGCAGCCGGCGGCAATGATGCCGGCATCGCACCAGGAGCGGCCGGCATCCAGGCCATGCTTGCGCTGCAGGCGGCGCTAGACCACGCCAACGCCGGCATTTACGAGCACAACCGCGTCCTGCGCCAGCCCGAGGGGGCGGGCATGGGCACCACGCTGACCGGCGTATGGCGGCCGCTGGCCGATGGCCCAGTCCTGGTGTTCCACGTCGGCGACAGCCGATTGTACCGCTGGCGCGCAGGCCGCCTGACCCAGGTGACGCGCGACCAGACCCTGTATCAGCAGGCGCTGGAAGCCGGCGTGCGCCACATGCTTCCGGCCCGCAACCTGCTGCTGCAGGCGCTGGGCCCGGCCGCCAGCATCCAGCCAGAACTGCAGAGCATCGCCGTGCTGCCCGGCGACGCCTACCTGCTATGCAGCGACGGCCTGCACGGCGACACCGCCGCCGCCAACATCGCCTCCGTACTGGAGCAGCTGGACGCCGCCGGCCTGGAAGCCTGCTGCGCCCGCCTGGTGGAGATGGCCAAGCTCGACGGCAGCCGCGACAACATTACCGCCGTCCTGCTACAGTGCGACGGCTAGACAAGGCAGCCACCATGCTGCCCAGGCAGCACCATGCGGCCTGGCGGCGGCTTCCCCTCTCGTCCGGAAAGTCCGGATTCAAAACTCTTCCCAATCATCGCCGGCGGCCGGCGCCGCCTTGCGCGGGGCCGGCTTGGCCAGCGTCACGGACTGGGCAGGGGCCTTGGCCTTGGCGCCGGCGGGCGGCGCCGAGGGCCGCCGCGCCGCCGCCGGAGGCGGCGCCGCGCCCTGCTCCATGCGGAACACGCTGACCACCTGTGCCAGCCGGGCGGCCTGCTCCTGCAGCGAGGCCGCAGCAGCAGCCGCTTCCTCCACCAGCGCCGCGTTCTGCTGGGTGACCGTGTCCATCTGCCCCACCGCCATGTTGATCTGGTCGATGCCGGTACTCTGCTCCTGGGTCGCCATGGTGATTTCGCCCATGATATCGGTAACGCGCTGCACGCTGGTGACGATGTCCTCCATGGTGGAACCGGCCTCGCCCACCAGCCTGCTGCCCGCGCCGACCTTGTCGACCGAATCGACGATCAGGGCCTTGATTTCCTTGGCCGCCGCCGCCGAACGCTGCGCTAGGGTGCGCACCTCGCCCGCCACCACCGCGAAGCCGCGGCCCTGCTCACCGGCGCGGGCCGCCTCCACCGCTGCATTCAGGGCCAGGATATTGGTCTGGAACGCGATGCCGTCGATGACGGCGATGATGTCCACGATCTTGTTGGACGATTCGTTAATCGAGGCCATGGTCTGCACTACCTGGGCCACCACCTCGCCGCCGCGCACGGCCACGCTGGACGCCGTGGCGGCCAGCTGGTTGGCCTGGCGCGCATTGTCGGCATTCTGGCGCACGGTACTGGTGAGCTCCTCCATCGACGATGCGGTCTCCTCCAGGGAGCTGGCCTGCTCCTCGGTGCGCGAGGACAGATCCAGGTTGCCGTTGGCGATCTCGGTGGAGGCCGTGGCGATGGTGTCGGTGCCGTTGCGCACCTGGCCCACGATGCGTATCAGGCTATCGTTCATTTCCTTCAAGGCGCCCAGCAACTGGCCGGTTTCCTCGGTGGTGCTAACCTCGATGCGGCTGGTCAGGTCGCCCGAGGCCACGGTCTGCGCCACCTGCACCGCTTGGTTGATGGGCGTGGTGATGGCCCCCGTGATATAAGCCGCGCAAGCCACTGCCACCAGGGCCGCGACCAGGGCCGATATGCCCATGATCCACTGGGCCCGGCCGATCGCCTCGCCGCCGCTGCGCACGCTGGCGTCGGCCACATCGATATTGAGCTGCTCTATCTTCTTCAGCGTGCCCTCGGCCTTGAGGAACAAGGGGCGCGACGATTCGTACACACGGTAAAAGTCGGCGAACAGCGCCTTCTGCTGCTGCTCGTCCTGGTTCGAGGCCATCTTCCCGATCAGGGCGCCCAGCTTGTCGTCCACTGTTTTCCAGGCCGCCCAGTCGGCCATGAATTGCTTCCACAGCACGGCTTCCTCGTCGGTCTGCGGCAACGGCTCATACAGCTTCCAGCCGGCGTCGATATTGGCCCAGGCCTTTTGCCGCAAGCGGATCACCTCGGCGAACTGGTCCTGCGCCTTGTAGTTTTCCTCGAATACCGCCGTGTACAGCGTCGCGGCCGACACGGCGGTCTGGCCTTCGCTCACCTGCAGCAAGCCCTGTACCGACGGCAGCCGCACCACGCCGATTTCGTTCACGGCGCCACCCACCGTGCGGATGCCCATGTAGCCGGCCGCCCCCACCACCATCAGCGCAATGATCATGACGCCCACCAGCGTGGCGAGTTTCCATTTGATGCGTAAATTCCTGAACATGCTGCTCCCTAGCGTGTAAATTGTCCTATATCAACAAATATGCGGGCTGGCGTGCGTTGCGTCAATAGCAATATCCTGGCTTGTGGTGCGCAGCGCACAGGCGACGTCGCCCCCAAATCTGCATTACACTTGGCGTTACACCAAGATTGAGCCGCCCATGCCCTACCCCATCGAGCAGAAACTGGTGATCGGGATCGCCTCCAGCGCCCTGTTCGACCTGACCGAATCGCACCGCGTCTACCTGGAACAGGGCGCCGAGGAATACCGCAAGTACCAGGAAGCCTTGCACGGCGTGGTCCTGCAGCGCGGCGTGGCCTTCCCCTTCATCCGCCGCTTCCTGAACATCAACAAGCACTATCCGCGCCAGGCCCCGGTGGAGGTGGTGCTGCTGTCGCGTAATTCGCCCGAGACCGGACTGCGCGTCATGCATTCCATCGCCCACTACGGCCTGGACATTTCGCGAGCCTGCTTCGTGACAGGCAAATCGCCGTACAGCTACCTGCCCGCCTTTAACTGCTCCCTGTTCCTGAGCGCCAACGAGGAAGACGTGCGCAAGGCGCTGGCGGCCGGCTATCCGGCCGGCCTGGTGCTGCCCTCGCGCACCGCCGATGACGAGGACGATGCCGAACTGCGCGTGGCCTTCGACTTCGACGGCGTGATCGCCGACGACGAATCGGAAACCGTCTACAAGCGCAACAACGACGTGGCCGAATTCCACGCCCACGAGCGCCAGCACGTGGGCACGCCGCACCGCCCCGGCCCGCTGGCCGGCCTGTTCCAGCGCCTGGCCACCATGCAGCGGCTGGAGGAAAGGGCGCAGCGGCGCGATCCCGATTACCGGCGCATCCTGCGCATCGCCATCATCACGGCGCGCAGCGCCCCCTCGCATGAACGGGTGGTGACCACGCTCAAGAGCTGGGGCGTGTCGGCCAACGAGACTTTCTTCCTGGGCGGGATGGAGAAAGCCCGGGTGCTGGGCGTGTTCCGGCCCCATATCTTCTTTGACGACCAGCTTACCCATCTGACATCGCACACGGACGACATTCCCATGGTGCACGTGCCGTTCGGCGTGGCCAACCTGCCTGCGGCCGGCTGACCACGCCCCTGCGGTGCATGCACTATAATGTCGGGGCGCCGCAACTCACTGTCGAATATACGCTGTTGATGCCATCAGACTTGACCATCCCACTGCCCAAGCCGGGCACCCGTTTTGTGTTGCCAGCCCTGTACGGCTCGGCCGACGCCTATGCCCTGGCGCGCATCGCGCTCGAACTGAAGGCCCAGGGCCGCATGCTGGCCGTGATCGCGGCCCAGGCCAGCGACGGCCAGCGCCTGCGCGACGAAATCCCCTGGTTTGCCGCCGGCCTGCGCTGCCATTTGCTGCCGGACTGGGAAACCCTGCCCTACGACGCTTTCTCGCCGCACCAGGATCTGGTGTCCGAGCGCCTGGCCACCCTGCACGAAATCCGCAGCGGCCAGTGCGACGTCATGATAGTCCCGGCCACCACGGCGCTGGTGCGCATGGCGCCGCCCTCCTTCCTGGCCGCCTACACCTTCTTCTTCCAGCAAGGCGAGCGCCTGGATGAAGCGGCACTCAAGTCGCAGCTGACCCTGGCCGGCTACACCCACGTAACCCAGGTGATGTCGCCCGGCGAATACTCGGTGCGCGGCGGTCTGATCGACCTGTTCCCCATGGGCTCGGCCCTGCCCTACCGGCTGGACCTGTTCGGCGACACCATAGAAACCATACGCACCTTCGACGCCGACAGCCAGCGCTCGCTGTATCCGGTCAAGGAAGTGCGCTTGCTGCCGGGCCGCGAATTCCCCATGGACGAGGCTTCGCGCACCACCTTCCGCAGCCGCTGGCGCGAACAGTTCGAGGGCGATCCCTCGCGCACCGTGATCTACAAGGACATCGGCAGCGGCATCGCCTCGGCCGGCATCGAATACTATCTGCCGCTGTTCTTCGAGCAGACCGCCACCCTGTTCGACTACCTGCCGGACGGCGCCGGCCTGGCCATGGTGGGCGACGTGGACGCCGCCATCAAGCGCTTCTGGACTGACACCGAATCGCGCTACCGCTTCCTCAAGGCCGACCGCGAGCGCCCCATCCTGGCGCCGCAGGAGCTGTTCCTCGGCGACGAGCAATTCTTCACGCTGGCCAAGCCCTACGGCCGTATCGCCATTGCCAAGGAGCTGGACGGCAGCCCGTCCACGCTGTCGGCGCCGATACCGGACGTGGCCGTGAACCGCCACACCGACGACCCGCTGACCAACCTGCGCAGCTACCTGATGCAGTCCGGCCGCCGGGTGATGATCTGCGCCGACTCCAATGGCCGCCGCGAAACCCTGCAGCAGTACTTCAATGAGTACCAGCTGCCCCTGGTCCCGGTGGAAGGCTTCCAGGGCTTCACCGCTTCCGACGCCAAGGTGGTGCTGGGCGTGGCCCCGCTGCAGGCCGGCTTCGCCCTGGCCACGCCGGAAGAGCAGCTGGTGTTCATCACGGAGACCGAGCTGTATGCCGGCTCCGGCCGCCGCGCCGGCAAGAAGAAGCAGGAAGGCGCGACCCAGGTCGAATCCATGGTGCGCGACCTGTCCGAGCTCAAGATAGGCGACCCGGTGGTGCACGTGAACCACGGCATCGGCCGCTACATGGGCCTGACCAGCATGGACCTGGGCGAAGGCGAGACCGAATTCCTGCACCTCGAATACGCCAAGGACACCAAGCTGTACGTGCCGGTATCACAGCTGCACGTGATCTCGCGCTATTCCGGCGCCTCGCCCGAGGATGCGCCGCTGCACACGCTGGGCTCGGGCCAGTGGGAAAAGGCCAAGCGCAAGGCCGCCGAACAGGTGCGCGACACGGCCGCCGAGCTATTGAACCTGTACGCCCGCCGGGCCCTGCGCCAGGGTCACGCGTTTGAATACTCGGCGCACGACTACGAGCGCTTCGCCGACAGCTTCGGCTTCGACGAGACGCCCGACCAGGCGGCCGCCATCAACAACGTGATCCGCGACATGACCTCGGGCAAGCCCATGGACCGCCTGGTGTGCGGCGATGTCGGCTTCGGCAAGACCGAGGTGGCGCTGCGCGCCGCCTTCATCGCCGTCATGGGCGGCAAGCAGGTCGCCATCCTGGCCCCGACCACCCTGCTGGCCGAGCAGCACGCCCAGACCTTCGCCGACCGCTTCGCCGACTGGCCGGTGCGCATCGCCGAAATGTCGCGCTTCCGCACCGGCAAGGAGATCGCCCAGGCCATCAAGGGCATGGCCGACGGCACCCTGGACATCATCATCGGCACCCACAAGCTGCTGTCGGAGGACGTCAAGTTCACCCGCCTGGGCCTGGTCATCATCGACGAGGAACACCGCTTCGGCGTACGCCAGAAAGAGGCGCTGAAATCGCTGCGGGCCGAGGTCGACGTGCTGACCCTGACCGCGACGCCCATCCCGCGTACCCTGGGCATGGCGCTGGAAGGCTTGCGCGACTTCTCGGTGATCGCCACCGCGCCGCAAAAGCGGCTGGCCATCAAGACCTTTGTCCGCAGCGAGAGCGAATCCATCATCCGCGAAGCCTGTTTGCGCGAGCTGAAACGGGGCGGCCAGGTGTACTTCCTGCACAACGAGGTGGAGACCATCCAGAACCGCCTGGCCATGCTGACCGAGCTGCTCCCCGAAGCGCGCATAGGCGTGGCCCACGGCCAGA
Source organism: Duganella kummerowiae (assembly GCF_053572355.1). Lineage (NCBI taxonomy): Bacteria > Pseudomonadati > Pseudomonadota > Betaproteobacteria > Burkholderiales > Oxalobacteraceae > Duganella > Duganella kummerowiae. Next base: position 342,814 of record NZ_JBKFEH010000002.1, read on the forward strand.
TGCACGAGCGCGACCTGGAAAAAGTGATGCGCGACTTCGTGGCCCAGCGCTTCAACATCCTGCTGTGCACCACCATCATCGAGACCGGCATCGACGTGCCGACCGCGAACACCATCATCATGCACCGCGCCGACAAGTTCGGCCTGGCCCAGCTGCACCAGCTGCGCGGCCGGGTCGGCCGTTCGCACCACCAGGCCTATGCCTATTTGCTGGTGCACGATGTGCAATCGCTGACCAAGCAGGCGCAGCGCCGCCTGGACGCCATCCAACAGATGGAGGAACTGGGCAGCGGATTCTACCTGGCCATGCACGACCTGGAAATCCGCGGAGCCGGCGAGGTGCTGGGCGACAGCCAGTCCGGCGAGATGACCGAGATCGGTTTCCAGCTGTACTCCGACATGCTGAACGAGGCGGTACGTTCGCTCAAGGCCGGCAAGGAACCGGACCTGGCGGCGCCGCTGGCCACCACCACTGAAATCAACCTGCACGTGCCGGCCCTGCTGCCGGCCGACTTCTGCGGCGACGTGCACGAACGCCTGTCGATCTACAAGCGCATGGCCAACTGCGAACAGCAGGGCGCCATCGACGACCTGCAGGAAGAATTGATAGACCGCTTCGGCAAGCTGCCGGATGCGGTCAAGGCGCTGATCGAGACCCACCGGCTGCGCATCGCGGCCAAGACCGTGGGCATCATCAAGATCGACGCCCACGGCGAAGCCGCCAACCTGCAATTCATGCCCAAGCCGCCCATCGACCCGATGCGCATCATTGAGCTGATCCAGAAGAACCGCCAAATCAAGCTGAATGGACAGGACAAACTGAAGATCACCGCCAGCATGCCGGACCTGGCAGCGCGGGTGACCCACATCAAGAACGCCATCAAACAATTGACCGCCTGACGGCGTATTTACAGCTAGCCCAAAAAACGCTAACTCGGAACTGTTCTCACTTGTCATGACTAACGCAAAAACCACCATGAACCTGGTCCTGCAGGGACTGGACGACAGCGCGGCACGCCTGGAACGCATCGCCGCCCTCACCGCCCCCACCCGCACCGTGTGGCTGGGTCCCAACGCGCTGCGCTGCGAAGGCATCAGCTTCTCGCCGGCGCTGCGCCAGACCATCGAAGTGGCGGCCCAGGCCGCCCAGCTGGACGCCACCTACACCATCGGCCTGCACAAGATGAGCGACTTCAGGCTGGTCGCCATGGACATGGATTCCACCCTGATCACCATCGAGTGCATCGACGAAATCGCCGACATGCAGGGATTGAAGAAAGAAGTCTCCGAGATCACAGAGGCCGCCATGCGCGGCGAACTGGATTTCTCCGCCAGCCTGAAGGCCCGCGTGGCCCTGCTCAAGGGGCTGGACGCGTCGGCGCTGGAGCGCGTGTACGAGGAGCGCCTGCAGCTGTCGCCGGGCGCCGAAACCATGCTGGCCGCGGTGCAGGCCGCCGGCCTGAAGACGCTGCTGGTGTCGGGCGGCTTCACCTTCTTTACCGAGCGCCTCAAGCAGCGCCTCAAACTGGACTACACCCACGCCAACGAGCTGGAAATCGTGGACGGCAAGCTGACCGGCCAGGTGGTGGGCGGCATCGTGGACGCCGAGGAAAAGAAACGCACCGTGGAGCGCGTGTGCGCAGAGCTGGGTGTTCCGACCTCGCAGGCCATCGTCATGGGCGACGGCGCCAACGACCTCAAGATGATGAGCATCGCCGGCATGTCGGTAGCCTTCCGCGCCAAGCCGGTGGTGCGCGAGCAGGCCACAGTGGCGCTCAACTACGTGGGCCTGGACGGCATTTTGCCACTGCTGGCCTAGGCGCAGCCCGCGCGGCCCGGTCGGCCGCACCACTCACCGGGAGACCTTGATGGGTATGCACCGCACGCTGTCCGTGGTTTTGTCATCATTCATCCTGTGGGGCGCTGCCGCCCGCGCGGACGAGCAATGGGTGCTGGCCCTGGACCGCTGGGGCAACCTTTCCTATTCGGTGCTCACGCTTAAGCCGGACGGCAGCGGCGACCTCGATGGCGATCCCGTCACCGCCCGGCGCGATGGCGGCGCGCTGCGCTTCACCGCCACGGACAAGAACCAGGCCGAATACCGCTACAGCGCCACGTCCGCCGGCGACACTTATGCCGGCACGGCCGACTTCCCCGACAATAACTACGCCGAACGCCGCGTCACGCACAGCTTCACGGCGCGCCGCATACCGGAGCGCGCGGCGGCCGGGCCGCAAACCCACGACTATGCGCCCACCAGCTTCTCCAATGAGTTCAGCCCGCACCGCGCACCGGTGCTGACCATCTGGCCGGGCGACAGCGTACACACCCAGACCATCGATTCCGGCGGCATGGACGAACATGGCAACACGCGTGCCCTGTACGGCAATCCGCAGACCGGCCCGTTCTACGTGGCAGGCGCCATGCCGGGCGATACCCTGGTAGTCCACTTCAAGCGCCTGCGCCTGAACCGCGACTGGGCCGACAGCCTGGATGGCGTCGTGGGCCGGGCCCAGACACCCTACCTGGCCACCCAGGTAGCGTCCCTGGGCAAGCCGGTGCGCTGGACCCTGGACCGCCAGCGCGGCGTCGCCTACCCCAGCCAGCGCGACGGCGCGCTGTCCCAATTCAGCATCCCGCTCAAGCCCATGCTGGGCGGGCTGGCAGTTGCCCCGGGCAACGGTTCGCCGCCGATTTCCACCGGCGATACCGGCCGCTTCGGCGGCAATATGGATTTCAACGAGATAGTCGAAGGGAACACCGTCTATCTGCCCGTCATGCAACCCGGCGCCCTGCTCTACCTGGGCGACGCCCACGCCGCCCAGGGTGACGGCGAAACCAGCCAGTATGCGCTGGAGACCTCGATGGACGTCGAATTCTCGGTGGAGCTCATCAAGGGCCGCCCGGTCAGCATGCCGCGCGTGGAATCGCCCACGCGGCTCATGGTGCTGGGCCAGGCGGGTTCGCTGGACGATGCCCTGCGCGCTGCCACCTCAGGCATGCTGCAATGGCTGCAACAGGATTATGGCTTGACACTGTCCCAGGCCACCCAGGTGCTGGGCGGCGCCGTCCATTACACCATAGCCAACCTGGCGGGCCGGAGCGTCGGTGTTTCCGCCCAAATCAATAAAGCCGGTCTGCAGCGCCTATCGCGCTGAATCCATGCTACGGTCTTGCCAGGCGATCCCGCCTGCGTAAAGGAGATTTACGATGAGCAAGAATACTATTTGCCTTTGGTATAACCATGATGCTCAGGAAGCTGCCGGGTTTTATGCCCGGACTTTTCCCGACAGTGAGGTGACTGCAATACACCGCGCCCCTGCCGATTTCCCCGGCGGTAAAAAGGGAGATATATTGACAGTGCAATTCCGTATATTGGGCATACCCTGCCTGGGCCTGAATGGCGGCCCCATATTCAAACACAGCGAAGCATTTTCTTTTCAGGTAGCGACCGATGACCAGGCTGAAACCGACCGTTATTGGGATGCGATAGTCGGCAATGGCGGCCAGGAAAGCGCATGCGGCTGGTGCAAGGATCGATGGGGTATATCCTGGCAAATTACCCCCCGCGTATTAACCGACGCACTCTCCAAGGGCGGTGATATCGCCCAGCGCGCATTCGCAGCGATGATGACCATGCAAAAGATAGACGTAGGCCAAATCGAAGCGGCGATACAGGCCTAGCACGCTTTTTCGAACCAGAAATTGGCGCGATCACGCCAATTCCTGGTCGCCGCGAGGGTGTCGTGGCGCCGCAGCTCCTGCGCCTAGGATCAGGAATTCCGTGAGATTACCCCGCGAAATTTTCGATCCGAGCTTGCTTATTCCAGCCCACATTACCTTTTTCGTTCCCCGCTCCGTCTTTAAGGAAAGGAATCAGCGCCAGCGTCAGTCCAGTTCCGAATGGGCGATCAATTCCCCGGTTGCGGGGATATCATCGTAAGCCTTGCGTACAAACACCTTGAAGAAAAGTGCTCTCACATACGAGCTGAGGGAGAATCCATCCTGTGGGTCGCGGTAACTGGACGTGGATACCTGGAAAAGGCGCCGCACGCCCAATTGCCGCATCGTAGCCATGATGTTATACAGGCGTATATACCGTCCCATATAACCGGTGGCTCCGAGGGCAAGCTTCATTTCATTCCTCCCGGACTCCGGACCCAGCGCCGAGGCACTTGATCATGATATTCAATGTCTTATCTCCGCTTTCGCCAACCAGGCTTTCACCGTCGCGTCCGCTTTAGCAATAGCGGCCTGGGCCGCGTCCGTGCCGAGCACGGTGCCTTCGATGCGCACCAGCTCGATATCCGTCAATCCGATGAATCCAAGCATGTGCAGAAGGTAGCTGGTCTGGAAATCGAAGGGCGCATAGGGTCCCTCCGAGAACACACCGCCAGCGGCGGTGACCAGATAGACCTTTTTGCCAGTTAGCAGTCCCTGGGGTGCGCCCGTGCCATAGCTGAAGGTGATGCCAGGCCACGTGACGTTGTCTATCCAGGCCTTGAGTTGCGAAGGCGGACCGAAATTCATCATTCCCGAGCCGAGCACGATCACGTCGGCTGCGCGCAGTGCCGAACGCCAATACGGGAGGCTGTCGCGCCACCCGCGAAATACTGGATCGCGTCGGCGACAAATGGAGCCTCTACATCATTGCCGCACTGTCGAATGGAACCCTGCGCTTCAACGAGTTGAAGCGCCGCGTAGACGGCATCTCGCAACGCATGCTGACGCTGACGCTGCGCGGAATGGAGCGCGACGGGCTAATTACCAGGACGATCTATCCAACCATCCCACCGCGCGTCGATTACGAACTCACTGAACTGGGACGGACGCTACTCGGGCCTGTGATGGCGCTTGTAAATTGGGCAAACGACAACCAACTGGCCATTACTGAAGCCCATCAACGCTTTGACCAGGCGGCCGAACGGGAGATGGCTCCTGCCCATGGGGTCATTCATCGAACGCGGTGATGGTAGCGGCCGCCAGCCGCACCGGCAGGTGGAGTGGATCGGCTCGCCATGACGCAGCAATGCCAGCTTGTCCAGCGACAATTAGAAATCCCGGTGACGACAATTAGATTTGCCGGTTGAGGAGCCGGTCCGGTGAGACGGTCCGGCTCTTGTCTATCATGCCCTCCAGAAAGGGGGGCGGCATGAAGAAGGACGGAGAAATCAAATTGTTATTGGAAGAACGTCGAAAAGGTGCGAGCCAGAAGCTGGCGGCGGCGCGCACCGGCATGAGTGAGCGGACGGTGCGCAAGTACGAACAATCCGGCAAGCTGCCCAGCCAGATCAAGGCACCGCGCACCCACCGCACCCGGAGCAATCCGTTTGAAGCCGACTGGCCCTGGGTGGAGGCGCAACTGCGGCGCGACCCGGCGCTGCAAACGAAGACCCTGTTCGCCCTGCTTTGCCAGGCCTATCCTGGACGCTATCAGGAAAGCCAATTGCGGACCCTGCAACGGCACGTCCAGGGCTGGCGGCTGCAGCACGGCGAGCACCGCGAAGTCATGTTTCAGCAAGAGCATGTTCCCGGACGCATGGCGCAATCCGACTTCACGGTCATGAACGCGCTGGGCGTGACCATCGGCGGCGCGCCATTCCCCCACCTCGTGTACCACCTGGTGCTGACCTACTCGAACGTGGAGGCGGTGCGCGTGTGCTTCTCGGAGAGCTTTGAGGCGCTGTCGGAAGGGCTGGAAGCGTGCCTGTGGCAGATCGGCGGCGTGCCGCTGATGCACCGCACCGATAACCTGTCGGCCGCCGTGCGTGACCTGGACCGCGACGGCCTGCATGACTTCACCGCCAACTACCAGGCGCTGATGCGGCACTACGGCATGCAGCCATCGGCCAACACCGCCGGCTGCGCGAATCAGAACGGGGATGTCGAGCAATCGCACTTCCGCTTCAAGACGGCGGTCGACCAGGCCCTGCGGGTGCGCGGCAGCCGCGATTTCACCGACCGCGGCGCCTACGAACGCTTCCTGCTCGATCTGGTGCGCAGCCGCAATTTGACGCGCGGCCAGCGCTTTGCAGCGGACCTGGCGGCACTGCGCCCCCTGCCGGCCGAGCCGCTGGACTTCGGGCGCGAATTGGTGGTGCGCGTCTCGCGTTTCAGCTTGATACGTGTGCTCAACAACCACTACTCGGTGCCGTCACGCCTGATCGGCGCCAAGCTCAAGGTGCGGGTGCGTTCCGAGGCCCAGGAGCTGTACCATGGCGCGGCCCATGTGCTGACGCTGCCGCGCATCGCCGGACGCAACCAGCGCCGTATCGACTACCGGCACCTGATCTGGTCGCTGGTGCGCAAGCCGGGCGCCTTCGCCAATTACTGCTACCGGGAAGAGCTGTTCCCGACCACCGCCTTCAGGCGCGCTTACGACGCCCTGCTGGCGGCGACACCGTCGCAGGCGGACCGCCACTATCTGCGCCTGCTGCACCTGGCCGCCAGCGGCTCCGAAGCCGATGTCGAGCGGGTGATCTCATCCCTGCTGGAGACGGGCATGACGCCCACCTTCGATGCGGTACGCGAACGGGTCGCCCAGGACCAATCCGAGCCGGCGCCGGCCTTGGAGAAAGTGGCCATCAATCTGGCCAGCTACGACCACCTGATCCCATCGAGGAGCCAACATGGCTAATGCCCGCGATGAACTGCAAACACTGCTGCGCTCACTGAATCTGCCGGCGACGGCCGAGGCCGCAGCAACCACCGCGCTGCGCGCCGCCAAGGAAGGATTGACGCACGAGGCCTACCTGCTGGAACTGGGCCGCATCGAGCTGGCGGCCAAGGCCGCGCGGCGCACCGAACGGCTGCGCAAGCAGTCCGGTCTGCTGCCAGGCAAAACGCTGCGCACCCTGAACCTGAGCTGCTTCGACGGCGCCACCCGGATGCAGATGGAGCGCCTGCAAGGCGGCGACTTCATCAAGGATGCAATCAACGTTATCGCGGTGGGACGGCCTGGTGAGGTGTACTGTCAATAATGGACACGTCCGTTTCAAGCAGCCAGCGCCTGTTTGCTGAACTTCTCTGCAAACGATGCTGGCGCTACGTAGCCAAGGCGTGAATGACGCCGCTGGCGGTTGTAGAAGATCTCGATGTACTCCCTGATTGCTGATTCTGCGTTGGCCCTTGTAGCGTATCTCTGATGATGAATCATCTCGTTCTTCAAGCTGCCCCAGAAGCTCTCCATCGGGGCATTGTCATAGCAGTTCCCCTTGCGTGACATCGATGCCCGCATGCCGAACTGCGCGACCAGCTTGCGGTAGTCGTCGGCGCAATATTGGCTGCCGCGATCCGAGTGCAGAATCAGACCTGGCGCCGGCCGCTTACTGCGCACCGCCCGCCACAGCGCCTGCGCCGTCAACTCCTGCGTCATTCGCGCACCCAGGGCATAGCCCACCATTTCGCACGTGAAGACGTCCTTGATGCCAGCCAGGTAAAGCCATCCTTCATCGGTCGGGACATAGGTGATATCGCTGACCCAGGCTTCGTTTGGCCGCGTCGGTGCAAAGCGTTGCTCCAGCAGGTTCGGCGCCACTGGGAACGCGTGATTCGAATTCGTCGTGGCCTTGAACTTCCGCTTTTGCTTGCACCGCAGGTCAAGCTCTCGCCGCAGCCTCACGATCCTGTCACGGCCAGCATTGAATCCCTGCGAGACCAACTCCGGCTGCAAACGCAAGGGACCATATGTCTCGCGCGTCTGCACGTGCGCGGCCCTAATCGCGACCTTCAATCGTTCATCATCTTGCGCACGCTGCGACGGCTTGCGTTCCAGTGCTGCGTAGAAGCCGCTGCGCGACACTTCAAAGACGCGGCACAACAAGCCAAGAGGATAGTCGAGTCGCACCGATTTCATGAACGCGTACCGGGCAGCGACTCCCTCGCGAAGTACGCGGTGGCCTTTTTTAGCACATCCTTTTCCATCCGTTCGACGGCCAGCTCTTTGCGCAGCCTGGCCACCTCAGCTTCCAGTTCCGACACGCTACGGCTCCCCGGCGGCGCTGCCGGATCGGTGCTGCGCTTGGCCGCACTTACCCAGTTAGCCAGTGTCCCTTTTGGAATGGCGATTCGTTTTGCAGCTTCCTCCAGCGAAAGCCCTTGCGCCAGCACCAGCTTGACTGCCTCTGCCCGGAATTCCGGCGTGTATGTTGTTGATCTCATGATTTCACTCCCTTTGACAAGTTTATCAAATGGAAGTGTCCGAAAAAGTCAGGTTACCTCACTGGGCGTAATCAAAGGCGAATTCACCTGCCTTGGGCGCAAGCCATTTTAATGTGCTTACACTACCGTCATATGCCAAGCTGCCCGCCGCACCGACGACCTTGCCAGCACCAAAGGTTGCCACGCTCTCCAATCCGAACTTGTACAGCGAGCCAGCTTGCTGTCCGTAGGACATCTGGGAGAAGTTTTGCATTCCTTTGATTACGACCGAAGGCAAATGATCCCACGTCTGTTGTAAGCCATTTAGGGCCGCAGCCCGTGCTTGGCCATCCGTAATCAGGGAGGCTACACCACGGCCGGCGGCTTCCAAATTATGGGCGGCATCGCTCGTCACGCCCGCGACATGCCAGAATGCTGCGCTGACAGGGTTCGACGCTGAGGCCTCTTGCGCGTTGTAGAAGCGCTGATTGAAGTTGCGCGATTGCTCCGTTGCATTCAATGGGAACGAATCACTCCCCGGGAACATATCGGCAACCTTCTGCTCGGCAGACCACCGCTGGTCTTGCACCTGAACCTGCTGGACATACCTCGGGTTAGCTGCCTGCCAAGCGGCGACACTCTCATTCCATGAGCTGCCGACTTGGTTGAGAGCGAAATCGCCGCTAAAGGCGCTAAGCATGCCGAGATAGTCTTTCTCGCCATTCAGAACTTGCTTCCGGCTCATCCCGCCGTAGCTTGCGCGCTCGGCCTGCGCTTTCGACAAGGGCGCGCCAGTCGAACCTTGCCCATACTCGGAACCTATACCGGCTAAGCTGCCGCCCAATTCGTTACCCAACGCATTGCCAAACGCATCTGTAGCTACTTGTGTCACATTGATTTTACCACCACGCATTACCGCAGTCGTCATGCCTGCCGCGAAACCGCTCGCGCCGGCGGCCAAGGTCGGATTGGTAATCACCTTGGACACATCGCTCTGGGTTGATGCGCCTACGTAGGCGCCCGCTGCGGAGGCTGCCACGTTCTTCCAGCTGAAGCCGTTCTGCTGGCTGCTCACGATAGTCACCGCCTGGTAAGCCGCGTTCGACAGCGCCGCGCGCGCAACCGCACCGGCTGGGCTACTCGCATTGAATATTGTCGGTAGCACGCTATTTTCAGCGCTCGCCAATACGCCCACTCCGGTGCTGATGCCATTGCTCACCGCCGACAGCGCCACTCCTTTCCAGTCGATGCTGTCCTGTACGCCGAGGACGACCCCCACTGCCTGCCCCGCCATCGAGCCCGCCGCCCCCATCAATGCACCTTGCAAGACGGAGGTTGGCACACCGGTCGACATGGTCACGGCCACCGACACGGCCACCATGATCAGCTTGCCCACATTGCCGCAGCCGCCGCCCTGCCCTTGCAGCGCGGCCACCCTCGGTGTGGTGTCGCCGATGATCTTGGCCGGGTCATAGGCTTCGAATGTCTGGTAGTCGGCGTGGACAGCCGACACCCGTACCGGGATGTTCAGCTTGGTGTTGACCGGCACCTGCCCCGTATCCACGCCCGGGTTGGCGTTGGCGATCAGCCACCACAGCGTGCGGTCGCCCCACACCGCGTTGGCCACGTCCTGCATGCTTTGCAACGCCGGCACCGTGTACACCGACGGCGACGCCGCGCTCGATCCGCTCGTGATCGAGCTGACCCGCTGCGTGAACAATTCCGAGGTCTCGTCGCTGCCGCCCAGCAGCTGGCCGTTGGCCAGAACCATGTGGGTGATGCGGCCGCCCTTGTCCTGTTGCAGGATCTGGCCGTTGGCGTCGTTCATCAGCTTGATCGTGCTGGTCTCGTTCTTGTTGTTCTTCATGGTCACTAGCACCAGCCGGCCGTAAGCGTACTCCTTGGCCGTCTCGGCGCCGTCGTTCAGCACCTGCCGCACCTCCACCCAGCTGTCGAAGCTGGCCTTGTACTCGCTGGTGTAGGTCGTGACCTTGGTTCCTTCGGTCACCACGTACTGGACCAGGTTGCCCAGTCCATCGTAGTTGGTGTAATCGATGCGCGTCGCCGGCACCCCGCTGACGCTGTTCTGCCACACCGACTGGTGTTCCAGGCGCCCGGCCGCATCGTAGCTGCTGGCGCGGTAGTCGGCACCGTCTCGCGAGACTACTACGTGGCTGTACTGGTCATAGTAGCGGTAGCCCGTTTGTATCCCGTTCTTGTTCCATATCTCCGCCAGCCTGCCCAGACTATCGTATTTGTACGTTTCGTTGAGCGTCTCCGTCTCACCGTGTGTCTCGATGTCCGAAGTACGGTTTCCCATCTTGTCGTAGGTCAGCTCGTGCGACACGGTGATCGACGGAATACGCGGGTCTTCGTACTCGTAGGTCACACCATCCTTATTGACCTGGTTGCCCCTTGCCACCGGCGTCCACTCTCGCAAGGACGTGCTCTTGATCAAGCGGTTCATGGTGTCGAAGTGGTTCGTCACCGTGGTGGCGCGATCGGTGCGGTCCGGGGTGTTGTAGTCCGTCGTTTCCACCAGCCGGTTGCCATTGCCATCGTACTCATATTTGATCACATAAAACGCGGGCAGCTGGCCGCTCGGCCCCAGCAGCCCGGTCGCCACCGTCTTGAGGCGATTCTGGCAATCGTACTCATTGGTCTGGCTCTGGAGGATCAACTGTGTATCCTTGCCCACCTCACGTTCGGTGGTCTCGCGGGTGCGGTTACCCACCAGGTCGTAGCCATACGTCGTCGTCTGCTTAAGCGTGGCGTCGTAGATGGTTGCCACCGCGCCCTTGTGCTGCAGGTCGTAGCTGTATTGCTGCAGCAGCGCCTCGCCCAGCTTGGCCGTGGCCAGCTGGCCGTGGTTGGTGTAGGTGTAAGGTGATCGGGTGCTGGTCCAGCGTCATGTGCGTGACCAGTTGGCCGCGGGTGTTGTAGCTCCAGCGCTGGCTGCCGCCTTTGGCGTCCAGGCGCTCAAGCTCGTGCCCAGCCACGTCAAAGCGGCTGATCGTTTCCTTGCCGGCCTGGTCGCGGCTGGCGATCACGTGTCCGGCAGCGTCGTAGCGCATGGCCGCCGTCACCGTCACGCTGTTGCTGTCGCTGGTGCGCACGCCCAGGCTGGTGCGCCGGCCCAGTTCGTCGTATGTGTAGACGTTGACGATGGCCGCGTCGCGGCCCACGTCCAACGTCACCTGTTTGCCGGCATAGGTGCTGGTGTATACCTTCACGTTGCCGGTGGTGGCGGTCAGCACGTGGCCCAGGCGGTCGTATTCGTAGCTGGTCTTCACGCCGGGCCCGGTATCGCTGGCCGTCATCGACTGCCACACCGATTTCACTTGGCCCAGGGCATCCACTTCGCTGATCACCAGGCCACCGTCGGCATGCACCTCCTTGACCACGTGGCCGTTGGCGTCGTAGACAGTTTTGCTGGTATTGCCGTTGGCGTCGGTGCTGCTCACCAAGCGGCCGAGCTGGTCGTAGCCTTGTTTGATCTGGTAGTTGGCGGTGGTATCGACGCCACCAGCCAGCCTACCGCCTACCGGTAACGTCTTGCTGGTTACCTGATTGTTGGCGTCGTAGGTGTAGGTGGTCTTCAGGTCCGGGTAGCGCACGTCCACTACGGACAGCACGTTGCCCCAACGGTCCACGTCATACTTCGGCGTGGTCAATGTGCTGGTTATCGTGCTGATATTGACGGCAGGTCCCATATAGCGGTAATCAGGACTAGTAGCAAGCAATTCTGCGACCACTGGTTTGGCGACGCCCAGCGAGACCGCGTATGCGCGGCGTTCGGTGGCGATCTGCGCCAATGCCGTATTTACCTTGGCATTCAACAACAGCTTGCTCATCTGCATGCCCAAGTCGTTGCCGTTATAGCCGGCCACATCATCGCAAATGTTGAGGATGACTTCGCCAACACTTGAGTAATGAAGTTGAGCAGCGTACTTGGCAATCTCATCTGCAGTCGCCGCACGCCCCAGTCCAACGCTAAAAACACGCTGCACAAATCCAGACTGGTCGCCATCCAAGCTCCCTATCCGCTGGTACGCCTCCATGGAATTCAGGAGGTTGTACGCCAGATCGGATGCAGGCATGTTCCATTTCTTGATGGTTTCAGTCCAGTAGGACAAACCGCTTGCATCCGGAGCTCGTCCCAGCAATACGGTGTAGAGCTGGGTAAGCCGCTTCACCGTTTTAGCATCCTGGTTGCTGCCCAAGGTTGCGGCGGCGTCGCTGTCAGCCGCCAGCTCGGCATTGCGCAACGCCAAAGCATTAGCCGCCAGATAGCTGTCCGCGGAGGGCTGCCCGGTTCCGGTATTAAGCTGGGCCGCCAATTGCGTCAGGGCTGCAACCACCTTGAGGTCGTAGGTGCTGGTATCCCGGCCCGCAACGTCAGCGATGCTCTGGACCATGCGGAACGCCACATCGCCGCGCGTTAGCGTGGCCAGTTGTTTAACCATTTCACCCAAGGCCTGAAGGTCAAGTAACTCATGCCCTGTGATATTAAGGTACACCTGTTTGACAAAGGCTTCGTTGGTAAGACTACCGGGATAGGCGCCCGGATTGCTGGACCTGATGCTGGTAGCCAGCTCGTCATAGCCAAACTTGGTGGATAACAGTTCCAGCGCTGCTTTTTGTTCGGCCGCCGTCGGACCGCGACCCAGCATGGCCACATAGACCTGTGCAATCCGGATATCGCGTCCCTGTGCCGGCGTGGCGCTGGTGATCGCAGCGATGCGGTCGCTGAACGCCTTCTGTGCATTCTGCACCAGGGTCAGATCTCCTTGCAGGGTGACGTCCAGGTCAAGCTGCTGCTTCAGCAGGTTTTCCTGAGTAACGGCAGTCGCGAGGGCGGAGCTGGTGGCCAGCAAGCTGCTCAGACCCAGCAGGTTCTTGACCTCGTTGACGGCCTTGGTCGAGTCCGCAGACGTGGTGAGTTGCGCCACCTTGGCGCTGTCGAAGGTGATCACCAGGTTGTCGGCCACCACGGCGGCGTTCAAGCTTGCCGTACGCAGGGAGGCCGTCGTCGAGGCCTTTTCCGTTTCGGCTTGCTTGAAGGCACTTTCCTTTTCCTTGAGCGTGGCGGCGAGACGCTCGCCTACGCTAGTCCGCAGTTTGCTGTAGGGATCGGTGATTTCCAGGGCGTCGTGTACTACATCGCCCCAAGCGTTTTTGAGATCGGTACCGAATTTGGATCGTACAATCTTGTCGTCCCGGGTGGTGCCGTCCAGTTCGTTCGCCGAGCCCAGCACAAACTGGTAGGCCGCCTCACCCACACTGGTATAGCTGCGCATGGATGTCATCCACCACGCTTTACCGGCCAGTTCGGGTGACCGCCCCAATACTGTATTGTATAGGAAATCTATCAGCGTAGCCGTATCACTCAGGCTTGAACCGGACGGCAGCAGCTCGGCGGCGATTTGCGCCATCGTGAAGTTATTGGTCAGATAGCGCACCATCTCGCTTACGGCCGGAGGATGTCCGAGCGCGACCATCATTCGCGTGATGTCCGCCTTGCGGGTGACGGAGGCTTGCTGTACCAGCACTCCCTGGCTGTATTGCGAGAGGGCGCTCGAATACAACGCATCACTCTCAATGGTGAGCCCTTGAGCGTCATTCCAAGTGGTCAACGCCGCTGCGGACAGCAGCTCCGCTACGTCCAGCTCACCCTTTGTGGTGGTGACATTGGCGGCTGCGGCGTCCCGGGCTCTTTCTTTTGCAATCTTATCGTCGTAAAACGGTCTCCAGGCCGAGTATGCGAGGCCGTAGTCCGTGCCCGCCGCAGTCGAGCGGGAGTCTATAGCCGCTACCGCGTCGGCGTAGCTGTTGATAGCAGCCTGTACCGTAGCGCGGTTAGCGGCACGGGCATTGACGTATTGATCCTGGGCGAGTTCGGTAGCTGCACCGTTATAGAAACTCTGTGCCACACCGACACAATCCGGCAGCCTCGGAATAACATCCCCCCGTTGGCCAGGCAAAATCCCCCCCCCTGGCCGGGTCAAAATCCCCCACCTCCTGACCGTTTAGTGCTGCCGTAGGCAGCCGGTCACCGGAGAGCAATCCCGCTGGCAGGACGTAACCTTACCCCTTCGACCATCGAAGGGGAGCATGGAGGGTGAACGTCTTGAAACCAAACAAACGCACCACAGTCGCCACTCTGCTGGCGAACGGCACCAGCCAGCGCGAGATAGCGCGGCTCACCGGGGTGGACCGCAAAACCATCCGCCGCCTTGCACAGGGCATGACCGGGCCGGAACCAAATTCCCCCACCCTGGCCACCGGGGCGGCGCCGTCAAATTCCTCCACCCCAGCCGCCGGCTCCCAGGTTGAAATTCCCCCGCCCCGGCCACCGGCAATCGACAGCGGCCCGCAATCGCTGTGCGAACCGCACCGCGCCTTCATCGACGCCCAGCTACGCCTGCGCCGCAACTACACGTCGATCTACCAGGACCTGGTCGACCAGTTCGGCTTCACCGGCCGCTACAACAGCGTCAAGCGCTTCGCCGGCCGGCTGGTGCGGCGCGAGCCGGAGCAGTTCGACCGGCTTGAATTCGCCGCTGGCGAGGAGGCGCAAGTCGACTATGGCGAGGCGGCGCTGACGCGCATCCCCGGCAGCGACCGATATCGGCGGCCACGCTTGTTCGTGATGACGTTGCGCTACTCGCGCCGCTGCTTCCGGCGCGTGGTGTGGAACTCGTCGAAGGAAACCTGGGCCCAGCTGCACGAGCAGGCCTTCCGGTATTTCGGCGGCACGACGGCTTATGTTGTGCTCGACAATCTTAAGGAGGGCGTCATCAAGCCCGACCTGTACGAACCAGAGCTGAACCCCGTCTACAGGGACGTGCTGGCCTATTACGGTGTCGTCGCCGACCCTGCAAGGGTGCGCGATCCGAACCGCAAGGGCACTGTGGAGAACGCGATCCAGCACACCCAGAGCACCGCGCTCAAGGGGCGCCGCTTCGAGACCATCGACGAGCAGAACGCCTTCCTCGAACAGTGGGAAACCAAATGGGCGGCACCGCGCATCCACGGCTCTACCCGCCGCTAGGTCGAGGCCATGTTCCAGGAAGAGCGCGCCCACCTCGGCGCGCTGCCGCTGCAGGGTTTCGCCTACTACACCGAGTGCGAGCGTACCGTCGCCGACGACACCTGCATCCGCATCGAGCACAGCAGCTATTGCGGCGCGACCGGCCAAGATCGGCAGCCGGGTGCTGGTGCGCCTGTTCGAGCGCCACGTCGAGATCCGTGATCGCGTTACGCTGGCCCTGTTGCGCGCCCATCCGCGTGCTCAGCGTCCCGGCAGCGTGCTATTGCCCGACGACGAGCGGCCCTTCAACCCATCGCGCGAGACGCGCCGCATCCTGGCCCAGGCCGGCGACATCGGCGAGGCCACGCTGCGCCTGTGCCAGCAGTGGTTCGAGCATGAGGGCCGGGTCGGTCAGCGCAAGCTGCGCGGCGTGGTGGGGCTGGCCAAGCGCTACCCACGGCGCCTGATCGACCAAGCCTGCGCCCAGGCGTTGCAGGAGAACGTGCGGACCTACCAGTCGATCAAGAACTTGACGGAACGCCTGCTGGCGCAGGCGATGGCCGAGATCGACGCGCCACGCCAGGCCGAACTGGACCTGGAGCAGCACCATCCACTGATACGCGACGGCGAAGACTACGCCGACCTGTTCACGCACGCGGCCAACGCCAGCGCCGCCATGACACCGACCAAGGAAAAACCATGACCATGACTATGAACGAGATCGAACGCGCCTTGCGCGAGCTGCGCCTGTCCGGCATCCGCGCCACCCTCGACACCCGTGTGCTGCAGGCCCAAGCCAACCAGGAACCCTTCCTCGACACCTTCGCGCTGATCCTGCAGGATGAACTGGACCGGCGCCGCTCGCGCCTGATGGAGCGGCGCTACCAGCAAAGCGGCCTTGATGAACGCATGTCGCTGGCCGACTTCGACTGGCGTTTCAATCCCAAGCTGCCGAGGGCGGCGTGCTTTGAGTTGCACACCCTTAAGTTCATCGCCGAGGGACAGAACGCGCTGATCATCGGCAGGCCGGGTACGGGCAAGAGCCACATCGCCAAGGCGGTGGCTTACCAGGCCACGCTGCAGGGCCACAAGGTGCGCTATCTGGAGGCCGACGGGGCCTTCGCGGCGTACGCGCTCGGTGGCGACACCGAGCAGCGGCAGCAGCTGCGCATGCTGGTCGATGCCGACCTGCTAATCCTCGACGATCTGTTTCTGGCGCGCCGCATCAGCGACAAGGCAGGCGAACTGCTGCAGACGCTCGTACATCAGCGCTACAAGCTCAAGCGCAGCATCGTGGTGACCTCGAACCGGGTCGTGCAGGACTGGGGCAAGTACCTCGGCGACAACACCATGGCGACCACCATCCTGGACCGGCTCATGCACCGGGCTCACATCCTCGAGTTCGAGGGGAAAAGCTACCGGCTGAAGGAGGCCGCGTCACGGCTCACGCGCTTGACGTCCGCCGACGTCAAGCCGGACTGACAAGGCCAACGGCGGGAACATGGACTACAATCCGGAGTGTCCTGCCTGGGGGATTTTGACCTGGCCAAGGGTGGAGGAATTTAACCTGGCCAACGGGGACCACTTTATACGCTTTCTCTCTTGCCTTCAGGTTCCGTAACTTAGTCTCGCTCAACATACCGCCCTCCAGGTGTCAATGATGGTATCGGGCCTCGGATACCATCAGATGTCCGAAAATCGCGTATATTCAATGGGTTAACGGCAGGCTCTTCTGCAAATTGGTCTGCGGTATACCATCAAGGCCCCGGTGCTTCGTCAGCATGGAATTCACTTAAAGAATCAAACACTTACGGGAACGTATACCATCAAATGCCGCAACATTCTTCGATCATAAACAAGCTTTAGACAAATCCCTCCAGCAAGGGTTCAAATCCGGTCCATCAGAAATACCATCGACAGGGCTTGCTTGCGCTTGCCAGGGATTGCCGGCTTCGCCAGCTCGGAATAAAAAAAAGCCCCTGAAATCAGGGGCTTGTCCTGGTTGAGCTGCCTGCTGTCGCCAGCGCTCGCCTAACGGGAAATCATTCCCACTCAATGGTCGCCGGCGGCTTGCCGCTGATGTCGTACACTACACGGTTCAAACCGCGCACCTCATTGATGATGCGGTTGGACACCTTGCCCAGCAGCGAGTGCGGCAAATGCGCCCAGTGCGCCGTCATGAAGTCCTGGGTCTGCACCGCGCGCAGCGCCACCACATAGTCGTAGGTGCGGCCGTCGCCCATCACGCCCACCGATTTCACCGGCAGGAACACGGCAAACGCCTGCGAAGTGGCTTCGTACCAGTTCTTCGGCACGCTGTCCTGGTCGAAGCCCGGCACCACGGTGGCCTCGTACGGCGTGTTGCGCAGTTCTTCGATGAAGATGGCGTCGGCCTGGCGCAGCAGGTCGGCGTATTCCTTCTTCACTTCGCCCAGGATGCGCACGCCCAGGCCCGGACCGGGGAAGGGATGGCGGTACACCATGTCGTGCGGCAGGCCCAGCGCCACGCCCAGCTTGCGCACTTCATCCTTGAACAGTTCGCGCAGCGGTTCCAGCAGCTGCAGCTTCATGTGCTCGGGCAGGCCGCCCACGTTATGGTGGCTCTTGATGGTCTGGCCCTTCTTGCCCTTGCCGGCCGATTCAATCACGTCCGGGTAGATGGTGCCCTGGGCCAGCCACTTGGCGTTGACCAGCTTGGCCGATTCGGCGTTGAACACTTCCACGAACTCGCGGCCGATGATCTTGCGCTTCTGCTCCGGATCGGTAACGCCGGCCAGCTGGCCCATGAACTGCTCGGTGGCGTCCACGCGGATCACCTTGACACCCAGGTTCTTGGCGAACATGTCCATCACCATCTGGCCTTCGTTCAGGCGCAGCAGGCCGTGGTCAACAAACACGCAGGTCAGCTGGTCGCCGATGGCGCGGTGTATCAGGGCCGCCGCCACCGAGGAATCGACGCCGCCGGACAAGCCCAGGATGACCTCGTCCTTGCCGACCTGGGCGCGGATTTTCTCGACTGCCTCGCTGATGTAGTCGGGCATGTTCCAGTCGGCCTTGATGCCGCAGATCTCGTGCACGAAGCGGCCCAGCATGGCCTTGCCCTGCACCGTGTGGGTCACTTCCGGGTGCCACTGCACGCCATAGTAGCGGCGCTCCTCGTCGGCCATGGCGGCGATCGGGCAGCTCGGGGTGTTCCCCATCAGGACGAAGCCGGGCGGCATTTCCAGCACCTTGTCGCCGTGGCTCATCCACACTTTCAGCATGCCGTGGCCTTCGTCGGTGACGAAGTCGTTGATGCCGTCCAGCAGCTTGGTGTGGCTGCGGGCGCGCACCTCGGCGTAGCCGAATTCGCGCACCAGGCCGTTCTCGACCTTGCCGCCCAGCTGGGCCGCCATGGTCTGCATGCCGTAGCAGATGCCCAGCACCGGCACGCCCAATTCGAACACGGCCTGCGGCGCGCGCGGGGCGTCGCCTTCCAGCGTGGAGCTGTGGCTGCCCGACAGGATGACGCCGGAGGCGCCATAGTTGCGCACGAACTCGTCGCTGACGTCATACGGATAGACTTCCGAGAACACGCCGGAATCGCGCACGCGGCGCGCGATCAGCTGGGTCACCTGGGAGCCGAAGTCGAGAATGAGGATTTTGGAATGCATGGGGAGGACTGAAGAGGTCTAGGAATCGGGATGAAAAAACGCCGGCCACGAGCGGCCGGCGTTGCAAGGACTTAGTCGCCGGAACGGTAGTTCGGCGCTTCCTTGGTGATCTGCACATCGTGCACGTGCGATTCGCGCATGCCGGCCGAGGTGATCTCGACGAACTCGGCCTTTTCGCGCAGCTCGTCGATGGTGGCGCAGCCGCAGTAGCCCATGGACTGGCGCACGCCGCCCACCAGCTGGAAGATGATGGCCAGCACGCTGCCCTTGTAGGCGACGCGGCCTTCGATACCTTCCGGCACGAACTTGTCGGCCTTCATGGCGGCGTCCTGGAAGTAGCGGTCGGCCGAGCCGTCCGACATGGCGCCCAGCGAGCCCATGCCGCGATACGATTTGTAGGAACGGCCCTGGTATAGTATCACTTCGCCCGGCGCTTCCTCGGTGCCGGCAAACATGGAGCCCATCATGACAGTGGAGGCGCCGGCAGCCAGCGCTTTCGAGATGTCGCCCGAATAGCGGATGCCGCCGTCGGCGATGCAGGGCACGCCGGTGCCGGCCAGCGCTTCGGCCACGTTGGAGATGGCGGTGATCTGCGGCACGCCCACGCCGGCCACGATGCGGGTGGTGCAGATGGAACCGGGGCCGATGCCGACCTTGACCGCGTCCGCGCCGTACTCCACCAGCGCCTTGGCGGCCGCCGCGGTGGCGATATTGCCGCCAATGACGTCCACATGCGGGAAGCGGGTCTTGATCCACTTCACGCGGTCCAGGATGCCTTGCGAGTGGCCGTGGGCGGTGTCCACCACCAGCACGTCCACGCCGGCCGCCACCAGCAGCTCGATGCGCTCTTCATCCTTGGCGCCGACGCCGACGGCGGCGCCCACCAGCAGCTTGCCGTGCTGGTCCTTGGACGCGTTCGGGTGTTCAGTGGATTTCTGGATATCCTTGACAGTGATCAGGCCGCGCAGTTCGAAGGCGTCGTTGACCACCAGCACGCGCTCCAGGCGGTGCTTGTTCATCAGGCGCTTGGCCTCAGCCGTGTCGGCGCCTTCCTTGACGTACACCAGCTTGTCGCGCGGGGTCATCTTGGCGCGCACTTCGGCGTCCAGTTCCTGTTCGAAACGCAGGTCGCGGTTGGTAATGATGCCCACCACTTCCTTGCCTTGCACCACAGGGAAGCCGGAAATGCCATACTGCTCGGTCAGCTTGATGACGTCGCGGATTTTCATGTCCGGCGGAATGGTAATCGGGTCGCGCAGCACGCCGGCCTCGAAACGCTTGACGCGCGCCACTTCACGCGCCTGGTCCTTCGGCGCCAGGTTCTTGTGGATGATGCCGATGCCGCCTTCCTGCGCCATGGCGATGGCCAGGCGGGCCTCGGTGACCGTGTCCATGGCCGCCGACAGCAGCGGAATGTTCAGCGAGATATTGCGGGTCAGGCGGGTCTTGAGGGACGTATCGGCAGGCAGGACGTTCGAATACGCGGGGACGAGGAGCACATCATCGAAAGTGAGTGCTTTTTGGAGTAGACGCATAGCATTTCCTATAGGCGCAAAAGCAGATTATACAGAGAAATCGGCATTCTGTCCGGACTTCCGCCCGGGGCTAGCCCCTTGTCCGGCATGCCGCAGCCAGCAAACACTTGCAAATTGCAAATAATGTTCCCTCAACGTAGCCGTTGGCGCGCCGCTACCGTATGATATCGCTATCAATCACCACCCTGAGCGATATCACGGATGAGCAAGACGACAGGCGGTAAAAGCCGCGCCAGCGGGCGCATCACCCTGGCCGCGGTGGCCGCACGGGCCGGCGTGGCCACCATGACGGCCTCGCGCGCCATCACCTCGCCAGAGATGGTGTCGCAGGTTCTGCGCGACCGGGTCGAGAAAGCCGTGGCCGAACTGGGCTATGTGCCCAACCGCGCCGCCCGCGCCCTGGCCTCGTCCCAGTCCAAGATGATTGCCGTGCTGGTGCCCTCGCTGTCCAACGCCGTGTTTACCGAGGTGCTGGCCGGCATCCAGGATGCGCTGGACCAGGACGATTACCAGATCCTGATCGGCAACACCCGCTATTCGGACGCCGAGGAGGAAAAGCTGCTCGGCATTTACCTGCAATCGAACCCGGACGGCATCCTGCTGTCCGGCCTCAGCCACAGCGAGCGGGTCCGTAACATGCTGACCAGTTCGCGCGTGCCCATCGTCTCCATGATGGACATGTCAACCGACCCGGCCCAGCTGACCGTGGGCTTTTCGCAATTCCAGGCCGGCCACGCCATGGCCAATTACCTGATCAAGAAAGGCCACACCCGCATCGGCTTCATCGGCGCCCAGCTCGACGAGCGCACCCTGCGCCGCGCCGAGGGCTACCGCAAGGCCATGCAGGACGCCGGCCTGGCCGATCCCGGCCTGGAAGTGATGGTGCCGGACCCGTCCACCATCGCCCTGGGCGCCGAACTGCTGGGACGCATGCTGGCCAAGGCGCCGGACGTGACCGCCATCTTCTGCTGCAACGACGACCTGGCGCACGGCGCCATCTACCAGTGCCAGCGGCGCGGCATCCAGGTGCCGCGTGAGCTGGCCATCTGCGGCTTCAACGACCTGCCGGCCTCGGCCTGGATGAATCCCTCCGTGACCACCATCGGCACGCCGCGCTACCGCATCGGCTACGAGGCCGCCAGCCTGCTGCGCGCCGTGATCAAGGGCGAGACCCCGCAGGCCACCAGCATCGACCTGGGCTTCACGCTGATGGCACGCGAAAGCGCGTGACCGTGCCGGCCGGGCCAGCCCTGCCTGCTGCGGCGCAGCATCGATAAAGCTTTACATTATTATCGAAACGGCTAAACTCCCATTTGATGTTAGCGCTAACAAGACAGGATGTGCACGATGCGAGTTGTTCTCCCTATCGGCGCGGCGGCATGACCGCCCGCCACGCCGCTTCGGGCGGCCCCGGCCAGGACAGCGGCCAGGGCCGCCCACTTTTCGCCGCCCCTGCCCCCTTGTCCTGGCGCGAAAAGGTCAGCTATGGCATCGCCGACATGGGCTTCAACTTCTACTGGACCAATGTCGCCACCTTCCTGCTGATCTATTACACCGACGTGTATGGCATCTCGGCGGCGGCCGCCGCCTCCATGATGTTTACCGTCAAGCTGGTGAACGCCTTCACCGATCCCCTGATCGGCGCCGCCGCCGACCGCACCAGCACGCGCTGGGGCAAGTTCCGCCCTTACCTGCTGTGGATGCCGCTGCCGCTGGCGGCCGCCGCCCTGCTCACCTACACCACGCCCGGCCTGGAAGGCGACGGCAAGATCGTGTGGGCCTACGCCACCTATCTGCTCATGATGGTGTGCTACACCGGCATCAACATCCCTTACAACGCCCTGTCCGGCGTGCTGTCGGCCGATCCGCAGGAGCGCTCGGTGGTCAACGGCTTGCGCTTCATCTTCGCCTTTGCCGGCAGCACCCTGGTGACGGCCGCCACGCCGGCCCTGGTGTCCTGGCTGGGCCAAGGCAACGAGCGCCTGGGCTGGCAGCTCACCATGCTGGCATGGGCCGCACTGGCCTCATGCCTGTTCATCGTCACCTTCCTCAACACCCGCGAGCGCGTGGCGCCGGTGGCCGCGCAGCGCTCCAACGTAATGCAGGACGTGCGCGACCTGGCCGGCAACCGGCCCTGGATGGCGCTGTTCTTCCTGGCGCTGATCATCATGGTCACCATCACCCTGCGCACCAGCAGCGCCGCCTACTACTTCAAGTACGTGGTGGGACGGCCAGAGCTGATGCAGGGCTTCGTGCCGGCCTACATGATGTCGGCCGCCGCCGGCGCCGCCCTGACGCCGCTGATGACGCGCTACATCGACAAGAAAAAGCTGATGATGGTCCTGATGGGCATTACCGCCGTGCTGTCCTCGGCCTTCTATTTCGTGCCGCCGGAACAGGTGTGGCTGATGTTCGCGCTGCAGGTCGGCATGGGCCTGGCGCTGGGCCCCAAGTCGCCGCTGGCCTTTTCCATGTACGCCGACACGGCCGATTACAACGAATGGCGCACCGGGCGCCGCGCCACCGCCATGACCTTTGCCGCCGCCACCTTCTCGCAGAAGCTGGGCACGGCGCTGGCGGTGGCCGTGATCGGCGCCATCTTCACCCGGCTCGGCTACGTGGCCAACGCGGTGCAATCGGCCGGCTCGCAGCAGGGCATCCTGTGGCTGATGTCCTTCATTCCGGCCGCCTTCGCCCTGCTGGCGGTGGCCGTCATGTTCTTCTATAACCTGGACCGGGCCGCGCTGGCGCGCATCCAGTCCGACCTCGAACACCGCAAGTCACCCATGGAGAAGCACTGATGCTGTTACGCCCGACCCACAATGGCGACCGCTATGAACTGACCAGCCCCACCGCCATGCCCCAGGCGGGCGGCTTCCTGTGGAACCGCCGCATGATGATACAAATGACCTGCCGCGGCTACGCGACGGCCCAGTTCATGCAGCCGGAGCCGGCCAAGTACGCCCATGCCCCCAACCTGGAGGCCAAGACCTTCATGCAGCCGGAGCAGAACTACTATGCGCACCATCCGGGCCGCTTCTTCTACATCAAGGACGAAGACACGGGACAGCTGTTTTCGGCCCCCTACGAACCTGTGCGGGCCCCGGTGGAAAGCTTTACATTCTCGGCCGGGAAAAGCGATATCGCCTGGCGCGTGGAGCACCTGGGCCTGCGGGTGGAACTGACCCTGGGCCTGCCGGTGGACGACGTGGCGGAACTATGGTCGCTGCGCGTGACCGACCTGTCCGGCCGCGCGCGCCGGCTCAGCGTCTATCCCTACTTCCCGATCGGCTATATGTCGTGGATGAACCAGTCGGCCGAATACCGCGCCGACCTGGGCGGCGTGGTGGCCAGCTGCGTGGCGCCGTACCAGAAAGTGGCCGACTACTTCAAACAAAAGGATTTCAAGGACAAGACCTATTTCCTGTGCGAGGAAGCGCCGCAGGCCTGGGAAGCGCGCCAGCAGGCCTTCGAAGGCGAAGGCGGCCTGCACGCGCCGTCCGCCGTGCTGGCCGAGCAGCTATCCGGCAGCGACGCCCGCTACGAAACGCCCACCGCCGCCGTGCAGTACCGGCTGCAGCTGGAGGCCGGCGGCTCGCACGCCTACCGCTTCCTGTTCGGCCCCGCGTTCGACGACGCCGAAATCCGCGCCATGCGCGACAAATACCTGAACGCGCGCGCCTTCGCCGCCACCGCCGCCGCCTACGCCGACTACGTGGCGCAGGGACGGGGCGTGCTGCGCATCGAAACACCGGATGCGGACCTGGACAACTTCGTCAACCACTGGCTGCCGCGCCAGGTGTACTACCACGGCGATGTCAACCGCCTCAGCACCGATCCGCAGACCCGCAACTACCTGCAGGACAACATGGGCATGAGCTACATCCGGCCGTCCACCATGCGCGCCGCCTTCCTGCACGCGCTGTCGCAGCAGGAAGCGAGCGGCGCCATGCCGGACGGTATCCTGCTGGTGGAAGGCGCGGAACTCAAGTACATCAACCAGGTGCCGCACACCGACCACTGCGTGTGGCTGCCGGTCAGCCTCAAGGTTTACCTGGACGAGACCGACGACTACGCCCTGCTGGACGAAGCGGTGACGGGCAGCGACGGCCAGACCCGCACCGTGTTCGAGCGCGTCAGCGCCGCCATGGACTGGCTGCTGCAGGCGCGCGACCACCGCGGCCTGAGCTACATCGCCCAGGGCGACTGGTGCGACCCCATGAACATGGTGGGCTACAAGGGGCGCGGCGTGTCCGGCTGGCTGACCGTGGCCACCGCCTACGCGCTCAACCTGTGGTCCGCCATGTGCGAAAAACACTTGCAGCACGAGGCGGCGGTGCGCTACCGCAGCGGCGCCCAGGCCGTCAACCGCGCCGCCAACGAACACCTGTGGGATGGCGACTGGTACGCGCGCGGCATCACCGACGACAACGTGGTATTCGGCGTGCGCAAGGACGTGGAAGGCCGCATCTACCTCAACCCGCAAGCCTGGGCCATGCTGGGCGGGGCCGCCAACGCCGGCCAGCGCGCGTCCGTGCTGGCCCAGGTCGAGGAGCAGCTCAGCACCCCCTACGGCGTGCAGATGTTCGCACCGCCCTACAGCGCCATGCGCGACGATGTCGGCCGCGTGACGCAGAAGCATCCGGGATCGGCGGAAAATGGCGCGGTGTACAACCACGCCGCCATCTTCTACATCTACAGCCTGTACACGATAGGCGAAGGCGAACGGGCCTGGCGCGCGCTGCGCCAGATGATACCGGGACCCGACGAACAGGATTACCTGCAGCGCGGCCAGCTGCCGATATTCATACCCAATTACTATCGGGGCGCGTATCATCAGTATCCGCGCACGGCGGGCCGTTCCAGCCAGCTGTTCAACACCGGCACGGTGTCCTGGGCCTACCGCTGCTTCATCGAAGGCCTGTGCGGTTTGCAGGGCGACGGCGACGCCCTGCTGGTCAAGCCGCAGCTGCCCCGGGCCTGGCCGGGCATGAAGGTGACGCGCCAGTTCCGCGGCGCCACCTTCGAGGTGGAGATCGTGCGCGCGGACGTAGCGGAAGTATTGGTCAGGCAGGCCGGCCAGCTGTTGCCGGAGCCGCGCGTGACCGGATTCAAGGCAGGAGACAGGATCGCACTCGAGGTGCTGGTCCCACGCTGATTACTCATAATAAGGAAAGTGGAGAAGCATGAAGAAACGTCTATGGCTGTCCCTCGCATTAGCATATCCCCTGATGATCAACGGCGCGGCGGCAGCCGACCGGCCCTGGCTGGACAGCGCCGTCTCCCCCGAGCAGCGCGCCGCCACACTGGTCGGCGCCATGACGCTGGACGAGAAAATCCAGACCGTGTTCGGCTACTTCTCCACCGATTTCGAGCCGAAGAAATTCAAGGCGCCGGAGGCGGGCCGCAAGGATTCGGCCGGCTACATCCCCGGCATCGAGCGCCTGGGACTGCCTTCGCAGTGGCAGACCGACGCCGGGGTCGGGGTGGCCACCCAGGCCGCCTCCAAGTCGCCGTATGAGCGCACTTCCCTGCCCTCCGGCCTGGCCACCACGGCCACCTGGAATCCCAAGCTGGCCTACGCAGGCGGCGCCATGATAGGCGCCGAGGCGCGCAGCACCGGCTTCAACGTGATGCTGGCCGGCGGCGTCAACCTGATGCGCGAACCGCGCAACGGCCGCAACTTCGAGTATGGCGGCGAGGACCCGCTGCTGGCCGGCGTCATGGTGGGCGAGCAGATACGCGGCATACAGTCCAACCACGTGGTCTCCACCCTCAAGCACTTCGCCTTCAACGACCAGGAGACCAACCGCAACACCATCAACGTCAGGATCGCCGATGCGGCCGGGCGCATGTCGGACCTGCTGGCCCTGCAGATCGCCCTGGAGCGCGGCAATCCAGGCTCCGTGATGTGCTCTTACAACCGCGTCAACGGCCCCTATGCCTGCGAGAGCGACTACCTGCTCAACCAGGTGCTCAAGGGCGACTGGGGCTTCAAGGGCTTCGTCATGTCGGACTGGGGCGCGACCCATTCCACCATCCCGGCCGCGCTCAGCGGCCTGGATCAGCAATCCGGCCATCCTTTCGACAAGTCGCCCTACTTCAACGAGGCGCTCAAGGAAGCGGTCGTCAACGGCCACGTGCCGCAGTCGCGCCTGGACGACATGGTCAAGCGCATCGCCTGGGCCATGTTTGCCAACGGCGTGGTCGAGCATCCGGTCAAGGCGCCGGATTCGCCCTCGGCCGGCATCGACTTCGCGGCGCACGCCAAGGTCACGCAAGCGGATGCCGAGGAAGCCATCGTGCTGCTGAAGAACCGTGGCGGCCTGCTGCCCCTGGGCGCCGGCGTGAAAACCATCGCCATCATCGGCGGCCATGCCGACGTCGGCGTGCTGTCGGGCGGCGGCTCGGCCCAGGTCTATCCGCTGGGCGGCATGGCCGTTCCCAACGAGGGCCCGAAAGGCTTCCCCGGTCCCATGGTGTACCACCGTTCGTCGCCGCTGCAGGAACTGGGCAAGCTGAGCAAGGCCAAACTGACCTACAACAACGGCAAGGATGCGGCGGCGGCCGCCAAACTGGCCGCCGCCAGCGACGTGGTGATCGTGTTCGGCACCCAGTGGACCGGCGAGAGCCTGGACCAGCCCGACCTGAACCTGCCGGGCGCCCAGGATGCGCTGATCGCGGCCGTCGCCAAGGCCAACAAGAATACCGTGGTGGTGCTGGAGACCGGCGGCCCGGTGGTCATGCCCTGGCTGGACCAGGTCGGCGCGGTGCTGGAAGCCTGGTATCCCGGCACCAGCGGCGGCGGCGCCATCGCGCGCGTGCTGAGCGGCGAGGTCAATCCGTCCGGCCGCCTGCCGGCCACCTTCCCGTCCTCGGTGGCGCAGCTGCCGCGTCCCGTGATCGACGGCGACGCCCACACCAAGGATGAAGCGGTGAAGGAAAA
The DNA here is from genome assembly GCF_053572355.1 of Duganella kummerowiae. Taxonomy (NCBI): domain Bacteria; kingdom Pseudomonadati; phylum Pseudomonadota; class Betaproteobacteria; order Burkholderiales; family Oxalobacteraceae; genus Duganella; species Duganella kummerowiae. Next base: position 370,119 of record NZ_JBKFEH010000002.1, read on the forward strand.
AGCCACGACCGACTACAACATCGAAGGCGCGGCGGTGGGCTACAAGTGGTTCGACCTCAAGGGCCACAAGCCGCTGTTCCCTTTCGGCTACGGCCTGTCCTACACCAGTTTCGCGTACGAGGGCCTGGCGGCGCGGGCGGCCGGCAACGGCATGGAAGTGAGCTTCAGCGTGAAGAACACTGGCAAGCGCGCCGGCAAGAATGTGGCGCAGGTGTACGTGGCGCCGGCGGCCGGCGGCTGGGAAGCCCCGAAACGCCTGGCGGGCTGGGACAAGCTGGACCTGCAGCCCGGCGCCAGCGGCAAGGCCACGGTGCGCATCGACCCGCGCCTGCTGGGCGTGTACGACAGCGCCGCCAAGCGCTGGAACATCGCGGCCGGCGACTACATCGTCACGCTGGCCGATTCCGCCACCGCCCAACCCGCCGCTACCGTCAAGCTGCACCTCGACGCCCGCAGCGTGGACCTGCACGGCAAGTAAGCCAGTCCGGCGTTCCCCGTCACTCTCGCCAGCTGACGGGGACCTGGGCCAGCTTGTCCCTGCTCCAGACCAGCACGGCGCCGCTGACGTAGTCGCCGCTGGCGTTCTTGACCACGTTGAGGGAGCTGACGTGGTAGCGGTATTGCGGGCCGTACTGGCTGGCCACCATGGCCATGGCACGCTCGGCGCGTTCGCCGTGCAGCATGGCGTAGCTGAAGCCGTAGCCGGCCAGCGCCAGCGCCGCGCCCAGGCCCAGCGGCAGGGCCATGCCATAGGCCTTGCGGCCGGCCGCCGCGCGCGCCGCCAGCACGGCTTCCCTCCCCAGCTGGCGCTGGGTCCAGTACACCACGGCGATGGCCAGCAGCGACAGCGCCAGCGTGCCGAGGAACCAGACCGGCGTCAGCTTCAGCTCGATCAGGCTCAATTCCAGCGGCTGTGTCAGCAGCAGCAGGGTCAGGATCAAGGTTCCCGGCAAGGAAAGCATTGCCAGCCAGCGCACCACGACCGCGCTGCGCAAACTGCCACTCCACAGCACGGCGCCGGCGGCCAGGGCCATCAGGTTCAGGGTGGACGGATAGGCTACACCCGCCAGCGTGAACATCACCGCCGCCGAGGTATCCACCACGCCGATGGCCAACAGCACCTTGCCAACCCGGCGGATGATATCGAGGTCGCCCCCACGCACAGGCCCGGCGCAGGGCGGCTGCGCCGCGCGATCAGCCGCCAACCCCTCCAGTTCCGCCAGCCGTTCGTGCACCGCCCGCACCCGTTCCGGATAGCGTTGCGCGTCGATGCGTGCCAGCACCTGGCGCAGCTGCGCCTCATCATAGTGCGAGTAATCGGGTTCATTCATGGCTGCGGCGTCCCAAGCTGTTGGAGTTCGGCATCATAGTATTGGATCGGCGAAAAACCAAGCCGCGCATAATGAACAAATATTATTTAATTGACAGTACAATGTATCGTTGGCTGGCGACGCACCAGCGCAGCCCGGTGGCTCCATCGAGGCAAGCAACTGTTCCTGGCGCCATACTGTCGATTCCATTGGAGAAAACCGATGCGACTGACCGAAACCTCCATCATCAATTCGCTGGCCTTTCGGGGCGATACCCGGCCGCCTGAAGAGATCTTTTCCAACGGCTTTCATAACCGCCAGACGCCGGAATTCCAGTTCATGCAAAATTTGCTACTCGGGGGCGAGGATCTGGACCTCGAATTAAAGGTCAAGATAGATATGAAGCACCTCAACACTCAGCAAGTAGCCAAATTTGATGACTCGGGCATACCCAAGGCCGCCGAACCATTTTCACCGCATAAAACCCGCTATCGCGTCTGGTTAAAAGACGATCCCAATACCTACATTGTGATTACCCTGAAGTCCACCGAAGGTTTGACCAGCGCACTGTGGAAACACTACATCGACAACCTGCCGGTTTACCGGGAAGATCGCCATGATATCAGCCCCAAGACTGCCGTATGCCTGACACTGCGGCCCCAGGTCGCGCCCTACTTTCCCATCGAGGGCTGCAGCGACGAAGACGGCGAATGGATTTGGATTTACGCTGTCGCCCTGGGCGCCGCCTACAAGACCTACACCTACCAGATCCGCGACGGTTCCGATCTTGCCGCAGCCCGGGAGGTCGCGGTGGAACATGTGGCCAGCAACCACGTGCTGTGCGCAATCCGCTGCTGGCGCAAAGGTAAATATCCCGACATGCAATTCCTGCTGTCGCCACGGATCTGCTGGAACCCGGTCGCCGGCGGCGAGCGGCTGCTGGCAAAAAAACAGATAATGGCAGCGTTCCAACGCCATCAAAGCATGAAGACCACCGTGACCAGATGCGTGACCGGCACTATCGTCAGGGATAGTTTGCGCTTGTTCTCCGAACCACCCTATCCTTATTGGTTATGGCAGAAATGATAGCACCGGCCAGGAGGCCTCATCCCCTCTTCCTGCGCCGGCGCGCATTTTTCGGGTCGGCAATCAGCGGCCGGTAGATCTCGATGCGGTCGTGCTGGCGCAGCACCGTATCGAGCGTCTTTTTTTTGGCGTAGATGCCGACCTGCATGGTGGACAGGTCGATGCCGGGCGCCTCGGCCAGCAGCCCGCTCGCGGCAATGGCCTGCCCTATGGTGCAGCCCTCGGCCACCTGCAGCTGGCGCAGCCACTGGCGGTCCGGCAGCGCATAGCAGACCTGGATGTCAAGCAGGCTGGCCATACACCGTGTCCGCGCGCTTGCAGAAGGAATCGACCATGCTGTTGGCGATCATGCCGAACACGGGACCGATCAGCTGTTCCAGTATCATGCTGGAAAACTCATACTGCAGGTCCAGTTCGATCTTGCAGGCGTCCTCGCGCAGCGGCTTGAAGGTCCAGGTGCCGTTAAGGGCCTTGAAAGGCCCGTCCACCAGCGCCATCTTGATGGTGGTAGGCGGCGTGTTGACGTTGGAGGTGGTGAAGCTCTGCTTGACGCCGTGGTAATTGATGCCGACGCTGGCGGTGACGCTGTTCTCGCCGCGTTCGCGCACTTCCACCCCGCCGCACCATGGCAGGAACTTGGGATAATCCTCGACCCTGGCCACCAGGTCGAACATCTGCTGCGCACTGTAGCCGAGGAAAACTGATTTATGTACTACTGCCATAGTCTAACCGTTTGCTATGATGTTGAAATATTCGCAGGCTTGCCCCGCGAAACCGTAGTTTAACCGACCAAGCCTGTTTTTACCCGTAGACTGTTCCATGACCATCGCCGATAACCGCAAAGCCTTTCACGACTACTTCATCGAAGACCGCTACGAAGCGGGCATCGTGCTGGAGGGCTGGGAAGTGAAGGCCATCCGCGACTCGCGGGTGCAGATCAAGGAGGCCTACGTCACCGTCAAGGGCGACGAGCTGTTCCTGTTCGGCGCCCACATCAGCGCCCTGCCCACCGCCTCCACCCACATCAGCCCGGAAGCGGTGCGCACCCGCAAGCTGCTGCTGCACCGCCAGGAGCTGGACAAGCTGATCGGCAAGGTGGAGCGCGCCGGCTACACCCTGGTCCCGCTCAACCTGCACTACAAGGGCGGCCGCGTGAAATGCGAGATCGGCCTGGCCAAGGGCAAGAAAATGCACGACAAGCGCGCCGCCGAGAAGGACCGCGATGGCAAGCGCGAGGTCGAAGCCGCGATGAAGACCATCCGCCGCTGATCCGCTTCCGGTGCCACGCCATGCCGCCCCGGGATGCTCCCCCGTCCCTGGATGTTGCGCCCGCCACGACAAACCCGGTCCCGCACCGGGTTTTTTCTTGTGTCCGAATTTCTAACTAGAAACATCCATGATAAACTGGCTCCCGGACGATTTTACGTTTGTGCGCTGTACCGTGGCGCGCAATATTCTTACCAAGACGAGGCTTCCATGGCGCTGAAATTCGCCGCTGCGATGGCAACCGGCCTGCTGCTGGCAGGCTGCGCATCGCACCACACGCCGGCGCCGCTGGCGACCAACTTTGCCACCACCGGCCAACCCAAGCTGCAGGCCGCCCAGCACTGGGCCATCATTTCCAGCCATATCGAGAGAACCCTGCTGGCGGAACTGAAGAAAAGCCCGCCGCGTCCGGTCTACATCGCCGAACCGGCCCAGCCCTCGCCCTTCCAGCGCGCACTGGCGGCCCAGCTCACCACTTCGCTGGTGAACGACGGCTATGTGGTCTCGCGCGCGCCGGCCGGCTCGCTCAAGGTGGAGATGGACGTGCAGGCCGTGAGCTTCACGCCCAACCGTCCGCAATACCGCTACCACGGCGACGCCACCGCGCTGGCCGGCGGGGTGTGGGCCCTGACCGCCATCGAGGCGCCGGTCATCGCCAGCGCCACCGTGGCGGCCGGCGGCTACGACGCCTATAGCTGGTTCAACGCCCAGTTCGCGCCCGGCGCCACGCCCAGGACCGAGATCATCGTCACCGTGTCGGTCTCGGACCAGTACCGCTACGTGGCGCGCAACACCTCGGCCTACTACGTGGCCGACACCGACCGCCAGCTGTACGGCATCATCGACCCGCCGCCGCCGGAAGGCCCCAAGCTGACCAAGGCCTACCAGGTACGCGGAGACTGACACCATGGCCTACCCCTACCGACTGGCCGGCGCCTGCGCGCTGGCCCTGCCCCTGCTGCTGGCCGGCTGCTCCACTCCGGTCAAGGACGAGGGAAATTATTCGACCGTGTCGTCCAACCAGTTCATCGAAGCCAACTACAAGGCCGCCGATTCGCTGCTGCGCCAGCTGAACGGCAAGCTGGTGCCGGACAAGCCACTGATCATGGCCACCGTGGTCAATATCGATGCGCTGGACCGCACCACCACCCTGGGCCGGCTGGTGTCCGAGCAGCTGTCGACGCGCCTGGCGCAGGGCGGCATGCGCATGGTGGAAATGAAGCTGCGTAACAGCGTCTACCTGAAGCGCAACCAGGGCGAATTGATGCTCACGCGCGAGATCGGCGAAGTGGCGCAAACCCACGACGCCCAAGCCATCGTGGTCGGCTCCTATGCGGAAACGAGCGACATGGTGTTCATCAACATCAAGGTGATCCAGCCCAACACCAACTTCGTGCTGGCCGGCCAGGATTACGTGCTGGCCAAGGAAGCCGTGATACGCTCGATGCTGCTGCAGAACTGAATTGCAGAACTGCGTTACAGCAGGCGCGGCAGCACGTCCTGGGCCGATGCCTGCAGCTTCAGGCCGATCAGGTCATCGGCGCGCGTCTTGCCGATATTGATGGCGGCAATCGGCTTGCCCGCCTCGGCCGCCAGCTTGCAGAAGCGGTAGCCGGAAAACACCATCAGCGACGATCCCACCACCAGCAGCGCATCCGCCTCCTCCATCCGGCGCAGGGCGTCGGCCGTGCGCCCGGGCGGGATGGTATCGCCGAAGAACACCACGTCGGGCTGCAGCACGCCGCCGCAGCGTTCGCACTGCGGCACCTGGAAATGCTCGAGCGCTTCCGGCTCCAGCTGGGCGTCGCCGTCCGGCAGGGCCTGGGCCTCGGTGTGCGCCAGCTGCGGATGGGCCGCCAGCAGCTGCTGCTGGATATCGGCGCGGCGGTACAGCGCGCGGCACGACAGGCACACCACGCCATGGATATTCCCGTGCAGTTCAATCAGGCGCCGGCTGCCGGCGCGCTGGTGCAGGCCGTCCACGTTTTGGGTGATGACGCCGCCGATACGGCCGGCCGCTTCCAGCTCGGCCAGGGCGCGGTGGCCGTTGTTGGGCGCGGCCTGGGCCAGGGTCGGCCAGCCCACCATGCTGCGCGCCCAATAGCGGCGGCGCACGGCGTCCGAGCGACGGAATTCCGGCCCTTGCACCGGCTGGCGGCCGCGCCGCACGCCATCCTGGTCGCGGTAGTCGGGGATGCCGGAAGCGGTGCTGAGACCGGCCCCGGTGAGCACCAGCACCTCGCGGTGGGCGTCGAGGAAGCTGGCTAACTGGTCTAGCTGGCGGTCGTGCGTATCCATGCCGCCATGCTACATCAAAGCATTCAGCGCTGCTCGGGACGCTCGAATACCGGTCCGCCCGTGTACGAGTAATACAAGCGGTGCTGGCTGCGCGAAATCAGGATATGGTGGGAACGCAGGTAATCGAGGCCGATGATCATGCGGTGTTCGCTGAAGGCCGGCCCGGAGTTGATGCCCAGGCTGGGCGCCTTGATCAGCTCATCGCCAATTTGCAAAGTGGCGAATTCGGCAAAGCGCACCTCGCGCCGGGCATCGCCCACGCCCACCGCGTTGTAGGTACGGGCGCCGGCTGCCGGCGCCACGCCCAGTTCCTCCGCCAGCGCCGCGTCCACGCCGGACGAGGCGGAGCCGGTGTCCAGCAATGCCAGCACCTTGCGGCCATTCAGCAGCACCTCGATGATGGGCCGGTTTTCACCGGCCTCGCCGCGCAGCGGCACATCCATCACATCAGCGGCCCAGTAGCCCAGCCCCTTGTCATCGCAGCCGTGCGCGCGGAAGAACTTGGCCTTGCGCTCCGCCAGCGAGAATTCCAGGTCGGCCTGCAGCAGGAAGTCCGCGCCCAGGATGACGCCGAAATCGGCCTTGTCCAGCGCATCGAGCACCGGGAACTCGGCGTTGCTGGTGCGGACCTCGCCCAGCGTGAATTCCTTGATCTTGGCCGATGCGGTGAAAATGGTGCCGCCCACGCCGCTGGTACGCTCGTTGGCGCGCCCGAGGCTGATACCCAGCTTCTCCACCGTGGACCGCAGCAAAAAAGTCTTGTAGGCGCCGGTATCGAGCGCCATGGACACCGGCGCGCCATTGATCGCTCCCTGGGCCCGCGCCAGGCCGCCCTGCTGGTACTGGAGCGGCAGCTCACCCACCTTGGTGTAGGCGCAGCCGCCCTGCTGCGCCCGCGCCGCCCATGGCAGCACCGCCGCCAGCAGCAGCGCGCATCCGGCCAGCGCGCGCCTCATTGGAAGCGGTCGAAGATGGCGCCGCCGCTGTACGAGTAGTACAGGCGGTTCTGGCTGCGCGCGATCAGGATGCGGTGCGCCTTCAGGTAGTCCGCGCCCAGTATCATGCGCGGCAGGCGGTAGCCGCTTTGGGCGCGCTGCAGGATGGCCAGGCGCGGAGTCTTGATCAGCTCATCGCCTATCTTCAGCGTGGCGAAATCGGCCGGACGCTGCTCGACCACCTCGTTGCCTATGCCCTGGGCCTTGTAGACCCGGCCCGGAATGGGGGACACGCCCAGTTCCTGCGCCAGGTCGGCGTCCACCGTGCTGCCGGGCGCGCCGGTATCGATCAGGGCGATCACCTTCTTGCCGTTGAGCTCGACCTCGATCAGCGGGCGGCGGTCGCTGCGGTCGTCGATCAGCGGCACGTCCATCACATCGGCGCTCCAGTAACCCAGGCCCTTCTGCTCACAGCCCTGGGAGCGGAAGAAACGCAGTTTTTTATCAGCCAGCGAGACTTCGAGGTCGGCCTGCAGCAGGAAATCCACGCCCAGGATCACGTCGAAACCGGTCAGCTTGTCGCCATCGATGACGTTCATGGGCGCGTTGCGCGCCTCCAGTTCCTTCAGGCTGATCTGCTTGACCTTGGTGACATAGTTGCGCGCGGCGCCACCCACGCCATAGCTGTAACCGGACTTGGGCTCCAGCCACAGGCCCAGTTTTTCAGCCATGGGCCGGGTCACCGCCGTGCTCCAGGCGCCGGTATCGAGCATCATCGTGACCGGCTGTTCGTTGATCTTGCCGTCCACCAGCAGGTGCATGCCCCGGCCCAGGTTGACCGGCAATTCCATCAGCTGGCTGTAGCGGCACTGTGCCTCGGCAGCCTGCGCGCCGGCCGCGCAGAGCAGCAGCGCCAGCGCGGCGCAGCTGCGTTTGAAAGAAAACATCATATCTCCATCGTGAGTTATAGCAACGTTACATTAACACCAATGCCGGCGCCGGATTATCACCAACCATCACTTTTTACGCTCTGTTACACGGTGGCGGCTGTGATAAGATTTCGCCGTGGAGCGCCCCTATCCCGTCGCCCGCCATCCGGTTTCCGCTCCCCTTCCCTGAGCTTGTTCAATCCGCCCGACCTGAACGCTTATGTTGAAGAAAATACCCGTAGAACTGGCCATCCAGGGCATGTATGTCCACCAACTGTGCGGCTCCTGGCTGCATACCCCTTTCTGGCAAACGTCCTTCCCCATCGACAGCGCCGAGAAGCTCAAAAAGCTGCAGGCCAGCGGCGTGAAGGAGCTGTGGATAGACACCGCCAAGGGACTGGACCTGCCCGGCGAGGACGAGGAAGAGGAACACCCCCCGGTCACAGCGGCCGCCGCCACCGGCCCCGCCTACACCTTGCCCAAGCCGGCCCCCACCGGCATGACGGCCGAACTGGAACGCGCCAGCAAGCTGGTGGCCAAGTCCAAGGCCCAGGTCACGTCCATGTTCAACGAAGCGCGCATGGGCAAGCTGTCCGACGTGTCGGCGGCGGTGCCGCTGGTGGAGGAAATCGCCGGTTCGGTGGCGCGCAACCCGCGCGCCCTGGTCAGCCTGGTGCGCCTGAAAGAGGCCGACGACTACACCTACCTGCATTCGGTGGCGGTGTGCGCCATGATGATCGTGCTGGCGCGCCAGCTCAACCTGAGCGACGAGGAAGTGCGCGATTGCGGCATGGCCGGCCTGCTGCACGACGTAGGCAAGATGGCGATCCCGCCCGAGGTGCTGAACAAGCCGGGCCGCCTGACCGACGAGGAGTTCGCCGTCATCAAGCAGCACCCGGCGGCCGGCCACAAGCTGCTGCTGGAAGGCGCGAAAGTACCGCCCATCGCGCTCGACGTGTGTCTGCACCACCACGAAAAATACGACGGCAGCGGCTACCCGCAGGGCCTGAAGGCGCAGGAAATCAGCATTTACGCGCGCATGGGCGCGGTGTGCGACGTGTACGACGCCATCACCTCGACGCGCTGCTACAAGCCGGGCTGGTGCCCGTCCGATTCGCTGCGCAGGATGGCGGAGTGGACCAAGGGCGGCCACTTCGATCCCGTCATCTTCGCCGCCTTCATCAAGTGCATCGGCATCTATCCGCTGGGCACCCTGCTCAAGCTCAAGTCCGGCAAGCTGGGCGTGGTGGCGGACAATACCAAGTCGCTGCTGCAGCCAGTGATACGGGCTTTTTTCTCGTCCAAGTCCATGAGCTACATACCGCCCGAGAACATCGACCTGGCCGCGCCCGGTGCGCGCGATGAAATCGTCTCGCGCGAGGACGCGTCCAAGTGGGGCTTCACCGAGCTGGACCGCTACTGGGCCGAGCCGGCCTGATCAGCCCAGGCGGGCGCGCAGGTCGGCCACCGAAGCCAGCCACTCCTCGTAGTGCTCGCTGTCTTCCCACAGCGCACACAGCTCGGATCGGCTGGAGATGATGATGTCCAGCGCCTGCAGCGCCTTGGCCGCCAGGTCGGCGCGCGGCCTGGCTTTCGGCTTGCGCGCGGCCACCCACTCGTCCACGCCCGCGCTGTCGTCGGTCTGCTCTCCGCCCTTGCCCTGCAGGCGGGCCAGCACTTCCACCGCCACCAGCGCCTCGGCCGCGTAGGGCGCCTCCAGTTCATCGCCGGCCTGCAGCACCTGGTCCAGGGTGTTTTCCACCGCATCGAGGTTGCTGGTCTCATGCAGGTCCTGTGCCCAGTCCTGCGCATAATCGTTGCCGAAGGCGTCCACTGCCCAGGTTCCCATCGTTGCTCCTTTACTTGGCGGCCGGCCGCACCAGCGGCTGGTCCTTCTGTGTTTTCACCACCTGCATGGCGGTGGCGATCAAGCCTGACATGTCGCCCAGGTTGGCCGGAATGATGATCGAATTATTGGTCTTGGCCAGCTGGGCAAATGCACCCACGTACTGCTCGGCCACTTTCAGGCTGACGGCTTCCTCGCCGCCCGGTTCGCGGATGGCGGCGCCCACCTCGCGCAGGGCGCGCGCCGTGGCCTCGGCCAGCGCCACCACGGCGGCGGCCTGGCCCTCGGCCCGGTTGATGGCGGCCTGCTTGTCGCCCTGGGAACGGGCGATCTGCGCCTCGCGTTCGCCGTTGGCGATGTTGATCTGCTCCTGCTTGCGGCCCTCGGAAGCCGCGATCAGGGCGCGCTTCTCGCGCTCGGACGTGATCTGGGCCTGCATGGCGTGCAGGATTTCCTTGGGCGGGGTCAGGTCCTTGATCTCGTAGCGCAGCACCTTGACGCCCCAGTTGGCAGCCGATTCATCGATGGCGTTCACGATGGCGGTGTTGATGTGCTCCCGTTCCTCGAAGGTCTTGTCCAGCTCCATGCGGCCGATCACGGAGCGCAGCGTGGTCTGCGCCAGCTGGGTAATGGCGGCGATGTAGTTCGACGAGCCATACGATGCGCGCATCGGGTCGGTGATCTGGAAGTACAGGATGCCGTCCACCTGCAGCTGGGTGTTGTCCTTGGTGATGCAGACCTGGGGCGGCACGTCCAGCGGGATTTCCTTGAGGATGTGCTTGTACGCGATCCGGTCCACGAAGGGAATCACGATGTTCAGTCCCGGCGCCAGCACGGCGTGGAATTTGCCGAGCCGCTCCACCACCCAGGCGTGCTGCTGCGGCACCACGTTGATGGTCTTGAACACGAATACCAAGGCCAGGATGAACAGGACCAAAGTCACATTGCCGATGCCAATTTCCATGCAAGTCTCCGTCGATAGGGTTATGCCGCCACGATCAGGCGGCTGCCGCGCACTTCGCGTATGGTGTACCGTCCCGGCGCCGCAGCGCTGCCGGGCGCCAGTTCCACGTCCCACAGCGCGCCGCGGTACATGACGCGCGCCACGCCATCCTGCCAGGCCGGCACGGTGACGGTCTGCCCGATGTCGAGGTTGATGTCGGGATCGTTGGCGGCAGCCACCCGTCGCGGCCGCCCGTAGCGGCTGCGGCGCAGGACGGCGGTGGCGGCCACCCCCGCCACGGCGGCCGCCAGCGCCTGCACGGCGACGCCTGCGCCGGCCAGCGCGGCGATGCCGCCGGCCGCCACGCCGATGGCGATCATCAGCAGGTAGAAGGTGCCGCTGAACAGTTCCAGTATCACGATCACGCCGGCAGCCGCCAGCCAGATGCTCCAGTCGCTCATGCCGCGCCCTCCTTTGAAAGTATTCCCCACCCCTTCCCCATGATGAGCATGGCTCATCATAAAAAAACCCCCGCCGCCCGGACAGGCAACGAGGGTACTCGCTCAGGCGGGCCGGCTTACTTCTGCAGCGCAGCCAGCTTCTGCCAGGTGTCGATCACCGAGTCCGGGTTCAGCGACATCGATTCTATACCCTGCTCCATCAGCCAGGCGGCGAAGTCCGGATGGTCGGAAGGACCCTGGCCGCAAATGCCGATGTATTTGTCCAGCTTGCGGCAAGCCGAAATCGCCATCGACAGCATGGCTTTCACGGCAGGATCGCGCTCGTCAAAGTCGGCGGCCAGCAGGGCCATGCCGGAATCGCGGTCCAGGCCCAGGGTCAGCTGGGTCAGGTCGTTGGAGCCGATCGAGAAGCCGTCGAAGTACTCCAGGAACTGTTCGGCCAGGATGGCGTTGGACGGCACTTCGCACATCATGATCAGGCGCAGCTCGTTCTCGCCGCGCTTCAGGCCATTCTTGGCCAGCAGGTTCACCACCTTCTCGGCCTGGCCCAGGGTGCGCACGAAGGGCACCATGATCTCGACGTTGGTCAGGCCCATTTCATCGCGCACGCGCTTCATGGCCAGGCATTCCATCTCGAAGGCGCCGGCGAAATCGTCGGCCAGGTAGCGCGCCGCGCCGCGGAAGCCCAGCATCGGGTTTTCTTCGTCCGGTTCGTAGCGCGAACCGCCGATCAGCTTCTTGTACTCGTTGGACTTGAAGTCCGACATGCGCACGATGACTTTCTTGGGCCAGAAGGCGGCGGCGATGGTGGCGATACCCTCGGCCAGCTTGTCGACATAGAAGGCTTTGGGCGAAGCGTGGCCGCGCGCCACCGACTCCACGGCCTTTTTCAGGTCGGCGTCGATGTTCGGATATTCGAGGATGGCCTTGGGGTGCACGCCGATGTTGTTGTTGATGATGAATTCCAGCCGCGCCAGGCCCACGCCGGCGTTGGGTACGGCCTGGAAGTCGAAGGCCAGCTGCGGATTACCGACATTCAGCATGATCTTGGTGTCCAGCTTGGGCAACTCGCCGCGCGACACTTCCGACACTTCGGTTTCCAGCAGGCCGTCGTAGATCTTGCCCTCGTCGCCTTCGGCGCAGGACACGGTCACGAAAGTGCCATCCTTGAGCACCTCGGTGGCGTCGCCGCAGCCCACCACGGCCGGCACGCCCAGTTCACGGGCGATGATGGCCGCGTGGCAGGTACGCCCGCCACGGTTGGTGACGATGGCGGAGGCGCGCTTCATCACCGGTTCCCAGTTGGGGTCCGTCATGTCGGCCACCAGCACGTCGCCCGGCTGCACCCGTTCCATCTCGGACGGATCGGTGATCACGCGCACCGGACCGGCGCCGATTTTCTGGCCGATGGCGCGGCCCGAGGCCAGCACCGTGCCGGACGATTTCAGCTTGAAGCGCTGCTGCACGTCGGTGGCCTTCTGCTGCGATTTCACGGTTTCCGGACGCGCCTGCAGGATGTACAGCTTGCCGTCGCGGCCATCCTTGCCCCACTCGATGTCCATCGGACGGCCGTAGTGGTTCTCGATGATGACGGCGTACTTGGCCAGTTCCACCACTTCGGCGTCGGTCAGCGAGTAGCGGTTGCGCAGTTCGACCGGCACGTCCACGGTCTTGACCGAGCGGCCCGCCTTGGCTTCGTTGGTGAACTCCATCTTGATCAGCTTGGAGCCGATGTTGCGGCGGATGACGGGCGACTTGCCCTTTTCCAGCATGGGCTTGTGGACGTAGAACTCGTCCGGATTGACGGCGCCCTGCACCACGGTCTCGCCCAGGCCATAGCTGGAGGTGACGAATACCACGTCCTTGAAGCCGGACTCGGTGTCGATGGTGAACATCACGCCGGCAGCGCCCACGTCGGAGCGCACCATGCGCTGCACGCCGGCCGACAGGGCCACTTCGGCGTGGGTGAAGCCCTTGTGCACGCGGTAGGAGATGGCGCGGTCGTTGTACAGGGAGGCGAACACGTGCTTCATGGCGTCCAGCACGTTGTCTATGCCGACCACGTTCAGGAAGGTTTCCTGCTGGCCCGCGAAGGAGGCGTCCGGCAAGTCTTCGGCAGTGGCCGAGGAGCGCACGGCAAACGACATTTCAGTGCTGGAATCGGCCACCAGCCGGTCGTAGAAGGATTTGATTTCCGCTTCCAGGCGTGGCTGGAACGGGGTGTCGATGATCCACTGGCGGATTTCGGCGCCGGCTTGCGCCAGGGCGCGCACGTCGTCGATGTTCAGGTCCGCCAGGCGGTCGGCGATGCGCTCGGCCAGCGATTTGCCGCCGTCCACGCTGTACGACAGGAAGTCGCGGAACGCCTGTGCGGTGGTGGCGAAGCCGCCCGGCACGCGCACGCCGGCGCCGGCCAGCTGGGAGATCATCTCGCCCAGGGAGGCGTTCTTGCCGCCCACGGATTCGACATCGGTCATGCGTAAATTCTCGAAGGAGGCGACGTACACCGCCTCCTGGTTCTGCTCCTTCAATGCTGCGTTGGACAAGTTGGTCATAGTGACACCCTTCTGATGATAAAAATCTTCACGCGAGGCGCGGACATCTTTCTTGTTATTCTTAGCGTCGTGCAGCACAATCCTAGCTATTGGCAATCATTTTACAGCCTGCGGCGCAAATTTACGATTCACAATGTTGACAGGCCAATTTACATGACACAAGAACAACGCCCCACCATACCCGCATCGGCCCGCACCGTGTTCTTCGTCTCGGACGGCACCGGCATCACCGCGGAAACCTTCGGCCACTCGGTGCTGACCCAGTTCGAGATGCGCTTCCGCCAGGTGCGGCTGCCCTTCATCGATACGCTGGACAAGGCCTACGATGCGGCGCGCAAGATCAACGAGGCCTTTGCCGCCGACGGCCAGCGCCCCATCATCTTCTCCACACTGGTCAAGACCGAGCTGTCCAACGTGATCCGCCAGTGCAAGGGCATGTACATGGACATGTTCCAGACCTTCGTGGCGCCGCTGGAGCAGGAACTGGGCGTGAAATCCACCCACACCATAGGCCGCTCGCACAACATCGTCGACAGCGAGGAATACCGCAACCGCATTGAGGCCATCAACTTCTCGCTGGCGCACGACGATGGCCAGTCGCACAAGAATTTGGCCGATGCGGACGTGATCCTGGTGGGCGTATCGCGCTCCGGCAAGACCCCGACCAGCTTGTACCTGGCCATGCAGTACGGGATCAAGGCCGCCAACTACCCGCTGATCCCCGACGATTTCGAACGCCGCAAGCTGCCCTCCTCGCTGTATGAATTCAAGGCCAAGATCTTCGGGCTGACCATCACGCCCGAGCGCCTGTCCGAGATCCGCAACGAGCGCCGCGCCGGCAGCAAGTACGCCTCCATCGAGAACTGCCGTTATGAAGTGAACGAAGCGGAAGCCATGATGAAGCGCGAAGGCATACGCTGGCTGTCCTCGACCACCAAGTCGATCGAGGAAATCTCCACCACCATCCTGCAGGAAATCAAGCCCAACCGGCGCGAGTACTGAGCAAGCACCGAGGAACGCCATGAGGATAGTGCTGGCGGCCATGGTGGCCGTGCTGTATCTGTGCCTGCTGTGGGGGCCGGCGCTGTGGCTGGCGCGGCGCCGCTGGCGGCGCGGCGACTACCGCGTATTGGGCCGCCTGCGCGTGCTCCTGCCGGCCCAGCTGGTGGCCACCGTGGTGCTGGCGGTGGCGGCCGACGCCGCCGGCCTGCACAACCCGGCCGGCATCATCGCCGCCCTGAGCGTGGCAGCCAGCCTGCTGGGCGCCGCCTCTTTGTTGATAGGCCGGCTGCCCGGCCATGGCGGAGCTGGCGGCTAGCCCTGGTTTTGCCTGACCTGCTCGAAGAAGCAGACCGCCGCGCAGGCGGCCACGTTGAGCGACTCGACCTGGCCCAGGTGCGGTATCACCACCTGGTGGGTGGCCAGCGACAGCAAATCGTCCGCAACGCCCTGCCCTTCATGGCCGAACAGCCAGCCCACCGGCTGGGTCAGGTCGATATCGTACAGGCGCTGCGTCGCGTAGCCGCTGGTGGCCAGGGTAGCGATCTTCGCACTGCGCACCAGCTGCGCCAGGTCCACGTTCTCGTGGATATCGAGCACGAAGTGGGCGCCCATGGCGGCGCGCAGCACCTTGGGCGACCAGCAGAACGCCGTCCCGGCGCTGCAGTACACCTGCTTGATGCCGGCCGCCGCCGCGCTGCGCAATATCGACCCTACATTGCCCGGGTCCTGTACGCCATCGAGCAGCACCGCCGTCTGCGACAACGGCCCGCTGACGGCCAGCTCCGGGGTCTCGACCAGGAACAGCAGATGCACGCCATGCTCGACCTGGCTCAGGGCGTTGAACAGCGCATCGGGCAGCGCCAGCACATGGCCATGGCGCGCCTCGATCGCGCGCACGATGGCCTCGACCTCGCCATTGCGCAGCGCGCCTTCGCTCACCACGCACTGCAGCGGCAGGCCGCGCAGCTGCAGATAGGCCTCGCACAAATGCACGCCATCGAGCAAGGTGCGGCCGGCCTTGCGGCACGCCTGCGAACTGCCGGCCAGCTTGACCAGCTCCTTGTATTGCGCGTTGTCGCGTGAGGTGATGGACTTCATGCGGCCGCCTTGCCGACCTGCGCGGCCATGGACAAATGCAGTTCCAGCACCTCGCGCACGGGAGCGAAGGAACGCCGGTGCACGGGCGAGGCGCCGTACTCGCGCAGGCGCTCCAGGTGCAGCGCGGTGCCGTAGCCCTTGTGCTGGTCGAAGCAGTATTGCGGATAGGTCTGGTGCAGCGCCACCAGGGCGGCGTCGCGCGCGGTCTTGGCCAGGATGGAGGCGGCCGAGATGGCCTCCACCTTGTCGTCGCCGCCTATCACGGCTTCGCTGCGTATCTTCATGACCGGGCAACGGTTGCCATCGATCAGGGCCAGGGTGGGCGCCACGCTCAGGGCCTCCACCGCGCGCCGCATGGCCAGCATGGAAGCGTGCAGGATGTTGAGCTCATCGATCTCGTCTTCCGAGGCCTGGGCAATGGCCCAGGCCAGGGCCTGCGACTTGATCAGGGGCGCCAGCAGCTCGCGTTTGGCCTCGGTCAGCTTCTTGGAGTCGCGCAAGCCGGCGATAGGGCGCGCCGGGTCGAGGATGACGGCGGCCGCGAACACCGGGCCGGCCAACGGGCCGCGCCCGGCCTCGTCCACGCCGCAGATGATGTCGGTGGCGAGCGGAGGCAGGTCGTCGAACAGGCCGGGACCGGGAGATGTCTTTTTCACGTTATTTCTTCTCTTGTATGACACGCAGCACTGCCGCCGCGCTCTCCTGCGCGCTGTTGCGCAGCAGGCTGTGATGCATGTCTGTGAAGCGCTGCGCCAGCCGCAGGCGGTGCGGGGCGTCGCTCAGCTGTTTCCATAGACCGTCCGCCAGGGCTTGCGCGCTGGCCGCGTGCTGCAGCAGCTCCGGCACCAGGAACTCGCGCGCCAGGATGTTGGGCAGGCCTATCCACGGCTGGTAGCCGAAGTGGCGCAGGATCTGCCATTCCAGTTCCATCATCCGGTAGGCGATCACCATGGGCTTCTTGAACAGCGCCACTTCCAGCGAGGCGGTGCCGGAGGCCACCAGCACCGCGTCGGCGGCGCAAATGGCGGTGTGCGACTGCCCGTCCAGCAATTGTATCTCGACGTCCTGCAGCCCGGCCCGCGCCACCAGATCCAGGAAATACTGGCGCTGCTTCTCGCCCGCCATGGGCGCTACGAAGCGCAGCGAGCGGTCGCGCTGGCGCAGCAGTTTGGCGGCGCCGACAAAGGCAGCGGTGTTGTACTTGAGCTCCGACATGCGGCTGCCCGGCAGGATGGCCACCACATTGGCATCCTCGGGCAGGCCCAGCGCGCGGCGCGCGGCGCCCTCGTCCGGCTCCAGGGGAATGGTCTCGGCCAGCGGATGGCCCACATAGGTGACCGGCACGCCGGCCTGGCGGTAGATCTCCTCCTCGAAGGGGAACACCACCAGCATGTGCGACACCGCCTTGATGATCTTCTTGATGCGCCCGCCGCGCCAGGCCCAGATCTGCGGGCCGATGTAGTGCACGGTGGGGATGCCGGCCGCCTTGAGCTGCATTTCCAGCCCCAGGTTGAAGCCGGGATAGTCGGCGCCGATGAAGGCGGCCGGACGCTCGGCCAGCAGGCGGTCGCGCAGCTGGTCCTGTATGCCTTTCAGCTCGCGGTAGCGCAGCAGCACCGGCAGCAGGCCGCGCACGGTCAGCTGGTCCATGGGCCAGTGCGACTCAAAGCCCTGCTCCATCATCCTGGGTCCGCCTATGCCGTGGAAGCGCGCGTCCGGCAAGTGCGGACGCAGGCCGGAAAGCAAACGAGCCGCCAGCATGTCGCCGGACGGCTCGCCCGCCACCAGCGCCAGTGCGATGTCAGCGGACGATGCCACGGCTGGCCGTATCGAGGAATTCGCGCATGGCGCGCATGTGCTGCGCCACCTCCGCCGGCACGCTGGCCTCCTCGGCAATCAGGGCCGCCTTGGCCTCTTCCAGCGTGTGGCCGGAACGGTAGATGATCTTGTAGGCGCTGCGGATGCCGTTGATCTGCTCGCGCGTGAAACCGCGCCGTTTCAGGCCCTCGATATTGACGCCGTGGGCCTGGGCCGGATTCCCGTTCAACAGCACGAAGGGCGGCACGTCCTGGGTCAGCGAGGTGCTCATGCCGACGAAGGCGTGCGCGCCTATCTTGCAGAACTGGTGCACATTGGCGAAGCCGCTCATGATGACCCAGTCGCCGATCTCCACGTGGCCCGCGATCTGCGCGTTGTTGGAGAAGATGGTGTTGCTGCCCACCGTGCAGTCGTGCGCCAGGTGCACATAGGCCGAGATCCAGTTGTCGTTGCCCAGCGTGGTCACGCCCTTGTCCTGCACCGTGCCGGTGTTGAAGGTGCAGAATTCGCGGATGGTGTTGCGGTCGCCCACCACCAGGCGGGTAGGCTCGCCGCCCCACTTCTTGTCCTGCGGCGCCGCGCCGATGGACGAGAACTGGAAGAACTTGTTGTCCTTGCCGATGGTGGTGTGGCCTTCGATTACCACGTGCGGCCCCACCACGGTGCCGGCGCCTATGCTGACGTGGGGACCGATGACGGAGTACGGACCGATCTCGACGCCGCTATCGAGCTGCGCCCTGGGGTCGACGATGGCGGTGGCGTGGATGGTGGCCATGGCTTATTGTCCCGCTGCCGGCTGCGAGGCGTCGCTGGCATTGCGGATGGTGCACATCAGTTCCGCTTCCACCGCCACCTGGCCGTCGACCGTGCCGACCGCCTTGTATTTCCAGATACCGCGCGCCACGCGCAGGATCTCGACATCCATGCGCAGCTGGTCGCCGGGGCCGACCGGGCGCTTGAAGCGGGCGCCGTCGATGCCGACGAAGTACACCACCGAATTCTCGTCGGGCTTCAGATTCATGGTCTTGAACGACAGCAGGGCCGCGGTCTGGGCCATGGCTTCTATCATCAGCACGCCCGGCATCACCGGCTTGTGCGGGAAGTGGCCGTTGAAGAATTCCTCGTTCACGGTCACGTTCTTGATGGCGGTGATGGTCTTGCCCTCCTCGTACGAGATCACGCGGTCCACCAGCAGCAGCGGATAGCGGTGCGGCAGGTAGGACTTGATCTCGCAGATGTCCATGGTCTTGGAGGTTTCGGGATTGGTAGTGGTCATGATTCTTCGTTTTCTGTCTTGGTCTTGATGATTTTTTCCAGCGCGCGGATTTTATCGCGCATGCCGGACAAATTGCGCACTATCGCGGCCGATTTTTCCCAGTCGGCGTTTTTTGCCAACGGATAGAAGCCGGTGTACTGGCCCGGCTCCAGGATGGAGCGCGATACCATGCTGCCCGAACCCACGTGCACCTTGTCGACGATGGTCAAGTGGCCGAGCACCATGGCGGCGCCGCCAAAGGTGCAGTACTTGCCGATTTTGGCGCTGCCGGCCACGCCCACGCAGCCGGCCATGGCGGTATGGGCGCCGATATGGCAGTTGTGGCCGATCTGGATCTGGTTGTCCAGCTTGACCCCGTCCTCGATGATGGTGTCGGCCAGTGCTCCGCGGTCCACCGTGGTGCCGGCGCCGATGTCGACGTCGTCGCCGATGAGCACGCGCCCGGTCTGCGGGATCTTGATGTAGACCCCGCGCTCGTTGGCGAAGCCGAAGCCGTCGGTCCCGATCACGGCGCCCGAATGCAAAATGCCGCGCGCGCCGATCTGGCAATACGCGTGGAAGGTCACATTGGCGAACAGCCGGGTATCCTCGCCGATCACGGCCTCGCGCCCGATGTAGCAGCCGGCGCCGATCACGGCGCGCGCGGCGATCACGGCCCCGTCCTCGATGGTCACGTGGGGACCGACGTGGGCAGTGGGGTCCACCTGGGCCGTGCCGGCCACCACCGCGCTGGGGTGGATGCCGGGCGCCGGCGCGATCTCCGTCAGCGACACGAAATACTGCGCGGCGCGGGCGAAGTACACATAGGGGTTGGGAGTGACGATCAGCGCGCCGTGGTAGCCGGCTGCGATGAATTCCTGGTCGGCCGGCGCCACGATCAGGGCGGCGGCCTGCGATTGCAGCGCCTGGGCGCGCAGTTTGCTATTGCTGAGAAAGCTGATGTGCGTAACGCCGGCGTCCGTCAGGGGCGCGATCCCGGTCACTTCCAGGTTCGCGTCACCCTCCAGCTGTCCACCGAAGCGTTCGACCAGTTCTCCGAGTCGAGTGCCCATCGGCGTGTTCCAATCTCTATCGGTGGTTGTACTTGATGCGTTTATTTTTCTTTGTCTAGCGCCGCCAGCACCTTGTCGGTGATGTCGATGCGCGGGCTGGCCCAGACCGCGTCCTGCAGCACCACGTCGAAGCCGTCGGTGGTGGCCAGCTGCTTGATGATGCGGGTGGCCTTCTCCGAGATCAGGGCCCGCTCCTCGTTGGTGCGCTGGCTCAGGTCTTCGCGGAACTCGCGCTGCATGCGCTGGAATTCATTGTCCAGGCCCAGCACCTCGCGCTGGCGGCGGGTGCGTTCCGGCTCGGCCAGGGCAGGCAGGTCCTTGTCCAGCTTTTCGGCGGCCGCTTTCAGGCGCCCTTCCGTATCGCGCAGGGCGCGCTCGCGGGTCTTGAATTCCTCGGCCAGCTTTTCGCTGGCTTTCTTGGCCAGCTTGGACTCGTTGTAGATCCGCTCCGGGCTGAGCCAGGCAATGCGCGAGGGCGGCAGCGCGGTCTGGGCCTGCAGCGGCGCCATCACACTCCAGCCCAGCGCCAGCGCGGCGGCAAACTTACTGAGGGTTGCGGATGCGGTGTTCAACATATTTCTCCAAAGCAATTAAACCACGGCCATCAGAAGCCGGTACCCATCTGGAACTGGAAGCGCTCCAGGCGGTCGCCGGTCTTGGCGTTCAACGGCTTAGCATAACTCAGTTTGAGCGGGCCGACCGGCGAGATCCAGCTGATGCCCAGGCCGGCGGAATAGCGCAGCTGGGACAGGTACATCTTCTCGCCTTCCTGGTACACCTGGCCGCCGTCCACGAAGCCGAACCAGCGCAGGCTGCGGTCCTGGCCGGAGCCGGGGAACGGCATCTGCAGTTCGGCATTGCCGATCAGGCGCGAGGCGCCGCCCAGCGCGTCGCCGTACAGCGGATCGACCGCGCCCAGCGAGCTGCTGTAGTAGCCGCGCACCGAGCCGATGCCGCCGCCATAGAAGTTCTTGAACACCGGGTAGGCCTGGTGGTCCAAACCGTGGCCGTAGTCGACCTCGCCGCGCAGCGCCAGGGTGATCTTTTGCGTGATCGGCTTGTACCACTGGTGCTCGTACACGGCGCGGTAGTATTTCTGGTGGCCGATCACGTCGATCTCGAAATTGGCGCGCTGGTAGCGGCCTATGGTCGGGGTCAGCGGATTGTCGCGGCTGTCGCGGGCCCAGGCCGCCGTGAACGGCACCGAGTTGGTGGCGGCGGTGCCGATGCCGTCCGCGATGCCGGTAACGTCGGTCACGTACTGCTTGAAGCGGGTCGGCGAGGTGTAGTCCGTTTCAATCTGCGAGCGTTCCAGGCCGATGCCGAAGAACACGGTGTCGTTTTCCGAGAACGGCACGCCGTAGCTGACCCGGCCGCCCTTCTGGCGGATGGTGTAGGAGCCGACGTTGACGGCCGGCGGTTCCTGGGTGCGCAGGTAGACCTCGAACGAGCGCGACACGCCTTCATCCGTGTAGTACGGATTGGTTTGCGAGAACGAGATGGTGCGCGTGTACTTGGAGGTGTTCAGCTCCATGCCCACGGTGGTGCCGGAACCGGCGAAGTTGGCCTGCTGGATGGCGGCCTGGAAGGTGAACTTCTCCGACTGCGAGAAGGCGCCGCCGATGGTGAAGTTGCCGGTCGGGCGTTCGGTCACGGTCAGGTTGACGTCCACCTGGTCGGAGGTGCCCTGCGCTTCCGGAGTGTCCACCGTGACGTCCTTGAAGTAGCCCAGGCGGTCGACGCGGTCGCGCGACAGCTTGATCTTGTTGGCGTCGTACCAGGACGATTCGAACTGGCGGAATTCGCGCCGTATCACCTCGTCGCGGGTGGTGGTGTTGCCGGCGATGTTCATGTGGCGCACGTAGGCGCGCTTGCCCGGATCGATGAAGAAGGTGAACGACACTTCGCGCTTGTCGCGGTCGATGTCCGGGTTGGCGTTGACGTTGGCGAAGGCGTAGCCGAAGGTGCCCAGTCGGTCCGAAATCAGCTTGTTGGTCGAGGTCAGGCGCTCGCCCGAATACACCTCGCCGCGTTTGAGCAGCACCAGCTGGCGCAGCTCGTCCTCGCGGCCGAAGGTTTCGCCCTCGAACTTGATGTCGGCGACCTTGTATTTTTCACCTTCGCTGAGGTTGATGGTGATGTAGATGTCCTTCTTGTCCGGGGTGATCGAGACCTGGGTCGATTCGACCTGCATCTCGATATAGCCGCGGTTCAGGTAGAAGGACTTGAGCGACTCGATGTCGCCGGTCAGCTTGGTCTTGGAATACTGGTTGGACTTGGTGTACCAGTCGAACCAGCCGCCCGTGTTCAGGGCCAGTTGTTCCTTCAGTTCCTTGTCCGAGAATACCTTGTTGCCGACGATGTTGATCTGCTTGATCTTGGCCACCTCGCCCTCGTCCACCGCGAACACGATGTTGACGCGGTTGCGCTCGATGGGGGTGACCGTGGTGGTGATCTTGACGCCATACAGGCCGTGCGACAGGTACTGGCGCTTCAGCTCCTGCTCGGCGCGGTCGACCGAGGCCTTGTCGAAAATCTTGGCCTCGCCCACGTTGATGTCCTTCAGGGCCTTGACCAGGGTGTCCTTCTCGAATTCCTTGGTGCCGGTGAATTCCACCTTGGCGATGGCGGGACGCTCCTCGACCAGCACCACCAGCACATTGCCGTCGGCTTCCAGGCGCACGTCCTTGAAGAAGCCGGTGGCGTACAGGGCCTTGATGGCCGCGATGGATTTGTCGTCGTTGAAGGTTTCTCCGACCCGTACCGGCAGATAGCTGAACACCGTGCCGGCTTCCGTCCGCTGGATCCCTTCGACGCGGATATCTTTGATGGTGAAGGGTTCTATGGCCATGGCGCTGCCGGCACAGACCGTGAGGACGGCGGCGGCGATCAGGCGGCGGCGAAACGAAAGCGAAGTAATACGGTCAGAATATAATTTCATTGGCTAATCAATGGATAAACTACACACACGCGACGATGCCCATCACTACAGCAGCCGTGCGACATCGTTAAATACGGCCAGCATCATTAACGCCACCAGCATACCCACGCCCAGGCGCTGCATTATGTCGCTCACGCGCTCAGGTAGTGGACGTCCTGTCAAAACTTCCAGCGAATAATACAGCAAATGCCCCCCGTCTAGAACCGGAATGGGGAGTAAATTCATGAAACCCAAACCCACGCTGACAAAGGCGATAAACCCGATAAATTCGACCGGACCCATGCGTGCGGTCTTGCCCGCATAGTCGGCGATGGTGAGCGGACCGGTCAGGTTTTTCACCGACGCTTCGCCGACGATCATCTTGCGTATCATCCTGGCCTGCATCACGCAGGTGTCCCACACCTTGCCGGGCGCCTTGGCCAGGGCCTCCAGCGGCGACCATGCCACTTCGATCATATCCGGGCTGCGCGCGAACAGAACGCCGATCTTACCTACTGTTACAGTTCCTTTGCCATCTGCAGACGGGGCCGTGTCGGCGGCCGGCGCCAGCGACAATTGCAGGGTGTCGCGGCCGCGCTGCACGTCCATGGACAGGGTGCGGCCCGGCGCGGCGCGCACGGCGGAAATCACGTCCACGGTGTCGCCGGCCGGCCGGCCATCGATCGCCAGCACCTTGTCGCCGGCCTGCAGGCCGGCGCGCTGGCCGGCGCCGCCCGCCACCACTTCCTGCACCACGGGCGGTACGCTGGCCGACAGGCCCAGGTTGGCAAACACGTCGCCATCCACCTTGAGCAAGGCGGCGGGCAAGTCCACGCGCTGGCGGCCGGCGCCGGCGCGCTCCAGTTCCAGGCTGGCCGGCTGGCTGGCCACGGCCGCTTGCATCAGCTGCCAGTGCGCCTCGGACAGCGAGGCCACCGGCTGGCCGTTGACGGCGGTGATCAGGTCGCCCCGTCGCAGGCCGGCGCGCCAGGCCGCGCTCTCTTCCGAGGCCACGCTGATGCGGCTGACCGGTTCCGGCACGCCGTGCATGTAGAGCCCGGCAAAGATGGCGATGGCCAGCAGGAAGTTGGCGGCCGGACCGGCGGCCACGATGGCGATGCGTTTCCACACGCTCTGGCGCGTGAACTCGCGCTTGAGGTCGGCTTCGGACAGCGCGCCCAGGTCCTGCTCGCGGGCGTCCAGCATCTTGACGTAGCCGCCCAGCGGCAGCGCCGACACGGCCCATTCGGTCTGGTCGGGGCCGACCCGGCGCGACCACACCACCTTGCCCATGCCGACCGAAAAGCGCAGCACTTTCACGCCGCACAGCCGCGCCACCCAGTAGTGGCCCAGCTCGTGGATGACGATCAGCGTCCCCAGGGCCACGAAAAAGGCCAGCACGGTGGAGAGGAAGATCATCTTGCCAGCCCGGCGATGTGCTCTTGCGCGGCGCGGCGGGCGGCGCCGTCCTGCTCCATCACGGCTTCTATGCTGGCGGCGGCGCCGTGCGGCAGCGTGTCCACCACGTGGGCAATCACGCGGTCTATCTGGCGGAAGCCGATGCGGCGCGCCAGGAAGGCGTCCACCGCCACCTCGTTGGCTGCATTGAGCAATGCTGGTGCGGTCCCGCCCGCTTTTAGTGCATCAAAGGCCAGGGCCAGGCAGGGGAAGCGCACCATGTCAGGGCGCTCGAATTGCAGGGTGGCCACCTGGGTCAGGTCCAGCTGGGCCACGCCGGAAGCGATGCGCTCGGGATAGGCCAGGGCATGGGCGATGGGGGTGCGCATGTCGGGGTTGCCGAGCTGGGCCAGCACCGAGCCATCCACATAGGACACCATGGAGTGGATCACGCTTTGCGGGTGTATCACCACCTCGATCTGCTCGGCCGGGGCGCCGAACAGCCAGTGCGCCTCGATCACTTCCAGGCCCTTGTTCATCATGGTGGCGGAATCGACCGAGATCTTGCGGCCCATGGACCAGTTCGGATGCTTGCAGGCCTGCTCCGGCGTGACCTCGTCCAGGGTCTCGACGGCGCGCTTGAGGAAGGGGCCGCCGGAGGCGGTCAGCAGCACCTTGGCCACGCCGGCCTGCGCCGGGGCGCGGCCGTAGGCGTGCGGCAGGCACTGGAAAATGGCGTTGTGTTCACTGTCTATGGGCAACAGCACGGCGCCGGATTCATGCACGGCGTCCATGAACAGCTGGCCGGACATGACCAGCGCTTCCTTGTTGGCCAGCAGGACTTTCTTGCCGGCGCGGGCGGCGGCCAGGGTGGGCGCCAGCCCGGCCGCGCCGACGATGGCCGCCATCACGGCGTCCACTTCGGGGGCGCTGGCAATCGCGCACAGCGCTTGCTCACCGTAGTCCACCTCGGTGTCCAGGCCCTGGGCCCGCAGCAGGGTGGCCAGGCGGTCGGCGGCGGCGGCGCTGCCGACCACGGCGCGGCGCGGCCTGAACTGCGCGCACTGGGCCGCCAGCTCCTCCACCTTGCTGTGCGCCGACAGGGCGTACACGGAATAGCGTTCAGGGTGGCGCGCCAGCACGTCCAGCGTCGAGACGCCGATGGAGCCGGTGGCGCCCAGGATGGTAATGCGTTGCATGGTGTATCGTCTTTCAGAGCCAGGCGCTGACCAGCGCGGCCACGGGCAGCACGGGAATCAGGGCGTCAATACGGTCGAGCACGCCGCCGTGGCCGGGCAGCAGCTGGCTGCTGTCCTTCATGCCGGCGCGGCGCTTGAGCTGGGATTCGAACAGGTCGCCCACCACGCTGGCGGCCACCACGGCCACCAGCACCAGCAGGGCCAGCCCCCAGCCCAGCGAGGCTTGCAGGCGCACGGCAAAGGTATCCTGCAGCCAGGGCGCGGCGCCGGCCGCCAGGATGGCGACAGCGCTCAATCCCAGCACCGCCAGGCAGCCGCCGAAGGCGCCCTCCCACGACTTGCCGGGCGAAATGGACGGCGCCAGCTTGCGCTTGCCGAAGGCCTTGCCGGAAAAATAGGCGCCGATGTCGGCCACCCACACGATGGCCATCACGGACAGCAAATACAGCGGCGAATGCTGGAACAGGCCGGCAATGGCGTAGAAGCAGCCGAACACGGCAAACGCGAAGGCGATGCCCAGCGACCAGTTGCCGCCCCCCTTGAGCGGCGGCAGGCCCATGCCCAGCGAGGGCAGGAAGCGGATCAGCCACAGCAGTGCGCACACGGCGTACAGCGAAGTCACGGCGCCAGGGCGGGCGTGGTACAAGCCGTAGACATACAGGGCTGCGCACACGGCCGCGAAGAGCGGCGCGCCTTTGAGGCCTAACAGGCGGGCGCCCTCCCACATGGCGGCGCCCAGGAACACGGTGGCCACCACCACGAAGGCCGGGAAGGAATTGAGGAACAGCACCGGCAGCAGCACCGCCAGCAGGACGACAGCGGTAATGATACGTGTTTTGAGCATCAGCTAGTTTTCTCGGCCAGTTGGTCGCCGGTGCGGCCGAAACGGCGTTCCCGGTTCTGGTAGGACGCGATGGCCGCGTCCAGGGTCTCGGTGGAAAAATCGGGCCAGTAGGTGTCGGTGAAATACAGCTCCGTATAGGCCAGTTGCCACAGCAGGAAGTTGGAGATGCGCTGCTCGCCGCCGGTGCGGATGAACAGGTCGGGCTCGGGCGCATAGGCCATGGCCAGGTGCGGCGCCAGCTGTTCCTCGCTGAAATCCGTCGCGCCGGGGTGGGCCGCCACCATCTTCGCTATGGCCTGCATGATATCCCAGCGGCCGCCATAGTTGGCGCACACGGTGACGGTCATGCGGGTATTGTTGGCGGTCTTGCGCTCGGCGGCGGCGATCATGCCCTGCAGCTTGGCGTCAAAGCGGCTGAGGTCGCCTACCACCTTGAGGCGGATATTGTTGGCGTGCAGCTTGGACACCTCGCGGTCCAGCGCCGTTACGAACAAGCGCATCAGCAGCGACACTTCCTCTTCCGGACGGCGCCAGTTTTCCGAGCTGAAGGCAAACACGGTCAGGTACTCGACGCCGCGCCGCGCGCAGCCCTCGACCACGGTGCGCACCGCTTCCACGCCTTTCACATGGCCGGCCACGCGCGGCAGGAAGCGCTTGGTCGCCCAGCGGCCATTGCCATCCATGATGATGGCGATGTGGCGCGGCACATTGCTGGTCTCCGGTACCGCCGTGGTGGAACTCGTATATTTCATGAAAACTTCAGTGCCAAAGTAGAAAGTATTGCAGGTGCGGAGCAAAAAAACAAGAAAACCGGGGACCGGGCACGTCGCCATGCCCGGTCCCCGGCTTTGCTGGCCTGCGGATTATACCGTCAGGACTTCTTTTTCCTTCTCCACCACCATCTTGTCGATGTCGGCGATGAATTTATCGGTCAGCTTCTGGACTTCGTCCTGGGCGCGGCGCTCCTCGTCTTCCGAGCAGGCTTTTTCCTTGACCAGCTTTTTCAAGCCTTCGTTGGCGTCGCGGCGGATGTTGCGCACGGCAATTTTCGCATCCTCGGCTTCGCTCTTGACCAGCTTGACCATTTCCTTGCGGCGTTCCTCGGTCAGCGGCGGGGTGGGCACGCGTATCAGGTCGCCCTGGGCGGCCGGGTTCAGGCCCAGGTCCGCTTCGCGGATGGCTTTCTCGATGGTGGCGCCCATTTTCTTTTCGAACGGCTGCACGCCGATAGTGCGGGCGTCGATCAGGGTCAGGTTGGCGACCTGGTTGATGGGGGTCGGGTTGCCGTAGTAATCGACCATCACGTGGTCCAGGATGCCGGTGTGGGCGCGGCCGGTGCGGACCTTGGCCAGGTCGCCGCGCAGGGTTTCCAGCGACTTGACCATGCGTTCCTGGGCGTTCTTTTTAATGTCGGCGATGGACATTGCTGCTCTCCTGTAACTTGTCTAGATAATTCAAACGTGTACCAGTGTACCCTCTTCCTCGCCCAGGATCACGCGCTTGAGCGCGCCCGGCTTGGTAATGGAGAACACCTTGATCGGCAGCTTCTGGTCGCGGCACAGCGCAAAGGCGGTGGCGTCCATCACCTGCAAGTGCTTGGCGATGGCTTCATCGAAGCTGATCGACTGGTACAGGGTGGCGTTGGGGTCTTTCTTGGGGTCGGCGGTGTACACGCCATCCACCTTGGTGGCCTTGAGCACGATCTCGGCGCTCACTTCCGAGCCGCGCAGGGCGGCGGCGGTGTCGGTGGTGAAGAAGGGGTTGCCGGTGCCGGCGGCAAACACCACCACCTTGCCCTCCTCCAGGTATTGCAGCGCCTTGGGGCGCACATAGGGTTCGACCACCTGCTCGATGCCGATGGCGGACATGACGCGCGCCGTGATGCCGACGTGGCGCATGGCGTCGGCCAGGGCCAGCGCGTTCATGACGGTGGCCAGCATGCCCATGTAGTCGGCGGTGGCGCGGTCCATGCCCTGGGCGCCGGGGGCGACGCCACGGAAAATGTTACCGCCGCCTATGACGATCGCCAGTTCCACGCCCAGATTCGCGACCTCGGCCACGTCGGCCACCATGCGTTCGATGGTGCCGCGGTTGATGCCGTACGCATCATCGCCCATCAGGGCTTCGCCGGACAATTTGAGGAGTACGCGCTTGTAGGCTGGTTTTGACATGAGCTAGTCCTAAGTTGGTTAATTCGGTGAGGCTGCCGGTGACACGTCATGATACCTGTTTGTGACAATCTTGACACTTCGATATCGCGCGCACCACCGTTTATTGTGGGCAGGGCTTAAAAAAACGGGCCTCGCGGCCCGTTCTTGATTACGCTCCTTTGGAAGCGGCCACTTGCGCGGCCACTTCGGCGGCGAAGTCGTCCACTTTCTTCTCGATGCCCTCGCCGACCACGTACAGGGTGAAGCCCTTGACGGTGGTGGCTTTTTCCTTCAGCAGCTGTTCGATGGTCTGCTTGTCGTTCTTGACGAAGGCCTGGTTCAGCAGGGACACTTCTTTCAGGAACTTCTGCACCGAACCTTCCAGGCGCTTGGCGACGATTTCCGGCGACTGGGCCGGCTTGCCTTCGGCGGCGGCCTTGGCGGCGTCTTCGTCGGCTTTCAGCTTGGCGACCGAGCGCTCTTTCTCGATCAGTTCAGCCGGCACCTGGTCGGACGACAGCGACACCGGTTTCATGGCGGCGATGTGCATGGCGATGTCCTTGCCCACTTGCTCGTCGGCGCCGTCAAAGTCGACGATCACGCCGATGCGGGTGCCGTGCAGGTAGGTGGCCAGCTTGCCGGTGGTTTCGAAACGCTGGAAGCGGCGGATGGTCATGTTCTCGCCGATCTTGCCGATCAGGGCGGTACGCACTTCATCCAGGGTCTTGCCGTCGCCGGCCGGCAGGGCCAGCAGGGCTTCGACGTTGGCCGGGTTGTGTTCAGCAACCAGCTTGGCGGCGGAAGCGGCCAGGGCCAGGAACTCTTCGTTCTTGGCCACGAAGTCGGTTTCCGAGTTCACTTCGACCAGGGCGCCGACGCCGCTGGCCGAGTAGGCGGCGACCACGCCTTCGGCGGTCACGCGGGCCGAGGCCTTGGAAGCCTTGCCGCCCAGCTTGACGCGCAGAATTTCTTCAGCACGGGCCAGATCGCCTTCGGCTTCGGTCAGGGCTTTTTTGCACTCCATCATGGGGGCGTCGGTCTTGGCGCGCAGTTCGCCAACCAGAGCTGCAGTAATAGCTGCCATGTGTTTCTCCTGTATTCGGTGGATGGTCCGGGCCGGCTCACGGCAGGCGGAGCCCGCAGCCCGTCCCGATTTTCATTTAAAAAAAAGGGGAGCATACGCCACCCCTTTTCGAGTACTGCTGAAGTACTGCTGACTACGGACGATTAAGCCTGTTCGACTTCGACGAATTCGTCGTTGGCGGTCTTGATGGCTTCGACCACGTCGGCGCCGGCGGCGGCACGGCCTTCCAGGATGGCGTCAGCCACGCCGCGGGCGTACAGGGTGATGGCTTTGGACGAGTCGTCGTTGCCAGGAATCACGTAGCTCACGCCTTCGGGCGAGTGGTTGGTATCAACCACGCCGATCACGGGGATGCCCAGCTTGGCGGCTTCGGTGATGGCGCCCTTGTGGTAGCCGACGTCGACCACGAAGATCGCGTCCGGTACGCCGCCCATGTCCTTGATGCCGCCGATGGATTTCTGCAGCTTGGCCAGCTCGCGCTGGAACATCAGGGCTTCTTTTTTCGACAGCTTTTCGCTGGAACCTTCAGCCAGGGCGGCTTCCATGTCCTTCAGGCGCTTGATCGAGGTCTTGATGGTCTTGAAGTTGGTCAGCATGCCGCCCAGCCAGCGCTGGTCGACGTAAGGCACGCCGGCGCGCTGGGCTTCAGCGGCGATGATATCGCGAGCCTGGCGCTTGGTGCCCACCATCAGGATGGTGCCGCGGTTGGCGGCGACCTGCTTGATGTGCTTCATGGCGTCCTGGTACATGCCCAGGGTTTTTTCCAGGTTGATGATGTGGATCTTGTTGCGGTGGCCGAAGATGAAGGGAGCCATCTTGGGGTTCCAGAAACGGGTTTGGTGGCCGAAGTGGACACCGGCTTCCAGCATTTCGCGCATCGTTACAGACATGATTACTCCAGGGTTGGGTCTGGAATCCGATCAGTCACCATATAGGCACCCTTGTCGACCGGATTCGCGTGTGTTGAATGAATTAAAAAACGCTTGTTTTACAACATTGCTCAAAACCGAATTCAAGCAACCCGAGATTATAGTCCACAAGCATGTGCCCGGGCAAGTGCCGCGACGCGCGCTTAAGCGGGGGACTGTTGCTGTCGCCATTACGCCATGCGCGATTATGTTACATTCAGTTGCATAAATAGAATGAAATTTCCCGAAAACACTTGGTTTTGTCCTATCATGGCAGCATGCTTGCGCGCAATGGCGCGCGGCCGCATTATCTGGAAAGCATAACATCATGTCCATCGCCCTTGCCGTGGCGCTTGCCGCCGTTTCCACCGTGGAGTCCAGCTGCTCCTGGGACAATCCTGGCGCCAACCGCTATCGGGGCACGGCCCAAGCCGCCATCGACCGCTATGCCGACATCCCCGAGCGGGTGCGCGCCACGCTGAAGCGGCGCATGGAAGAAAACCAGCCGGATGACCGGGTCGCCATCACGCGCGACGCCATCGCCGGACGCAACCGCTATGCGCCGGAAATCCGCGACATGCACTTCGGCGCCGCCTCGGTATGCCACACCGTGACCCGCAGCCAGTGGAGCGCCAGCCGCAGCGAACCGGCCGCAGTGTACTGCGTGGGCGAGCACTGCATCCTGGTGCCCAGGATATGTGGCAACGTCAGCCGCATTACCCGTATCGAACAGGAACCAAAAAAGGCGGCCTATTACAGCGCGCCGCCTTTCCCGGTCACCGCCGGGGGCGGAGGTGGCGGCGGCGCCCCGCTTAGCCGGAATCCGGCCGCACTGCTGCCGGACAGCACGTTGGCGCATCAGGGCGCCTTGCGTCCAGCAGGCGAAGCGGCGTCAGGCGAACCGTCGCCAGCCGCGCCGCAGGCCGGTCCCGGCCTGGGTGGCGAGGAGGCCGGGGCGCAAAATATTGCACCGCTGACAGTCAGCGGCGACGACGACGGGTCGCGCAATCGTCTTCCCGGACGCGGCGCCGATGGCTGGAACAATCCGGATTCCACTCAGGGCTGGCAAAATCCCGGCCGCAACGGCGGAGGCAATTCCAGTAATTCCGGCAGCGGGAGCAATCCTCCGGCCCCGCCGCCGCCGGTGCCGGAACCAGGCGCCTGGGCCATGCTGGTGGCCGGCGTGGGCGTGCTGGGACTGGCGGCGCGGCGCCGCGCCCGGCGCCGCACGCAACAGCAGTGACCGGCCGGCCGCACGCCCGGCCGCCGCTGTCGTTTATAATCACCATCGTTCCGCACATGCGCAGGCCCGCCTGCGCTGTTCACCGTTTACGCTGTTTCCCCGATTATTTAGCAGATTATTAGCTACTAGCCGATTGCGATCCCTATGCCTATTTCCATCAAAACCGCCGAAGACATCGAAGGCATGCGCCTGGCCTGCCGCCTGGGCTCCGAGGTGCTGGACTATATCACCCCCTTCGTCAAGGCCGGCGTCACCACCGCCGAACTGGATCGCCTGTGCCACGACTACATGGTCAACGTGCAAGGCACCGTCCCGGCCCCGCTGAACTACTGCCCGCCCGGCTACACGCCCTACCCCAAGTCGATCTGCACCTCGGTCAACGACGTGATCTGCCACGGCATCCCGGGCGACAAGGTGCTCAAGAACGGCGACGTGATCAACATCGACGTGACCGTCATCAAGGATGGCTACCACGGCGACAACAGCCGCATGTTCTTCATCGGCGAGCCGTCCATCCTGGCCAAGCGCCTGTCCGAGATCACCTATGAATGCATGTGGCTGGGCATCGCCCAGGTCAAGCCGGGCAAGCATCTGGGCGACATCGGCCACGCCATCCAGAAGCATGCCGAAAAGGCCGGCTACAGCGTGGTGCGCGAATTCTGCGGCCACGGCGTGGGCAAGGTGTTCCACGAGGAACCGCAGGTGCTGCACTACGGCCAGCCCGGCACCCTGGACGAACTGAAACCCGGCATGATCTTCACCATCGAGCCGATGATCAACGCCGGCCGCCGCGAAATCCGCGAAATGGGCGACGGCTGGACCATCAAGACCAAGGACCGCAGCCTGTCGGCCCAGTGGGAGCACACCGTGCTGGTGACCGAGACCGGCTACGAGGTGCTGACCCTGTCGGCCGGCAGCCCGCCGCCGCCGGCCTTCATCACGGGCGGCGCCAGCGCGGCCCCGGCCGCCGTCGCCGCCTGACATGCCCGCGGCCGCGATGAAGAAGGAATTGCGCGAACAACTCAAGCGAAGGCTGAAGGCCGACCGCCAGATCGTGGTGTCGGCCTTCCAGGCCGACGGCATGCCCGAAAAGCTGTTGCGCAGCCTGCGCCAGAGCGTGGACGGGGTGCTGACCAGCGCCTGGGAAGCGGCCGGCCTGCCGCCGGACACCGCCCTGGTGGCGGTGGGCGGCTACGGCCGCGGCGAACTGTTCCCGTATTCCGACGTCGACGTGCTGATTTTGCTGGGCCAGTCCCCCAGCCCGGAGACCACGGAAAAGCTGGAGGAACTGGTGCAGCTGCTGTGGGACCTGGGGCTGGAACTGGGCCACAGCATACGCACGGTGGACGAATGCCTGAGCGAGTCGGCGGCCGACATCACGGTCCAGACCAGCCTGCTGGAAGCGCGCCTGATCACGGGCGACGGCCAGCTGTTCGCCGAGCTGCAGCGGCGCTACGACGCCGCCATGGACCCGCAAGCCTTCTTCAACGCCAAGGTGCTGGAAATGCGCCAGCGCCACGCCAAGTATGAGGACACCGCCTTCAGCCTGGAGCCCAACTGCAAGGAAAGCCCGGGCGGCCTGCGCGACCTGCAAGTGATACTGTGGATAGTCAAGGCAGCGCGCCTGGCCAACTCCTGGCGCACCCTGGCCACCTCCGGCCTGATCACCCAGACCGAAGCCAAGCAGCTGATGGAAAAGGAGCGCGCCTTCAAGGACATCCGCATCCGGCTGCACCTGCACGCCGGCCGGCGCGAGGACCGCCTGGTGTTCGACGTCCAGACCGCGATCGCCGAAACCCTGGGCCTGCACGCCACCGGCAGCGGCCCCAACATGCGGCGCGCCAGCGAATACCTGATGCAGCGCTACTACTGGGCCGCCAAGACCGTCACCCAGCTCAACACCATCCTGCTGCAGAACATCGAGGACCGGCTGTTCCCGCAATCGGGCCAGGCCGTGCCCATCAACGAGCGCTTCAACGAGGTCGGCGGCCTGATCGACATCGCCGAGGACGACACCTTCGAGCAGGCGCCGTCCGCCATGCTGGAAATCTTCCTGCTGATGACGGAGCGCCCCTCGCTCAAGGGCATGACGGCGCGCGCCACCCGCGCCCTGTGGCACGAGCGCTTCAAGATCGACGCGGCCTTCCGCGCCGATCCGGCCAACCGCGCCCTGTTCCTGAAGATCCTGCAAGCCCCGCAAGGCATCATCCACGCCCTGCGGCGCATGAACGACATGTCCATACTGGGCCGCTACCTGCCCAACTTCCGCAAGATCGTGGGCCAGATGCAGCACGACCTGTTCCACGTGTACACGGTGGACCAGCACATCCTGATGGTGGTGCGCAATATGCGGCGCTTCACCATGCCCGAGCACGCGCACGAATACCCGTTCTGCAGCCAGCTGATGGCCAACTTCCCCAAGCCCTGGGTGCTGTACCTGGCGGCCCTGTTCCACGACATCGCCAAGGGCCGCGGCGGCGACCACTCCAAGCTGGGCATGGCGGACGCCGAACAGTTCTGCCGCGACCACGGCGTCAGCGAGGAGGACACGGAACTGGTGGTGTTCCTGGTCGAGAACCACCTGACCATGTCGCAGGTGGCGCAGAAGCAGGACCTGTCGGACCCGGACACCATCGCCGCCTTCGCCCAGGTGGTGCGCGACGAGCGCCACCTTACCGGCCTGTACCTGCTGACGGTGGCCGACATCCGCGGCACCAGCCCCAAGGTGTGGAACGCCTGGAAGGCCAAGCTGCTGGAGGATTTGTACCGCATCACCCTGCGCGTGCTGGGGGGCGAGCCGCACACGGCCGACCGCGAACTGCAGCACCGCCAGCAGGAGGCGCTGGCCACGCTGCGCCTGTACGGCCTGGACCCGCACGCCCACGAGGCGCTGTGGAAGCAGCTGGACGTGGCCTATTTCCTGCGCCACGACGCGGCCGACATCGCCTGGCAGACGCGCGCCCTGCACGACCGCGTGGACAGCCCCCGGCCGGTGGTCAAGGCGCGCCTGGCCCCCATCGGCGAGGGGCTGCAGGTGGCGGTCTACTCGCCCGACCGGCCCGACCTGTTCGCACGCATCTGCAGCTATTTCGACCGCAAGAATTTCAGCATCCTGGACGCCAAGATCCACACCACGCGCCACGGCTACGCCCTGGACACCTTCCTGGTGACGGAACAGAGTTTCGCCAACAGCTACCGCGACATCATCAGCCTGATCGAGCACGAGCTGTGCGAGCTGATCGGCTCGGACGCGCCGCTGCCGGCGCCCGGCAAGGGCCGCCTGTCGCGGCTGTCGCGCACCTTCCCGCTGCAGCCCACGGTGGACCTGCGCCCGGA
The DNA here is from genome assembly GCF_053572355.1 of Duganella kummerowiae. Taxonomy (NCBI): domain Bacteria; kingdom Pseudomonadati; phylum Pseudomonadota; class Betaproteobacteria; order Burkholderiales; family Oxalobacteraceae; genus Duganella; species Duganella kummerowiae. Next base: position 405,076 of record NZ_JBKFEH010000002.1, read on the forward strand.
CGAGCGCGGCCAGTACTACATCCTGTCGCTGGCGGCCAACGACCGCACCGGCCTACTGTACTCGATTGCCAACGTGCTGACCAAGTACAAGGTCAACCTGCACACGGCCAAGGTCATGACCCTGGGCGAGCGGGTCGAGGACGTGTTCCTGCTGGACGGCGCCGCCCTCAGCAACCAGCGCAGCCAGCTGCAGCTGGAAACCGAACTGCTGGAAGCCATCAAAGTTTAAGAATTTCAAGAAGTTCAAGAAGTGAGTGAAGAATCATGAGTGAAGAATTGCTACGACTGTCGAAGCGCATGTCCGAACTGGGCCTGTGCTCGCGGCGTGAAGCCGATGAATGGATAGCACGCGGCTGGGTACGCGTGGACGGCAAGGTAGTGTCCGAGCTGGGCACCAAGATCCATCCCAGCCAGCGCGTGTCGGTCGAGCGCCAGGCGGCGGCCGAGCAATCCAAGCGCGTCACGGTCTTGATCAACAAGCCGGTCGGCTACGTCAGCGGCCAGGCCGAGGATGGCTACCAGCCGGCCGTGGCCCTGATCAAGCCGGAAAACCGCTGGGAGGACGATCCTTCACCCGAGCAGTTCCACCCCACCCAGCTGCGCAGCCTGGTGCCGGCCGGCCGCCTGGACATCGATTCGGTCGGCCTGCTGGTGCTGACCCAGGATGGCCGCGTGGCCAAGCAGCTGATCGGCGAGCATACCGACATCGACAAGGAATACCTGGTGCGGGTACGCTACACCAAGGGCGAGCGGCTGCCGGACGGCGGCCTGCAAAAGCTCAGGCACGGCCTGTGGATGGACGGCAAGCCCCTGCTGCCGGCCAAGGTGCGCTGGCAGAATGAGGATCAACTCAGTTTCACCCTGCGCGAGGGCAAGAAGCGCCAGATACGCCGCATGTGCGAAATGGTGGGCCTGGAAGTGCTGGGCCTGAAGCGTGTACGGATAGGCAAGGTCATGCTGGGCGATTTGCCGCCTGGTAAATGGCGCTACCTGCGGCCGGACGAGAAATTTTAGCCACAGGCCGGTTCCTAATTTCCTTTTTGCAAGACAAGCGCCGCCAGAGCCGCTACACTATGCGGGCTACAGATCCGTTAAAGAGCAATGAACGATCCCATCCCCAACGAATTCCGCCGTGGACCGCCGGCCCTCACCGACGCGGTGGAACCGATCGCGCCCGGCTCCAAGCCGCATGACATGACGGACGAGCACGATATCGGCAACTCCTTCACCCTGCTGGCTGAAAGCGGCGACGCGGTCTCCGTCTACCCGGCCGGCTCGGCCAGCGTGGTGATGGCACGCATCCACTCGGTCGATCCCCAGCAGCCGCGCTTCGTACTGGAGCTCAATCCCGGCGATACCCTGCCGCCCGGCGAGGCCACCTTCGTCACCCTGCTGCGCAACGCCAAGCTGCAGTTCAAGCTGACGTCGGAGTGGAGGCACAAGGAAGGCGAGCCGACCCTGATTCCGCTGGAATTTCCACTCAAGTGCTCGGTGCTGAACCGGCGCGCCTCGGCGCGCCTGGAAACCCCGCTGGGCATTTACTACATGGCCTCGTTCGTGCTCAGCGGGCGTCCGTACGAGCTGCAGCTGTACGACTTTTCGGCGGGCGGCATCGGCATGCGGGCGCCGCCGCGCGACACGGCGGGCCTGAACGTGGGCCGCAAACTGCATCGGGTGCGCCTCGATCTGGGTCCGGACACGGTCATGATCGCCGATCTGGAAGTACGGCTGGTACGCACCTTCCGCTCCTTCCTGCTGGGCGAGCAGGTGCAGATAGGCTGCCGCTTCAGCGGCTTGTCTGCCCCCATGAAGGAGGAACTGGACCGCCTGCTGGAGAGGCTGGGCAAGAAAAACCCGCGCTGACGGCATAGCGCCCGCGTGGTCGGCATATTTTTTGCTAAGGAAAAAGGCCGGATCGGCGACGATCCGGCCTTTTTTACGCTACCACGGACCGCACCATGACGGCAGCAGCCGACACCGAACCGCCACAGCGCATCGTCAAGATACGGCGCGACTACAACACCTGGGTCGCCAACGAGACCATCGAAGACTATGCCCTGCGCTTTACGCCGCGCGCATTCCGGCGCTGGTCGGTGTTCCGCGTGGCGAACACCGCCTTCGGCGCCATCTCCTTCCTGGTGCTGGAAGCCATAGGCGGCACCATCGCCGTCAACTATGGCTTCATCAATGCATTCTGGGCCATCCTGGCCGTGGGCCTGATCATCTTCCTGACCGGCCTGCCGATCAGCTACTACGCCGCCACCCATGGCGTGGACATGGACTTGCTCACGCGCGGGGCCGGCTTCGGCTACATCGGCTCCACCATCTCGTCCTTCGTGTACGCCTCCTTCACCTTCATCCTGTTCGCGCTGGAGGCGGCCATCATGGCCTATGCGCTGGAGCTGTATTTCCACCTGCCCCTGTGGATAGGCTACATGGTCAGCGCCCTGATCGTCATTCCGCTGGTGACGCACGGCGTGACCTTGATCAGCCGCATCCAGATGCTGACCCAGCCGGTGTGGCTGCTGCTCATGGCCCTGCCCTTCATCGCCATCCTGCACCGGCGCCCCGAGCTGCTGGGACAGTTGCTGGACTACGGCGGGCGCGGCGGCGAACAGGCCCACTTCAGCATGCCCATGTTCGGCGCCGCCACCGCCGTCGGCGTGGCCCTGATCACCCAGATCGGCGAGCAGGTCGACTTCCTGCGCTTCATGCCGCCCCGGACCCGCGCCAACCGCCTGCAGTGGCACCTGGGCGTGCTGGCGGCGGGGCCGGGCTGGATAGGGCTGGGCATCCTCAAGATGCTGGGCGGCGCCCTGCTGGCCTACCTGGCCTTCAGCGCGGCGGTGCCGCTGGCGCAGGCCGTCAATCCCACCCACATGTACTGGGCCGGCTTCCAGCTGGCCTTCAGCGATCCGGCCGTGGCGCTGGTCCTGACCGCCGTGTTCGTCATCATCTCCCAGGTCAAGATCAACATGACCAACGCCTACGCCGGTTCGCTGGCCTGGTCCAATTTCTTCGCGCGCCTCACGCACAGCCATCCGGGCCGCGTGGTGTGGGCCGTGTTCAACGCCCTGATCGCCGTACTGCTGATGGAACTGGACGTGTTCCAGGCCCTGGACCAGGTGCTGGGCCTGTACTCCAATATCGCCATTTCCTGGATCACGGCGGTGGTGGCCGACCTGGTCATCAACAAGCCGCTGGGCCTGAGCCCGAAAGGGATCGAATTCCGGCGCGCCTACCTGTACGACATCAACCCGGTCGGGGTGGGCGCCATGGCGCTGGCCTCGGCCCTGTCCATCGCCGCCTACACCGGCCTGTTCGGCGCACAGGCACACAGCTTCTCGGCCTTCATCGCGCTCCTGACCGCGCTGGTGGCGTCGCCCGCGATCGCCATCGCCACGCGCGGGCGATACTACCTGGCGCGGCCGGCCGCCCACCCCCACAGCAAGACCTGCGTGATTTGCGAGAAGGAGTACGAGGCCGACGACATGGCGCACTGCCCGGCCTACCAGGGTTCGATCTGCTCGCTGTGCTGCTGCCTGGACGCGCGCTGCAACGACGTCTGCAAGCCGCACGCGCGCTTCTCCACCCAGTGGGAGGCGGCGGCGCGCGCCGTGCTGCCGAAATCCACCTGGCCCTACCTGGGCAGCGGGCTGGGACACTACCTGCTGCTGATGCTGGTCACTGTGCTGTTCCTGGCCGCCCTGCTGGGACTGATCTACTACCACGAGCAATCGGTGCTGCCGGCCGATGCGGCCGCCCTGCTGCCGGCGTTGCGGCTGGTGTTCTTCAAGATTTTCGCGGCCCTGCTGCTGGCCAGCGGCATCGTGGCCTGGTGGCTGGTGCTGACCAGCGAAAGCCGGCGCGTAGCGCAGGAGGAATCGAACCGGCAGACCGGCCTGCTGGTGCGCGAGATCGAGCTGCACAGCCAGACCGACGCCCAGCTGCAGCAGGCCAAGAAGACCGCCGACCTGGCCAACCAGGCCAAGAGCCGCTACATCGCCGGCATCAGCCACGAGATCCGCACCCCGCTCAACGCCATCCTCGGCTACGCCCAGCTGCTCGACAACGATCCCTCGATACCGGCCAACCGCCAGCAGGCGGTGCGCGTGATACGCGGCAGCGGCGAGCATTTGCTGTCGCTGATCGAGGGCACGCTGGACATCGCCCGCATCGAGGGCGGCAAGTTCACCTTCGACATCAAGGAACTGGACTTCCCCGACTTCATCGCGCAAATCGTGCGCATGTTCGAGCTGCAGGCCGCCAACAAGGGCCTGGCCTTCCGCTACGAGCTGACCGGGCAGCTGCCGCGCGTGGTGCGCGCCGACCGCAAGCGCCTGGGCCAGATCCTGATGAATATCCTCGGCAACGCGGTCAAGTTCACCAGCCGCGGCGGCATCGTGTTCCGCCTGCACTACGCGCGCGAGATGGCCTCGTTCGAGGTGCAGGACAGCGGCCCCGGCATCCTGCAGGAAGAGATCGACCACATCTTCGAACCGTTCTCGCGCGGCAGCGCCAGCGCGCACGCCAACGCCAGCGGCACCGGCCTGGGCCTGCCGATCAGCAAGATGCTGACCCAGATGATGGGCGGCGAACTGAATATCCGCAGCACGCCGGGCCAGGGCAGCGTGTTCCACATCCGTTTGTTCCTGCCCAGCGTGCATGCGCCGGGCAAGGCCGGTGCCGACACGGCCGCCACACCGTTGCTGCGCACCGGCTACCTGGGGCCCCGCCGCCGCGTGCTGGTGGTGGACAACGAGCAGGTCGACCGCGAACTGCTGCTAGCCATCCTGCAGCCGCTGGGTTTCGAGGTGGCCCAGGCCGATTCCGGCGCGGCCTGCCTGGAACGCTACAGCGCCTTCCGGCCCGACCTGATCCTGATGGACCTGGCCATGCCCGGCATGGATGGCTGGGAGACCAGCGCCATCCTGCGCCGGCGCGCACAATCAACGGTGCCGATCGCCATCGTCTCGGCCAACGCCTTCGACAAGGGCATGGACAACGCGGCCGGCATCACGGCGGCCGACTTCATCGTCAAGCCGGTCAACGTGGGCGAGCTGCTGGACTGGATAGGCCGCCAGCTGGCCCTGGAATGGACTACCGGCCCGCGCGCGCCGGCGCCGCCGCCGGAGCCGCCGCAGGAACTGGTGTTCCCGCCCGAACCGCTGCTGCAAGCCCTGCGCGAGCAGATCCGCATTGGCTACGTACGCGGCATCGTCACCCAGCTGGACGAGATCAGCGCCCTCGATGCGCGCTACCATCCCTTCACGCACACCATGCGCAACTTCGCGGCCCGCTTCCAGCTCGATGCGATGGCCAACTTCGTCGGAAAGGCAGACTTGCATGAACCCATTTGAACGCGGCAAACTGGTATTGGTGGTGGACGACGTGCCGGAAAACCTGGCCGTGCTGCACGATGCGCTGGACGAATCCGGCTACACGGTGCTGGTGGCCAACCACGGCCAGGCCGCGCTGGAGCGGGCCGCCGCCGCCCAGCCCGACATCATCCTGCTGGACGCCATCATGCCCGGCATGGACGGCTTCGAGGTGTGCCGCCGCCTGAAAGCGGACATGGCCACCCGCCACATCCCGGTGGTGTTCATGACCGGCCTGACCGAGACCGAGCACGTGGTGGCGGCCTTCGAGGCCGGCGGCAACGACTACGTCACCAAGCCGCTGCGCACCAGCGAAGTGCTGGCCCGGATCGCCTCGCACATGCAGACCGCCAGGCTGATGAACCAGGCCCGCAGCGCGCTGGACGCCTTCGGCAACGCCGTGATCGCGGTGCGTCCCGAAGATGGCCGCATCGTGTGGCAAACGCCGCTGGCGCGCCAGCTGCTGCAGGGCTATCTGCCGGCCGACGACAGCGCCCAGGCCCCGCCCCAGCTGCGCGCGTGGCTGGACGCCACCCAGCTGGCGCACCGCGCCGGCCAGGCCCATGCGCCGCTGACCATCGCCAGCGGCGCCCGCCGCCTGATCTTCTCGGCGGCCGAATACAGCGAGAACGCGCAGTGGATGATCGTGCTGCGCGAGGAATCGGACGCGGCCCTGGTCGAGGCCCTGATGTCCTGTTTGAAGCTGACCCAGCGCGAATCGGAGGTGCTGAACTGGGTCATCAAGGGCAAGACCAACCGCGACATCGGCGACATCCTCGGCACCAGCCCGCGCACCGTGAACAAGCACCTGGAGCATGTGTTCATCAAGCTGGGCGTGGAGACCCGCACCTCGGCCGCCTCGGTGGCCCTCAACAAGATCAGGGCCTTGAAACCGGAAGCGGCCGCGGCTTTCATGATAGGATGAACAACTGGCATAACTCCTCTCCAGCGGGCTGATGACGAACAACGCGAGGCGCTACCCGGGCTGGCTGCTGGCCCTACCCCTGAGTGTCCATGCGGCCGCGCCGCTGCCCGTCACCATTTACGCCGACGCCGGCTATCCGCCCTACTCCTATGAAGAAGCCGGCAAACCGGCCGGCCTGTATTACGAGATCGTGCGCACGGCCGTCTCGCGCATGCCGGACTACAAGGTCGACATCCAGCCGGTGCCGTGGAAGCGCGGCATGGCCATGCTGAAAAGCGGCGCCGCCTTCGCGCTGTATCCGCCCTACATGAACACCAGGGAAGAGCCCTGGACCTGGCCCTATTCACTGCCGCTGTACGAGGAAAAGGTGGTGGCGGTGTGCCGCAAGGATGTATTGTCCAAGCCGCGCCGGCATTGGCCGCAGGATTTCTACGGCCTCACCATCGGCAACAACGCCGGCTTCGTGGTGGGCGGCGATGAATTTGAAACGGCGGTCCGGGAGGGCAAGCTGCGCGTGGAAGAAGGCAAGGATACCGCCACCAACATCGTCAAGCTGGGGCTCAGGCGCATCGACTGCTACATCAACGACCGCGTCTCCATCCAGTGGACGCGCAACCAGCTCAAGGCCCAGGGCAAGTATGACGAGGGCGGCGTCCATGCCGAGCTGGCCGAGGCCACTGTGATCGCGGTGGAACACGGCTTCCTCGGCTTCACCGACCGCGACAACGGAAAATTCACTTACAAGACCGACTTCGTCAAGCAGTTCGACAGCGTCATCTACCAGATGAAGCGTACCGGCGAAATCGACGCCATCGCCCGCAGCTACTTCAGGAACCACCCGTGAAGCCGTCGAAGGACACCCTCAGCATGTGGCGCACGATATCGTCGGTGCTCATCTTGCTGAACTTCTGCAAGTACTCCACGGCAGGATCGCAAGTGCGCGCGTAGTAGCTGAACAGGATCACGTCGCTGGGCAGGTCGGCGTTCAGCAGGCCGTCGCGCTGGGCCTGCTGCACCATGGCTTCCAGCTGCCGGTTCAGCTTGCGGATGCGCAGCATGTACTTCAGGTTGCGCATCAGCATTTCGCGCACATGGTTGCTGGTCGAGGGCAGGAAGGGCAGCCCGCCTTCCAGCCGCACCCGCAGCGCCCACTCCAGCAACACCTTCAGCTTGGCCACCGGATCGAGCGCGGCATCGATGCCGGCCACGTAGTCCAGCGCGCCGTCGAGCAGGCGTATCAGCGCCTCGCCCACCAGTTCCTCCTTCGACTTGAAGTGCTTGTACAGGCTGGGCTTGGAGATGCCGACCGCACCGGCCACATCGTCCATGGTCATCAAATCATAGCCCTTGCTGCTCAGCACGGCAGTCGCGGCGTCCAGGATGGCGTTCTCGCGCAGCTTGAATGCCTGATTCTTAAAGCTAAGTTTAGGAAATATACTCATCGATAAATTTCGCTACTAATCAGTAGCTTTTCTATGGTGCCGGTAGTAATATTAGCACGCCGGTACGAACTCGAGCATGAATAAACCCCGTGGAGACCATGAATCCAACACGTAAACGCATCGCCGTCATCGGAGCAGGCATTTCCGGCCTGGCCAGCGCCTATTTCCTCAACCGCCGCCATGAGGTGGTGCTGTTCGAGGCGGGCGCCTACCTGGGCGGCCATACCAACACGGTCGATGTCACGCTGGAAGGCCGCACCCACGGCGTGGATACCGGTTTCCTGGTCTATAACGAGCGTACCTACCCCAACCTGATCGCCCTGTTCGAGGAACTGGACGTAGCCAGCATAGACAGCGACATGTCGTTTGCCGTGTCCATGGATGGCGGCGCCCTGGAATGGGCCGGCACCAGCCTGGATACCGTGTTTGCCCAGCGCGCCAACCTGTGTTCGCCGCGCTTCCTGCGCATGCTGTGGGACCTGCTGCATTTCAACCGCAACGCCTCCCGCTACCTGGGGCAGGCCGGCAGCGAACCGCTCACGCTGGGCCAGCTGCTGGCGCGGCAGGGCTATGGTGCGGGCTTTCGCGACGACTACCTGCTGCCCATGGCGGCCGCGATCTGGTCCAGCGCCCCGCGCGACATCCTGGATTTCCCGGCCGCGACCTTTTTGCGCTTTTGCCTGAACCACGGGCTGCTGCAGGTGAACGGCAGGCCGCGCTGGCGCACCGTGTCCGGCGGCGCACGCCACTACGTGCAAAAGATCGCCGCCACCCTGCCCGCCTGCCGTCTGGGCACGCCAGTGCGCGCCGTGCGGCGCGAGGGCGGGCAGGTCCTGGTCCACACCGACGCCGGCAGCGAGGCCTACGACGAGGTGGTGTTCGCCACCCACGCCCCGGCCACCCTCGCGATGCTGGCCGATGCCGACGACAACGAGCGCGCCATCCTGGGCGCGGTGCGCTACCAGCCCAACACGGCCTGGCTGCACACCGACACCGCCCTGATGCCGCAACGGCGCAAGCTATGGTCGGCCTGGAATTACCTGTCCGGCGCGCGGGTCGACGGCGCGCGCCCGGTGTGCGTGACCTACTGGCTCAACCAGCTGCAGGCGCTGCCGTTCCAGACCCCGGTGCTGGTCACCCTCAATCCGCATACGCCGCCGCATTCGGACGCGGTACTGGCGCGCTTCGACTACGACCATCCCATCATGGACCAGGCGGCCATCGCGGCGCAGCAGCAGCTGGCGCAGATCCAGGGCGTGCGCGGCGCCTGGTATGCCGGCGCCTGGTGCGGCTACGGCTTCCACGAGGACGGGCTGAAATCCGCGCTGCGCATCGCCGCCGCCTTCGGCGCCGCTCCCCCCTGGGCCACGCTGCCATGAGCGCCCCGGCACAGCTGCTGCGCGGCCAGGTCATGCACGCCCGCCTGCGGCCGGCGCGGCACCGCTTCATTTATCCGGTGTGCTACGTCCGCCTTAACCTGGCGCGCCTGGACCAGTGCAACTCGGCCTGGTTCGGTGTGGACCGCTGGCGCCCGCTGTCGATACGCACGCGCGACTACGGTCCGCGCGACGGCACCAGCCTGGAGGCCTGGATGCGCGCCCTGCTGCGCCAGCACGGCGTCGACGCCGATGGCGAGATCTGGCTGCAGACCTTCCCGCGCGTGGCCGGCTACGTGTTCAATCCGGTCAGCTTCTGGGAGTGCCACGACGCCGCAGGCAAACTGTGCGCCGTGCTGGCGGAAGTCAACAACACCTTTGGCGAAACCCACCGCTACCTGCTGCGTCCGGACCAAGACGGCGCCGCCATGGCGTCCAAGCAGATGCACGTGTCGCCCTTCTGCGAAGTGCGCGGCCACTACCGCTTCCGTTTCCGCGAAGCTGAATCGAGCCGCGTCACTGCCATCGATTACCACGACGACGACGGCCCGCTGCTCAAGACCACCCTGAGCGGGCGCGCCGTGCCGCTCACGCCGGCCGCCGTGCGCGCCGCGCTGTGGCGCTATCCCTTGCTGGGCGTGGGCATCGTGGCCCGCATCCACTGGCAGGCGCTCAGGCTGTGGCTCAAGCGCGTGCCCTGGTTCAGCAAGCCGCCCGCTCCCATCCAAACCACCACCGTGCAACAGGAGACTGCCCGATGAATCACACCCTGTCCACCCAGCCGCTGGCGGCGCCGGCCGGCGCGCGCCTGTTCCTGGCGCTGCTGAGCAAGATCCGGCACGGCCACCTGGAGCTGATCACACCGGACGGCAACCGCATGTTGTTTGGCGACGCCCATGCCCCGAGAGGGGCCGTGCTGCGGCTGCACGACTGGCGCGCCTGCCAGCGCATCCTGCAGGCCGGCGACATCGGCTTTGCGGAAGGCTATGGCGCGGGCTGGGCCGAAACGCCGGACCTGGCCGCCCTGCTGCGGCTGGCGATCCGCAACGAAGCGGCGCTGGACCAGATGCTGTTCGGCGGCGTGCTGGCGCGCTGCTGGTACCGCCTGCGCCACTGGCTGCGCCCCAACACCCGCAAGGGCAGCGAGCGCAACATCCACGCCCACTACGACATCGGCAACGACTTCTACGCGCTGTGGCTGGACCCCAGCTGGACCTATTCGGCCGCCATCTTTGACGGCGATTACACCCAGTCCCTGCAGCGCGCGCAGGAGCGCAAGTACCAGCGCATCATCGACACCCTGGGCCTGCGCCCCGGACAGCGCGTGCTGGAGATAGGCTGCGGCTGGGGCGGTTTCGCGGAGCAGGCCGCGCGCCAGGGCATCCATGTGCATGGCGTGACCATCTCGCGCGCGCAGCTGGAGGTGGCCCAGCGCCGCATCCGCGAACACGGGCTGGAAGAACGCGCGCAGCTGGAACTGCGCGACTACCGCGACCTGGACGGCCAGTATGACGCCGTGGTGTCGATCGAGATGTTCGAGGCCGTCGGCGAGCGCTACTGGCCCGAATACTTCCGCACGGTGGCGGCGCGCCTGGCGCCGGGCGGCCAGGCGCTGGTGCAGTCGATTACCATCGCCGAACGCCATTTCGAGCGCTACCGCAGCAGCGCCGACTTCATCCAGCAGTACATCTTCCCGGGCGGGATGCTGCCCAGCGTGGAACGCTTCGAGCGCCACGCCGAGCGCGCCGGGCTGGCGCCGCAGGAGCACTACGCCTTCGGCCCCGATTACGCCGAAACCCTGCGCCGCTGGAATACCCACTACCAGGCCGCGCGCGCCGGCATCGCGGCCCAGGGCTTCGACCAGCACTTCATGCGCATCTGGGAACTGTATTTCGCCTACTGCGAAGCCGCCTTCGACGAGGGACGCACCGATGTGGTCCAATTCCTGCTCCGCAAGGGCTGAGGCCATGGGGCGGCGCGCCCAGCCCGCCGCCCCGGGCGCGCCCGCCCGGCCGCGCGCCAGGCTGGCGGTTGGTCCACTGCCGGGCCCGTCGCGGGATCGTACGCTGGGATGGTTGGGCAGCCGGCTGCAGCGCTGCCTGCTGGCGTGCCTGCTGGCTGCCCAGTTGGCCTCGCCCGGGCATGCCGCCACCTGGCGCGACGAGCTGCCGCGCGCCGTCGCCCTGGGCCAGGGCGACCTGCGCTGGTTCGGCCTGCGCATCTACCACGCCACCTTGTGGGCGGAGCAGCGGCCATTCCAGCCGGAGCAGCCGTTCGCGCTGCAGCTGAGCTACTACCGCAGCATCAGCCGCGATCGGCTGGTGCAAACCAGCCTCGATGAAATGCAGCGGCTGAACGGCGGCAAACTGGACCCTGCCACGCTGGCGCGCTGGAAAACCTCGCTCAACAGCGCCTTCACCGACGTTGCGGAAGGCGACCAGCTGACCGGCGTGTACGCGCCCGGCCACGGCATGCGCTTCTACAACCAGCAACGGCTGCTGGCTGACATCGCCGATCCGGAACTGGCGCGCGCCTTCTTCGCCATCTGGCTGGACCAGCGCACCCGTGATACCGGCCTGCGCCGCCAGCTGCTCGGAGGCCAGCCATGATATCGGCCAAGCCGCCAGCCAGCGCGGACAGCCTGCCCGCAGCGCCGCCATGGTGGCGCCACGCCGCCTATGGCTTGCTGGGCCTGCCGCTGGCGATGGCGGCGCTGCCGGTGTATGTGCAAATTCCGGCCTACTACAGCCGCGTGTACGGCGTCGGCCTGGCGCAGCTGGGATGGGTGCTGTTTGGCGCCCGCCTGTTCGACACCGTGCAGGACCCGCTGCTGGGGCACGCCATCGACCATGCGCGCGGCAGCCTGGCGCGCTGGCTGGCGCTGGCCGCCGTGGTGCTGGCGCTGGCCTTTGCCGGCCTGTGGCTGCCGCCCGCCGCCTGGGCCCTGCCCTGGCTGGCCGCCATGCTGGTGCTGGCCTACAGCGCCCACAGCCTGCTCAACATCGCCTACCTGTCCTGGGGCGCGCGCCTGCAGGGCGCAGCCGGCGGCACCTCCGCTCCGCTGCTGCCTGCCGCCGCCTGGCGCGAGGGCGCCGGGCTGCTGGGAGTGATCGCCGCCAGCGTCATCCCCGCCGCCATCCTGGGCGGGGCGCCGGCCCAGGCCACCAGCGGCATGGCCTATTACAGCCTGGCCTTCGCTGCCCTGCTGCTGGCCGGCCTGCTGGCGCTGCTGCGGGCCGCGCCGCCCTGGCCGGAGCGGGCCACGGCAAGTCCGGACAGCGCGGCGCCCTGCGCGGCAGTACGGGACAGCCGCGCCGTGCTGCGCCGCATGGCCGCCAACCGCCCGTTCCGCCAGCTGCTGGCGCCCTACCTGCTGAACGCCGTGTCGGTATCGCTGCCGGCCACGCTGGCCATGTTCTTCATCAGCGACCGGCTCCAGGCCGCGGCCTATGCGGGCGCCTTCCTGGGCAGCTATTTCGCAGCGGCCGCCTGCGGCCTGCCGCTGTGGACCCGCCTGGCGGGCCGCATCGGCGTGCGCGCCTGTTGGCGGCTGGGCATGGCGCTGGCCACCCTGTGCTTTGCCGGCGCAGCACTGCTGGGGCCGGGCGACATCGCGGCTTACTTCGCCATCTGCATCGCGGCCGGCCTGGCGCTGGGCGCCGACCTGGCCATGCCGCCGGTCTTGCTGGCGCAGCTGATCCCGGCCGACGAGGAACCCGGCGCCTACTACGGGGTATTGACCTTGCTGGGCAAGCTGGCGCTGGCACTGTCCGGCCTGGCGCTGCCGCTGCTGGCCGCGCTCGGCTACCGGCCAGGCGCCGCCACCGGCAGCGGCCAGGCCCTGGTGCTGGCCTACGCCGTCCTGCCGTGCCTGTGCAAACTGCTGGCGATGGCGGCGCTGCGCCGTGGCCATCCCCTACCCACCCGGAGCTCACCATGAAAAAAACCCTGACTGCGCTGGCCTTCACCCTGCTGGCGGGCTGCGCCGGCCCGGACGTGCAGCAATACCGCGCCGTCCAGCCGGCGCTGGACCTGCAAGCCTATTTCGCCGGCACCACCGACGCCTGGGGCATGTTCCAGAAGCGCGACGGCAGCGTGGCCAAGCGCTTCCACGTCGTCATCACCGGCGCCAGCGCCGATGGCAAGCTGACCCTGGACGAACGGTTCCGCTACGACGACGGCAGCACCCAGCAGCGCGTCTGGCGCCTGACGCGCGATCCCGACGGCCGCTGGCGCGGACGGGCCGACGACGTCAAGGGCGAGGCCACCGGCGAGATCGCCGGCAACGCCCTGCGCTGGCAATACACGCTGCTGCTGCCGGTCGACGGCGCCACCTACGAAATGCAGTTCGACGACTGGATGTTCCTGATCGACCAGTGCACCATGATCAACCGCGCCAGCATGCGAAAGTTCGGCATCGAGTTCGGCCAGGTCACCCTGATGTTCCGGAGGCGCGCATGCGCCCCCTGAACCAGCGCATCCGCTGGTGGGACGGGTTGCGCGTGTGGGTGGTCGGCGCCTCCAGCGGCATAGGCGCGGCCATGGCCACCGAACTGCTGGCCTCGGGCGCGCGGGTGGTGCTGTCTGCCCGCCGCGCGGAGCGGCTGGAAGCGCTGGCCGCGCCCTACCCGCTGGCCATGGTGGCGCCGCTGGACATCCTCGACCGCGAGGCCTGGACCCTGCGCTATGGCGACATCCGTGAGCGCATCGGCGGCATCGACCTGGTGGTGTTCTGCGCCGCCGACTACCACCCGGAACACAGCTGGGAAGTCGATCCGGCCGGCGCGGCGCACACGCTGGAGGTCAACCTGGGCAGCGTCTATACCGGCTTGGCCACGGTGCTGCCGGACATGCTGGAACGCGGCAGCGGCGGCATCGCCATCATCGCCAGCGTGGCCGGCTATGTCGGCCTGCCCAACGCCAGCGTGTACGGCCCCAGCAAGGCGGCCCTGATCAACCTGGCGGAATTGCTGTACACGGAACTGCGCCCGCGCGGCCTGAGCGTCTACCTGATCAATCCGGGTTTCGTGCGGACCGAGCTGACCGCCAAGAACGACTTCTCCATGCCGGCCCTGCAAACCCCGCAGGATGCGGCGCAAGCCATCCTGCGCGGCATGGGCGCGGGCGAATTCGAGATCCACTTCCCGAAACGCTTTACCATGCTGGTCAAGCTGCTGCGCTGGCTGCCCTACCGTGCCCGCTTCGCCCTGCTGACCCGCATCATGAGGCCACAATGACACAGCTCGATGCCCTGCTGGCGTGGTATGCCGCGCTCACTCCCGCCAACATCAGCGAGGCCGCCCGCTACTACGCGCCCGACGCACGCTTCCGCGACCCCTTCAACGACGTGCGCGGCATTGCCGCCATCGAGATGCTGTTCCAACACATGTTCCGCCACACGGAGCAGCCGCGCTTCGTTATCACCGAACGCATCGTGCAGGGACGGCAAGCCTTCGTCACCTGGCGCTTCGTGTTCAGCCTGCGCGGCCAGCCCTACCAGGTGGAAGGCGGCAGCCACATCGTGTTCAATGATGAGGGCATGGTGGCCTCGCACCGCGACTACTGGGACGCTGCCGAGGAATTGCTGCAAAAGCTGCCCGTGGTGGGAGCGCCCATCCGCTGGCTGCGGCGCCGCTTCCGCGCCACGCCGGACTGATACGGCCAGCGGGGCGCGCACGATAGCGGCCGGCTGCCATCCAGCCGGACGCCGGATCGATATAATGCGGCATGGAACCGAGCCGCCACCCCGCACCCGCCAGCCCCGCAACGGCGCAGCCGGCGCCGGCGGCCGAACGCAGCTTTGTGCACCGCGTGGTGCTGGCCTATGGCGTCGGCATGCTGTTCCTGCTGGGGCTGGCGGCGCTGTGGTTCGGCGCCGACGCCCTGCTGCTGCTGTTCGCCTGCGCCCTGTTCGCCGTGCTGCTGTATGAACTGAGCCACCGGCTGGCGCGCCGCACCCCTATGCGGCGCGGCGTGGCGCTGGCCATCATTGTGGCGGCGCTGCTGGCCATCATGGGCGGCGGCGGCATGGCGGCCGCCCCGCAAATCGAAGATCAGGCCTCGCAGCTGGGTTCCGTGGTGCCGGAAGCGATAGAGCGCGTACGCCAGGCCGTGGCCAGCAATCCCCTGCTGCGCAGCATCCTGGCCGACCTGCCCAGCGCACAGCAGATCCGCCGCCAGCTCACCGCCCAGATGCCCAACGCCGGCCTGTTCTTCACCGGCCTGTTTGGCGCGGTGGGCAATGCCGTCATCATCCTTTGCGTGGGAATTTACTTCGCCGCCCAGCCTGCCGTGTATGTGGAAGGCTTCATCAAGCTGATACCGCCCACGCGGCGGCGCCGGGCGCGCGAGGTGCTGGATGAAATCGGCTCCGTGCTGGCCCGCTGGCTGGTGGGCAAAGCCTGCTCCATGGTCATCGTGGGCGTGGCGACCGCCACCGGGCTCTGGCTGCTGGAGGTGCCGCTGGCCCTGATCCTGGGCCTGATTGCCGGGCTGCTGGACTTCATCCCTTACCTGGGACCGCTGATGGCGGGCGTGCCGGCGGTGCTGATCGCGTTTTCCATCAGCCCCGAGCTGGGCTTGTACACGGTGTTGCTGTTCACCGGGGTGCAGCTGGTGGAAGGCTATCTGCTGTCGCCGCTGATCGAGGCGCGCACCGTGTCGCTGCCGCCCGCATTGACCATCGCCATGCAGATGCTGTTCGGCGCCCTGTTCGGCCTGGCCGGCATCGCACTGGCCACGCCGCTGGCGGCCGTGCTGTCGGTGCTGATCGCCATGCTGTATGTGCAGGACGTGCTCAAGGACAACGCCTCCCTGCCCTAGCACCCCGGCTTGAATTACAATGATGGCAACCATGATATCGACCCAATTTGCCATCGCCGCCCGCCTGCAATGGGACGCCGTTCCCGACGCCGAGGCCTATCCATTCTCGCTGCCAGCCATCCGCAAGCTGGGCACGCTGGAGTTCCACCCTTCGGTCACTTTCATCGTCGGCGAAAACGGTTCCGGCAAATCCACGCTGCTGGAAGCCATCGCCATCAGCTGCGGCTTCAACCCCGAAGGCGGCAGCAGGAATTTCCGCTTCGGCACCCGCGCCTCGCACTCGGTGCTGCACCAGTATTTGCGCGTCGCCAAGGGCTACCGGCGCTGGCGCGACGGCTATTTCCTGCGCGCCGAAAGTTTCTTCAACGTCGCCACCGAGATCGAAAAGCTGGACGAGGATCCCATGGGCGGCCCCCTGATCATCGACAGCCACGGCGACCGCTCGCTGCACGAGCAGTCGCACGGCGAATCCTTCATGACGCTGCTGATGGAACGCTTCGGCGGGCGTGGCCTGTACATCCTGGACGAACCGGAGGCCGCGCTGTCGCCGCAGCGCCAGCTGGCGGCGCTGGCGCGCATCCAGCAGCTGGTGCGGGCCGGCTCGCAATTCATCATCGCCACCCACTCGCCCATCCTGATGGCCTATCCCAACGCCCGCATCTACGTATGCTCGGAACGCGGCCTGCGCGAAACCGACTACTACGACACCGAACACTACCTGGTCACCCACGATTTCATCGTGAATCCTCAGCGCACACTGGACCGCCTGCTGGACTAAACCGCCAGGTGGCGCTTGACCTCGGGGTCGTTCATGGCCGCCTGGGCGCCGGCGGCCACCACCTCGCCGCGCGACAGCACCACGAACTGGTCGGCCAGCTCGTGGGCGAAGTCGAAATACTGCTCGCACAGCAAAATCGCCATGTCGCCGCGCTGGCGCAGCAGGCGTATCACGTTGCCGATGTCCTTGATGATGGAAGGCTGTATGCCCTCGGTGGGCTCGTCCAGGATGATCAGCTTGGGCTCGGCCAGCAGCGCGCGGGCAATCGCCAGTTGCTGCTGCTGGCCGCCCGACAGGTCGCCGCCGCGCCGGTGCAGCATGTCCTTCAGGACCGGGAACAGCTCATAGACCTCGCCCTTGATGGTGCTGGCTTTCTTGCCCGAGTGCGTGGCCAGGCCCATCAGCAGATTTTCCTCCACCGTCAGGCGGGCAAAGATCTCCCTGCCCTGTGGCACGTAGGCGATGCCGGAGCGGGCCCGCTGGTGGGTCGCCATGCGCGTGATGTCCTTGCCCTCCAGCCTGACCGTGCCCGATGCCACCGGCAGCACGCCGGTCAGGCATTTGAGCAAGGTGGTCTTGCCCACCCCGTTACGGCCCAGCAGCGCCAGGCAACGCCCCCGTTCCAGCCCCAGCGAAATGCCGCGCAGCGTGTGCGAGGAACCGTAGTATTGATTCAGTTTGTCGACTTCCAGCATGTGCTTTCCTCAGCGTCCCAGGTAGACTTCAATCACGCGCTCGTCGGCCTGCACGTCGCCCATTTTCCCTTGCGCCAGCACCGAGCCTTCGTGCAGCACGGTGACGATGCCGTCGCGCGCGATCTCGGTCACGAAGGCCATGTCGTGCTCCACCACCATGATGGAGTGCTTGCCGCGCAATTCGTTCAGCAGTTCGGCGGTGCGCTCAGTTTCGGCGTCCGACATGCCGGCCACCGGCTCGTCCAGCAGGATCAGCTGCGGTTCCTGTATCAGCAGCATGCCGATCTCCAGCCACTGCTTCTGGCCGTGCGACAGCAGCCCGGCCAGGCGCTGCTCGCTGCCGTTCAGGCGTATCAGCCTGAGGATCTCGTCGATCTTGCCGCGCTGTTCCGACGACAGGCGGGCGAACAGCGTGGGCCGCACGCGCTTGTCCATCTTCATGGCCAGCTCCAGGTTCTCGAACACCGTGTGCTGCTCGAACACGGTGGGCCGCTGGAACTTGCGGCCTATGCCAGCGTGGGCGATTTCATGCTCGGCCATGCGGCTCAGGTCCATGGTCTGGCCGAAAAATACCCGGCCCGAGGTGGGACGCGTCTTGCCCGTGATGACGTCCATCATGGTGGTCTTGCCGGCGCCATTCGGGCCGATGATGCAGCGCAGCTCGCCCACCGAAATATCGAGACTGAGCTTGTTCAGGGCGCGGAAGCCGTCGAACGACACCGTGATCTCTTCCAGGTAGAGGATGGCGCCGTGGGTGGTGTCAAGTCCCTCGCGCGCCACGCGCTCGTAGGCCACGCCTTGGGCGCCGCCGGGGTCACTGCTCTCCGCCGACATGCGTTCCGCCAACTGTTCATTCACACTCATGCTTGCTCCTTGCGCAGCCGCGCCGCCAGTCCTGCTATGCCTTGCGGCAGGTAGCGCGTGACCAGGATGAAGATCAGGCCCAGCGCGAACAGCCACAGATTGGGGAAGGCGCCGGTGAACCAGCTTTTCAATCCATTGACGGAAAACGCGCCGATGATGGGTCCCAGCAGCGTACCGCGTCCGCCCACGGCGGCCCAGATCACCATCTCGATCGAATTCGCCGGCGACATCTCGGACGGGTTGATGATGCCCACCTGCGGCACGTACAGCGCCCCGGCAATGCCGCACAGGATGGCCGACAGGGTCCACACGAACAGCTTGAACCACAGCGGGTTATAGCCGATGAACATCAACCGCGATTCGGAATCGCGCACCGCCTGCAGCACGCGCCCCAGCTTCGAGGTGACGATCCAGCGGCACAGCAGCAGCGCGCCCACCAGCGCCAGCAGCGTGGCCAGGTATAGCGCGGCCTTGGTGCCGGGCGCGCTGATCGGATAACCGAGGATGCGCTTGAAATCCGTGAAGCCGTTGTTGCCGCCGAAGCCGGTGTTATTCCGGAAGAACAGCAGCATGAAGGCATAGGTCATGGCCTGGGTGATGATGGAGAAGTAAACGCCCTTGATGCGTGAGCGGAAGGCGAAGAAGCCGAATACGAAGGCCAGCACGCCCGGCACCAGCACCACCAGCGCCAGGCAGTACCAGAAGCTGTCGGTGCCGCTCCAGAACCAGGGGTAGGATTTCCAGTCGAGGAAGACCATGAAGTCCGGCAGATCGGTCTGGTACACGCCTTCGCGGCCGATGGCGCGCATCAGATACATGCCGTGCGCATACGCGCCCAACGCGAAGAACAGGCCGTGGCCCAGCGACAGGATGCCGGTGTAGCCCCACACCAGGTCCAGCGCCAGCGCAGCCAGCGCGTAGCACATGAATTTGCCGATCAGGCCGACCCAGTAGTCCGGCACGTGCAGCGCATGGCCGGCGGGGAAAGCGACGTTCAGCAGCGGCAGCGCCGCGGCCAGTGCGCAGCAGGCCAGGATGGCGGCCCAGGCGCGGCCGCTGAACAGCGATGGTTTGGTGATGATGGCACTCATTCGGCGCTCCTGCCTTTCATGGCGAACAGGCCCTGCGGCCGCTTCTGGATGAACATGATGATGAAGACCAGGATGGCGATCTTGGCCAGCACCGCGCCCGCCACCGGCTCCAGGAATTTATTCACTTCGCCCAGGCCCAGCGCGGCAATGATGGTGCCGGCCAGCTGGCCGACCCCGCCCAGCACCACCACCATGAAGGAATCGACGATATAGCCCTGCCCCAGGTCCGGTCCCACATTGCCGAGCTGCGACAGCGCCACCCCGCCCAGGCCGGCGATGCCGGAGCCGAGGCCGAAGGTCATCATGTCTATCTTGGCGGTGGAGACGCCCACGCAGCCGGCCATGCGGCGGTTCTGCATCACAGCGCGCACGAACAGGCCCAGGCGGGTCTTGTTCAGTATCAGCCACACGCCCACCACCACGATGGCGGCAAACACGATGATGGCGATGCGGTTATAGGCCAGCACCAGCGAACCCAGTACCGTCACGCCGCCCGACATCCAGGCCGGGTTGGCCACTTCCACGTTTTGCGCGCCGAAGATGGTGCGCACGGTCTGCATCAGGATCAGGCTGATACCCCACGTGGCCAGCAGGGTTTCCAGCGGACGGCCGTACAGCCAGCGTATCACCGTGCGCTCCAGCGCGATGCCGACCAGCGCCGTCACGATGAAGGCGGCCGGCAGCGCCGCGAACAAATAGGCGTCCACCGCGCCGGGGAAGTAGGTGCGGAACAGTACCTGGCACAGGTAGGTGGTATAGGCGCCTATCATCAGCAGCTCGCCGTGCGCCATGTTGATGATGCCCATCAGGCCGAAGGTGATGGCCAGGCCCAGCGCCGCCAGCAGCAGCACGCTGCCCAGCGATACGCCGTAGAAGAAGTTGCCGACCATTTCGGTGCGGGCCAGACGGCTGTCCAGCTTGGCCAGGGTGCGGGCGGCGGCCACGCGCACGCCTTCGTCCGGCTCGTTGTAAGCGTTATCAGTCTTGTCCAGCATTTGCTGCAGCAGCGGCCGCAGGTTGGCGTTGCTGCTGTCGGCCAGCGCCTCGACGGCGGCCTTGCGTTTGGCGGCGTCCGGCGCATGCAGATAGGCGGTGGCGGCCACCAGGTGCAGCAGTTCGCGGATGTCCGCGTCGCGTTCCTGCACCAGGGCTTTCTCGATCAGCGGCGCCTGCTCCAGCGTCACGCTTTTCTGCAGTTCGTTGACGGCCGCGTAGCGCTGCGCACGGTCGGGGGAAAACAGTTTGAGCCCGGCCAGAGCGTCATCGACGGCGCCGCGCAGGCGGTTGTTGACCATCAGGCCATCCAGGCCGTCCGGCATGGGGCCGCTCTGGCCGGTGGCGGGATCGTAGGCCTGGTCGTTCTCGACGATGTAGAGATGGCCATCCGGCGTGGCGTACACGGCCTCGTTCTTGATGGCGTTCAGCAGGCGGCTGGCGTCCTCGTTGGCCAGCGCGCCGATGTGGGCGATGGCGGCCACGCGGGCGTCGGGATCGTCGCCGGCCAGCGGCGCCAGCAGGGAGCGGTCGATGGCGGCCTGCGCGGCGCCCGCCATCAGGAGTAGCGCGAGTAGGAGTATTTTTTTCAAGGGGTGCTCCGTATATGAGGCTGTTTCAAAGCGGGCGTGGCTAGGCGCAGGCCAAGGCCGGGACGACGCAGACAGTGCGCCTGCACGGCAAGGAGCTGCAACAACGCCATGGCCGCTTTGAAACAGCCGATCCCTCCGCCGGGCGGGCGGAGGGCACCACTTCAATTACAGCTTTTGCTTGCCTTCGTTACCCGGGATGAAGGGGCTCCACGGTTGGGCGCGCACCGGGCCGGGGGTCTTCCACACCACGCTGAACTGGCCGTCCGGACGGATCTCGCCGATGAACACGGGCTTGTGCAGGTGGTGGTTGGTGGCGTCCATGGTGAGCGTGTAGCCGTCAGGTCCCTTGAAGGTCTGGCCGCCCATGGCTGCGATCACCTTGTCGGTATCGGTGGACTTGGCCTTTTCCACGGCCTGCGCCCACATGTGGATGCCGACGTAGGTCGCTTCCATCGGGTCGTTGGTCACGACGGTGTTCGCGTTGGGCAGCTTCTTGGCCACGGCATAGGCCTTCCACTTCTTGATGAATTCCGCGTTGACCGGGTTCTTGATCGACTGGAAGTAGTTCCAGGCCGCCAGGTGGCCCACCAGCGGCTTGGTGTCCACGCCGCGCAGTTCTTCCTCGCCCACGGAGAACGCCACCACCGGCACGTCGGTCGCCTTCAGGCCGGCGTTGCCCAGCTCCTTGTAGAACGGCACGTTGGAGTCGCCATTGATGGTCGAGACCACCGCCGTCTTGCCGCCGGCCGCGAACTTCTTGATGTTGGCGACAATGGTTTGATAATCCGAGTGGCCGAACGGGGTGTAGACCTCGTCGATGTCGCTATCCTTCACGCCCTTGCTCTTCAGGAAAGCGCGCAGGATCTTGTTGGTGGTGCGCGGGTAGACGTAGTCGGTGCCCAGCAGGACGAAGCGCTTGGCGCCGCCGCCTTCCTTGCTCATCAGGTATTCGACGGCCGGTATCGCTTGCTGGTTGGGCGCGGCGCCCGTGTAGAACACGTTCTTTTCCAGCTCCTCGCCCTCGTACTGCACCGGGTAGAACAGCAGGCTGTTGAGCTCCTTGAACACCGGCAGCACGGATTTGCGCGACACCGAGGTCCAGCAGCCGAACACCACGGACACCTTGTCCTGCGAGATCAGGCCGCGCGCCTTTTCCGCAAACAGCGGCCAGTTCGAGGCCGGGTCCACCACCACCGGCTCCAGCTTTTTACCGAGCACGCCGCCCTTGGCGTTGATTTCCTCTATGGTCATCAGGGCCACGTCCTTGAGCGAGGTTTCCGAGATGGCCATGGTGCCGGACAGCGAGTGCAGGATGCCGACCTTGATGGTGTCGGCCGCGTGGGCCGACATGCCGCTTACCAGCAGCGCGGCGCCGGCGGCGATGCGGCTCAGGGTGGCGATAAAGTGACGACGATTTTGCATATTCATTTCCCCGTTCGGTTAGTGTGTGAGTCAGTGTGTATATAGGAATCAGTACTGCAGCTGCAGGGCCACGACGAACTTGTCGCTGTCGTTGGCCTTGGTGACCTTGGTGCGCGAATACACGGCGCTCAGCTGCGCGTTGTAGCCGTCGATGATGTAGTTGACGCCCGCGTCGAACTGCTTGGTGTCGATGTTGGTGTCGGCGCTGAACTTCTGCCAGCGCAGGAAGGGCTGCAGCTTGCCCCAGCCGGCCTTCTGGTCGAACACGTAGGACAGTCCGGCCGAATAGGCCTTGCCCTGTTCCGATTTGATGATGTCGCTGGTGTCGTAATCGTAGTAAGCAGCCTCGATGCCGACCGCGCCGGCGCCGGGGATGCGCTTCTCCAGCAGGAAGTCGATGTTGTAGGAGGTGTAGTCGCCCACCTTGGCGGCGGTGATGACGCCATCCTTCTGGGTGCGCGCGGCCACGCCTATGGCCAGGATGTCGGCATTGCCCAGGTAGTTGCCGGTGCCGTAGTAACCCGGTTCGGCGTCCCAGAAGTCGTACTGCAGGCGCCCGGCATACATCAGATTGTCGGCAGCCTTGATGCCGGCGGCCTTGGCCTGCGACTGGGTCAGCGAGCCGATGCCGAAGGTGTGGCCCTCGAAGGCGCCGACCGAGTAGCCCAGCTTGCCGTCGGCCACATTGCCCCACACCACCACGCCATCGTCGCGGCCGCGGAAGATGCCGCCGTTGTAGCCGTAGCGCGAGGCCACGCCGGCCCAGTAGCCGCCGCCCAGCGAGTAGTAGGGACCGGCCATGTTGGCGCGGTCGCTGGGCGACAGCAAACGGCCGGCCCAGACGTTGAACTCGGGCGAGATGGCGAACTGGCCGGCGGCGTCCAGGATGCGGATCTGCTCACCGTCCCACTCCGTGTTCAGCATGCCCTTGATGTTCTTGTTCAGCGAGGCGCCGAAGAACAGGCGGGCGCTGTCCAGGTTGAAGTCGCTGGTGCGGCCGCCGTCCGGCGCAGCGTCTTCCACGCTGCTGTAGCTGCCGCGCATGCCGAAGCCCACGGTGACCGACTTGTCCTCGGCGATGTTGATGGTGGCGCCCGCGTGCGCCTGTCCCGCCACTACCGCCGACAGGACCGCCGCCGCCATTGCCGCCAGCGCCATGCGGTTCCCGCTTCGCTCCCGTTTTCTGCTCAGTACCACGCCCATGGTGTTCTCCCGTTCTGGATGGATTCTTGGTTGTTGGACTTGCCGCCAGGCGCTGCCGCGCTTGACATGATTGCAAGATTACCCAAGGGGGAGAGAATGGCGAATACGTCAATTGACGTAGTTGATGCGGCGCCGCATGGCACGGCGCCGCGAGCAGGGGCTTACTTGGCGGGGATAGGTTGTTGCAGTGCCTCGACGGCGGCCTCCAGCACCGGGTCGCTGCCGGCGCGAATCGAGGCGATAGTGGGTGCGGCGGCGATATCGGGCTGTATGCCCTTGCCGACAAAGGTTGAGCCGTCCGGCCAGGTGTCGCGCTTGACGCAGATGCGGGCCATGCCGCCGCCGGGCAGCGGGAAGGATAGCGCTTGACCGGTGCTGCCGCCAGTGGCTTCGCCGACGATGATGCCGCGCTTCATCAGCCGGAAGCTGGCCGCGAAATCCTCCGCAGCCGAGAAGGTCCGGGCGCTGGTCAGCACTGCCACCGGACCCTGGAACACTTGCTGGCGCGGGATACTGACCGGCTCGGCCACTGCGGATAGCGGCTTGAGGACGATGCTGATGTTGCCACGGGCGCGCTGGACCGCCGCGCTGTCGCGCTCATACGAGCGCGGGGTCGGGATGCCCTCCTTGCCCAGATAGGACAGGATTTGCAGGCCAAAACCGCTGTTGCCGCCGCCGTTGCGGCGCACGTCGATGATCAGGGCCTTGGCTTGCAGTATCTCCGGCAGCGCCTTTTCAACCGCCTTCACCGCCTTGTCGCTCTCGAAATCGTCGATGGCGATGTAGGCCACGCCGCCGGGCAGCACGTTGAACACGAAGCGGGGCGCGGATTTCCGGCCGCCGCGCGCCACGGTCTCTTCCCGTTCGGCGCCGTCCGCGCCGCGCAGGCGCAGCTTGACCGGCGTGGCAAGGTCGCCGGACAGCAGCTCGTAGCCGTAGGTACGCAGCGTGCGGTCCTGCGGGGTCGATGCCGCCACGTAGGGTTGCACGCGCTGCTCGGCGTAGCGGCGTACCGGTTCGCCGTCGATGGCCACGACCTCGTCGCCGACGTGGATGCGCCTGCCCAGTTCCTCATTGCCGACGCTGGTCACCAGCACCTTGTCCTCCACCAGCGCGGTGTCCAGCGCGGGCCGCTGGTAGACCTGGTCCTGTAGCTCGCCCGGCAGATAGACGTTGCTATGCCCATCCTGCAGCAGTGCCGCCAGTTGGCGCATGACATCGTAGTATTCGCGCGTGCTGCGCGTGGCCGCCACTTTCGACAGGTACTCGACATAGGTCTTGTTCCAGTCCAGCTCCGGAACGTGGTCGAACCAGGCGAAGTGCTCGCGCGCCTCGGCCCAGAACAGGGACAGGCCGGCGGTTTTTTCCGCCGCAGTCAGGTCCGGCTGATAAGGCGTGGCGAAGGCCGCCTTGCCGTAGACGCGGTTCGGCGTGTCCCATGTTTGCAGCATCGCCGTATAGCGCGGCTCGCCGCGCAGCGGCGCCAGATCAGGCAGTTGCTGCAGGATCTTGCCGAGTGCGGGATACCACATGTACGTGCCTACTTTTTCCAATGCGACCAGCGCATCGTCCTGGCGGCCCTGGCGCATGTACGACCAGGCCAGTGCGATTTGCAGCTCCACGTGTTCGCTATACAGGCGGTCAAAGGAGATGGCGCGCTCCGCCACTGCAGGCGTCTCCAGATACGTGCGCAAACGTTCAAGCTCGGTCGCGGCGCGCTGCGCATCGGCCTTGCTGGCGCCCGGCTTGAGCAAGTCGTCCTGCGCGTTGCGCCGGTCGAACAGATACCGGTGTATCGCCTGGGTGGTGGCGCCGGCGGCGGGCGGCGTCACGTCGGCGGCGCTGGCGGACCAGGCCACAGTGAACAACAGGGCAGACAAGGATGCGGCGCGCATTAGACCCCTTACCAAAAAAGCATGATCTTGCCATGCCGCCATAATTATCACAAGATCAAAGCTTCGCATCCGGCGCCTGCGGCGCTATCATGCCCCTTTATTCATACCGGGAGCACACCATGACCATCTTCGCCCAGCCCGTCTTCGACGCTACCGTGATCTACGAGGGCCAGGAATTGTTCAAGGGCCAGGGCGCGGCGCGCGGCTGGGCCGAAAAAGTGGCGCGCGAGCTGGAATGCGAGGTCACGGTCGAGAAAATCGGCACCGGCTGGGCGCTGCGCGGCCTGGTCGATGGCGAGCCGACCAAGTGGGGCATCTACGGCCAGCGCCTGTCCCGCATCGAAAAGTAGGCATGTGTACGCGGCCTCACACTGGCCGCATGCGGATCACGCTGCCCTGCCCCGCCTGGCGCTAGCATCTGGAAACAAACCATACCAGAGACCCAGCATGAAGCGCGATCCCGCCGCAGCCACAGCGGCTGCCCCCATCCAGCCCGCCGCCGATGCCCCGGCCGCCGCCAAGGCCGCCGGGCTGCGCTACGTGCACGACGGCCAGCCCGGCATCCACCGCAAGGGCCGCACCGTCAAGACCTTCCGCTACGTGGATGCGGATGGCGCGCCAGTCAAGGACGAGGACACCATTGCCCGCATCCGCAAGCTGGCCATCCCGCCGGCGTGGACGGACGTCTGGATCTGCCGCCACGGGCACGGCCATTTGCAGGCCACCGGCCGCGACGCGCGCGGCCGCAAGCAGTACCGCTATCACGCCAGGTGGCGCGAACTGCGCGACGAATCCAAGTACGGCCGCATGCTGGCCTTCGGCAAGCGCTTGCCCGCCATCCGGCGCGCCGTCGACGAGGCGCTCAAGCTGCCCGGCCTGCCGCGCGAGAAAATGCTGGCGACCATCGTCTACCTGCTGGAAGCGACCATGATGCGGATCGGGAACGAGGAATACGCGCGCGATAACAAGTCCTTCGGCCTGACCACGCTGCGCGGCCGCCACGTGCGGGTGGATGGCAGCGAGGTCGAATTCCGTTTCCGCGGCAAGAGCGGGGTACACCACGCGGTCAAGGTCGCGGACCGGCGCCTGGCGCGCATCATCCGCAGCGTGCGCGACTTGCCCGGCCAGGAACTGTTCCAGTACGTGGACGATGACGGCGCCCCGCACAGCATCGATTCGGCCGACGTCAACGACTACCTGCACCGCATCGCCGGCGAGGATTACACGGCCAAGTATTTCCGCACCTGGTCCGGCACGGTGCTGGCGGCCATGGCGCTGCAGGAGTACGAGAAGGTCGACTCGGAAGCCCAGGCCAAGAAAAACGTGGTGCGCGCCATCGAGAGCGTGGCCAGGAAGCTGGGCAACACGCCCACCATTTGCCGCAAATGCTATGTGCACCCGGCCGTGATCGAATCCTACCTGGATGGCAGCATGCTGGAAGCGCTGCGCCAGCGGGCCCGGGAGGAACTGCGCGAAGACGTGCACGCCTTGCGGCCTGAGGAAGCAGCGGTGTTGGCGCTGCTACAACAGCGCTTGCAGGCGGCCTGACTGGGAGTAGAATCCTGATTCGGCGATTTTTCGTCCCCTGATCAGGTCATCAAGATGCCGCTGGTACTGCCCTTTCCGATTCGTGTAGAGTGCCCGCCGGGCGCGTGCGAGTGCGGCCAGGCCGAGCTGCTGCAAAGCTGGGAGCAAGCGCCGGACAGGACCGATATCCGCGTGCTGCGCCTGAACCGCGAAGAAGAAAAACGCCTGATCGCGAAAATCGAGAGCATCACCAGCTATGCCGAGCTGGGGCGGCTGGAACAGCGGATGCAGGAACTGCTGGGCGTCACTTTGGAGATCACGCCCAGCGCCCGCGGGGTGCGCACGGTGCGCGGCCTGAGCATCGTGCTGGCGCCGCGTCCCGGCCTGTGCCGCAAGACGCGGCAAGCGATACCGGCCGCCATCCGCCGCAGCCTGGACCGCCATCCCGAGATCGTCTACGCCCTGCTGAACGCCCGCGACCTGCTGGCCGACCTGCCGCCCCCGGCACATACTCCGCTGGACTCGACGTCGGCGTCAGAGTTGCCATAACTGTGGTGGCTGTCCACTGCACTGCGGTGTCCGCACTGCGGTGTCAGGTCTGCCAATGGTACATGGGGCCGCCTGAAGACGCGAGCTCATGTACCATTGGCAGATCTGACACCAGGGGTATTGGCAGATCTGACACCAGGGGGAGGACATTGGCAGATCTGACACCAGGGGGAGGACAGACACCAGGCATGGACACGGGGGCTAGCCGGGATGGGCGAGCGCGGCGCCGGGCATGGTGCCTTCGCTGCTGCCGTCCGGATAGATGTCGTGGAATTTGCTGTAATCCAGGACGCGCACATTGCCCTCGATCTTGTCGGACATGATGTCGGCGAAGTGGTAGTTGAAATAGATGTGCTCGGCCGCGTAGGTCTGGCGCGCGTGAACGAAGTCGTTCAGGGTGTCGTCGGTGCCGGTCATCGCCACCGACAAGGTGGCTGCCTCCTCGCGCAGCTGCTCCTGGGTCTTGCCCCACAGCGGGCTGCTCTCGTCTATCCTGTGCAT
This sequence comes from Duganella kummerowiae, assembly GCF_053572355.1. Classification (NCBI taxonomy): domain Bacteria; kingdom Pseudomonadati; phylum Pseudomonadota; class Betaproteobacteria; order Burkholderiales; family Oxalobacteraceae; genus Duganella; species Duganella kummerowiae. The sequence goes on from NZ_JBKFEH010000002.1 coordinate 433,130, forward strand.
CACGGTCCAGGTCAGCGCGAACACGCTGCTGGTCTCGCGCTCCAGCTTGAGGTCGTAGAAGCGCGTGAATACCTGCCCTTCCAGCGTCACTTCGCGCCGCACCAGCGTGGCCCGCACCGAGGCTTCCAGGATCAGGTTGTCGCGCTCGTTCCCGGCCCGCAGCATCAGGGTGGGCACGCCGTTGAACGGGGTGATCACGGCCACGTTGGAGAACATGATGCGCGAGGTGGGCCGCGCGAAACGGGCGAACAGCAGGCCGGTGATGGCCGCCGCCTGCACCACGCCGATCAGCATTTCGGTGGAGGCCACGATGTGGCCGTAGGTGGTGGCCGGGTTCATGTAGCCGTAACCCACCGTGGCAAGTGTCTCCATGGAGAAGAACACCAGGTCGGGGAAGTAGCCCGGCCGCGCATTGGCAATGGAACCCGGCACCGCGAAGTAGGCGGCGGCGAATACCAGGTTGGTGGCCATGTACAGCACGAACATCAGCACGAAGAAGCGCGGCCAGCTCAGGGTCAGCATCCAGTGGTAGGTGTCGGCCCAGTGTGCGGTGCGTACGCCGACACGGCGTATCTGCGAATTCCCCATCTGGAAGGCGCCGCGCACCCGCCCTACCCGGGGACGCGGTACGTGTCCGGGCTGCTCGCTCATGGCCGGCCTCAGTCGTCGTCGTTGGGGTCCAGGCCCGGGAACATGATCTCGGTGTACCCGAACTTGCTGAAGTCCCTGATGCGGCGCGGGTACAAAATGCCCAGCAGGTGGTCCACCTCGTGCTGCACCACGCGCGCATGGAAGCCGTCCACCTCGCGCCGGATGGGCTGGTTGAACGGGTCCACACCCTCGTAGCGCAGCTTCGTATAGCGCGGCACGCTGCCGCGCAGGCCCGGCACGGACAGGCAGCCTTCGATGCCCTCTTCCATCTCGTCCGACAAGGGCGTCAGCACGGGATTGATCAGCACCGTCTCCGGCACCTGCGGCGCATCCGGGTAGCGCGGGCTCTGCTTGAAGCCGAAAATCACCAGCTGCAGGTTGACGCCGATCTGCGGCGCTGCCAGCCCGGCGCCATTGGCGGCGTGCATGGTGTCGAACATGTCAACGATCAGGTCGCGCATGCCCGGCGTGTCGAATTCGCGCACCGGCTCGGCGATGCGCAGCAAACGCGGGTCGCCCATCTTCAGAATTTCTCGGACAGCCATCTCGATCCCCTTTATTTGTTTTGTGCATGTCATGCCTGGGCCGAGGCGATCAGGGCCAGCAGCCCCGCCTCGTCCAGCACAGCCACTTCCAGTTCCTGCGCCTTGGCCAGCTTGCTGCCGGCATCGGCGCCCGCCACCACGTAATGCGTTTTCTTCGACACCGAGCCGGACACCTTGCCGCCCAGCGCCTCGATGCGGGCCTGGGCGTCGTCGCGCGTCATGGTTGGCAGCGTCCCGGTCAGGACGAAGGTCTTGCCCGTGAACGGGCCGGCCGCCGCCGCTTCCGGCAGCTCGGCCAGCAAGTCGGTGCGCAGGCGGTCCAGCGCGGCTACCTGCTTGCGGTGGGCCGGGTCGGCCATCCATTCCGTCAATGCGTCCGCCACGGCGGCCGGCAGGCCGAACACGGTGAAAATCTGCAGGTGGGCCAGCACTTGCAGCGACACATCCTGCTCCACCAGCTGCTTGCTGCGCGGCTCGGTGAGCTTGGGGATGCCCAGCGCCGTCATCAGCTTGACCGGGTCCAGCTTCTCGCGCAGCCTGGCGCTGGGCGGATGTTCGCCCTTGGGCGCCACGCCGGCCTTCAGCAGGTCGTCGATGGCTTGCTGGTTCTTGGGTTCTGCGAAGAAGTCGGCGATGGAGTCGGCCACCACGCCGCCGATATCGGGCAGCACCCGCAGCAGCGCGGCCGGCACGCGGCGTATCAGGTCGAAGCGGCCCAGCCATTCGGCCAGGGTCTTGGCGGTCGATTCGCCCACGTGGCGGATGCCCAGCGCGAACAGCAGCCGCTCCAGCGGCGGGTTCTTGCTGGCGGCGATGGCTTCCAGAAGATTGTCGGCCCATTTGGTGGCGATCTTGCCCTGGGCGACAGTCTCCGGTGTCGTGCCATCCCGTTCATCGGCCAGCCGCTTCATCTTGAGCAGGTCGTCCAGGGTCAGCTGGTACAGGTCTGCCACGCTGTGCACCAGGCCCGCTTCGACCAGGTTGTCGATGTAGCGGTCGCCCAGGCCTTCGATGTCCATCATGCGGCGCCCGGCAAAGTGGCGGATCGCTTCCTTGCGCTGCGCGGAGCAGAACAGCCCGCCGGAGCAGCGCGCGATCGCCTCGCCCTCCTCGCGCACCACGTGCGAACCGCATACCGGGCAAGTTTTCGGCAGTACGTACTGCGCGGGTTCCGGCACCGGGCGCTTGTCCAGCACCACGGCCAGCACTTCGGGGATGACGTCGCCGGCGCGCCGTACGATGACAGTGTCGCCCACGCGCACGTCCTTGCGCCGCACCTCGTCCTCGTTGTGCAGGGTGGCGTTGGTGACGTTGACGCCGCCCACGAACACGGACGCCAGCCGCGCCACCGGCGTGATGGCGCCGGTGCGGCCCACCTGCACTTCGATGGCCTGCACCACGGTCAGCGCTTCCTCGGCCGGGAATTTGTGCGCCAGCGCGAAGCGCGGCGCGCGCGAGACGAAGCCCAGCGCGCGCTGGTCGGCCAGCTTGTTGGCCTTGTAGACCACGCCGTCGATCTCGTATGGCATGGCCGGACGCTGCTTGCCGATGTTGGCGTAGTAGGCCATCAAGCCTTCGTAGCCGCGCACCACCGAGGCCTCTTTCGCCACCGGCAGGCCCAGCTCGCGGTACCAGTCCAGCAGCGCCGAGTGCGATTCCGGCATCTCATGGCCTTCCAGCGCGCCCACGCCATAGGCATAGAAACTGAGCTTGCGCTGCGACGTGATGCGTGAATCGAGCTGGCGCAGACTGCCCGCCGCCGCGTTGCGCGGGTTGACGAATTCCTTCTGCCCGGCCTCGCGCTGGCGCGCGTTCATGGCCTCGAAATCGGCCTTGAACATCAGCACCTCGCCGCGCACGTCCAGGATGGCCGGCGGTTCCTTGGTCTTCAGGCGCAGGGGAATGCCGCGTATGGTGCGGATGTTGGCGGTGACATCCTCGCCGGTGTAGCCGTCGCCGCGGGTGGCGGCCTGCACGAGCAGGCCATCCACATAGCGCAGGTTGATGGCCAGGCCGTCGTATTTGACTTCGGCCGCGTATTCGACTTCCACCGCGTCCAGCCCTTCACGCACGCGGCGGTCGAAGTTGGCGATGTCTTCCTCGGTAAAGCCGTTATTCAGGGACAGCATGGGCACCGTGTGCGTCACGGCCTCGAACTGCGGCAACGGCGCCGCGCCCACCCGCAGGGTGGGCGTGTCGGGCAGCGCCAGCTCCGGGTGGGCCGCCTCCAGCTGCTGCAGCTCGACGAACAGGCGGTCGTACTCGGCGTCCGGGATGGTGGGCGCGTCCAGCACGTGGTAGGCGTGCAAATGCCGGTTCAATTCGGCGGTCAGGTCCGCGATGCGGGTGGCGGCGGCCTGGGTGTTCTGGTCGGTCATGGTGCTTCGGTGTTACGTGAGGTGATTCCGCTGATTCAGCTGAACAGGCGCAGCGCGCGAGTGGAGCCGGCGGGAATGTCGGCCGCTTCCATCTCGGCATAGAAGTCCTGCACCTGGCCGGCAATTTCCGCCAGGGCGGCGTCCGACAGCGGCTGGCTGTAGTCGTCGACGATGGTCGCGTCCAGGCGCGCCACCAGCGACTTGGCGCAGGCCACCATGGCGCCGAAGCCGTCGCGCGCCGGCGCCACGCAGGGCACGTCCAGCAGCAGGGTCAGGCGCGGCGTGGTTTCCTCGCCCATGGTGACGTTGGTGGTCAGCGTGAACAAATGGCCGCCCTCGCCGTCCGGCATCACGTAGCGGCCGTCGGGACGCACGTCGAAGCCCTGCTTCTCCAGCGCCAGCAGCAGGGTGGCGATGGCCCACGGGGCGCCGTTGGTGTGCAGGTTGACGCCCAGCTGGGCGTCGTGCCCGGCCACGAAGCGGTGCAGGTTGCGCGCTTCGGCCATGACCTCGATCATGTCCGGCACTTCCGGCTCGGCGCCGATCTCGTCGGCCATGGCGCGCAGCCGCGTCACCAGTTCCGAGTATTCCAGCTCGTTGAGCGCCGTGCTGCGGCTGGCCAGCTGGACCCCGCCCTGCAGTTTGGTGTACACGTGGCCATGGACGATGGGCTCCCAGCCGCCGCTGACGGCCAGGCCGATGAAGTGCACCGGCTTGTTGCCCACCATGCGCAAGGTCTGCAGCACCGGCAGCAGCTTCTCGCCGCGCGCCGGGGCTTCCAGCGCCAGCGGCAGCAGGCAGTCGATCAGGGGATCGACCAGGGCCGTGGCCTGCTCGGCGGCGGCAGCCGCGTCGGCTTCGGCCTGGGCCGGGGCCTCGGCCGGCTGGTCCGGGTCGAACGCCGGTTCGATCGTTGCGGCGGCCGGGGCCGCAGCCGTGGCGTAGGCGCCCAGGGCCTCGGCGGCGGCGCTGGCTTCGCCACCGGCCAGGCCGGGAACGCTGCCATCCAGGCTGGGCTCCTGGCGCGCCACCGGGGCATCGCCAGCGCGCATCAGCACGTCGTCATGGTCGGCCGCGAAGGCGCGCTCCACGGATTTCTTGGCCTTGTACTCCTGCCACTTGTTGTAGCCGAAGACGATGACGATGAAACCGCCACCGGCCGCCAGTAAACTCATTTGTAGGTCTGTCATGCTGCTTGTGCCTCGGAAGCGAAGTTGGCGGCGGATTCCATGTCCACCGCCACGATGCGCGATACGCCCTGCTCCTGCATCGTCACACCGATCAGTTGATTGGCCATCTCCATCGCGATCTTGTTGTGCGAGATGAAGAGGAATTGGGTCTGGTCCGACATGCGCTTGACCATGCGGCAAAAGCGCTCGGTATTGGCGTCGTCCAGCGGCGCGTCCACCTCGTCGAGCAGGCAGAATGGCGCCGGATTCAAACGGAACATGGAGAACACCAGCGCGGTCGCCGTCAGCGCCTTCTCGCCGCCGGACAGCAAATGGATGGTGGCGTTCTTCTTGCCCGGCGGCTGGGCCATGACCTGCACGCCGGAGTCCAGGATTTCGTCGCCCGTCATGATCAGCTTGGCCTGGCCGCCGCCGAACAGGATGGGGAACAGCTCGGAGAAGTGGCCGTTGACGCGGTTGAAGGTATCCTGAAGCAGGTCGCGCGTCTCGCGGTCGATGCGCGTGATGGCGTCTTCCAGCGTGTGGATGGCCTCGGTCAGGTCGGCGTTCTGCGAATCGAGGAAGTTCTTGCGCTCGGCGGCCTGGGCCAGCTCGTCCAGCGCTGCCAGGTTGACCGCGCCCAGCGCCGCGATGGCGTTGGTCAGGCGGGTCACCTCGCCCTGCAGGTAGGACGGTTTGAGCTCGCCGTGGATCTTGGTGGACAGCGCCTCGATATCGGCCTGGGCCTCGGCCAGCTGGGCCGCATACTGTTCCTGGTTCAGGCGCGCCGCCTGTTCCTTGAGCTGCAGTTCCATGATGCGGTCGCGCTGCGGCTGCAGGAAGCGTTCGGCAGACATGCGGCCTTCCTCGGCGGCGCGCAGCTGCTGGGCGATCTGGTCCAGCTCATGGCGGGCGTCCGACAGCGCTTTTTCCTGCTCGCTGCGGCGGTTCAGCAAGTCCTGCAAGCCTTCGTCGGCGTCGCCCGATTCCAGGCTCTCCAGCTCGGCCTGGCCGGCGCGCAGGCTGTCCGCCACCTGCGCAGCCTGGGCGTTGGCGGTGGCGATGCCACGCCGCAGCTCGTCCATCCTGCTGCGCTGCGACTTTTCGGCAAACTGGGCTTCCTGCGCCGCCCGCTCCAGCTCGCGCAACTGTTCACGGGCGTCGGCCAGGCGTTGTTCCTTTTCCAGGAAATCGGTCTGGCCATCCTCGTGCGCGACCTGCAGCTCGCCCAGTGCGATATCGAGCTGCTCGAATTTTTCTTCCGACTCCAGCTTGGCCTGGGTCTGCTCCTGCTCCTGCATGGCGATTTCGGCCAGGTCGCTCTCGATCTGGCCACTGCGCTGCTGGTAGCGCGCCTCGATCTCGGACAGCTTGACCACCTCGATCTGCAGCGCGTGCAGCGACTGGGTCAGACTCTGCGCGCGCGCCCTCAGCTCGCTCAGCTGGCGTGTATGGTTGGACAGCGCGGCCTCGGCCCGCACCGAGCGGGCGCGCGCCTCATCGGCCAGCATTTGCTGGGCGCGCAGCTGCTTGGTGAGGTTGTCGATTTCCTGCTGGCGGCCCAGCATGCCGTCCTGCTCGGCGTCGGCGGCGTAGAAGCGCACGCTGGACTGGGTCACCACATGGCCCTGGCGCGTGACGAAGCAGCCGCCGGCCGGCAGGCGGGCGCGGTCGGCCAGTGCGGCGCCAGCGTCCTCGGCGGCGTAGACGTTGTGCAGCCAATCCTGCAGCACGGCGCGCAGGCCGGGGTCGTTCAGCTTCAGCAGCTGCATGAAGGGCTGCAGGCCAGGCGCTTCCTGCGGCGCGGGTGGCGTGGCGGACGATGGCGCGTACAGCGCCAGCTTGGCCGGCGGCGCGTCGCCGAAGAAGGCCTGGGCCCAGTCTATATTCGACATCTGCAGCGCCGAGGTGCGTTCGCGCAGCACGGATTCCATGGCGGTTTCCCAGCCCTGCTCCACGTGCAGCTGCTGCCACAGGCGCGGCAGGCTGTCCAGCTCATGCTTCTGCAGCCAGGGCTGGACCTTGCCCTGGGTTTGCACGCGCTCCTGCATCTGGCGCAGCGCCGCCAGGCGCGCTTCCAGCTGGGCGTTGGCGGCGGTTTCCGCATTGACCTGGGCCTGGGCTTCCTGGCGTTCCTGTTCCAGCTGCGGCTGCAGCGCCTGCGCTTCTTCCAGTTGATAAGACAGTTCTTCCTGGGCCTGCTGTTTTTCCTCCAGCTGCAGCTTGAGGTTTTCCAGGTGGCGGCTGTCCGGCAGGCTCAGGCCATTCTTTTCCTGCTGCAGCCGTTCTCGCCGCGCGGCCAGGCTGTTGAGGATGCTGTTGGCGTTGCGCTGGTGCGCCGATTCCAGTTCCAGCTGCTGCTGCGCCTGCATGATGCGGGCCCGCGATTCGGTACTGCGCGCCTGGGCCTCGCGCCAGGCCTGCTCCAGCAGCGGCAGCGACTCGGCCTTTTGCTCGGCGCGCATGGCCGCTTCCTCGACCTTGGCCGACAGTTCCTCCAGGTTGAATTCCGCTTCCGCTATGTGGGTGGCGTAATCCTGGGCCTGTCCCTGCCACTGGTCGCGCTGGGCGCCCAGGGTGGCCAGCTGCGCCTGCAGGCGGGCGCGCTGCTCGGTCACGAACTTGATGCGCGCTTCCAGGCTGCCGATTTCGGCATTGGTCTGGTACAGCGCGCCCTGGGCCGTGTGCATCCGGTCGCCGGCAGCGAAATGGGCCTGGCGCATGTGTTCCAGCGACAGTTCGACATTGCGCAGCTTGGCAGTCTGCTCCTCCAGGTCGTTCTGGGCCTGTTCGACCTCGCGGAACAGCTTCTTTTGCTCGTACTCGGCCTCGTTGCGCCGCACCAGCCACAGCAGCTTCTGCTTTTCCTCCTGCTCGGCCTGCAGCTGGTGAAATTTGGTGGCGACGGCGGCCTGGCCTTCCAGCTTTTCCAGGTTGGCGCCCAGCTCGCGCAGGATGTCCTCCACCCGCAGCAGGTTCTCGCGCGTGTCGTGCAGCCGGTTTTCCGTTTCGCGGCGGCGTTCCTTGTACTTGGAAACGCCGGCCGCCTCCTCCAGGAATACCCGCAACTCCTCCGGCCGGGACTCGATGATGCGCGAGATCATGCCCTGGCCAATGATGGCGTAGGCGCGCGGCCCCAGGCCGGTGCCGAGGAAGATGTCCTGGATATCGCGCCGGCGCACCGGCTGGCCGTTGATGTAATAGGTGGAAGCGCCGTCGCGCGTCAGGGTGCGCTTGACGGCGATCTCGGCATACTGGCCCCACTGGCCGGCGGCCTTGCCCGCGTTATTGTCGAACACCAGCTCGACCGAAGCCCGGCCGGCCGGCTTGCGGTGGGTGGAGCCGTTGAAAATGACGTCCTGCATGGACTCGCCGCGCAGCTCCGAAGCCTTGGATTCACCCAGCACCCAGCGCACCGCGTCGATGATGTTGGACTTGCCGCAGCCATTCGGTCCCACCACCCCCACCAACTGGCCGGGCACCTGGAAATTGGTGGGATCGACAAACGACTTAAATCCCGACAATTTGATCGATGAAAGACGCACGTTGTTTTATAAGGTTGGTAGGCTGTAAAAGTTCACAATAATACCACCCCACGTACGCGCACAGGCCGAAAACACGCGGTGTGACGGACGTCAGCGCATGGCATTGCGCGGTACGGGCAGGTCCCAGTAGCCGTGCCGATAAGGCTGCTCGCGGCCCGACAGGAATAGCGCCAGATCCACCATCCAGTCCTCGGTGGGCAGTGGATCGACGCGCGGGGCGATCAGCAGCACCGGAAGGCACAATGCCACCAGCACACGGCTGAGCGCCAGCTGGCCTTCGCCGCGCGCCAGCCAGATGAACGCGGCGGACACCGACAGGCCCAACAGGGTGCCGGTCACGCATTCGGACACCGCGTGTGCATGAACTTTCACGCGCGAAATCGATATCAGCACCGCCAGCAGGACGCCGGCCGCCAGCGCCCATCCGCGCTCGGTCCGGCTACGCGAACGGAAAGCCAGGTAAGCCGCGACCGGGAACACGGCCGCTGCACGCATCGCATGCCCGCTCACACCCTCGAAGCGCGGCTCGTCCAGGCCGACACCCCAGCCCAGGAAGGCGACCTTGGTCAGCACCACCAGCGCCATGCCGGCGCCGAACAGCACGCCCCAGGCGGTGGTCAGGCGCCATGAACGCCCCAACAGCAGCCAGGCCGCAATCGTGACGCCGATCGGCCCGGTCACCGCCAGGCTGCCTAATATACTCAAGCCATGCCACAAAGTCATCGATCCTGCTGCCTTCCATTTTGTTTTGCAACGCAACATTAAACCACAATCGTCGGCCGGCCGGAGTAGCTATTGCCGAAAAACAATATTCAGATGCCGAAGCGGCCGACCACGAAGTCGACAAAGCTGCTCATCTTGGGCGTGGACTGCCGGTCGCGCGGGTAAATCAGGTGCATGGGGCGAGGTGGCGGCACGAACTCGCGCAGCACCGGCACCAGGCGTCCTGCGGCGATCTCGTCGGCCAGCACGATTTCGGCCTGCATCACCAGGCCATAGCCGGCCAGCGCGGCCTGTTTCAGGGCCTGGCCGTTGTTGGAGCGGAAGCGGCTGGGCGGCAGCGCCGGCTCGCCCTCCACGCCATCGAGGCGCCAGCGCAGCAGGCGGCGCCAGTGCATGAAGTCCAGGCAGCGGTGCCGCACCAGGTCGTGCGGGGTGGCGGGCACGCCGAACTTGTCCAGGTAGGCCGGCGCGGCGCAGATCACCGCACCAAAGGGGCGCAGCGGGCGCGCGACCAGGGCTGAATCGTCCAGCACGCCGATACGCACGGCGGCGTCCAAACCCTCCTCCACCACGTCGGCCAGGCGGTTGCTCAACTCCAGTTCCAGGCTCACCTCCGGATGGCTGTCCAGGAAGCCGGCCATGGCCGGCGCCAGCAATGCGCTGCCAAAGGCCACCGGGGCGCTGACCTTGAGGGTGCCGCGCGCCGTGCTGCGCATGGCCAGGGCCCCGGACTCGGCGCGCCGCACATGGGCAAGGATCTGGCGGCACTCCTCGCAATACTGCTCGCCGATCTCGGTCAGGCTCTGGCGCCGCGTGGTGCGGTTGAGAAGGCGCGCGCCGAGGCGCTGCTCCAGCTCGGCGACATGCTTGCCGACCATGACGGTGGAGATATCGAACTTGCGCCCGGCAGCCGTGAAACTGCCTTCATCCACGACGGCCACGAACACTTCCATGCTGCGCAGGCGGTCCATATTTAATCGCTGGTTAAGAATAATTTAAATATTACGCTATTTATCACGGCGATACGTGACGCGATACTGGGGCCTTGCCAACCACACCAGAGAACGCCATGCTGACCTTACTGGGCAAGTCTTCCTCCATCAACGTACGCAAGGTGCTGTGGACCCTGGACGAAATCGGGCTCGCCTATCGTCAGGAGCAATATGGCGCCGGCTTCCAGCCCACCGACACGCCGGACTTCCTCGCCAGGAATCCCAACGGGCTGGTGCCGGTCCTGGTCGACGGCGACGCCGTACTGTGGGAATCGAACACCATCTGCCGCTACCTGGCAGGTCGCCACGGCCGCAGCGACCTGCTGCCGGCCGATCCGCTGGCGAGGGCACAGGTCGAAAAATGGATGGACTGGCAGGCCACCGAACTGAACAACTCCTGGCGCTATGCTTTCATGGCGCTGGTGCGCAACAGCCCGTCCCATACAGATGAGGCCGCCATCGAGGCCAGCGTACGCGAATGGAACCGCCAGATGACCCTGCTGGAGCGGCGCCTGCAGCACACCGGCGGCTACGTCGAGGGCGACACGCTGACCCTGGCCGACATCGTGCTGGGCCTGTCCGCCAACCGCTGGCTGCTGGCGCCCATCGCGCACGCGGCGCTGCCGGCGGTGGAGGCCTACCTGGACCGGCTGGCGCAGCGCCCGGCCTTCCTGGCCCACGGCCGCAATGGGCTGGTCTGAAGGGCCCAGCAAGGCATATTCCTACAGGCCTGCAAGTAGCATTCCGATTCCTGCTGCCGCGCGACACACCCATCATGGCATTACCGGAGCGCGCCGCCCGTCGCGGCGGTTCCGGCCGATACTTTTATTGACTTCATAAAGGAATCACCATGGCCTCGAACCAGAAATCCAGCGGCAGCAAGCAAAGTTCCAACAGCAGCAGCAAGCAGTCGGGCAACCAGGGTTCACGCAGCGGCACCCAGGGCGGCACCCACGAGCAGCACGTGGAAGCCGGCCGTCAAAGCCACAAGAACGACGGCAACAAGCAATCCGGTTCGGGCAGCCGTTCGCGCTAAGGGCGCCGCGTAAGATATGACAGCCCGGCCTGCCGGGCTGTTTTCATATGTTGGTGACGCGGTGTCCGGCCGGCGGCACGAAATCGCGGATCTCGTTGATCATGCCGACGCCGAGCGCCTCCTTGCCGGTCAGGTGCAGGTCGGAGTAGGCGTGGGTGCGCCAGTGGTCGTCGGTCAGCTGGACGTGCCTGCGCAGGATTTGCTCGGTGCGGGCGTCGTCCGCCTGCAAGCCCTCGACGATGATGCGCAGCGCGTCCGGACGGGCGCCATGCGGTGCGCTGGCGTGCGATTTATGCACCATGAACCGGGCGGTCTCGCTGGCGTAGCGTTTGGTTCCGGCCAGGAACAGGATCACGGCAATCGACGCCACCGCGCCCGCGTTGTAGGTGATGATGTTGATCGGCAGCTTGCTCAGGTAGTTGTAGAGGCAGATCCCGTCGCTGACGTAGCCGCCGTTGGACTGGATCAGGATGTGGGCCGTGGTGATGCGGTCCTCGGTCATGTCGGCCACGGCGTCGAACACGCGATGCACCATATCGCTGTTGACGTCGCCGGACAGGGTAAACCAGGCTTGGCCCTCCAAACTATGTTCTTCGCTCATGGCAGGCTCCAATAAAGATGAATTTATTCTAGCAAATAGTTGTTGTCCAGGGCCGCCGCCCCGCTTTCATTCGTGCGCACCGGGGTGCGGGGCAAGATTGACACTCCTGCCCTTCTGGCATATAGTCCCGAGTCTTGATCGGGAGAGGGTAGCCGGTAGGTATTACCAGCGCTGCCGCCGAAGGGGCATTACCCATAAACTCTCAGGCAAAAGGACCGGTCAAGGAACCTGCATCCGCCCCGTGCGGATTTGGGCTCAACTCTGGAGAGCGGCCGCGGCGCACGCCGGCGGCCCACCGAAGGGGCGCGCGGGAACATCTTCCCGCTATCTCTCAGGTACCAAGGACAGAGGGGTCTGCGATCAATGTTGTGGAGCGGCCGGCTAGGCGCTTCCTTGCTTGTTCTGTTAACCCTACTCTCCCGGACCGAGGATCTATGTCGCTCAAAGCCACCCCACTCAACACCGTCCACCGCGCCGCCGGCGCCCGCATGGTCGATTTCGGCGGCTGGGACATGCCGGTCAACTACGGTTCCCAGATCGAGGAACACCACGCGGTGCGCACCGACGTCGGCATGTTCGACGTGGCCCACATGTGCGTGGTCGACATCAAGGGCGCCAACGTGCGCGCCTTCCTGCGCGGCCTGCTGGCCAACAATGTCGACAAGCTGCAAGTGTCGGGCAAGGCCCTGTACTCCTGCATGCTGAATCCGGAAGGCCGGGTGATCGACGACCTGATCGTGTATTTCATCGACGAGAGCTGGTTCCGCCTGGTGGTCAATGCCGGCACCGCCGAGAAGGACGTGGCCTGGATGCAGGCGCAAAATGAGGCCGCCGGCAGCGGCCTGTCCATCACCCAGCGCCGCGATGGTGACGCGGCGGGCAATGAAGCGTTGGCGCTGATCGCCGTGCAGGGACCGAACGCGCGCGCCAAGGTGTGGCAAGTGATCCCGGAATCGCAGGCCGCCACTGCCGACATGAAACCGTTCAACGTCGCCTTCGTGCACAGCGCCGCCTTTGGCCAGGCCATGGTGGCGCGCACCGGCTACACCGGCGAGGACGGCTTCGAGATCGGCGTGTCCGCCAGCCAGGCGCCGGCCTTGTGGAACGCCCTGGCCGCCGCCGGCGTCAAGCCGGCCGGCCTGGGCGCACGCGACACCCTGCGCCTGGAAGCCGGCATGAACCTGTACGGCCAGGACATGGATGAAACCGTGAACCCGTTGGACGCCGGCCTGGCCTGGACCATAGACCTGGTCTCCGAGCGCGACTTCATCGGCAAGGCCGCCCTGCTTTCGGAAGGCCAGCGCTCGCAGTTCGTGGGCCTGATCCTGCGCGAAAAGGGCGGCGTGCTGCGCGCCCACCAGAAAGTCATCGTACCAGGACAGGACGCCACCGGCGAAATCACTTCCGGCACCTTCTCCCCCACCATGCAGCAGGCCATCGCCCTGGCCCGCGTGCCGCTGGGCGTGCAAGTGGGCGATACTGTGCAGGTCGAGATCCGCGACAAGAAGCTGGCCGCCTCCGTGGTCAAGCTGCCGTTCGTGCGCAACGGCAAAATCCTGGCTGTCTAACATAACAAACCATCCCAACCTGGAGCCCCACATGAATATACCTGCAGACCTGAAGTACACCGAATCCCACGAATGGGTGCGCCTGGAGTCCGACGGCACCGTCACCGTCGGCATCACCGAGTTCGCGCAGGATGCGCTGGGCGATATCGTGTTCGTCGAGCTGCCGAAAGTGGGCGCCTCCTACGGCGCCGGCGACGACGCCGCCGTGGTCGAATCGGTCAAGGCCGCCAGCGATATCTACGCTCCCATCGCCGGCGAAGTGATCGCCGTGAACGACGACGTGGCCGGCGCCCCCGAGTCCATCAACAGCGACGCCTACGCCGCCTGGTTGTTCAAGATCAAGCCGGCCGACGTGTCGGCCCTGGACGGCTTGCTGGACGCCGCCGCCTACGGCAAGGCCACCGACGCCTGATCGTCGTACCAGCCATTGGCTGGCACGACCGCCGGCCCGTGGCCGGCACCACGCTCCCGCTGCGCGCGGGAGCGGCGCAGCACTTTATTCCTCATTTGCCCTCGCCCATCATGACCCGCACCAGCCTGACCCAACTCGAAGCCCGCGACGCCTTCATCGCCCGCCACATCGGCCCGGACGCCGCAGAACAGCAAGCCATGCTAGCCACCCTCGGCTACGCCAGCCGCGCCTCCCTGATCGACGCCATCGTGCCGCCCTCCATCCGCAACAAGAGCGCGCTGCCGCTGGGCCAGTTCAGCGCGCCCCTGCCGGAGCAGGATGCGCTGGGCAAGCTGAAAGCCATCGCCTCGAAAAACAAGGTGCTCAAGTCGCTGATCGGCCAGGGCTACTACAACACCCACACCCCGGGCGTGGTGCTGCGCAATATCTTTGAAAACCCGGCCTGGTACACGGCCTACACCCCCTACCAGCCCGAGATTTCGCAAGGCCGCCTGGAAGCCATCCTGAACTTCCAGCAGACCATCACCGACCTGACCGGCATGGGCATCGCCAACGCCTCCATGCTGGACGAAGGCACCGCGGCCGCCGAGGCCATGACCCTGCTGCAGCGCGTGGGCAAATCCAAGTCCACCGTGTTCTACGTGGCTGACGACGTGCTGCCGCAGACCCTGGAAGTGGTGCAGACCCGCGCCAGGCCGCTGGGCATCGAGGTGCGCAGCTTCGCCCCGGCCGCCATCGGCGACCTGGGCGAATGCTTCGGCGTGCTGCTGCAATACCCGGGCGTGAACGGCGACGTGCGCGACTACCGCGCCGCCGCCGAGGCCCTGCACGCCAAGGGCGCCATGCTGGTGGTGGCAGCCGACCTGCTGGCCCTGACCCTGCTGGCCGCGCCGGGCGAATGGGGCGCCGACGTGGTGGTCGGCAACAGCCAGCGCTTTGGCGTGCCGCTCGGTTTCGGCGGCCCGCACGCCGGCTACCTGGCCACCCGCGACGAATACAAGCGCTCCATGCCGGGCCGCCTGGTCGGCGTGACGGTGGACGCCCAGGGCAACCAGGCTTACCGCCTGGCCCTGCAGACCCGCGAACAGCACATCCGCCGCGAGAAAGCCACCTCCAACATCTGCACTGCGCAAGTGCTGCTGGCCGTGATCGCCTCCATGTACGCGGTCTACCACGGCCCGCAAGGCCTGCGCCAGATCGCCCAGCGCGTGCACCGCTACACCGGCATCCTGGCGGCCAACCTGAAGAGTCTGGGCTACAGCGTCAACGATACCTATTTCGATACCCTGACCGTGGCCACCGACGATGCGGAAAAACTGCACGCGGCCGCCGCCGCCCAGGGCATCAACCTGCGCCGCATCGACGGCCAGCGCGTCGGCGTGTCGCTGGACGAAACCACCACCCGCGACGACATCGCCGCCCTGTGGACCGTGTTTGGCGGTAGCGGTGCTGCGACTGATTTCGACGCCGTGGAAGCCCAGGTGCAGGACGCCTACCCGGCCGCCCTGGCCCGCACCAGTGCCTACCTGACCCACCCGGTATTCAACCGCTACCACTCGGAAACCGAGATGCTGCGCTACCTGCGCAGCCTGGCCGACAAGGACCTGGCGCTGGACCGCACCATGATCCCGCTGGGCTCCTGCACCATGAAGCTGAACGCCACCAGCGAGATGGTCCCGGTGACCTGGCCCGAGTTCTCCAGCATCCACCCGTTCGCCCCCGCCGACCAGACCGTGGGCTACCGCGAAATGATAGGCCAGCTGGAAGACATGCTGTGCGCCGTGACCGGCTACGCCGCCGTCTCGCTGCAGCCCAACGCCGGCTCGCAGGGCGAATACGCCGGCCTGCTGGTGATACAGGCCTACCACCAGTCGCGCGGCGAAGGCCACCGCAACATTTGCCTGATCCCGTCCTCGGCGCACGGCACCAACCCGGCGTCCGCCAACATGGTCGGCATGCAGGTGGTGGTGACCGCCTGCGACGCCAACGGCAACGTCGACCTGGCCGACCTGAAGGCCAAGGCCGAGCTGCACTCGAAAAACCTGGCCTGCGTGATGGTGACCTACCCGTCCACCCACGGCGTGTTCGAGGAAGGCATACAGGAACTGTGCGAGATCGTCCACAGCCACGGCGGCCAGGTCTACATCGACGGCGCCAACATGAATGCGCTGGTCGGCGTGGCCGCGCCGGGCGCCTTCGGCGGCGACGTCTCGCACCTGAACCTGCACAAGACCTTCTGCATCCCGCACGGCGGCGGCGGCCCCGGCGTGGGCCCGATCGGCGTCGGCGCCCACCTGGCCAAATTCCTGCCCAACCAGCGCAGCAACGGCTATGTGCGCGACGACTCTGGCATCGGCTCGGTCAGCGCCGCGCCGTACGGCTCGGCCAGCATCCTGCCGATCTCCTGGATGTACATCGCCATGATGGGCGCCGAGGGCCTGACCGCCGCCACCGAAACGGCCATCCTGAACGCCAACTACGTGGCGCGCCGCCTGGCGCCGCACTTCCCGGTGCTGTACACGGGCCACGACGGCCTGGTGGCGCACGAGTGCATCATCGACCTGCGCCCGCTGCAGGACGCCACCGGCATCAGCAACGAGGACGTGGCCAAGCGCCTGATGGACTTCGGCTTCCACGCCCCCACCATGAGCTTCCCGGTGCCGGGCACGCTGATGATAGAGCCGACCGAGAGCGAATCCAAGGCCGAGCTGGACCGCTTCATCGACGCCATGATCGCCATCCGCGGCGAAATCGCCAAGGTGGAAAGCGGCGAGTTCGACAAGCTGGACAACCCGCTCAAGTTCGCCCCGCACACGGCGGCCGTGCTGACCGCCGACGTGTGGGAGCGCAAGTACAGCCGTTCCGAGGCGGCCTACCCGGTGCCCTCGCTGCGCAAGCAGAAGTACTGGCCGCCGGTCGGCCGTGCCGACAACGTGTACGGCGACCGTAACCTGTTCTGCGGCTGCGCGCCGATCAGCGACTACGAATAAGCCTGTGCCGCACGGTGCGGCGCAACAGGGGCGCATCTGCCTTGCGGCGGGTGCGCCCTTTTTTCATGCCAGCGTCCCACAGGCCGGCATTTGGCTGCGGCCGGGCGCCGCTCAGCAGGCCGCGCTGTATTCGATGCGGTTGCGGCCATTTTCCTTGGCGCGGTACAGCGCGGCGTCGGCTGCCGCCAGCAGCGATTCCGGCGTGCAGCCCGGGGATGGCCCGGCGGCCACGCCCAGGCTGCAGCTGATGGCCAGCTGGGTGCCATCATCCAGCGTCACCGGCTCGGCGCAAATGTCACGGTGCAGCTGGTCGATGCGCGCCGCGCCGGTGGTGCAGTCCAGTCCGGGCAACAGCAGGATGAATTCCTCGCCGCCGTAGCGGCCGACGGCGTCGCCGCCGCGCAGCCGCCCCATCAGGCGCCGCACGAACTCGCGCAGCACGGCGTCGCCGGCCAGGTGGCCCTTGGTGTCGTTGACGCGCTTGAAGTGGTCCAGGTCCAGCAGCACCAGCAGGAAGCTGCCGCCACGCTCGCTGGCGGCAATCTGCTGGGCGGCCAGTTCCATGATCGCGATCCGGTTCCAGGCCTGGGTCAGTCCATCCTTGAGGGAACGCAGGCGATGCTCCTCGCGCGACGCCTCCAGTTCGGCCGTTCGCTCCCGCACCAGGGCTTCCATGCGCAACTTCTGGTGCATGACAGTGCGCAGGCGCCAGCGGTGCGCGGCCAGCGCCAGGCACAGCGCCAGAAGGGCGCAGGCGGTATAGAACCAGTTGGTCCGCCACCATGGCGGCCGCACCTCCAGCGCCAGCTCCAGCATCCTGGTCGAGGTGCGTAGCGCCAGGTTGTCCGCCACCGCCTGCAGCAGGTAGCGGCCCGCCGGCAGCGCCGGATAGTGCAGGACGCCGTTCTCGCTGGCGGTCCATCCGGTTTCCAGTCCCTGCAGCCGGTAGCGGTAGCGCAGCGCCTCGTGGTTGCGGAAGCTGGTTACCGCGAGGCTGGCGGACAGCGCCCCGCCGTTCCAAGGCACGGCCGAGACCGCCTCGGGATCCATTGGCTGCTCGCCGTAGCGCAAGGCGTCCAGCCTGAGCGCCATGGCCGGCGCCGCAAACAGGCCGGCAGGCCGGCGCAGGTGCGAAGCGCCGCCGCTGGTGCCTATCCAGATCGAGCCATCGCCGTCTTCGTACAGGGCGTACTGGTTGGTGTCGTTCCATACCAGACCGCTCTGCTGGTTGAGCAGGCGCCAGTCGCTGCCATTCCAGACCACCACGCCCTGGTCGGTGCCGAACCATAGCCAGTGGCGCCGGTCCGCATGCATGGACTGCAGCGACAATCCGGCCAGCGGCGTGCCGGCCAGCGGCAAGGGCTCCAGCGCCAACTGGGCCGCGCCGCTGTCGGCCCGGGCCCGCCATACACCGCCGTCATGGGTACTGCCCAGCCACAGCGTGTCGCCATCGCAGCTCAGCAGGTTGGGTTCGGTGCGGGCCAGCGGCAGGCGTGGCCGTGACCAGCGGCCGCCGGCATGGCGCAGCAGGCCGGCAGGTCCGGCAAACCAGAGGGTGCCGTCGCGGCTCTGGCAGGCTCCGGTCACTTCGGGCCGCTCCGCGCCCGCCACCGCCTGCAGCCCCGTAACCAGCCGCGGTTGCTGCGCCACGCCAGGCTCCCGCACCACATACAGCCCGGTATTGGTGCAGATCCACAGCTGGCCAGACGTATCGAGCAGCAGGCGGTAAATCAGGGGCAGGCTGGCGACCTTCAGGCTGCGGCCGGTGGCGTGGTCGCGCCGTATCAGCGCGCCGGTGAAGGTGCCGCTCCAGAGGTGGCCGGCGCCATCCTGGACCATGGCCGAGCGCTGGTGCCGGGCTCCATCATGGTCCGCGCCATCGGCGGTGAAGGCGGCGCCCCCGCTGCGCAGGGTGGCCAGTCCCTCGCTGGTGCCCAGCAGCAGGCTGCCTTCCCGCGTACGGTAGAAAGACCAGACATCGTCGCTGGGCAGGCCCTGGTTCACGGTCCAGTTTTCCCACTCCCCGTAACCCTGCCAGTGCAGCAGGCCGCGCCCGGAGACCGCCAGCCACAATTCGCCCTCGCGGTCCAGCAGCATGGCGCTAACGCTGCCGTCGGCCTTCAAGCCCTCCCTGGCGCCAAGCTGGCGCCAGGCCCAGGCGCCGCCCTGCAGCAGGCCATAGTCGCTGGTGGCCAGCAGTGCGCCATCGCGGTCCTGCAGCATGGGATAGTATTGGCGCAATATTCCCTGGTCGACGCCGGGCGGACGATGCGCCTTCACCTCGCCATCGGGGCCGACGGACAGCAAATGGCGCTGGCTGCGCAGCCAGACCTGGCCATCGCCGCCCGGCAGGATGCCGCCCCAGCGGCCCTCGGGCACCCCTTGCGCCGGACCGTAGACCCGTGCCTGGCCACCATTTCGATATCGGCACACCCGGGATTGACAGCCCATCCACAGCTCATCATCGGCGCCGCTGGCGATGCTCTGGATATCGGCAAGCGGCGCCTGCGCCTGGCGCTGCGCCGCGCTGAACAGATAGCGGCTGGACCACCCCGCGCCCTGGACCGGCTCGACCACCAGCAGCGCGCGCTCACTGACGGCCAGCACGCCGTCGCGGCCATACGCCGCGATGCGCTGGCCGGCCCAGAGCGACATCGGCTTGCCGTCCGGGCCCGGGACTGCCAGGCAGCGTCCGCGCTCCATGTAGCACAGTCCGTCCCGGGTTCCGACCCAGATGCGACCGGCACGGTCGGCCTGCATGGCGGTGACGAAGGGCCGCGGCAAGCCCTCCGCCCCGCCGTAGCGTGCGAAACGGGCGCCATCAAAGCGGAACAGGCCGTTCTCCGTGCCTATCCACAGGTAGCCGTCCGCGTCCTGGGCGAGCGCGGTAACCGCCTGGTTGGCCAGGCCATCGGCCTGGGTGTACTGCCGCAAGGGGATTTGCTGTGCGCAGGCCAGCCCCAGCCACAAGCCGCCGGCGGCGGCCCAGAACGGGCGGACAAAGACTGGCCTGAGCAATCCCATGGTTTCATCTGGGCAACGTCAATCTCCCGAGTATAGCGCAGCCGGACTACGCTGCCCCGACCGGGCGATGTAGACTCATGCCTCGGTGTTGCCAATTTGATGCAAGCGGTTCACTTGCGCACGTGGGCCAGGTGCAGCCTGGGGCCACCGTCCTTGGACGGCGCCTGCAACGCCGGGGTGTTGGCAGCGTCGATCGCTTGGCCCAGCTTGAAGGCCGACACCGCCTGCGACAGGCTGAGCGCCTGCTGCTGCAGGCCGCTGGCGGCGTCGGCCGCCTGCTCGACCAGCGCCATGTTCTGCTGCGTCACCTGGTCCATGTCGACGATGGCCTGCTGCATCCCCTGCAGCCCCTGCGCCTGCTGCGCGCTGGCGCTGCCCATCTGCCCCACCAGCTCGCCCACCTGGCGCACCGAGGCGGCCATCTGCGCCATGCTGCTGCCGGCCTCCCGCACCGAGCGGCTGCCGCCGTCGATCTCGGCCACCGAGGCCGCCATCAAGGCCTTGATCTCCTGCGCCGCCATGGCCGAGCGCTGCGCCAGCTGGCGCACCTCGCCCGCCACCACGGCAAAGCCGCGGCCCTGCTCGCCGGCGCGCGCCGCCTCCACCGCGGCATTGAGCGCCAACAAATTGGTCTGGAAGGCGATGGCGTCGATCACGCCCACCACGTCGCCCACCTTGCGCGAGCTGCCCCGTATGCTGTCCATGGTGACCGTCAGCTGCTCGACCACGCTGCCGCCGCGCGCCGCGAAGCCGCTGGCGCAGCGCGCCAGCTCGTCGGCCAGCCGGGCCTGGTCCGCCGCCTGGGCCACCGTCTCGCTCAGCTCGCGCATGGAACTGCTGGCTTGTTCCAGCGCGCTGGCCTGGGCCCCGACTTGGCTGCCCAGATGAGCGTTGTCCTCGACCAGCTCGCGCGACGCCTCATTGAGCGAGGCCGCCGACGCGAAGATATGCTTCAAGGTGCCGTTCAGGTTGCGGATGCTCTCGTCCAGCGCGCGCGAAGTCGCGGCGATTTCATCGCTGCCGTAGTCGCGCGCCTGCACCGTCAGGTTGCCGCTGGCCAGGCCCAGCGCGGCCGCGCCTATGCCATCGAGTTCACGCAGCAGCGAACGCCGCACCACCATGGTTACCAGTAGCGACAGGCAGATCGACAATACCACCACCAACGGCAGCACCCGCGAGCACAGCTGGAACTCCGACTCGGCCTCGGCATAGGCGCGTTCACTCAGGCTGCGCTCCAGTTCCGCCAGCTCGGCCAGGCGGCGCGCCACCACGTCGAAGGCGCGCTCGGCCTTGGACATGGCGTTGGCCGCGATCGACTGGTCCAGCATGCTGATTTCCACCGCATCGGCCACCGCCCTGGTGTACTCGGCATAGGCGGCCTGCGACTGCGCCACATAGCGCCGCTCGGCGGGACTGGCCTGCACCAGCAGCTCCAGCTGGACGAACATGCGGTCCAACGCGGCCTGGCGCGCATGGAGGTCGGCCACCAGGCCATCGATGCGCGCCGGCGAGAAGCTGCCGCTGATCCAGGTCAGCAACTGGTACACCTCGGAGTGGGAGCGGTGGGCGGCCGCCGCCAGTTCTCCAGCCTCGCGCACCCGCGCCGTGCGCTGCTGGACGATCACGTCCAGCGACTGGTTCTGGCGCACCAGCGCCAGATAGGCGCCGCCGGACAAGGTCGCCAGCAACAGCAGCGCCAGCGCCGGCGCCAGCAGCAGCTTGGGCCCGATCTTCAGTTTGCTCAGCATGCCCCACCCCACGGTTGCGCGGCGCAGCGGGTAGCAAGACGACGCATGGCACTCCTTTCGACTATGATGGGCGCTGTCAGCAACAGGCATCAGATTGTTCCTACACGCAATCTTTCCACAGCGCATTTCGTAATCTACGCTCCGCAGCCGGGGCCGGCCTTGCGCTTGCTCAAGCACCAGAAAGGAATCGGAAACGCATGAAAAACAGCACCAAGGCGGCCCTGATGAACGCCCTGCTCTGCCCCGGACTGGGGCATCTGGCCATAGGCCATGCGCGCCGCGGACTCGTGTTCCTGGTGCCGCTGCTGCTGGCGGTGGCGTATCTGCTGCGCGCCGTCATTACGCTGGCCGATGCGCTGCTGGCCGAGATCCAGGCTGGCTTCCTGGCGCTCGATCCCTTCCAGCTGATCGAACGCATCCATGCCTCCGGCATCGACAATCCGCAGACCAATGGCGCCGCCCTGGTCATCATCGTGTGCTGGGTGGGCAGCGTGGCCGACGCGTTATGGCTGGGGCGGCGCGCGCCCCATTAGGGTAGGCAGGCGTACAATCGGATCGCTTTGCCTGATCCGATAACAAACCTTATAAAGGATACGCCATGAAAGTACGCAGCCTGCCCCTGCTCCTCCTGATGTGCGCCGCGATGGCGCAAGCGCAGCAAAGCGGCATCCGCCGCACCGTGATCGAAAAAGGCGACGTCGCCGCCACCGGCCGCCAGGCCGTGGTGGCCCGGGTCGAACTGGACGAAGGCGCCAGCGCCGGGCGCCACAGCCATCCCGGCGACGAAATCGGCTATGTGCTGGAGGGCGAGGCAGAACTGCTGATCCATGGCGAAGACCCGCGCCGGTTGAAACCGGGCCAGGCCTACATCATCCCGGCCGGCACCATCCACGACGCCCGCAACGTCGGCAAGGGCACGGCGCGGCTGGTGGGCGTGTTCGTGGTCGAGAAGGACAAGCCGCTGGCCATTCCGGCCAGGTAGTCACTGCGCCAGGCGGCCGGCCGGGAAGGCTGGCGGAGCGGCGCACATGCGCCGCCAGCGCATGGCCATGCGCGCCAGGCCGCATGCGGCCAGGGCCATGCCCGCAAGCGCGAGATGCAGCGGGTGATCCAGCCACTGCCCAAACGCCACCGGCGCCGCCAGCGTCACCAGCACCGCCGGCGCGGGTCCGTAGCCCGCCTGGCGCGCGGGCGCAGGGGCTGCGGCATAGTCACGCAATATCCCGGCGCCGACGAGTACGCCCACGGTGGCTGCGACCACGGTGCTGACCGCGGGATGCAGTCCCCGACCCAGCGCCAGGTCCGCCGCCAGCATGCTGGCCAGACCCACTGCCCACACCAGCACCAGCTGGCGCAGCAATGCGTGGCCCAGTTGGCGGTTCCAGCCCTGCGCAGCCGGTGCTACCGGCGCCAGCCGCAGCAGCGCCTGCTCCGCGCGTTTTTCGTGCATGGCAAGGCGGACTGCAGCGACATGCATGGGCACCGGCAACAGCCACATCACCAGGATCACCGGACTCCATATCATGGGGGCGCCCGGGCCGCGTGTGGACTGGTACCAGCCAAGTGCGGCCCCCGCCGTCGCCAGCACCACGCTACTGAGCACGGCGCCCGACCAATGTGCCCGTGGACCCAGCGCATACAGCAGCATGCGTCCCGCCGTCCCGGACGCGGATGCGCCCGCAGCTGTGCGGGTCAGCGCGCAATCGCGCCGCAGCAGCGCCAGGTAGCCGCGATCCCACAGTGTGGACAGCGAACGCGCACCGTCGCGCGCCGGCAGCTCACCCTTGGCGGCGGCCGTCGCAGCCTGCCCGATGCGCCGCCAGGTGGACCAATGCCGTTCGCCGCCGTGCGGGAAGATGGCCCGCAGCAGATACGCTCCGGTGGCGGCCAGCGCCAGCAGCCCGGCCGCGCTGGCGACAGGCTCGCCCAGCGCCGCGATGGCGTCGGCCATGGCGTCATACGGCTGATGGACGCCCAGCATGGTGCTGATGGACAGCAGGGCCGGAACCAGTGCCAGCCAGCGCAGCCAGGCCATGCCGGCCAACAGCAGCAAGGCGCCGCCGAAGCCCACGAAAGCGTAGCCGAAATGTCCAAAGCCCAGCCAGCACACAGCCGCCAGCAACAGCGTGCAGCCCAGCCACAGCAGCGCGGTCAGCTTCATCAAACGGGCCCGCAGATGCGGCACCAGCACGGCGTTGGCCGGCAGGTTCTGGCGCTGCGCATTGCTTACATACCGTTGCCACCACAGCGAGATGGCGGCCCCCGTGACCAGTATGCAAACCATGGACAGCGGCCGCCTGGCGCTGCCATGCACCAGCGACTGCAGCACCAGCAGCAGTACCAGCAAGCACCACAAGAACAGCCCCAGCCAGGGTTTGCCCTGCAGCGCGCGCTCGCGCATCGGCTGCTGCAGCAACTGCCAATAGGCCTTCACTTGGTCACCTCCACGAACAAGTCTTCCAGTGTGAGCGGATCGACCCGCAAGGCCGGGCCGCTGCGCAGGTGCGCGCTCTCGCGCGGGTCGAGCCGGGCGATGATGCTGGCGCCGCCCAGGCCATCGCGCTCGCGCCGGATCTCGCCCGCGAAACTGAGTCCGGCCAGCGCCTGCGCCGTGCCGGAGATGCGCCGCACGTTCTCCAGCAGATCGTCCAGCGGCGCCTGCAGGCCGATGCGGCCATCCTTGAGGAAGGCCACGTCCACGGCCACCCGTTCCAGGTCGGACAGGATATGGGTCGAGAACACCACCGTGGTGCCTTGCGCCACTACGCCGTCCACCAGCTCGCGCAGGAACTCGCGGCGCGCCAGCGGGTCCAGGCTGGCCACCGGCTCGTCCAGGACCAGCAGCTCCGGCTCATGGGCCAGCGCGCGGATGATGGACAGACGCTGCTGCTCGCCGCCCGACAGTTTGCCGATGGGTTTGGTGCGCAGCGCAGGGCCGAAGCCCCAGCATTCCAGCAGGCCGGCCACCTTGGCGTCGTTCCAGCGCGGGTACATGGCCTTGAAATAATCCAGCATCTGCAGCGGTGTCAGCCACTCGAACAGCTCCGACTTCTGCGGCACGTAGCCGATGCGGGCGCGCGCCTGCTCGCTCAGGTTGCCAGCCGGTTCGCCAAACAGGTGTACCGCGCCGTGGTCGCTTTCGCGCAGGCCCAGCATGCATTCGAGCAGCGTGGACTTGCCGGCGCCATTACGGCCCAGCAGGCCGACCACCTGGCCGGGCGCCAGTCTCCAGTGCACGCCATCGAGCACGTGCTGCTGGCCGTATGACTTCTGCAAGGCGGAGACTTCTACTATGGGGCTGATCATGGGGATTCCTTCAGTTCTCATCAATGGTTCGGGTTGAGCCGGTGGAGGCAGGCGGCGTCAATGGGACTGCTCGAGTATCTTGCGGAACAGCGCGATCACCGCTTCCGGGTCGAGTTCCAGCTGGCGCGCTTCCTGGGCCGCGCGCTCCAGCGTGGGGCGCAGCAGGCTTTCACGCTCGGTGACGGCGCCGGCCGCAGCGGACTGGCGCCGCGCCACCAGCATGCCGACCCCGCGCGCGCGCTCCAGCACTCCCTCCATCTCCAGCAGGCCATAGGCCTTGGACACTGTCATGGGGTTGACGGCCAGCGCTTGCGCCACCTCGCGCACGGACGGCATGGAATCGCCCGCCGCCAGCACGCCGGCCGCGCACAGGCGCCGCACCTGGTCGATCAGCTGGCGGTAGATCGGCTCCGGCGAACCGGTCACGATGGAGAGCAAATGGGCGGAATGGCTGGTCATGGACTGCATTAGTGTATTAAGTAAATAATACAGTAATACAATTGCTGTACCAAATCAAGCACAACAGCACTCGACTTCAATTTATTTCAATTGACGCAGTGCAGCATGGCCATTACCATCCGGCATCTTTCCGCATCACAGAAGGAGGCGCGATGAACCGCCGCCACACTTACCTTGCCGCAGCCTGCCTGCTGGGAGCGCCCGGCGCCCATGCCGGCCGCCCCATGACGATAGAGGACGCCGCCATCACACCGGCCGGCTTGTGCCAGGTCGAGGCTTATGGCCAGCACGACCGGGAGCATAACGAAACCTGGATCACGCCGGCCTGTACCCTGGCCGGCTGGCTGGAACTGGCCGTGGGCATGGCGCACCAGGACGGCCGCCAGCGCTATACCCGGCTGCAGGGCAAGACCGTGTTCAGGGAAGTGCAGCCCGATGGCTGGGGCATAGGCCTGGTGCTGGCCGACCAGTACCGGCCGGGCGAAGGGATGCATGGGGAATGGTCGGCCAATGTGCCGCTGACCTTCTCGCTGCGCGGCGACGCGCTGCTGCTGCACCTGAATGCAGGCTGGCTGCGCGGCGCGCAGGCGCGCCGCCACGACGCCACCTGGGGCCTGGGCGCGGAATTCAAACTGACGGAAAAAGCTGCCGTGACGGCCGAGACCTACGGCCAGCAGCGGGCGGGGTCGCGCTACCAGTTCGGCGCCAGCTACGCGCTGGCGCCGGACCGCTGGCAGGTCGACGCCACCTGGGGCAACCGCATGGCGCGCGGCGCCAGCGAGCATGTGGTGACGCTGGGGCTGGTGTACCAGAGCGCGCCCGGACGCTGATGCGGGCCCCGGGCGCGGCGCCTGGGGCGGCAATCAAGCCGATAGCCGCGAAAGCGGCAATCCATGCGCCGCGTGGATGCCGGAACAGTACGGATTGCCGCGTGCGCGGCAATGACGTCCCGGGCTACACCAGCTTGGCCGAGTGCTCGCGGGTGGCGTGGAACTGCAGCTTGGGCCAGCGCTCCTGGGTCAGGCGCAGGTTGACGCCGGAGGTGGCGAGGTAGGCCAGGTTCCCGGCCGCATCGTAGGCCACGTTGTGGCCCAGCGCCGCCTCGAAGTCGGCCAGCGCCTTCTTGTCGTCGCTGGAGACCCAGCGCGCGCTGCTGATGCTGGTGCCTTCAAACACGGCGTCCACGCCGTACTCGTTCATCAGGCGGCTGGCCACCACCTCGAACTGCAGCACGCCGACCGCACCCAGTACCAGCTCGCCGCCCTGCACCGGCTTGAACACCTGCACCGCGCCCTCCTCGCCCAGCTGCTGCAAGCCCTTGTGCAGCTGCTTGATCTTGAGCGGGTTACGGATGCGCACCGAGCGGAAGAAGTCCGGCGCGAAGTACGGGATGCCGGTAAAGGTCAGCAGCTCACCTTCGGAGAAGCTGTCGCCGATCTGCATGTTGCCGTGGTTGGGCAGGCCGATGATATCGCCGGCATAGGCTTCCTCCACCTGCTCGCGCGAGGACGCCATGAAGGTCACCACCGACGACACTTTCACCTCGCGCCCCAGGCGCAGGTGCTTGACCTTCATGCCGCGCTCGAAGCGTCCCGAGCACACGCGCAGGAAGGCGATGCGGTCGCGGTGGGCCGGGTCCATATTGGCCTGGATCTTGAACACGAAGCCGGAGAACGGCTGCTCGGCCGGTTCCACCACGCGCACCGTGGCGTCGCGCCCGCGCGGGGCCGGAGCCCAGTCGACCAGCGCCGACAGGATCTCGCGCACGCCGAAGTTGTTGATGGCGGAGCCGAAGAACACCGGGGTCTGCACGCCGGACAGGAATTGCTCCAGGTTGAAGGGATGCGAGGCGCCATTGACCAGCTCCACCTCCATGCGCAGCTGGTCCATCTCCAGCGGGAACATCTCCTGCAGGCGCGGATTGTCTATGCCCTTGATGATCTCGAAGGCGCCGTCGGCGCGCTCCTCGCCGGCCTTGAACAGCATGATCTCGTCGTTCAGCAGGTGATACACGCCGCGGAAATTCTTGCCCATGCCGATGGGCCAGGTTACCGGCGCGCACTGTATCTTGAGCACGGATTCCAGCTCGTCCAGCAGCTCCAGCGGATCGCGGGTTTCGCGGTCCAGCTTGTTCATGAAGGTGACGATGGGCGTGTTACGCATGCGGCACACGTCCAGCAGCTTGATGGTCTGCGCCTCCACGCCCTTGGCCGCGTCGATCACCATCAGCGCCGAGTCCACCGCCGTCAGCACGCGGTAGGTGTCTTCCGAGAAGTCCTGGTGGCCGGGGGTGTCGAGAAGGTTGATGACGTGGTCACGGAATTCGAACTGCATCACCGAGGACGCCACCGAAATGCCGCGCTGCTTCTCGATCTCCATCCAGTCCGAGGTGGCGTGGCGGCCGCTCTTGCGGGCCTTGACCGTGCCGGCCATCTGGATCGCGCCCGAGAACAGCAGGAGCTTCTCGGTCAGCGTGGTTTTACCTGCGTCGGGGTGGGAAATGATGCCGAAGGTGCGGCGGCGCTGCACTTCGCGCGCGATCAGGGCCGGCGGGGTCTTGCTGCCGGCGCTGTCGGAGGTGTCGGGTGTTGTATTTTCAGTATCGTTGACCATGATCGCGACCACTCTACATGGTCCCGCAAAAAACCCACGATTTTACCGGCAGATGGACTTACCGTGTGAATTGTTTGGCACTCTTGAACTCGCCAATACGCCGTTGAACAGTATCAACGCGCCGCCAGCGGCGTGCCGGCTATGGCGCTTTCCCCACAGCGATAACGTTTTTTATTGACCCATGGAAATAAAATGGCGATACTGTCACTGCTGTATTCCTCCATTCGATGCGCTCGCACACCCCGCCCCGTGTTGCAGCAAGTAGCAAATAAACGGATGCCCAGACTGCATCCCTGCCGCCTTGTCTGTCCATAAAGGGAAAAACCGTGAAAACTTTGACCGTCCGTATGCAACTTGCACTGGCTTTCGGTGCGCTGGTATTGACCATCATTTGCATTGCGCTGCTATCGATACGCGATCTGGCGCAGGAAAGCGAGCGCTTCGAGAACTATGTGAATGGAGTGAATGCGCGCGCCGCCGCCACCCACATGCTGCGCGAGGCGGTGGACCAACGCGCCATCTCGGCGCGCAATCTGGTGCTGGTCACCACACCGGGCGACCTGGAACTGGAGCGCAAGACCGTCCTGGCGGCCCAGGATGCGGCCGTCAGGCACCTGGCGCGCCTGAAGGAACTGGCGCAACAGCCGGATGTGTCGGCGCGCGGCCGGGAATTGGTCGACGCCATCGACAAGGTGGAGCAGCAATATGCCAAGGTGGCGCTGGCGATCGTCGACCTGGCCCTGCGCGGCGAAAAGGAACAAGCCATCCGGCGCATGAACGAGGACTGCCGCCCGCTGCTGCGCCAGTTGATCGCCGCCACTGACGCCTATTCCGAACACGCGGCGCAACGCTCCGCAGTCCTGGTCGGCGAAGCGCATGCCGCCTACCTGACGGCGCGCCATGTGCTGGCCGGGGCCAGCGTGTTCGCGATCGGCTTGTCGGTGCTGGCCGGCATGTGGATCACGCGCACCCTGTGGCGCTCGCTGGGCGCCGAGCCGCGCGACCTGGCCGAGGCCGTGGGCCGGGTGGCCGACAATGACCTGACAGTCCGGCTGCAGGTGCACCCCAAGGACGAGCGCAGTGTGCTGGCCGCCGTGCAGCGCATGCAAGTCTCGCTGACCGGCGTGGTGCTGGCGGTACGCAACGACGCCCGACAGGTGGAAACGGCGGCGTCGGAAATCTCGATTGGCAACAACGAGCTGTCCGAGCGCACCGAGCGCCAGGCCGGCGCGCTGCAGGAAACCGCGTCCTCGATGGATGAGCTGACCAGCACCGTGCGCCAGAATGCCGACAACGCGCGCCAGGCCAGCGAACTGGCGGCCGCCGCCTCCAGCGTGGCCGGCAAGGGCGGCGCCGTGGTGGGCGAGGTGGTGGCCACCATGGACAGCATCAGCGAGGCGTCGCGCAGGATCGTGGACATCATCAGCGTAATCGACGGTATCGCCTTCCAGACCAACATCCTGGCCCTGAACGCGGCGGTGGAAGCGGCCCGCGCCGGCGAACAGGGACGCGGCTTCGCGGTGGTGGCGTCCGAGGTGCGCACCCTGGCCCAGCGCAGCGCCACGGCGGCCAAGGAAATCAAGGAATTGATCGACAATTCGGTGCAGCGGGTCGAAGCAGGCGCGCGCCTGGCCGGCGACGCCGGCGCCACCATGCGCGACGTGGTGGACAGCGTGCAGCGCGTCAGCGACATCGTGACCGCCATTTCCGCCGCCAGCCAGCAGCAGTATGGCGGCATCGAACACGTCAACCAGTCGGTCAGCGCCATGGACGACGTGACCCAGCAGAACGCCTCGCTGGTGGAGGAGGCGGCGGCCGCCGCCGAATCGCTGCGCGAACAAGCCGCCCACCTGGTGCAAGCGGTCGGCATCTTCCGTGTGGCAGCCGATGGCGGCGCCAGCATGGAACATCGCGCCGCGCCAGGCCGGCAGCACGGCGGCGGCGCCCTGCCCCGCCTGGGCTTGTCGGCCTGAGGCCGCCAACGCGGCGCTCCGGGCCGTGCCCGCACGCCGCGCCCTTGCCTCCGCGCGCAGCGGCGCCATTTTTGCTTGCACCGCGGCGCCGGCACGGTCCGAGCCCGACAACGGCTACCACAAGCCGGCCCCTGTCCGGCTCACTGTAGGACTGACACGCCCACCGGCCGCCGCACGCCCCCCGCCCCCCTGCCCGTACACCGCCAGCTTTCCTTGCATACCCGCCAGCGATAAGTGCAGGTTATTGATTTAATTGGACAATAGGGCACTCCGTCTTCAGGGTCGGAATCGGGCGTGGGAGCCATATTACCCCTCAATGCAAGCACACACAGGTTATGTAGGACCAGGACTACAGAGCTGCATGGCGCAGGACTACAAAGGGGCGCTATCTGATCTTATATTCGCAACAGGCCATGGGCAATACAGTGTCGTTACCATGAAATGCAGTGAGGATCAAATGAACAACGCCCAATTGAACGCCCCCCTCAAACAGCCAGCCACCCGTGGCGCGGCGGCCGGGAGGCGCGATTTCAAAGCGGCGTCCAAACCCGTCGCCAGCCCCACCAACGCCCAGCAGAACGAGCTGCTGGCAGCCCTGCCGCGCGACGTAATGGCCAGCCTGTTCGAACACCTGGAACTGGCGGAACTGCCGTTCGGCAAGGAATTGTTCGAATTCGGCGGCAAGCTCGATTATGTGTACTTCCCCACCACCGCCATCGTCTCCCTGCTGTACGTGATGGAAGACGGCGCCACCACGGAGATCGCGGTGGTCGGCCATGAAGGCGTGGCCGGTGTGTCCCTGTTCGAAGGCGAGCGCGCCATGTGCAGCGCCGTGGTGCAGGGCGCCGGCTACGGCTACCGCATGAAGACCGAGCACCTGCGCGAGGCCTTTGCCAGGGGCGGCATGCTGCCCGCCCTGCTGATGCGCTACAACACGGCGCTGTTTGCCCAGATGGCCCAGAATGCCGTCGGTGGCCGCCACAGCTCGATCGAGCAAAAGCTGTGCCGCTGGCTGCTGGACCGCCTGGACCGCTCGCCCAGCAACGAACTCAAGGTGACCCAGGAAATGATCTCCATCATGCTGGGCGTGCGCCGCGAAAGCATCACGGCGGCCGCCGGCAAGCTGCAGGAGGAAGGCTTGATCACCTACCGGCGCGGCAACATCACGGTACTGGACCGCGCCGCGCTGGAAGCGTATGCGGGCGAATGCTACAAGGTCGCCAAGGATGAGTACGACCGCCTGCTGGAGGATGTGGCGGCCTGCTGATGGCGCCGCCGCCGACCGGGCCGCTGCGGCGGCCTGGCCGGGCATGCCTGGGCTTCCTGCCCCACTCCTGCCGGCATCCACCCTGCTCCCTGCCCGCTCCCTGCTTGTTCCCTAGGCGCTGCGTTGTTGGCGCCCATCTCCTGAACGTCTCTCCCCGGCTGCGGCCGCTGCCAGCGCCTGCGCGCGGGCCTCGTTGGCCTGCGCCAACTGGCCCTCGGCCGACCGCGGCCGTGGATCGCCCAGGGTTTCCCTGCTGCGCAAGGGGATGTGGACCTCGATGCAGGTGCCGGCGTCATTGCGGCCGCGCCGTATGTTCAGCGTCCCGCCCAGCAGCAGCGCCCGTTCGCGCATGCCCAGCAAGCCGTGCGACATGGGCTTGACCAGGGTATTGGCGGCGATCCCTATGCCGTCGTCGATGATGCGCAGCACCAGGCCTTCGCCCTGGCGCGCCAGCGTCACCGACACCCGGCTGGCCTTGGCGTACTTGCGGATATTGGTCAGCGATTCCTGCACGATGCGGAACAGCGCAATGGCCAGGTCGGCGGACTGGCGCGCATCGCCTTCGATGTCGGCCGCCACCTCGCAGTCGCAGCGCACCTCGGCCAGGCGGCTGAAGTCGGCGCAATAGCTTTCGATGGCGGCGCACAAGCCGAGGTGGTCCAGCATGCTGGGGCGCAGGTTTTCGACGATGCGGCGCTTCATCTCCACCGTTTCCACCAGGGTGGCGCGGGCACGGCGCAACTGCCCGGCCAGTTCAGGATCGCTGTCCTGCACCCGCTGCAGCACGGCGCCCAGGTCCATCCCTATCGAGGTCAGGTTGGCGCCCATCTCGTCGTGCAGCTCGCGCGACAAGCGCACCTTTTCCTGCTCGCTGATGGTGATCAGATGGCGCGACAGCACCGACAGCTGCTCGGTACGCTGCTGCACGGTCGATTCCAGCGTCTCGTTGGCCTCCTGCAGGGCGGCCTCGGCCGCCGCGCGGGTCTGGAAACTGCGCCGCACCAGCTGGTAGAACATGACCAGCACCACGATGGCGACCGCGTTGATGATGGTTCCCAGCAGGATGGCCTTGCGGTACTCGTGGTAGAAGTCGGCGCTGCGCGCCGCCAGGGTTTCGTTCTGTTCCTGCTCCATGATCACCACCAGCAGGCGGATTTCGTCCATGGCCGAGCGGCCGTCACTGAGCTTGGCGATCTTGACGATCTCGTCCAGGCCGCCCTCGCGGTACACATCCAGCCCCTGGTTCATGATGGCCAGCTTGCGCCGTACCAGGGTGTGCAGCTGGGCCAGGTTTTTCAGCTGGGACGGACTATCGGCCAGCAGCTTTTCCAGTTCGCGGAATTCGCTTTCCGTTTCCGTCACGGCGGTGCGCATGGGGCCGAGGTAGGATTCGCGGCCGGAGATGAAATAGCCGCGCATGCCGCTTTCCGCATCCAGCACCAGGACGTTCAGGTATTGCAGGCGGTCGGCCACGCGCGCTGACTGGGCCAGCATCTGGTTGGCCCCGCGCAGTGAGCGCAGGTTCATGAACAGGCTGATGCCGTTGACGATCAGGATCAGCGCGCAGGTCACGCACAGGACGGTCTTGTAGAGCGGCAGGCGGTGCTGGGGCCCGGTGTTGAGTGTGAAATGCATCCCGGTCTTTCATCGCTAAGAGCGGCCGGCATGATGCCGGCCGTCTACATTATAGCTGGGCAAGAGAAAACCATCCGGGGCGGGCGCGCTAGCGTGCGCGCCCATGATGCACCGGCCGCTTCAACCCGGCCAGGGCGAGGCGCTGCGACCAAGACAGTGCGGCTGCACGGCGAGGCGCTGCAACGACGCCATGGCCGGTTTGAAGCGGCCGGTCAGTCGAGCAGGTTGTTTTTCATGGCGTAGTAGGTCAGGTCGCTGTTCGACTGCATGCCCATTTTTTCCATGATGCGGGTGCGGTAGGTGCTGACCGTCTTGATGCTCAGCGACAGCGCCACGCCGATGTCCGACACGGTTGCGCCGCGCGCCAGGCGCAGGAACACCTGGAATTCGCGGTCCGACAACTCCGTGTGCGGCGCCGTGTTGGGGTCGCGGTCGAAACTTTGCGCCAGCAGTTCGCCGACGGTGGCGCTGACGTAGCGGCGGCCCTGGAACACGGTCCGCACCGCGGTCTTGAGCTCGTCGGCCTCGCACTCCTTGTTGAGATAGCCGTTGGCGCCCATCTTGAACAGGTTCAGTGCATATTGCTGGGCCGGATAGCCGGACAGGATCAGCACCGGCAGGTCCGGCTGGCCCTGGCGTATGGTGCGCAGGATGTCGATCCCGCTCTGATCCGGCATGGCGATGTCGAGCAGCAGCACGTCGCAAATCTCGCGCCGCGCGATGTCCAGCGCCTCGCGGCCGGTACCGGCCTCGGCCACCACTTCGAAATCGTCCGAGGACGAGAAAATCTGTTTGAAGCCTGCTCTTACAATCTGATGGTCGTCACAAATGGCAACGCGTATCATTGTTTCCCCTTGTCTAGCCCGGAACGGCGCCGGGCCTCAGCCATCTCGCAACTGCGCGACACGTCTCTGTCACTGATCTTTGAAATAATATTGATAGTATAGCAGCCCGCATGCGGCGTACGGCCAACCATCCTGCGGTGCGGCGCCGGCCACGCACATTTAAGTAGCGGTTAAGGCTTGAGCAATTTCAGGATGGCGAGCAGCTCGCTGCGTATCAATTCGCGGTCCAGCTCCGCTGCGGCGGGCGCCCCGCCATCATACTCCGCCTGCGCCGCCTCGTAGGCACGGCTGTCGAGTTTATTGCGTGCGCCGCTGATGGTAAAGCCCTGCTCGTACAGGAGTTCGCGGATACGGCGTATCAACAGCACTTCGTGGTGCTGGTAATAACGACGGTTGCCGCGCCGCTTGACCGGCTTGAGCTGGGTGAATTCCTGCTCCCAATAGCGCAGCACATGCGGCTTGACGCCGCACAGCTCGCTGACCTCGCCGATGGTGAAATAGCGCTTGGCCGGTATCGGCGGCAGCACGGCAAGTTCAGGCTTGGCGATGCGGTCGTTCATGGGGAATCAATCCGGCTCAGGCGGCGCGCGGCAGGCCGTTGCTGCTGTCCTCGACCATGCCCTTGAGCTTCTGGCTGGCGTGGAAGGTCACCACGCGGCGCGCCGTGATGGGGATTTCCTCGCCAGTCTTGGGATTGCGGCCGGGGCGCTGCGGCTTGTCGCGCAGCTGGAAGTTGCCAAAGCCAGACAGCTTGACGGCCTCGCCCCGTTCCAGGGCATTGCGGATCTCGTCAAAGAAGGTTTCCACCATGTCCTTGGCTTCACGCTTGTTCAGCCCGACCTGCTCGAACAGCAGTTCGGCCAGCTCGGCCTTGGTCAAGGTCGGCATATCCTTTTCTGCATCCTGGCGTACTTTCGCCACCTGCATGGCCCGATGCAAATCGGCAGCCAATGCGGATTGGAGTACGGCGGAATCAACGTCGTTGTTATTAATTTTCCTGCCCTGCCTATAGCTATTAACGAACAAGTCCGGCATACGCCGGACTCACCAAGAGAACTTTGTACTGCCTTAGTTTCCTGCTTTACGCACGCAGCTTGGCGCCATGTTTGTGCTGGGCCGCACCGGCCAGGGCGGCCATCACGGCATCCACGACATCATCCTGCAGCGTGTTTTGAGTATCTTGCAAGCTAAAGCGGAAAGCAAGCGATTTTTCGTCCGCCTCCAATCCTTTACCTCGATATTCATCAAACAAAACAATGGCTTGCACAATCTTTCCTTGCGGACTCTCTTGCACAGCGGAATTAAACGCATCCAGCAGCAACTGCGCGGGGACATCTTGCTTGACCACCACGGCCAGGTCGCGCGTGGCGCCCGGGAACTTGGAGATCTCTTCATATTTTGGCACAGGACGTTGCTGCAGAGCAAATGCCTCAACCTCGAACACGACGGGCGCGTTGGGTAGGTCGTATTTTTGCAACCAGCGCGGGTGCAGTTCGCCGATGAAGCCGATAACTTTGCCGTCCAGCAGCACATGGGCCGAGCGTCCCGGGTGCAGCGCCGGATGCACCGCCTTCTCGAAGCGCAGTGCATAGGGCGCGAACAGATGTTCCAGGTCGGCCTTGAGGTCGAAGAAATCGGTGGCGCGGCTGTCCTGGCCCCACTGCTCGTCGGCCACGGCGCCGTAGGCGATGGCGGCCACGCGCTTGGGCTGGTGGTAGCCGGCCACGGTGAGCGGGCCGTCGGCAACGCCGGCGTCGCGCAGGTAGGCGGCGCCGATCTCGAACAGGCGCACACGGCTGGCCTTGCGGTTCAGGTTGTAGCGCACATTGGCCACCAGGCTGCCGACCAGGGTGGAACGCATCACGCTCAGCTGGCTCGCGATGGGGTTTTGCAGCTTGATCGGGTTGTCGTTGCCGCCGAAATCCTGCTCCCAGGCCGCTTCCACGAAGCTCATGTTGACCACTTCCTGGAAGCCCAGGTCGGCCAACTGGTGGCGCACGGCGAACAGCGAACGGGTGTTTTCCGGATCAAGGCGCATGGTGTTGCGCGCCACCGGGGCCACCGCAGGGATGTTCTCGAAGCCGTACACGCGCGCCACTTCCTCGATCAGGTCTTCCTCGATCTCAATGTCGAAGCGGTAGCTTGGGGCGGTCACGGAGAACACGCCGCCGTCCGCGCCCTGCTCCAGGGTGTAGGGCAGCGCCAGGCGGCGGAAAATGTCGGCCACCACCTCGTCGGTCAGCGGCACGCCGATCACCTTCTGGGCGCGCGCGGTGCGCATCCGCACCGGGGCGCGCTGCGGCAGGTTGACGCTCTGGTCGTCCACCGGGCCGACCTGGGTCTGGGCCGTGCCGCAGATTTCCAGTATCAGGGCGGTGATGCGCTCGATGTGCTCGACCGTCGTGGCATAGTCCACGCCGCGCTCGAAGCGGTGCGCGGCGTCGGTGGAGAAGTTGTACTTGCGGGCCCGGCCCTGGATGGCGCTGGGCCACCAGAACGCCGCTTCCAGGTAGATGGACGTGGTGTCCAGCGAGACGGCGGTGGCGTCGCCGCCCATGATGCCGGCCAGGGACTCGATTTCCTTCTCGTCGGCGATCACGCCCACCCATTCGTCGACGGCGACAGTGTTACCGTTCAGCAGTTTCAGCGATTCGCCGGCCTTGCCCCAGCGTACGGTGAGGCCGCCGTGGATCTTGTCCAGGTCGAACACGTGGGTGGGACGGCCCAGTTCCAGCATCACGTAGTTGGAAATGTCCACCAGGGCCGATACCGGACGCTGGCCGCTGCGCTCCAGGCGCTGCTTCATCCAGGCCGGGGTCTCGGCGCGGGCGTTCAGGTGGCGTATCACGCGGCCCGAGAAGCGGCCGCACAGGTCGGGTGCGGCGATGGTCACGGGCAGCACTTCGCTGCTGTTGACGGCCACCGGGCGCGATTGCGGCGGGTTCAAGGGCACGCCGGTCAGGGCCGACACTTCGCGCGCCACGCCCAGCACGGACAGGCAATCGGCCTTGTTCGGGGTCAGCTTGATGGTGAACTTGAGGTCGTTCAGCGCGTAATAGTCGCGGAAGTTCTGGCCGACCGGGGCGTCGTCCGGCAGTTCCAGCAGGCCGCCGCCCTCTTCCGACAGCTTCAGTTCCTTGGCCGAGCACAGCATGCCCTGCGACTCCACGCCGCGCAGCTGGCCCACCTTGATGTGGAAGGGCTTGCCGTCGGCGCCAGGCGGCAGCACGGCGCCGGCCATGGCGCACGCCACTTTCAGGCCCGGGCGCACATTGGGCGCGCCGCACACGATGTTGAGCAGGGTGCCGGTGCCGACGTCGACCTGGCACACGTTCAGGCGGTCCGCGTTCGGATGTTTTTCCATGGCGCGCACATGGCCCACCACCACGTTGGAGAACGGCGGCGCCACGGGGTCGACTTCTTCCACTTCCAGGCCGGACATCGTCAGCAGATGCGACAGTTCATCCGAAGTCATCTTCGGATCGACCATGGTGCGGAGCCAGTTTTCGGAGAATTGCATAGTCTTTAAAGCTTTCTTGTATATGCGACAGGGCGGCGCGTCAGTTGAACTGTTTCAGGAAGCGCAGGTCGCCTTCATAGAACAGGCGCAGGTCGTTGATGCCATAGCGCAGCATGGCCAGGCGCTCCAGGCCGGAGCCGAACGCGAAGCCGATGTATTTTTCCGGATCCAGGCCGAAGTTGCGCACCACGGTGGGGTGCACCTGGCCCGAGCCCGACACTTCCAGCCAGCGGCCCTTGAGCGGACCGGAGCCGAAGGCGATGTCGATCTCGGCCGACGGTTCGGTAAACGGGAAGTAGGACGGACGGAAGCGCACCTGCAGGTCGTCGGTCTCGAAGAAGGCCTTGACGAAGTTCAGGTACACGCCCTTGAGGTCGGCGAAGCTGATGTTCTCTTCTATCCACAGCCCTTCCACCTGGTGGAACATGGGCGAGTGGGTGGCGTCGCTGTCGACGCGGTAGGTGCGGCCGGGCGCGATCACCTTGATCGGCGGCGTGTGGCTGCGCGCATAGCGCACCTGCATGGGGCTGGTGTGGGTGCGCAGCAGCAGCGGCTTGCCGGTGCTGTCATTGCCTTCGATGTAGAAGGTATCCTGCATGGAACGGGCCGGATGGTTTTCCGGGCTGTTCAATGCGGTGAAATTGGTCCAGTCGTTCTCGATCTCGGGGCCGTCGGCCACGTCGAAACCAATCGAGCGGAAAATCTGTTCAACTCGTTCCCAGGTGCGCATCACCGGGTGGATGCCGCCGCCGGCGCGTCCGCGGCCAGGCAGGGAGACGTCGATGGCCTCGGCATTCAGGCGGGCTTGCATCTGGGCTTCGGCCAGGGCGTCACGGCGCGCATTGAGCGCGGCTTCGATCTGCTGCTTGGCGGCGTTGATCAGGGCGCCCTGCGCCTTGCGCTGCTCGGGGTCCAGCTTGCCCAGGCCCTTCATCAATTCGGTGACCTGGCCGGTCTTGCCCAGGTATTTGGCTTTGGCGTTTTCCAGTGCGGCGGCATCGTCTTGCGCGGCCGCGAAGTCCTGCACTGCTGAGGCGACGAGTTGTTCCAGGGAGTCCATTGCGTTTTTCTTATCCTCAATCAAAAAACGGGGCACAGGTTTGACCCTTGCCCCGTTCTCAAGCCGCCCGGAGGCGGCGCTGTCTCAAGCCAGGCTTAAGCAGCGATTTTTGCTTTCACGATGTTGACAATCGCGGCGAAGGCCGGCTTGTCAGCAACAGCCATGTCGGCCAGGACTTTACGGTCCAGCTCGATCGAGGCTTTCTTCAGGCCGTTCATGAAGGCGCTGTAGGTCACGCCATGCTCACGGGAAGCGGCGTTGATACGAGCGATCCACAGGCGGCGGAAGACGCGTTTCTTGTTGCGGCGGTCGCGGTAGGCGTATTGGCCAGCGCGCATCACTGCTTGCTTGGCAACACGGTACACACGGCTGCGGCGGCCGCGGTAACCCTTGGCCAGGTTCAGTACTTTTTTATGACGGGCACGCGCAGTAACCCCACGTTTTACTCGAGGCATAGTAGCTCCTTAAATGAGTGTGAGATTAAGCGGAAGGCATCATTGCGTAGACGCGCTGGACGTCGGTCGCATCGATGTTACGGGTGCCGCGCAGCTGACGCTTGTTTTTGGTGGTTTTCTTGGTCAGGATGTGGCGTTTGAAGGCCATGCCCGATTTCACAGTACCACCCGGACGCACGCGAAAACGCTTTTTCGCGGAGCTTTTGGTTTTCATTTTTGGCATAGATGTTCTGCCCTTTCGGGCAGCTCCATATAAACAGGATTGCAGGTGGCAACACTACGTCGCACTTAGATGCCTGCTTTCACTTGTTTGTGCAGCGGAAGCGAGTCCACTACAGTTACTGCAGCCGACCATTATAGACCAACTGCGGCAATAATGCACGTGTCGCCGGGAAACAACCGGCGCCAGCGCTTATTTTTTCTTCTTGGGAGCAAGCACCATGATCATCTGGCGCCCTTCCATCTTGGGGAATTGCTCGACCTGGCCATGCGGCTCCAGGTCGGCTTTCAGACGTTCCAGCATGCGGAAACCAATATCCTGGTGCGCCATTTCACGGCCACGGAAGCGCAGCGTGATCTTGGTCTTGTCCCCGTCTTCCAGGAACTTGATCAGGTTGCGCAGCTTGATATTGTAGTCGCCGTCATCAGTACCGGGACGGAATTTGACTTCCTTCACGGAGATGACTTTCTGCTTCAATTTCGCTTCGTGAGCCTTTTTCTGCTCCGAATACTTGAATTTGCCGTAGTCCATCAAACGGCAGACCGGTGGGTTCGCGTTCGGGGCGATTTCCACCAGGTCGACGTTTGCCTCTTCCGCCAGGCGGAAGGCTTCGGCCAAACTCACGATACCGAGAGGCTCGTTATCGACCCCGCTCAAACGCATTTCGGGGGCAGTGATTTCGCCATTGATGCGATGCGACTTGTCAGTAGCTATGGTGATTCCTTTTAAAATCTGATGAAAGACC
The DNA here is from genome assembly GCF_053572355.1 of Duganella kummerowiae. NCBI lineage: Bacteria > Pseudomonadati > Pseudomonadota > Betaproteobacteria > Burkholderiales > Oxalobacteraceae > Duganella > Duganella kummerowiae. The sequence continues at coordinate 472,610 of NZ_JBKFEH010000002.1, forward strand.
CTGCGATCAGGCTTTGTTAGCGACGTCCTGCTGGAGTCGCTCTATCAGGGCGTCGATGGACATGACGCCCAGATCGACATTGCCCCGCGCCCGCACGGCCACGGTGTTGGCATCCCGCTCCTTGTCGCCAACCACCAGAATGTAGGGCAATTTTTGGACGGAATGTTCGCGTATTTTATACGTAATCTTCTCGTTCCGCAAATCGGTCTGCACACGGAACCCGCTGCGGCGCAGCTTTTCAGCCACTTGCTGCACATACTCGGCTTGCGCATCGGAGATGTTCAGCACCGATACTTGCACCGGAGCAAGCCATGCCGGCAGCGCGCCCGCGTAGTTTTCTATCAGGATGCCGATGAAGCGCTCCATGGAACCGACAATCGCTCGGTGCAGCATGACCGGCACCTGGCGGCTGTTGTCGGCCGCCACGTATTCGGCGCCCAGGCGCTCCGGCATGAAGAAGTCGACCTGCATGGTGCCGACCTGCCACGGACGGCCCAGCGAATCCTTGAGGTGGTACTCGATCTTGGGGCCGTAGAAGGCGCCCTCGCCCGGCAGCTCGGTCCAGGTCACGCCGCAGGCGCGCAGGCCGGAGCGCAGCGCTTCCTCAGCCTCGTCCCAGATCGCGTCGGAGCCGATGCGGTTGTCGGGGCGCAGGGCCAGCTTGACTTCGATGTTATGGAAATGGAAATCGGCATAGACTTCCATCGCCTGGGTGTGGAAAGCCACCACTTCCGGCTCGATCTGCTCGTGGGTGCAGAAGATGTGGCCGTCATCCTGGGTAAAGCCGCGCACGCGCATGATGCCGTGCAGCGCGCCCGAGGGCTCGTTGCGGTGGCACTGGCCGAACTCGCCGTAGCGCAGCGGCAGGTCGCGGTAGGAGCGCATGTTGCTGTTGAAGATCTGCACGTGGCCCGGGCAGTTCATGGGTTTCAGCGCGTAGGAGCGGTTTTCCGACTCGGTCACGAACATGTTTTCGCGGTAGTTGTCCCAGTGGCCGGTCTTGCCCCACAGGCTGGCGTCCAGGATTTGCGGCGCCTTCACTTCCTGGTAGCCGTTGACCTGGTATTTGTTGCGCATGTACTGCTCCACTTGCTGCCAGATGGTCCAGCCTTTGGGGTGCCAGAACACCAGGCCCGGCGCCTCGTCCTGGAAGTGGAAAAAGTCCAGCTGCTTGCCCAGCTTGCGGTGGTCGCGCTTTTCCGCCTCTTCCAGCTGGAACAGGTACTGCTCCTGGTCTTCCTTCTTGGTCCAGGCGGTGCCGTAGACGCGCTGCAACATCTCGTTCTTGGAGTCGCCGCGCCAGTAGGCGCCGGCCAGCTTCATCAGCTTGAACACTTTCAGCTTGCCGGTGGACGGCACGTGCGGACCACGGCACAGGTCGGTGAACTTGCCTTCGGTGTACAGCGACACGTCTTCATTGGCCGGTATCGAGGCAATGATCTCGGCCTTGTAGTGCTCGCCGATGGACTTGAAGTAAGCCACGGCCTCGTCGCGTGGCAGCACCTTGCGGGTGACCGGCTCGTCCTTCTTGGCCAGTTCGGCCATTTTCTTTTCAATCGCGGCCAAGTCGTCCGGGGTGAATGGGCGCTTGTACGAGAAGTCGTAATAGAAGCCGTTTTCAATCACCGGGCCGATGGTGACCTGGGCATCCGGGAACAGCTCCTTGACGGCGTAGGCCAGCAGGTGGGCGGTCGAGTGGCGTATCACGTCCAGGCCCTCGGGGTCCTTGTCCGTGATGATGGCCAGGTCGGCGTCCTTCTCGATCAGGAAGGACGTATCCACCACCTTGCCATCCACCTTGCCGGCCAGGGCGGCCTTGCCCAGGCTGGTGGCGATGCTGGACGCCACTTGCGCCACGGTGACAGGGCCGTCGAATTCACGGGCGGAACCATCCGGAAGGCGGATTGAAAGCATGGTGTTCTCCAAATGTCTTGAACTGCAAAAAACGAGGACGAAAAAAAACGCGGACTAGCCGCGTTTTTCTCTTTCTTTGAGCGAAAAGAATCCCATTCGACTAGCGTCACTCCCAAAGCTTGGTAGTAGTTCGCGGTGTCATAACCGGATTGCCTTTCTCGCTCTTACAGATGTCTGGTGGGCGGTGAGGAATTCGAATCCCCGACCCCTTGGATGTCGACCAAGTATTCTAACCAGCTGAACTAACCGCCCGTGGGTACTGCCTTGAATTGTACTACGTACTGCAACCTACTAGTGTCCTGGTGGGCGGTGAGGAATTCGAATCCCCGACCCCTTGGATGTCGACCAAGTATTCTAACCAGCTGAACTAACCGCC